>CAWCHF010000024.1:0-23867 GCA_963795265.1 uncultured Actinomycetota bacterium | reverse complement strand
GGTTCTGCACCTTTATCTTCGACATGCAGCCGCGTTCCCTTCATCGCGCCGGCATCATTGCCAGGACGAAATCTGACCCGGACCTGACTGCCCGGAACCTGCGCCGGCCCGGACTCGCGGGCCGGCCCGGGCTAACCTCAGCCCGGCACTTTGACGACCAGTCCGGCAATGAGCAAGCCGGTGCCCAGCGCCACCAGTGCCGCCACATCAACCAGCCGCCGGCGTGACCCGAGCATTCCGGCCCGGCCTTCCGGCAGTAGCATCCTGGCGACGGCCCCGGCCAGCAACGCGCCCGCTATCACCAACGTACCGCCCTTGACCGATTGCACACTGCCCCGCATTGTCGCCAGCCCGGCACGATCCCGGCGAGCACCACCCAGTACGGCAGCTGAGTCGTCAGCCTCGCGCCCGCCTGGCCCCTCGCCGCCTGCCGTGCCTGCCTGGCGGGCAGCGCCTTAGCCGAATGCTTCACCGCGCATCGAGCGGCACCCAGCTCAGGCCGCGCTCCCCGATGTACTCGCTGTCCGGCCTGATCAGCCGGTTGTCGGCATGCTGCTCGATGACGTGTGCGGTCCAGCCCGCCATCCGGCTGGCCGAGAAGACCGGCGTGAACAGGTCAGTCGGGATGCCGAGGTAGTGGTAGACGGTGGCGGCGAAGAAGTCGACGTTCGGGTACAGGCCCTTCTCCGCGAGCACGACCTCTTCCATCCGGCGCGACATCCGGTAGTAGGTGTCGTCGCCGCTGCCGGTGGCCAGTTCCGCCGACATCCGGCGCAGGTGGGTGGCCCGCGGATCCTCGGTCTTGTACACCCGGTGACCGAAGCCCATGATCTTCTCACCGCGCGCCAGCCGCTGGCTGATCTGGCTGCTGACGGCTTCCAGCGGATCGCCGCCGAGCCTGCCTGATGGCCTCCAGGCCGCGCATGACCTGCTCGTTTGCCCCACCGTGCAGCGGTCCCGGACAGCGTGCCGAGCGCGGCGACTACGGCCGAGTGCATGTCGGACAGCGTGGCGGCGCAGACCCGCGCCGCGAACGTCGAGGCGTTCATCGTGTGGTCGGCGTGCAGCACCAGGCAGGTGTCGAGGATCTCAGCGGCACGCTGCGTCGGCCGGGTGCCGGTCAGCTGCAGCAGGAAGTTGGCGGCAGTGCCGAGGCCGGGATCGGCAGCTGGCAGCTCCCGGCCGGCGCGGGCGGCATGATAGGCGGCGATCAGCACCGGCTGCTGTGCGGTCAGCCTGGCCGCCTTACGCAGGTTGGCCGCCGGGTCATTGGACTCGGCGTCCGGATCGTCGGCGCTGCCGAGCGAGACCAGGCTGCGCAGCGCCTCCATCGGCTGCTGGTGCCGGGCGACGCCAGCCAGGTCCTGTCAGCCGCCAGCGCGCCGAGCTGCCGGCCGGCGGCGAGCTCGGCCCGGTAGCCGTCCAGCTCGCCTCGGTTCGGCGCGTGCCCGCGCTGAAGCAGGAAGGCGATTTCCTCGAAGCTGGCCTGGCCCGCGAGGTCGTTGAATGTCGTAGCCACGGTAGAACAGCAGCCCGGCGCGGCCGTCGATGTCACTCAGCGCGGTAGACGCCGCAACTACATCAGCCAGGCCCCGCGACGGCCCGTCCGCCATATGCCCTCCTCGCGCACCACTCGCTCGGCAGTGTACTTCCGTGGCCTGGCTTTTCCCGACTTGCCACTGGCTTCCGCGGCGCTGCTGTCGCTTACCAGACTCGCCTTTCGTCCTTCCGCATGGACATAGCCGGGGCAATGGCTGGGTATCCCCGCAGGTGACACCCCACTAGCCGCCCGGACATGCCGGAGGAACGTCATGGAGACCCCCCACCTCCGGATCGAGAGCACCGGCGCCACCATCAGGCTGCGCCCGGACGTGACGACGATCGGGCGCGGTCAGTCGGTCGATGTCCAGCTGGACCATCCGAGCGTCTCCAAGCTGCACGCCGAGATCATCCGCCGGGGACCTTACGCCTACGTGAGCGACCTCGGATTATCCCGGCACGGCACCCGGGTCAACGGCAAGGTCGTGGCCCAGCGGCTGCTTGAGAACGGTGACGTGCTGTCCTTCGGCTCGCAGCGCTGCCGGGTCGGCGGGCTGCCCACCGAGGACGTGCTGCCGGAGACCGACCCGCGCCGGTCCGGCACGCCGGAACTGACCCGGCGCGAGATCGACGTCGTAGCCGCGCTCTGCAAGCCGGCGCTCCGCGAGGACGCTTTCGTCGCGCCGGCGACCGCCCGGGACATCGCCGCTGACCTCGTGGTCACCGAAGCCGCGGTCAAGCAGCACCTGCTCAGGCTGTACCACAAGCTGCGGATCGCGGAAGGGCCGAACCGGCGAGTGCGGCTGGCTAACGAGGTAGTGGCACTGGGTCTCGTGCGGCCGCTCCCGCCGGCCGAGGCGGACGGCGGCGCAGCACGGCCCGTCCCGGTCCGCCGACACCACCCCCGCGCCTGCCCAGCTGGCCAGCTAGCGGGGACCGCAGCCGGCGGGCCAGGCCACCGGCTCGCCACCGGACGGTCAGCCGGGCTGGCCGAACAAGCGGGCCAGCTTCCTGCCGATCTGTGCCATGTTGCCGGTCAGATGGCTCAGGCCCGGATGCAAGATCGTCGTGGTCTGCAGCTGATTGCCTAGATGCGGGTCGGGCCAGTATCCGGGAGCGACCGTCGCCGCGGCCGCCACCATCGCCACCGCGAACGCCACCAGGCCCACCGTGCCTAGTACGGCCGCTGGCGGCGTCCGGGTCGACCGCCGCGTAGAACCGGCTCAACGGCCGGCGGCACGAGCGCGAGCCCGGTCCGAAGCAGTAGCAGGCCACGATGGCGCCGGCCGTGTAGGCGCCGGCTCTGGACAGTGAGGCAGACCCTGCCGCCAGTATCGTCAGCACGGCGGCGCCCGCCCCGCAGAGCAGCGCTAGCGGGGCGATCAGCAGGAACCGCAGCAGCGATCGGCACACCGCCCACGGATAGAAGGCGGCTGCCACGGCCGGATCGCTGCGCCGCAGACCGCGGGCTGACCGTCGTTTCGTCAGCCAGCCGACCGTGACATCCGTCGCGCGCAGCAAGACCAGCACCGTCAGGGCCGCTACCGCTCCCGCCAGCGGCAGCAGCACGCTGATCGCGACGAGCACGGCAAGCGTCGCGGTCACCAGCAGCCAGCGAGCCGGGCCAGACCCGCTCCGTGCCGCCACCACGGCAGCCTGGCCAGGTGCCGCCCGCGCCGCGCCGGGCTGGCCGGCCAGTGCGTAGCTCGCGGCCCCGTTCCCCGCCACGGCAGGGTCGCCGGCGCCAGCCAGCTGCGCCGCCCCGGCGGGGCCGGCAGGCTGGCCGTAGCGGACCGGCGGCAGCAGATCGGCGAAATCGTCCTGAATCGAGGCGGCGATGGGCCGAGTGCCCGGCCAGGCGGCTGGCGGCGGCGGCGGCGGAGACCCGGCCGGAGCCAGGCCAGCTGCCGGAGCCAGGCCAGCTGCCGGAGCCAGGCCAGCTGCCGGAGCCAGGCCAGCCGCGGGAGCCGCTGGCCAGTCCTGGGCGGTCAGGGCCCACTGCCCGGCAGGCACCGGAGCGCCAGCGTGGTGCGCAGGCCCGGCCGGGAAGGCCGGTCCGGCTGGCGCGATTTCCGGCGCGGCGCCCGGTAGTCCCGGACCGCCCGCCAGCGGCGCGGATGCCGTAACCGGATGTGCTGGCGCGGTTGCCGGATGCGCTGGCGTGATCACTGGGTGCGCTACCGCTTGGGGCACCAGGGCCGCGGCATCGAGCGTCTGGCAGAGCTGCGCCAGGTCAGCCGCTGACGGACGGCGCGCAGGGTCCCTGGCCAGTGCGGCCAGCACGAGCGGCGACAGTGCGGCCGGCATGTCGGCAAGCTCGGGCTGGCCGTGCACGATGCGGTAGAAGATCGCCTCGAACTGGCCAGTGCCGAACGGCGGATGACCGGTAGCCGCGTAGGCCAGCGTCGCTCCCCACGAGTGGACATCAGCCGCCGGCCCGCTGGTGCGGCCCTCGATAATCTCTGGCGCCAGGTATCCGGGCGTGCCCATGAACATGCCCGTCATCGTCAGCCGGGTGGCGTCCGGAGCCTGCGCGATGCCGAAGTCGATGACCACCGGATCGTCGTCGACCAGCATGACGTTGCCCGGCTTCAGATCCCGGTGCACGACGCCGGCCTCATGGACGGCAACCAGGGCGGCAGCGAGCCCGCTGGCGAGGCGGGCAAGCGCGGAGCCGGTGATCGGCCCGCGCGCTGCCACCACGTCCTCGAGCGTCTGACCTGAGACGTACCGAGTGACGATGTAGGGCGGGCTGCCCTCAACGTCGGCATCCAGAACCTCGGCCACATACGGGCTGTGCACGCGGCGCATGGTGTCGACCTCGCGGGCCAGCCGTTTCCTGGCCGTGGCCTCCGCCGGGATGCCCTGGCGCAGCACCTTGACGGCAACCTGCTGGCCAGCCGGGCCGCTGGCGAGGTAGACCACGCCCATGCCGCCCTCGCCTAGTTGCTCGTGCAGGCGGTACGGGCCCAGCCGTTCCTCCCCCGCGTGGCCGCTCATAGCCACACAGCCTACGGCGCGCCCCGCCGGCGCAGTACTGACAGCGCCGCCTGGCTAGCTCTCCGTTACCAGGCGACGCAGGGCGTCAGCCGTCGCCGCGTTCTGGTCCGCGTAGCTGACCAGCGCTTTCGCCAGTTCGGCTGCCCACTGGCCAACCGGAACAGGCTTGCGGGACAGCACCATTCCCCTGACTTCCAGGCAGATTTCGGCCACCGGCACCCCCTTGGCCAGGCCGAGCGTCATGACCTGCTCGCCGAGCCGGACAGTGATTCTCGTCACCGTGCCCGGCTTGCCCTTCATCCGGTCCGACACAGACCTGTCCCGGTCCACCGTCACGCAGCCGGGCGGCAAGGACTCGCCCAGCGACTCGGTGAGGACTCGCGCATAGATCGCGATGTCGCTGCTGTCCGCGCGCAGCGCGGCCGTCACCATGTCTAGTGACGGGCTCTCTGCTGGCTCCGTCATCGCTGCCGCATCCTTTTCCGCCGGACCGGATCCGCGGCTGCCGCGCCCGGCACCGCCGATCTTCACCTCTGATCATGCCTGATAGAGCGCCACTGGCCGCATAGCCGGTCAGCGACCCGAGAAAACCGCCTTTCCCGGTCCATTCTCCAGGAAACTGCGCATGCCAGCGTTGGCATCCTCGGTGGCGAACAACCCGGCAAAGCTGATCCGCTCGAATTCGAGGCCGGTGTCCAGATCGGTGTCAAGACCAGCGTCGATGGCCTGCTTAGCCACCGCAATGGCGATCGCCGGTCCGGCCGCATAACGGACCGCCATCGCGCAGGCAGCAGCGTAAACCTGCTCGTCAGGCACGACTTTGTCGGCCAGCCCGATCGCGAGTGCCTCGGCAGCGTCAACGAACCGGCCGGTGAAGATCAGGTCTTTGGCTTTAGCGGGACCAATGAGCCTGGGCAGCCGTTGCGTTCCGCCAGCGCCCGGAATGAGGCCGAGCAGGATCTCTGGCTGGCCGACCTTGGCGCTCTCGCCAAGCACCCGGAAGTCCGCGCACAGCGCTAGTTCCAGGCCACCGCCAAGCGCATAACCGGTGATGGCGGCGATTACCGGCTTGCTGATGCGGGCGACCGCAGTGAGGGAATCCTGCAATCTTCTGCTGTCCTGCATCATCTGCGCATAGCCGGCTTGTGACATTTCCTTGATGTCCGCGCCGGCTGCGAACACTCGCTCACCGCCGTACAGCACGACGGCCCGGACCTCAGGATCTGAACTAGCCCGCGCCGCCGCGTCGGCAAGTTCCGCCTGGAGAACAGCGCCAAGCGCGTTCATTGGCGGACGGTTCAGCCTGATAGTAGCTACTGCCTGGTCGATCTCTAGCTGGACCAGCTCGCCCACGATGCACCTCCGATGCCGAGCCACGATGATACGCAGCCCGGCTCGGGGCGGCTACGGCGAGCGGCGCCGCTGGCCAGCGCCGACCGAGTGTGGCCTGCCCCAGGGCCGCTACTGGGGCAGGCACCAGCTCGGTCACTCCCCGGACGCGCGCGGCAGCGAAACGCCCTGCCAGCCATTCAGGAAACCGCGCACTTCGCTCTCGCTGTAACGGCGGTGACCGCCGGGCGTACGGATTGATGAAAGCTTTCCGCCCCGTGCCCAGCGAGTTACTGTCTTCGGGTCGACGCGAAGCATTGCGGCAACTTCAGCCGGGGTGAGAAGGCGGTTGTCCGGCTTGATCTGAGTTCTCACGAGGGGGGTCCTCTCGCACTCGACGGTAATGGTCAGATTACAGAACGTGACGATCTGTGATCGTCACCGACCGACAGCGTTCTATCACAGGATGTCACAACGACCTTGTCTTTGCTGGCGTTCTGGCGTGGCACGTGAGGAAAATTCCGTTGCCTGCCCCGTCTTCGCTCTTCTAAGAGGACGCTAACCGCAGGTCAGCGGTTTACTTCCCGGTCGGCCGATTTCTGCGGCCTTATGTCGCACTTATAGTGCAGTTAACGACACGCCGTCTGCGGGAGCCGACAGCAAAGGCCAGCGACGTAATGCGGCGGCTGGCATTGTGGGCGGCCGCAATTGGTCAGCGCAAGTCCCCGTTGACCATTCCGGCAGGCGCATCGGGCATGGCGACCAGGCCAAGCTCGGCCGGGCCAGCGAGCATGGGTGACTGGGCAGCACCCGGACGGTGTAGCCGAACGGGCCTGGCTTGCCCAGCTCTGCCGTGCCGACGTACCTGACCGCGCCGTCCGGCCCGGCCACCGCGTCCGGCTGCAGCGGCGACCGCACTGGATCAATGATCTCGTCGGAATCGCCGGCCCGGCCGTAGACGACCTCCACGCTGACGTCGTCTGGCGACAGCGAGCCGAGCACGACGCTAGCCCGGACCGTCAGCCGCCCACCGGGGCTGAGATCGCCGTCATCCGCCTCGACGTGGCCGACCCGCACATCCGGCCAGGCCGTCGTCACCCGGCGCTTCCAGGCTGCCAGCTCGCGCGCACCCTCGAACGGCGCCTCGTTCGCCGCCAAGCCGTCAGCCGTGCCCGCCTCCAGCGTGCGCGACGCGACCGCCGCAGGCGCGTACAGCTGGGTGACGTACTGACGGACCATCCTGGTAGCCAGCGCCCGCGGGCCTAGCGTCCGCAGCGTGTGCGACACCATCTCCAGCCACCGGGCCGGCAGCCCGTCCTTGCTGGTGTCATAGAACAACGGCGCCACGGACTGGCTGATCAGGTCGTACAGGGCGGCTGCCTCGACCTCATCCCGGCGGGCCGGATCGGTCACGCCGTCAGCCGACGGGATGGCCCAGCCGTTCTGGCCGTCGTACCACTCGTCCCACCAGCCGTCCAGCACCGACAAGTTCAGCCCGCCGTTCAGCGCCGCCTTCATGCCCGAGGTACCGCAGGCCTCCAGCGGCCGGAGCGGGTTGTTCAGCCAGACGTCGCAGCCCTGCACCAGGGTCCGCGCCATGGCCATGTCGTAGTCCGGCAGGAACACGATCCGGTGCCGGACCTGGGGATGATCAGCGAACCTGACCAGTTGCTGTATCAGCTGCTTGCCGCCGTCGTCGGCCGGGTGCGCCTTGCCAGCCACCACGATCTGCACTGGCCGGTCCGGGTCCAGCAGCAGCGCGGTGAGCCTGGCCGGGTCGTGCAGCATCATGGTCAGCCGCTTGTAGGACGGCACCCGGCGCGCGAAGCCGATCGTGAGCACGTCGTCGTCCAGCACGGTGTCAGTCCAGATCAGCTCGGCTTCGGAAGCTCCCCGCTGCCGCCACGATGCCCGCAGCCTGCGCCGGGCCTCAGCCACCAGCCTGGCTCGCAGCAGCCGGCGCAGCTCCCATACTCGCGCCGGATCGCCGGCCGCGCGATCCCAGAAGGCCGGATCATCGGCCGGATCGGCGGCAGCCGGATCGGTATCGCCCTGGCCGGCCATGGCGATCAGCTCCGGGGCCACCCAGGTCGGGGCGTGCACCCCGTTCGTCACCGAGGAGATCGGGACTTCGTCGTCGTCGAAGCCGGGCCACAAGCCGGTGAACATGGACCGGGAGACCTGGCCGTGCAGCTCGCTGACCCCGTTGACCCGCTGCGCGAGCCGCATGCCCATGACCGCCATGTTGAACACGGCCGGGTCACCGCCGGGGAAAGTCTCCGCGCCGAGGGCTAGCACCTGGTCCAGCGGCAGCCCCGGCATGCCAGCGCCGTCAGCCCCAGCACCGTGGCCGGCCGCGTTCGCGGCGGCGAACGCATCGGCGCTAGGATCGCTGCCCTCGGCACCGTGATCGGCGAACTGCCCGGCTACCAGCTCCCGCGGGAACCTGTCGATGCCGGCCGGAACAGGCGTGTGCGTGGTGAAGACGGTGCCCGCCCGGCACAGCTCGAGGGCGACGTCGAAGTCCAGTCCCTGGTCGAGGTACTCGCGGATGCGCTCGATGCCGAGGAAGCCGGCATGTCCCTCGTTGGTGTGGAAGACTTCCGGCGCCGGGTGGCCGGTGATGGCGCAGTACGCCCGCACTGCCCTGACGCCGCCGACGCCCAGCAGCAGTTCCTGGCGCAGCCGGTGCTCGGTGCCGCCGCCGTAGAGCCGGTCAGTAATCTCCTGCAGGTCCGGGCTGTTCTCCTCGACGTACGAGTCGAGCAGCAGCAGTGGCACCCGGCCCACCTGAGCCACCCAGATCTGGGCCGCTAGCGCTGAGCCGCCTGCCAGGCCGACCGACACCCGGACCGGGCTGCCCGAACCGTCGCGAAGCAGGGTCAGCGGCAGCCCGTTCGGGTCCGAGGCCGGGTAACGCTCCGCCTGCCAGCCCTCGATCGACAAGGACTGGGTGAAGTATCCGTGCCGGTACAGCAGGCCCACGCCGATCAGCGGCACGCCCAGGTCGCTTGCGGCCTTGAGGTGATCGCCGGCCAGAATGCCGAGACCACCGGAGTACTGCGGCAGCGCCGCCGTGATGCCGTACTCAGGGGAGAAGTAGGCGATTGCCGCCAGGCCGCCGGCCCGCCCCGGTCGCTGCCTGATACCAGCGCGGACCGGTCTGATAGGCGCGCAGGTCATCGCCGGCCTCGGCAAGCCGCCGCAGGAAACTCTCATCGGCCGCGAGCGCGGTCAGCCGGTCCCGGCCGACACTGCCGAGCAGCGCGAACGGGTCCTGCTGGGCTAGCTCCCGGCTGGCCGGATCGATGGCGGCGAATAGGTCACGCGTCTGCACATGCCACGACCAGCGGAGGTTCAGCATCAGTGACCGCAGCGGATCCAGGCTTTCTGGCAGGACCGGATGGATGGTGAACCGGCGGATAGCTCTCACGCGAAGCGACCTTAACCCACGGGGGGCACCCCCCAGACCTCCCGGACCTCATTTGCACGCCGGGTCACTGCCGGTGCATGCCCGCCGCGACCATCGTTCATGCCCGGCGACTGGTAAGCCGATCGCGCGGCGGTCCAGCAGGCAGTCAGCTGCGGTAAAGCCGACCCGATTCGCATTGCCCGGCAACTAGATGGGTAGCTTTCATCCGTGATCGGCAGGATCCCCATCATCGACGTGCAGCCTGTGGTGCGCGTTCCAGGCTGCGACGGACCGGAATCCCCGGCAAAAGCGGTGCCAGGCGAGAGCTTCCTGGTGACCGCCACCGTGTTCCGCGAAGGCCACGAGATGCTCGGGGCCGGCGTGGTGCTGACCGCTCCGGACGGCAGCCGGCGACCGCTCGCGCGAATGCGCGAGCTCGTCCCGGGTACCGACCGTTACGGCGCCGAGGTGGCACCAGACGGCACCGGGCTATGGCATTTCGCCGTCGAGGCGTGGGGCGACCCGATCGCGCGCTGGCAGCATGACGCCGGCGATCAAGGTGCCGATCGGCCAGGACACCGACCTGATGATGGCCGAGGGCGCGCTGCTGCTCGACCGCGCGGCGCAGCAGATCCCGGTTTCCGGCGACGCGGCCACGGGACCAGCCCGCCAGGCCAGGGCAGCCAAGGAGGTGCTCACCAGGACCGCGCGGCTGCTGTCCAAGGCCGACCTGCCGCCGCTGGACAGGCTGGCCGCCGCTCTCGCGCCTGAGGTCACCGGCGCCCTGGCCCAGTTCCCGCTGCGCGACCTGCTGACCAGCTCAGCCAGCTACCCGCTGGTCGTGCACCGGCAGCGCGCCCTGTTCAGCGCCTGGTACGAGTTCTTCCCGCGCTCAGAAGGCGCACTGGTAGACCCGGCGCGCCGGCGCAAGCCGCAGTCCGGAACGCTGCGCACCGCCGCCCGCCGCCTGGACGCCATCGCCGAGATGGGCTTCGACGTGGTGTACCTGCCACCGGTGCACCCGATCGGCACCACCGCCCGGAAAGGCCAGAACAACTCGCTGACGGCGGGATCTGGTGATCCAGGCTCGCCGTGGGCGATCGGCTCCGCTGACGGCGGCCACGACGCGATTCACCCCGACCTGGGCACGCTGCAGGATTTCGATGCCTTCGTCACCCGGGCCGCCGAGCTCGGCCTCGAGGTCGCCATGGACCTGGCACTGAAGCATCACCCGACCACCCGTGGGTTCGCGAGCACCCCGAGTGGTTCACCAGCCGGGCGGACGGCACCATTGCCTACTCGGAGAATCCGCCGAAGAAGTATCAGGACATCTACCCGATCAACTTCGACAACGACCCTGAGGGGATTTACGCCGCGGTGAACCGGCTTGTCCGGCACTGGATGGACCACGGCGTGCGGATCTTCCGGGTCGATAACCCGCATACCAAGCCACTCGCGTTCTGGCAGCGGCTGCTGGCCGATATCGCGGCTACCGACCCGGACGTTATCTTCCTGGCCGAGGCGTTCACCCGGCCGGCCATGATGCATACCCTGGCCGCCATCGGGTTCCATCAGTCCTACACCTACTTCACCTGGCGCAACTCGGCCGCCGAATTGACCGAGTACCTGACGGAACTGTCCGGCCCGGCGGCCGCCTACATGCGGCCGAACTTCTTCGTCAACACCCCTGACATTTTGTGCCAGTACCTTCAGCACGCCGGACCGCAGGCATTCGCGGTACGCGCGGTGCTGGCAGCGATGATGTCGCCATCGTGGGGTGTCTACTCCGGTTACGAGCTGGCGGAGAATATCCCGCTGGTGCCGGGCAGCGAAGAGTACCTGGATTCGGAGAAGTACTCCTACCGTCCCCGCGACTGGGACCGGGCGGCCGAGCAGGGCCTGACCCTTGCTCCCCTGCTGACCAGGCTGAACCAGATCAGGCGAGACCACCCGGCCCTGCACTGGCTGCGTAACGTACGCTTTCACGCCGTTGATCAGCCAGACATTCTGTGCTTCTCCAAGCGAGTTAGCACAGACTTTGGCGACACGCCCGACACCGTTATTGTCGTGATTAACCTTGATGCCAGCTCGGCCCGCGAGGCTACTGTCTGGCTGGATAGTTCGGCGCTGGGGTTCGATACGGCGGCGGGATTCACCGTTACCGACGAGCTCACCGGCCAGCGGTTCAGCTGGGGACAGGCGAATTACGTCCGGCTCGACCCGGCAGTGGCACCGGCGCACATCCTCACCGTGGCCTAGCGAACCGGTCAGCCCCCTGCCTTCGTGCATTCTTGATAGGAAGGGGAACGGCGTAGCCGGGCAATTAGCGGTAGTTAGTCACGGAATCGACAGTGGCGGGAGAGCGGGAGTGAATCAGACAGGGCACGCCAGCGGGCAGCATGGTTCGCAGGCTGAGGCCCCGTTGCAGGAATTCAGGGCGGTCGGCAACGACCCGGTGCCGGACTCATTCTCGTTCGAGAAACCGCGGGATCCCCGCTGGTACCAGCGGGCCGTGTTCTACGAGGTGCTGATCCGCGGCTTCCACGATTCCAACGACGACGGCACGGGCGACATCCGCGGCCTGATCGAGCGCCTCGACTACCTGCAGTGGCTGGGCATCGACTGCATCTGGCTGCTGCCCATCTATGCATCCCCGCTCAAGGACGGCGGCTACGACATCGCCGATTTCACCGCGATCTTGCCCGAGTTCGGCACCATCGGCGACTTCGTCGAGCTGGTCGAGCAGGCGCACGAGCGCGGCATCCGGGTCATCGCGGACCTGGTCATGAACCACACGAGCGAGGCGCACCCGTGGTTCCAGGCCTCCCGGACCGATCCGGACGGCCCGTTCGGCGACTTCTACGTCTGGTCGGACACCGACGACAAGTACCCCGAGGCACGGATCATCTTCGTCGACACCGAGCAATCCAACTGGACCTACGACCAGGTCCGCGGCCAGTACTACTGGCACCGGTTCTTCTCCCACCAGCCTGACCTGAACTACGAGAACCCGCGTCGTCCAGGACGCCATGCTGGAGGTGCTGCGGTTCTGGCTAGACCTCGGCATCGACGGCTTCCGGCTGGACGCGGTGCCCTACCTCTACGAGCGCGAGGGCACCAACTGCGAGAACCTGAAGGAAACGCACGAGTACCTGAAGCGGGTCAGGACCGAGATCGACAGGCTCTACCCCGACCGGGTGCTGCTCGCCGAGGCGAACCAGTGGCCCGCCGACGTGGTCGAGTATTTCGGCGACCCGTCGGCCGGCGGCGACGAGTGCCACATGGCGTTCCATTTCCCGCTCATGCCGCGCATCTTCATGGCGGTCCGCCGGGAACAGCGCTACCCGATCTCCGAGATCCTGGCACAGACACCGCAGATACCGTCGGGCTGCCAGTGGGGCATCTTCCTGCGCAATCATGACGAGCTGACGCTCGAGATGGTGACCGACGACGAGCGCGACTACATGTATGCCGAGTACGCCCGCGATCCGCGGATGAAGGCGAACATCGGCATCCGGCGGCGGCTCGCCCCGCTGCTCGACAACGACAGGAACCAGCTGGAGCTGTTCACGGCGCTGTTGCTCTCGCTGCCGGGCTCGCCAGTGATCTACTACGGCGACGAGATCGGCATGGGCGACAACATCTGGCTCGGCGACCGGGACGGCGTGCGCACGCCGATGCAGTGGACGCCGGACCGGAACGCGGGCTTCTCCCGGTGCGATCCGGCCAGGCTCTACCTGCCGCTGATCATGGACCCGATCTACGGCTACCAGGGGCTGAACGTGGAAGCGCAGGAGCGCATCAACGGCTCGCTGCTCAACTGGACCCGGCACATGATCGACATCCGCAAGCGGCACCCGGTCTTCGCGCTCGGCGAGTACCACGAGCTCAACTCGTCCAACCCCAGCGTGCTCGCCTTCGTCCGGGAGTACCGCGGCCCGCAGGGCGAGGGAGCTGGTACCGACCGCATGCTCTGCGTCAACAACCTGTCGCGGTTCCCCCAGCCGGTCGAGCTCGACCTGAGCCGGTACGCGGGCGCAGTCCCGGTCGAATGCACCGGCGGGGTCGCGTTCCCGCCCATCGGCGAGCTGAGCTATCTGCTCACGCTGCCCGGCCATGGCTTCTACTGGCTGACCCTGCAGCCGCCCCGTAGCTGCTGCCTGCTCTCCATGGCGTCAGCTGGCCAGCGCGGCTGACAGCCTGGGCAGGAAGTACGCCCAGCCTGCCCAGTGCTCGTCGTGCGCGGTGCGGCCGGCTTCGTCCTGCTGGTACGGCCCGTGCCCGATGGTCAGCAGCGCACCAGCTGGCGTCGTCGGCCCGCTGTCACCGCCACGGAACTGCTGGCGGCCCGCCTGCGCCCTCCCAGGCCCAGCTGAAGGCCAGCGAACTGCCCGGCGCATAGCCGAGCACCCGTCCGGTGAGCCGTGCCGGGATCGCGGCGAACCAGACGGAGTACCGGCCGCCAGGCACCAGCTCGGCGGTGAGTTCGCCGCGCCACCAGCCGGCCAGCAGCACCGGGTCGGTGAACGCCGCAAGGCGCGCGCTCTGGCGTGCAGCCGAGCAGCGTGCACCGTCGCGACGATCACCGGCCCCTCGTCACGGAGCTCGATCTGCCCGCTGGTCCGGCTGCCGTCCGCATCCTCGCCCCTCCTCGCCTCGTCGCCGATCCTCGCCTCGTCGCGATGGCCGCAGCTGTCATTCTCGCCGCTGCTCTGCCGCGCTCCGATACGATCTGCGGCATTCGGCCGTGACGCCGCGGCCAGCCAGCTGACTTGCTGAGGGTGCGCATGACTAGCCGGGAACGACGCGCGTGCGGACGTCGGAGTGCCGCGATGGACCCGTTCCCGGTCACCCTGGTGTGCGGCGTGGTGCTGTCTGCCCTGCTCGCGGCGTGCGGAGCGTCGGCAGGCTCGCCGGCGGCTAGCCCGGCGACGCGCCAGGTCCAGGTCAGCCCGGTGACCGGCAGGAGCGCCAGCCGCGCGGGTTCCAGGTGGCGACCACCGCCGGACATCGCGACCTGCGAGCCCGGCTCGGAGGCGATCGGCCGGGCCTACCGGTGCTTCGCCGGCAACGCGATCTATGACCCGTGCTGGGCCGAGAAGGCGGCCACGCCGACCGTGCTGTGCCTGCCGTATCCGTGGTCACTCACGCGAGGTCAGCGCTGCGGGTCCGCGCGCCAGCTCGGCGCGATACCCGGCCAGGGCGGCCCGGCCCGAGCGAGCCCTGGGGCGTGGAACTGCGCCGGCGGCCAGCGGTGCCTGCTCGCGCAGGGTGCGCACACCGAGTTCGCCGGCCGTGTCATCGACTACTACTGCAGCGCCGAGCTCTGGCTGCTGCGCGGGCTGACCGAGAGCGGCGCCGGTCTGGCGGGCCAGCAGCGTGATCACCTCGTCCGCGGGCAAGCAGGCGCGCGGGCCGGCGGAGCAGATCCAGATCGCCTGGTTCGGCCGCCCGGACACGTTCCGCTGACCCGCTCGTGCTTATTCGCTGCACTGACCCGCTGGGGTGTCCGTGCCACCCGCTAACCCGCAAATTGCTCATATCGGGTCGCATAATCCGGCTCTGGTCCGGGCAGTACGACACAGTGCCCGAAACGATCCGGACCCGGCCAGGCTGCGCATGACATGACCACGCCAGGCATGCCAGCTGCGGACGAGCGCCCGCCTGACGCGGGCACGACCGGTCTCACGGGCGCGACCGGTAGCACGGGCGCGCTGCTGGACATGCTGGCGGCCTGGCTGCCTGACGCAGCGCTGGTTCCCCGGCCGCGGCAGCGCGCTGTCGGAGCTGGTCCTCGTCTCCGACATCTCGCTCCAGCCGGCGACCCGGCGCTGCGCCACCTGATCGTCCAGGCACGCCTGCTCGGCGGTGACGGCCAGGTTCCAGGTGCTGGTCGGCTGCCGGGCAGCGCCAGCCGCCGGCGCTCGGCGCGGCCTGATCGGCTCGCAGGACGGCGTGACCTGCTACGACGCGCTGCACGATCCGGAGCTCGCCGACGGCTGCTGCCGCGGCATCGCGCGAGCAGCGCCTGCCGGGCAGCTCCGGTTCGTCCGCGAGCCGGCCGCGCCCGCGCTGGCCGGCCAGCTGGCCGGACGGCCGCGTGCTCGGCTGCCGAGCAGAGCAACACCAGCCTGGTGTTCGGCGACCTAGGCGATCCTGAAGGTGCTGCGCCGGCTGTTCCCCGGCGCCAACCCCGACCTGGAGGTCGCCGACGCGCTCGCCCGGCTTGGCTCGGCCCGGGTGGCGGCGCCTTACGGCTGGATCGAGACCGACCTGGACGGCGAGCCGGTGCTGCTCGGCGTGCTGTCGGAGTTCCTGGCCGGCGCCAGCGATGGCTGGACGCTGGCGCTCGCCAGCCTGCAGCCGGCTGTACGCGCGGCACGGCGCCTACGGGCAGGAGTACCTGACCGCGCCGGTCCCGACGGCGCCGCGCGCAGACCGGCGCCAGCTCCGGCGCCGCGAGCGCTGCCGTTCGCCGCCGAGGCGCGGCTGCTCGGCGCAGGCGACCGCCGAGCTGCACGCGGACATGGCCAGCGGCGTTCGGCAGCCGGGAGCTATGACCGCGGCCGAGCTGGCCGCGCTGGCCGCGGACATGCACGCCAAGCTGACCGACGCCATCGCCGTGGTGCCCGACCTGGCCGGCACGAGGGCCGGATCAGGGTCGGCCTACGACGCCGTGGCCGGCCTCGCCGGCCCGGTCCCGGTGCAGCGCATCCACGGCGACTACCATCTCGGGCAGGTCATGCGCGGCAACCGCACGGCTGGGTCGCACTGGACTTCGAGGGCGAGCCTGCGGTGCCGCTCGACGCATGCGCAGGGCGCTCGCGCCGGCGCTGCGGGACGTCGCCGGCATGCTGCGCTCGTTCGACTACGCGGCCCGGCACCAGCTCGTCGGCCATCCGGATGCGGCGAGCCGTGGCCGGCGATCGCCGACGCCTGGGTCCGGCAGTGCCAGGCCAGCTTTCCTGCGCTGGCTACGCGGCACGGCGGCGGCACCGACCCGGAGCGGCCATGACACCCTGCTGCGCGCGCTGACGCTGGAGAAGGCGGTCTACGAAGTGGTCTACGAGTACCGGCACCGGCCGACCTGGCTGTCCGATCCCGCTCGACTTCGTGGCGGCGGCATGACCGCGGACATCTATCCCCGCGGACCAGATCAGCCACGCCGAGATCGACGCGCTGGTGGCCGGCACGCACCACGACCCGCACGCCGTCCTCGGCGGCCATCCCGGCCCGGACGGCGTGACGATCAGGGCGCTGCGGCCGCTGGCCGAGTCAGTCACCGTCGTGCTGCCCGGCGGCAGCCGGGTGCCCATGCACGCACGTGCACCAGGGCGTGTTCTCCGCGACCGTGCCCGGCACGTCGGTGCCGGACTACCGCGTCGCCGTCACCTATCCGGGCCTGCCGGAGACCGTCACCGACGACCCGTACCGGCACCTGCCGACGCTCGGCGAGATCGACCTGCACCTGATCGCCGAGGGCAGGCACGAGGCGCTCTGGACGGTGCTCGGAGCGCGGGTCCGGCCGGAGGCAGGCGGCACCTCGTTCGCGGTCTGGGCGCCGAACGCCCGCGGCGTCCGGGTCATCGGGGACTTCAACCACTGGGACGGCCGGGCGCACCCGATGCGCTCGCTCGGCGGATCCGGGGTCTGGGAGCTGCTGATTCCCGGCGTCGGCGACGGGGGCACGCTACAAGTACGACATCTGCGGCCCGGACGGCAGCTGGCACCGCAAGGCCGACCCGATGGCCGCCTGGGCGGAGAAGCCGCCGGCCACCGCGTCGGTGGTGACGCGAGTCCCGGTACGAGTGGGGCGACGCCGCCTGGCTGAGCCGCCCGGGCGCAGCGCGACCTGCTGGCGAGCCCGATGAGCGTCTACGAGGTGCACCTCGGCTCCTGGCGGCCCGGCCTGTCCTACGCCGAGCTGGCCAGCCAGCTGACCAGCTACGTCACCGAGATGGGCTTCACCCACGTGGAGTTCATGCCGGTGGCCGAGCACCCGTTCGGCGGCTCCTGGGGCTACCAGGTGACCTCCTACTACGCGCCGACCGCCCGGTTCGGCATCGCCGGACGAGTTCCGGCACCTGGTGGACAGCCTGCACCAGGCGGGCATCGGCGTGATCGCTGGACTGGGTGCCGGCGCACTTCCCGCGCGACAGCTGGGCGCTGGCCCGGTTCGACGGCACGCCGCTGTACGAGCACGCCGACCCGCAGCGCGGCCAGCAGCCCGACTGGGGCACGCTGATCTTCGACTACGGCCGTCCCGAGGTGCGCAACTTCCTGGTCGCCAACGCGATCTACTGGCTGGAGGAGTTCCACGTCGACGGGCTGCGGGTCGACGCGGTCGCGTCGATGCTCTACCTGGACTACTCGCGCAAGGCGGGCGAGTGGTCGCCCGAACTCGCTCGGCGGCCGGGAGAACCTCGACGCGGTGTCGTTCCTGCGCGAGGTGAACGCCACCTGCTACAAGCGGGTGCCGGGCATCGCGATGATCGCCGAGGAGTCCACGGCCTGGCCGGGCGTGACCAGGCCGGTGCACCTGGGCGGGCTCGGCTTCGGGCTGAAGTGGAACATGGGCTGGATGCACGACACGCTGAGCTACCTCAGCCGCGATCCGGTGCACCGCAGCTACCACCACGACGAGATGACGTTCTCGATGATCTACGCCTACAGCGAGAACTACGTGCTGCCGCTGTCCCACGACGAGGTCGTGCACGGCAAGGGCTCGCTGCTGCGCAAGATGGCCGGCGACGAGTGGCGGCAGTTCGCCGGGCTGCGGTCGCTGCTGGCGTTCATGTGGGCGCACCCGGGCAAGCAGCTGCTGTTCATGGGCTCGGAGTTCGGCCAGGGCGACGAGTGGTCGGAGGAGGCCGGGCTGCAGTGGCACGTGCTGGAGTACCCGCGGCACGCGGGCGTGCAGCAGCTGGTCAAGGACCTGAACCAGGCCTACGCGCAGCAGCCCGCGCTCTGGCAGCAGGACAGCTCGCCCGCGGGCTTCGAGTGGATCGACGCCAGCGACGCGGCCGGCAACGTGCTGTCGTTCCTCCGCTACGGCGCCGACGGCAGCGTGCTCGCGTGCGTCTGCAACTTCTCGGCGATGCCGCACCACGACTACCGGATCGGGCTGCCGTCGGCCGGCCGCTGGACCGAGGTGCTCAACACCGACGCGGAGGCCTACGGCGGCAGCGGCAGTGGGCAACTTCGGCCGGGTGCGAGGCCGTCGGCCGAGCCCTGGCACGGGCGGCCCGCTTCGGCGCCAGCTCAGCATCCCGCCGCTCGGCGTGGTCTGGCTGGTCCCGGAGCAGGCCGCCGGAGCCAGCCGCGTCGACGAGCCGTGAACTCGCGACGACTCGCCGGCGAACGGCTCGCGCCGACGTCTGCGGCAGCCGGTCAGGTCACCGGGACGATCCGCGCCGCGACCAGCGCCCCGTCGGCGATGTCGAGCACGCCGAGCGTGCCGTGCGGCTGGCGCCGCCGGTCGGTGGGCGAGCCGGGGTTGAAGATCCGCAGGCCGCCGTCGCTGTCGTCGAGCGGGATGTGCGAGTGCCCGAAGATCACCAGGTCCGCGGACGGGAACGCGGCCCGCATCCGCCGCAGCCGCCCGGCGCCTGGCCGCTGTCATGGATCATCGCGACCGCGCAGCCCGGCGAGGTCCAGCTGCAGCGTCGGCGGTGCGCCCCAGGCGCGCCACGTCCGGGCCGTCGTTGTTGCCGAGCACCGCGTGCACCGGCGCGTACTGCGACAGCTCGTCGAGAACGCCGGCGGTGCAGACATCGCCGGCGTGCAGGATCAGGTCCGCCTGCCGCAGCCACGCGGCGACCGCCGGCGGGCAGGACTTCCAGCGCCGCGGCGCATGGGTATCGGACAAGACGATGACGCGCACCTGCCCATCCTGCCCGCTGCCGAGCGCGGCAGCGGGCCCGCCGGGTACTGTCGCTTCCGGAGTCACGGTCGCATGGCAGCGGTCACCGACCGGACGGACGCGGAGAGCCGATGGACGAGGAACTGACCGGGCAGGCACCCGAGCACGAGCCGGTACCCGACGACGCTGCCGCCGAGGTCGCGCGAGGCGCGCTGCGACCGCCATCCAGCCAGGCCGGATGCCGGCCATGTACCTCGGCCACGGCGCGCCGCCGCTGGTCGACGACCCGCTCTGGGTGGTGCAGCTCGAGGCCTGGGCGCGCGCGCTGCCGACGCCGGCCGCCATCCTGGTGGTCTCCGCGCACTGGGAGAACGCGCCGCTCGCCATCGGCGCCACCGCCGACGCCGCGCCGCTGACCTACGACTTCTACGGGTTCCCCGAGCGGTACTACCGCGCCACCTATCCCGTCGCCCGGCGCGCCCGACCTGGCGGCCAGGTCCGGTCGCTGCTGGCCGGGCACGGAGCAGGTGGCCGACGTGCCCGACCGCGGCCTCGACCACGGCGCCTACGTGCCGCTGACCGTCATGTACCCGGACGCCGACATCCCGGTGCTGCAGATCTCGCATGCCGAGCCTGGACCCGCAGCGGCTGCTGCGCGTCGGCGCGGCGCTGCGGCCGCTGCGCGACGAGGGCGTGCTGATCATGGGCAGCGGCTTCCTGACGCACGGGCTGCCGTTCCTGCGCGACTTCCGGTTCGACGCGAGCCGCCGTCGTGGTCGGCCGAGTTCGATCACTGGGCGGCCGCGGCGCTGGACGCCGGCGACGTCGACGCGCTGGCCGGCTTCCGCGGCGCGCCAGCCGTCGGTACGCGCATCCGACGACCGAGCACTACGCACCGCTGTTCGTCGCGCTCGGCGCGGCCGACGCGCCGGCCCCGGTGACGACGATCACCGGCTACTGGCTGGGCCTGGCGAAGCGCTCGGTCCAGGTCGCCTGAGCTGGCGGGCTGTCCCTGGGCCGGCCGGGTTCGCCGGCGCACTGGCCATCATCGCGCCTGCGACGGTATCTGCGCCACCGTGCGGCACCGCTCGCGCACCCCGCGGTGCCGCCCCCAGTACGGCGGCGCTCCCCGCCCGTCGTCGTCTAACGTCAGTCTTGCTCCCCACCCGTCTGCCCTGCGTCACCGCGCCTGCTTTTCCAGGGCGAGGCCGACTGCGCGAGACCCGCAGGTCCCCCCATCCCGGCATGCCGGGCCTGAGACCCGTGCCGCCTGCCCGCTGCCGCACGTGCACAAGCCCGAGCGCAGGTGCCTCGCCCTGGTTAGCACGACAGTCAACCGGCTGCCAGGCTGCCACGGCTATCCCCGAACTCGTGGATGCATCCGCAGGCGGCGGCCCCTAAACTGCGCGTTACCGCATCTGTATCGCGTGGTGCGCCGCGCGAGCACACGCGAGGCAGACAGGACGACCAATGACGCTCGACTCGACCCCGGCGATGACGACGGCGCTCGCGCACGTCACCAGTCCGGCCGGGGCCGTCATTGCGATCCCGGCGGGCAGCCAGGTCGTGTTCGGCCGCGGTCCTGATGCCGACCTGATCGTTCCGGCCGGACGCGGACTGTCCCGGCGGGCCGGCCTGATCAGCGCCGTGGCTGGTGGCGCCTGGGTCGCGAACATCAGCCGCACGCACGCGCTGTATGCCGAGGGTGACGGATACCGCGTCAGGCTGCCGCGGCTGGACGAGGACGAGACCGGGAGTGGCGAGCCATCCAAGGGCTGGTTCCTGCGGCACGGCGCCGCCCTGGTCGGTTCGCGCGCGATGCTCGACGAGGGGCTGCCGCTGCGGCTGGTCGTGGCGGCACCGGCGGCAGCGCCGGCGGCCAGCGGGACCGGCGGCGATCAGGCCCGGGCCGACGGCGACGCGACGCTGCTGCCGTTCTACCTCGACCCCAACACCAAGCTCTTCCTCGTCGCCCTGCTGTGGTGCCGGCCCTGGCTTGTCGATCCCGCCCGCAGCAGCCCGCTGCCGCGGACGCCAGAGATCGCGCGCGCCGCGCTCCAGGTGACCGATGCACACCACGAACTCGAGTGCTTCGATACCGATCCTGCCTTCCGCGACCGGCTGTCCGCGCGGGTCGGCGAGCATCTGAAGGTCCTGCGCCGCAAGCTCACCGAGCGCGGCCTGGTCCGGCCGGGCGTGCGGCTCTCCGATGAGGTCGCCGTCGGCGCCCTGATCGAGACCGGCATCATCACCACGAGTGATCTCGGCCGGCTCGCCGATCCGGCCTGGTGCTCCCGGCAGGAAGACCTGTGGTGGACCCCGGTCATGTAGCGCCCGCCGCGCGCAGCTGAGCCCGATTCACCTGGACACCTGGCCTCGGCGCTGGCGCCGCGCTGGTCGGTGACGCGGACCGTGTAGATGCCGGCGGCAGCCCGCCGGCGAAGAACTCGTGATCCTGATTGATCACGTAGTTGAAGGTCCCGCGGTCGTCCGACGCGGATGGATCGGCGAGGTGCCGAATGCCCACCAGCATGATCGTCACAGGGCGGTGCACAGGCCAGTCCTCGCCGTGCACCATGAACCCGGTGTCCTTGTCGCCAGTCACTGGTTCAGCCCGATGCTGGGACCTCCGAGCCAGCCGGCGGGTTGCCCGTGCGGCGGCGGACCCTGGCGGCGCCAGGCGGCGGCAGGCCCGGCCCGAGCGATGCTGGTTGCCTGTCGGCGGCGGGTGCTTTCGCGCGTCGACGGAGGTGCCGATGCCCCAGCCAGCGGCGAGGAGCGCGGCCGGCGGCGGCCGACCCAGCCGCGAGCACAATCCGGCGGCCCGGCCGGCCTGGGCGCCAGCGGCTGCCAGCTGCTGCTGCCGCTATGATCGGCGCGTGCCCGCCCGGCCGGTCGCGCAGCGCCGGGTGCGAGCCGATTGTCTCGTCCTCGCCTGCCGCGGTGACCGGCGCGAAGTGCCCCGTTCCCAGCCTGATCGCGGCGCTGGCGCGGGCGGGCGGGCTGCGCCGGACGGCAAGCTGTCGCCGTCGCCGGCGGGTCGCGGGTCGGCCAGTTCGCGCCCAGCCGACGTCCGCGGCACCCGGCGGTACTCCTCGATCAGCGTGATTGCGGCCGGCGGCAGCGGCGCCGAACCTACGTCGGCGCCCGCACCAGTCCCGGCGCCAGCCGGGCCACTATGGCGCCGACGTCGGCCGGTTGCGCGGGTCGCGCTCCAGGCACGCCCCGACGATCACGGCCAGTTCGGCCGGCAGCCCGGCGAGGTCCGGCGGCTCGGTGGCGAGCCGGACGAGGACGTCGACGACGGTTTCGCCCTGATACGGCGCATGGCCGGTAGCGGCGTAGAGCAGCGTGGCGCCGAGCGAGAAGATGTCGCTCGCCGACGTCGCCTGCCGGGTATCCCTGGCCTGCTCGGGCGCCATGTAAGCAGGCGTGCCGACGCTGCCGCGGGTGACCGTCAGCTGAATGCGCTCGGCTGCCCGCGCGACGCCGAAGTCGATGACGCGTGGTCCGTCCGGAGAGACGAGCACGTTGGACGGCTTGAGGTCCCGGTGCACCAGGCCGACGCCGTGGATCGACTCCAGCGCTTCGGCGCAGCCGGCCGCGAGCCAGCGCACCGCCGGGACCGGCAGCGGGCCGCACTGTCCGGACGAGCTTGCTGAGCGACGGCGCGGGCACGTAGACGGTCGCCAGCCACGGGACGTCGGCCTCGGAGTCAGCCGCGACGACGGCCGCGGTGAACGCACCGCTGACGCGGCGGGCGGCAGCCACCTCCTGGCCGAACCGGGTGCGGAAGTCTGGCTCCTCGGCGAGCTCCGTCTTGATCGTCTTCACGGCCACCAGGCGCCCGGCCGCCGACCGGCCGAGATAGACCTGGCCCATGGCGCCTGCGCCGAGCCGGCCGAGCAGGACGTAGCCACCGATCTGCTCCGGGTCCCACCGGCGCAGCGGCTCCACCAATGCGCTGCGGCCGGCCCGCCTCCTCGCCGGGGCATCACAGTCAGGGCGATCTTGTCCGGATCACGCGCACGCTGTCCCGACGCGGCGGATCAGCAGCCATGCTGCCGAGTAAGCCTGCCCGTGCGCCGTATTCGGCGATGCCCGGCCGTCGATGTAAGGCATGTGTAGGGTACCCTATATGTATGGTGAATACATCGGTTTACCTGCCCGACGAGCTGAAGGAGCGGCTCGGAGGCGTCGCGGGTCTCTGGCGAGTCCGAGGCGACGATCATCCGCAGCGCCCTCGAGCAGCGGCTGGCGGAATCCTGCGCGGCGCTCACGACTGGGGCACCATCGAGTTCGGTGATCCGGACCTGGCCGACAGGTCGACCGATCCTGGCCGGGGATTCGGCCGAGTTGATCATCTGCGAACGAGCGGCCTGCGCCGCCTACTCTGGCGCGGACGCCCGTAACCCAGATCGTTCACGTGCTTGCGATGACCCACGCACTGATCTTGTCGCCATTCGTCCTGGCCGAGTTGGATTACCTGTGGCGACGCGAGCAGGGGTGCGAGACGACTCAAGGTCCTGGGCGATGTTGCCGCCGGCGTCTATAGGCTGGCCGATTTCGGCCGGTCGATGTCGAGCAAGCCGCGGCGGTCGCGACCGCTACCAGGACATGCGCATCGGGCTGACCGACGCGTCGCTCGTGGTCCTCGCCGCCCGGTACCAGACGACCCGGCTGCTCACCCTCGACGAACGGCACTTCCGCGCGATCAGACCGCTC
>CAWCHF010000023.1:0-499801 GCA_963795265.1 uncultured Actinomycetota bacterium | reverse complement strand
ACCTGCTTGCCCACGGAGCACCTCCTCTCGCCGCTACTCAGTGATATTGACTACCACTACATAGTAACACTGAATAGCTGAGGTGCAAGCCAGGTCAGCGGCGCCACCGGACCGTCCTGCTGGCGCTGGCCCGCCCTCAGCGCTGGCTACAATCGCTGGCCGGGAGGAATACATGCGAGACGATCAGTTCAGCCAGTGGCTTGAGCTGCTCGATCACGGCGGAGTTCCTGATCCGCCAGCCGAAGCCGAGGACGCGCTGTTGATGCTGGCTCAGGACTATGCGTACGTCCTCCCCAGTGATTCCGCGCTGGCCATGCTCGCCGGGCTAGGACCACTAGTGGAGATCGGCGCCGGAACGGGATACTGGGCACACAGGCTGCGCTCGATAGGCGTGGATATTGTCGCCTTCGACCAGGCGCCTGTCGACGGGGAACGCGCCAACAGGTACCACCCGGCTACCCGGCCATGGACCCGCGTCGACCAGGGCGATCAGACGGTGTTGTCCGGTTACGCCGACCGTGGCTTGTTTCTGTGCTGGCCGCCGTTTTCTCGTCGCTGGGCGACTGCCTGACCTACTACGGCGGCGAAACCGTCGCGTATATCGGGGACGGCGGCTATCGAACCGCCAGGCTGGATCACCTGCACGGGGCCTTCACGAAGGTTGCCACGGCGCCCGTCAGGGCGCTCGATCCCTACCCTGGGGTCCAGCCCCAGCTCACGATCTGGAGACGGACGCAGGGATAACCGCGACCAGTTCAGCGGGCCGCTTTCATAAGATCATCTTCTCCGGCCGCTGATCGACATCGGCGAGACTGATTCAGTTGGGGGGAACAACCACGCCCTCCATGGTTGTTGGGTAGTGTTGGTTGTAGTTGAAATTTCGTGCACGTGTGAGAGCGCCTGCGAAATTCTGACGGCGGGCGCCGAGGGGCATTCAGATTTCAGCCTCCGGAAGGCAGGCGGCCGCAGCAGCCCGGGGACACGTCCGTGGATCCCGAAGGTCGTACAGCAGGAGAAAGCAACATGGCTCAGGGCACTGTGAAGTGGTTTAACGCTGACAAGGGCTACGGTTTCATCGCCCCCGACGACGGCACCGCCGACGTCTTCGTTCACCACTCCGCCATCCAGACTGACGGTTTCCGCAGTCTTGCAGAGAACCAGAGGGTCGAGTTCACCGCCGGCCAGGGCGCCAAGGGCCCGCAGGCCGAGCAGGTCACCCCGATCTAGACGGCCGGGCTTACAAGAGCTCGGCGAGGCGCTACGCACCTGAGGCCCGGTTCTACCGATGGATGCTGCCCGTCCTGCTTGGCTTGTCGTTAGAGTCACCCTGAGCGGGGCGGGCAGTTGGCTGACGTCACCGGTGACGGCATCGCCGAAATAGTCGGGCACCACCTGAACGGCCATGGGTTGTCGCCAGATTGTGCGCGGTAAGCACCGTGCCTGCGCGCGCAGCCATTCGGCGAATACCCAGCCCGCACGGCTCGCTTGTTTCAGCTGGTTCCGTTCTCGTGGCTAGGTACGGCTATACCCACCGAATACGGTGATAGCGCAACGAACGTATCAGCGCATGTTGTATCGAGCCAAGGGGGCAAGCGCAGCGCCTCGGCGTCGGCGGTCATCGGTTAACGCCGGCCCCCGGACCAGCACCGCCGGAGGTTATCCCTGGTATCGCGTCACGCTTCGTCAAGGAAGGGCGCATACTGGTAGTGATGAATACCCGCCCGGCGCCACGGCGCTTGCTGCCCGGAAGTCCCTTCAACAAGCCGACTACGTTGCCGCCTGTGGAGACCTTTGCCGTCCAGGATCTGGTGACGCACGATAAGTACGGTCTCGGAACCGTGCTCAGCGTCGAGGAAGACGTCGCTGTGCTCGTGGATTTTGGTCAGCAGCACAGGGTGCGGATCCCTGTCCCGTGCTCGAAGCTGAGCAAGCTTTAGGCAGCTACGGTCCCCGGCCAGGCCGCAGCCTAGCTCGGGCCGGGATCGTTACCAGGCTCCGCGTTGCCGGCTGCGTCTTTGCCGAGGATGAGGCAGACCTGCTCTTCGAGGCCGCCGGAACCGACTCCGAACTTGAGCGATGGTGGCTCGACGCGTCGCTGGCCTGCCGCTGGAGCAGGTCGTCGGCTGGGCCGAGTTCTGTGGCCTGCGGATCCTCCTGGAACCAGGTGTCTTCGTCCCGCGCCGCCGCAGTGAGTTCCTGGTCAGCCAGGCGGTCGCGCTATCGGGCCCGCGCGGTAGCTCCGGCGCCGCTGCCGGCAGGATCGTCCTGGATATGTGCTGCGGCTCCGGGGCCGTTGGCCTCGCCGTGGCCAGCGCCCTGTGCGCGGCAGATCTGCATGCCGCTCGATATCGATCCGTCAGGCCGTCCGCTGCGCTACCGCCAACCTCCGCGACCACGGCGGACATGTCTACCAGGGCGACCTCTACCAGCCGTTGCCGCAGCCTTGCGGGCGGCGTGGACCTGCTGATCGCCAACGCACCTTATGTGCCCACCGGCGAGGTCGGGTTCCTGCCTGCCGAGGCCCGGCTGCACGAGCCACTGGTTCCCTGGATGGTGGCGCGGACGGCGTGGAGATCCACCGCCGGATCGCGGCGGGCGCGCCGGACTGGCTCGCGCCGGGCGGTCAGCTGCTAATCGAGACCAGCCAGCGGCAGGCACCGCTTACCGCAGCCGCGATAGCCAGCGCCGGCCTCCGGACCCAGATCGTCTCCGACGAGGACCTGAGCGCCACGGTCGTCCTCGGGTCCCGTCCGCCCAGCCAGGTCGGCAAGCCCTGACCTGGGCCGGCTACGCGGCCCTGGCCGGCTACCCGGCCCCGGCGGCCTTCTCCTACCCGCGTAGCTGGCCCTAGCCGGCTGCATCGCGCAGCCGCCCGAACTCCCCGGCGAGGGCTGCCGCGCTCCAGTGCGCATTCAGCCCGCTCGGATTGGGCAAAACCCAGACCTTCGCGCCGCCGACTCGGTCGGTCTGCGGACCGACCGTGGCGGCCGGGCGCCCCGCCCCGGCCCGGTAGGCAGTCACGCCCAGGACGGCAAGCCAGTCCGGCTGGATGCGCTTCGCGAGGTCCGACAGCTGGACCCAGCCGGTCCGCAGTTCGGCCGGGTCCAGCTCATCGGCCCGAGCCGTCGCGCGGGCGGCGACGTTGCTGATGCCTAGCCCTATCCCGAGGAGCAGGTGCTGCTCGGCGGGGTCTAGCTGACGGCTGGTAAAGCCACTGCGGTGCATGGCCGGCCAGAACCGGTTGCCCGGCCGCGCGAAGTGGTATCCGACGGCGGCCGAATACAGGCTCGGGTTGATTCCCGCGAACAGCACCCGCAGGCCCGGCCTGACCAGGTCAGGAATCGTCTGGCCGTACGCGGCTGCCACCTGCGCCGGAGTCGGGCAGGCAGCGATCGGGACCTGATCCGGCAAAGCCACGCCCCCAGAATAGGGGCGTGCCCTGGCTGACGAAGCACAACGGCACTGGCTGTCAGACAATGAGGGCGTGATCATCGTGGCTGCTGAGTCGTTCGAGCAGATGGTGGCGACCGCTCTGGATTCGCTCCCGCGGAGCTGGGCGAGCTGATGCGGAACGTGGCCGTGCTGGTGGAGCACGGCCCTGGTCCGCGCGGCCTGCTTGGCCTGTACGAAGGAATCCCGCTGACCAGCCGCACGACTGGCTATGCGGGCGTGCTGCCGGATCGCATCACGATCTATCAGCAAGCCATCTGCGCGATCTGCGACACAGAGGCGGACGTCGTCGAGCAGGTACGCCGCACCGTGATCCACGAAGTAGGTCACCACTTCGGCATCTCGGATGCTCGCCTGCGGGAACTCGGCTGGTGAGTTCAGGAAAATGGAACGGGGCCTGCTAGACCCCCAGACTGCTCTTGGCCGCTGCCTCAAATAGCCGGAACGGCAGCACCCGCTTAGCGGCCAGCCCGGCTCGCTCGCCGGCCTTCCCGACTGACACGCGCCGCGGTGGCCGGCCAGCGCCGAGCACGCGCTCGATCACGCGTGCCACCTGATCCGCTGGCGCACCGCTGGCTTCGTCGCGCTCCATCGCTTCGACGGCCCGTCGCATCGCGGCCGCGTATACGTCATCGGCGTCGGCTGCGTCGTCAATCCGCCGGCTGGCGGTGAAGTCCGTCTTGATGTTCCCGGGCTGAACCAGCGTGACCGTGATACCGAAGGGAGCGACCTCATAGCCGATCGATTCGGCGAATCCCTCCAGGGCGAATTTGCTGGCGCTGTAGTAGGCCTGGAACGGGATGCCTATGACGCCGCCGATCGAGCTGATCAGCACTATCCGGCCGCCGTGCTGCGCGCGCATCTGCGGTAGCACCGCCTGCACCAGCCGGACGCAGCCCCAGAAGTTGGTCTCGAACTGATCCTTCGCCGCGCCGATGCTCGTGAACTCCGCGGCGCCCGCGACGCCCCAGCCCGCTGCGGCCACAAGGGCGTCCAGCCGGCCGTGCTGCTCCGGCAATCCTGGCCACGCCAGCCTTCACCGCCGCGTCGTCGTCTACGTTCATGACCACGCCCGCCCAGCGGGCGGCGGCCGCGCCGTCGCCGCCGAGGCCGCGCCTGCTGGCACCGGTGACCGCCCAGCCAGCACCTGCAAGCCGGTCCGCGCAGGCGCGGCCGATTCCGGCTGATGCGCCCGTGACGAGTACCACTCGCGCTGCCTGCGTCATTCGCGATCCTTTCCGCCGGCGGCCGCTGTCAGTGGGCCTGGCTACATTCAGTGTCCATGAGCGGCCAGGCCGACGTCCTTGACGGGCTCAATGCTGATCAGCAGCCGGGCGGCGACCCACCAAGGCGGCCCGCTGCTGATCCTCGCCGGGGCGGGCACCGGCAAGACCGGCACGCTGGTGGCGCGCGCGGCCTGGCTGCGGGACCAGGGCATCCAGCCGAGCCGGATCTTGCTGCTCACCTTCACCAGGCGCGCTGCCGACGACATGATGGCCAGGGCCCATCCGCCGGATACCGGCGGCGGCCGACCGGATCTTCGGCGGCACCTTCCATGCCGTCGCGCACCGCATCATCAGGGCCAACGCCGAGGCCTTCGCGCTGCCGCCGGAGTTCAGCGTGATCGACCCGGCTGATGTGGCTGACGTGATGGATACGCTGCGCGACGCTACACGGCCTGGTGGGTACCAGCGCCGGCCGTCGCACGCCGCGAGCTGCGACCTGCGCGGACATCTACACCCGCTGCGTCAGCACGAGCAGCCATCTCGATGACGTTGTCGCCGCGGGGTACCCCTGGTGCGTTCCCTTCACCGTCCAGCTGGCCGGATTGTTCACCGACTTCGTCAGCTATAAGCGGCGGCACGGCCTCGTCGACTTCGATGACCTGCTGTTGCTGTGGCGCGCGGCCCTCGCCGATTGCCAGGCCGGCCCGTCGCTGCGCAGCCTGTTTGACGCGGTACTCGTCGACGAGTACCAGGACGTCAACGCGGTACAAGCGGAGATCGTGCAGCTGCTGCGCCCCGACGGTGCGGGGCTCACCTGCGTCGGCGACGATGCGCAGGCGATATACGCGTTCCGCGGCGCAGATCCTGAGCACCTGCGGGCGCTGGCGCACCAGTTCGCCGACCTGGTCGTCGTGCGGCTGTCCCGGAACTACCGGTCGCATCAGAGCGTGCTCCGGCTGGCCAATGAGATCAGGCCGCAGGCGGCCGGTCTTGAGCTCGCGCTGACTGCCGAGCGGGGTCCGGGCCAGCGACCGGTCCTGGTGCGCTGCCACGACGAGGCGACTCAGGCCCGCGAGATCTGCGCGCGGGTGCTGGACAGGCACGAGGCTGGCGTGCAGTTTCAGCAGCAGGCCGTGCTGGTGCGGTCCGCGCATCACAGCGACCTGCTCGAGATCGAGCTAGCGGCTCGCGGCATCCCGTATGTGAAATACGGCGGTTTGCGGTTCACCGAGGCAGCACACGTCAAGGACTTCATCGCGGCCGCGCGCGTGGTCACCAACCCGGCCGATGACCTGGCCTGGTTCCGGATCCTGCGGCTGCATGAGGGCGTCGGACCGGTACTGGCCCGCCGTGTCATCGAGACTGCTGCGGATCGCTGATCCAGGCGCGTTCGGTCGCTGGCCCGAGGCCGCATCGGCGCTGCCGCAACGATCCGGGCCGGCCGTGACCGGCACTGTGGCCCAGCTTGCTGAGGCGGCCGGGCAGGAGCGCACCGCGGACCGCGCGACCACCATCCTGGCGGCGCTGCGAGAGCCGCTGGCTGCGCGCTACCCGGATGCGGCACTGCGCTTCGCTGACCTTGAGCGGCTGGCAGATGCTGCGGCGGCGAGCCCGTCGCTGCACGATGCGCTCGTGCAGCTGGCGCTCGACCCGCCGGTGTCAGCGTCGGACCTGGCTGGACGGCCACGCCTCGACGATGACTTCCTCGTCATCTCTACCGTGCACTCGGCGAAGGGCCTGGAGTGGCCAGTCGTGCATCTGCCGCAGCTTGTCGACGGGGCGGTGCCCAGTGACATGGCCCTCACCACTCCGGCCGGGCTGGAAGAGGAGCAGCGCCTGTTTTACGTTGCCGTTACCAGGGCACGGGACACGCTCTACCTCTACGCACCATTGCGGATGCACCATCACCGGCTAGCGCGAGATGACCGGCACAGCTACGGGCAGCTGACCCGTTTCCTCGGCCCTGCGGCGCTGGCTCAGTGCGAGCTGACGCAGGCGGCGCCGGCACGTCCGGCGCTGGCGCCGATGGCACCCTTGTCGGCCGCGGTAGACCGGGACCTGCAGTCCCTGTGGAGCCAGCCGATAGTGACCGCTAGCCCGGCGAGTGGCCTGGCGGATACCGGCGGGCTGCCTCGCTGAGCTTGGCGTTAGCCGCCGCTGCCAGGTCGATGTCCAGCACGTCAGCAAGCAGGATCAGGTAGAGCAGGACGTCCGAGAGTTCCTCTGCGGCCCTGGTGCGCAGCGGCTCGGATGCGGCCAGTTTGGCGGCGGTGGTGGCGGGCAGCCACTGGAATAGCTCAGCGAGTTCACCGACTTCGCCAACCAGGGCCAGCAGCACGGACTTGGGGTCGTGGAAGCCGCTCCAGTCCCGCTCGGCGCTGAACAAGCGCATGCGGTCCCGCAACGATTCGAGATCCGACACGATGCCAGCATGACACGGCCGTCACCTTGGGATTAACCGGCGGCCAGCAAATGCGAGAAGATCAGCCGGGGGCAGGAATGCCACCGGCTGAAGAATAGTTGGAGGATAGCTGTATGAGCTCTCATCGGCATATCGCACAGATTGTCGGGGCCGGTGCGCTGGCCGCCCTCGCTACGGCGTGCGGCAGCAGCGGCACGGGGAGTTCGACAACCCCGGCGGCGTCGGCCACCTCGAGTTCGGCCGCGACCACGCCCACGCCAACCGCGACGTCCGCGGGGTCGTCCCCGACGAGCGGGGCGGCTGGCACGATCAAGACAAACTGGGAAACCTTCTTCAACGCGTCCACGCCGGTGCCCAGGCGGATGGCGCTGCTCGAGGACGGCTCCCAGTTCCCGGCGTCGTCGCTCGCAGCCACTGGCCTTGCCGCTGAGGCGAAGGCTAAGGTGCTGACAGTTACGAATGTGACGGCTAGCCAGGCAACGGTTAAATACGACATCCTTCTCGGAAGCACCCCGGCGCTGAAGAATCAGGTGGGCACCGCTGTGTACCAGAACGGCACGTGGAAGGTGGGCGTGGCAAGCTTCTGTGGTCTGCTGACCCTGGAGAACGGCGGCAAGACATCCGGCCTGCCCGCACCCTGCAAGTCCGCCGGGTAAGCATGGTCAGCCCCGTAGACGTCTCTGAGGGCGAGGAGGCGACCGTCCGTCGTGGCGGTCGCCCGCTCGCCCTCGCAGTGCTGTGCCTGGTTCTGTTCCTGACGTTCCTGGACAACACCATCGTCAGCGTCGCGCTCGGCAACGTGCAGAGCGAGCTGCATGCGGGCGTCTCGGCGCTGCAGTGGGTGGTCGGCGCCTACGCGCTGACTTTCGCCGCGGCCATGCTCGGCTTCGGCATGGTCGGAGACGAATTCGGTCGCAAGCGGGTCATGCTGATCGGGATCGTCATTTTCCTCGCTGGCTCGGTGCTCTCGGCGGAGGCGCCGAATGTCGGCGTCCTTATCGCCGGCCGGGCCATCATGGGTCTCGGAGCCGCCGCCAGTGAGCCGGGTACGCTCTCGATGCTGCGCCACATCTACACCGTCGAGCGGACACGGGCCAGGGCGATCGGCGTCTGGACCGCGGTGTCCGGGCTGGCCCTGGCCATGGGCCCGGTCCTTGGCGGCGCCCTGGTGGGACGCTGGGACTGGCGGGCGATTTTCTGGTTCAACGTCATCTTCGGGGCAATTGCCCTGATCGCCTGTGCCGTTGTCCTGCCGGAGAGTTCTGATCCGGACGCGCACCGGGTCGATATCGCCGGCACGGTGCTGGGCGCCGCCGCGATCACGGCGCTGGCCTTCGCGGTCATCGAGGCCGAGAGCTCGGGGTTCGGTTCGCCGCAGGTTATCGCGCTGCTCTGCGTGTGCGTCGGGTCGATCATCGCGTTCTTCTGGTGGCAGGGGCGGGCCGCCCATCCGCTGCTTGACCCGCGGTTCCTGCGGGCGCCGCGGTTCCTGACCGCGAACGTTGTGGCCTTCAGCGCGTACTTCGCGACCTTCGCCGTCTTCTTCTTCACCGCCCTGTACCTCGAAGAGGTCGTCGGCGACACCGGCTATCAGATCGCGTTGATCTTCCTGCCGATGATGGTCCTGATGGCGGTGGCCGCGCTGCTGGCCGGGCGGTGGACGATTGCGGCCGGACCGGCGTGGTCGATCATTACCGGCTGCCTGCTCTTCAGCCTCGGGCTGCTGCTCACCTCGTTTGCCATCAATCCGCATGCGGCCTACCTGCCTGTTGCGGCCGCCCTCGCGGTCACCGGCATTGGCGTCGGCGCCACGGTGGTGCCGGCTACGTCGTCGGCGCTCTCTGCAGTGCCGCCGGAGCGCTCCGGGATGGCCGCTTCCGCCACCAACACCAGCCGGGAAGTAGGTGCAGTCGCCGGCGTCGCGGTGCTCGGTGCCCTGGTAGACGCGAAGCTGCACTCCGACATCATCGCCAGCATGCATGCGCTCGGCATACCGAAGATCTACCAGTCGATCGTCATCAACGGGGTTGAGACGGGGCTCGTGCCGTCGAGCGGGCAGAGCAGCGGCGGCGCCAACCTGAAGCTCGAGCACGAGGTGATCCAGGCCGCCTACAACGCGTTCTCGTCCGGCCTGCACGCAGCGCTGTACCTGTCAGCGGTGCTGGTACTGGCCGCCGGGATCTTCAGCTTCGTGCTGCTGACGCGGCGCGACAACGCCGAGCCGCGCAGCTCAGCCAGTGCGGCTAGTCCGCAAGCGGGCGGGTAGACCGGGCCGCCGCCCGGGTGTGGGGCAGAGTAGTCGCATGACTGCGCCAGCAAACATCGTGCCGGACTGCGTAGCGTCCTATGCCGCGCGACTGCATGCGGCTATCGGGACGGAGCATCACGTGGCGTCGCCGCTGGGTGCGTGGTTGCTGCTGGCGCTGGCCGGCCCGGCCGCGCGCGACGCGGACCGGGCGACGCTGACCACGGTACTCGGCTGCGACATCGATGCCGCCGCCACGGCCGCGGCCGACCTGCTGGCCGAGCCGCACCCGCTGGTGGCCGCGGCGGCTGCGGTGTGGCAGGCATCGTGGATGCAGCTCACCGCCAGCTTCGCGAACTGGCAGCAAGACCTGCCGCCGCAGGTCACCCGCGGCGACCTTCCCGACCAGGCTGGCCTGGACAAGTGGGCGCGCGATCATACGTTCGGTCTCATCGATACGTTCCCGATTGACTGGCAGCCAGAGCTGTACCTGGTGCTCGCCACCGCACTGGCGACTAAGGTGTCCTGGCAAGCGCCATTCGAGCTGGCGCCAGCGGCCAGCCTCGGGGCCGGCAGCCCGTGGGCGGACCAGGTGAGCCAGGTTCTGCGCACCCCGGCAGCAGCCGCCTCGTCCGGGCCAGACCAGGCTGCGCACGTTCAGTTCGTCGCGGCCACTGCGGATGCTGGTGACGTTGCCGTGCACATCGCGAGGGCGGCTGGCGGTCTGCTGGTCGTGTCGGTCGCCGCGCCGCCGCAGGTGCCCGCGAGTACGGTGCTGGCCGCCGCGCACCGGATCGGGATTGACTACTCGACCGGTCAGCAGGTCCCGCGCCGCCGCCTGTCCGAGCTTCCGCTTGGCGACGCACCGTGCTGGCAGGTGCGCGAGGAGCGGGCCGCTGCCGATCGGTGCACCGCGGTGCTGCCTGCCTGGACGGCCCGTTCCGTGCACGACCTGGACCAGCCGGGGCTCGGCTTCGGCGCGGCTGCGCACGCGCTGACCGAGCGGGACGACCCGTGGCAGGCGAAGCAGGCTGCCCAGGCGAGCTATACCCGGACCGGGTTTGAGGCGGCCGCCGTCACCGCACTCGGCGTCGCGCTGATGGCGATGGCGCCACCCCAGCCGCACCGCGTCGCCGAGTTGCGGTTCGCGCACCCGTATGCCGTCGTCGCGCTGACATCTGGCGGCGGCGGCGGCGATGCGGCGGCTCCGGAGAGCCGCTGGCACGGGCTGCCGGTCTTCTCCGCCTGGGTCGCCGAGCCTGCCGAAGCGTGACGGAGTGCTGGTCCTGCGCTAGCTTGTCGGCCATGCACAGCGTGGACCGCACGACGGAGCAGATGATCAGGTCCGTGCTCGCCTACGCCGAGAACCGGCTGCGGCTGGATCCGGTCCCGCTGGACAAAGGCTCGCGCGACCCGGCCGAACTTGAGCTGGCTCTGGCCGGGCTGCTGGGTGATCACGGGCACGACCCGGATCAGGTGCTCGGCGTCTACGCGGCCATACTCGCGCCGGCGGTCATCTCGGCCGACAGCCCGCGATTCCTCGGATTCATACCTGCCGCGCCGACCAAGGCAGCCCTGCTCTTCGACATGCTGATCTCGTGTGCCTCAATCCAGGGCATCTCCTGGCTGGAGGCGGCTGGCGCCATCCACGCCGAGAACCAGGTACTCCGGCTGATCGCCGACCGGGCTGGGATGCCCGCGGCGGCCGGCGGCTGCTTCGTGTCCGGCGGCTCAGCAGCTAACCTGTCAGCGCTCGCTGTTGCCCGCGAGGTCGCCAAGCGCCGGGCCGGGCCGCCCGCCGGTGCTATGTCGCGATCCGGCCAGCGCTGGCGCGCTGTCGTCGGCGCTGACGCGCATTCGTCTGTCGGCAACACACTGCGCCTGCTCGAGATGGATCCGCTGGTAGTGCCGACCGAAGATCACCGGCTCACTGGCGACGCCGTGCGCGCTGTTATCGCGGCCGATAGCGATCCGGATTCGGTCGCCGTCATCGTGGCGACCGCTGGCACCACGAATGCCGGAATCATCGATGACCTTGCTGGCCTTGCTGCCGTCGCGGCGGAGCGCACACTCTGGTTCCATGTGGACGGCGCCTACGGCGGCGCGGGACTGTTCGCACCGAGTGTGCGATCCGCGTATGCCGGGATCGAGCACGCTGATTCCTTCGTGGTCGATCCGCACAAGTGGCTGTTCGCGCCGTTCGACTGTGCAGCCCTGCTCTACCGCGACCCGGCCCTGGCCCGGTCGGTGCACCGGCAGGATGCCAGCTACCTGGACGTGATCCACGAGCAGCCGGCCGAGTGGAATCCGACCGACTACGCGTACCACCTGACCAGGCGAGCCAGGGGATTGCCGCTGTGGTTCTCGCTGTCCGTGCACGGCGTACGTGCCTACAGCGAGGCCATCGAGACGGCCATTACGCTGGCCAGGCACGCCGCCGACGAGATCACCTCGCGCGACTACCTGGAGCTGATCCGCGAGCCCGACCTGTCGGTTGTGCTGTTCCGCCGCACGGGCTGGCGGCCGGCGGATTACACCGCCTGGGCCGACAAGCTGCTCGAGGACCAGGTGGCATTCCTGCCGCCGACCGCGTGGGAAGGCGAGACCGTGGCCAGGCTCGCCTTCCTGCATCCGCACACGACGATGGAACTTGTCACCGAGATCCTGGACCGGATGGCCGAGACCTAGGTCATCCCGTGCCGTCAGCGGCAGCTGCGGGCGACCCTGGCGACGACGAACCCGGCCACCCCGTTGCCGTTGACGCTAGTCCCGCTATCGCCGGTGAAGGTGTACAGCCGGTGCTTCCGGTAGGTGACCTGAAGCCGGTGATGTGTGCCGAACGGCTTGGTGCCAAGACATGGCGCACCCTTGGGGATGGTCTTCCCGGCAGGCATCGCCAGCCGCGGCCAGACTGACAGGCACTGGCCGGTACACGAGCCGCTCGGCAGGTAATACAGCGCCCTGCCCTTGACGATCACCAGGATCTTGCCGAAGTGATGGCGGGTTGCCTCCTTGACGACCGTCGCTGATCTGCTGACAGCGGCCGCCTGGCTGGCTTGCGGCTGGGCAGTTCCGGCGGCCGCAATCGCGGTGCCGGAGACTCCGCCAGCCGCGAAAAGCAGCGAACTGCCGACGGCGAGCAGGACTCGGCCAGAACCAGTCCGGGTGAGATTACGCATGCATGCCTGCCTTCCAATGAGGCTCGCGTCGCTGCGCCCCATGACGGCGCAGCGGTACCGCGAGCGGAGGGCCCCGACGGCAGGAACGGCCTGGCAGCCCGGCTGGTTCAGGCCGGGGCTGCGGTGGCCGGCCGCCACGTCGTAGGCTCACCTGCACAGCACCATCGGGACGTCGGCCGGATGCACGCCGGGCGCTCAGCCGAGGGAGGCCGGAATCAGCAGCGAGCCCCAGCCAGGCACTGCCGGAATTCGCGTGCCCGAGCAGGCCGTCGTCGCCATACGGTCTATCGGCCATCCGAACTCGGCTGCCAGGCAGTTTGACTTCTGGGATCGCAGCTACGAATGGCGCCGTCTGTTCAGCGAGCTGTTCGGCACGTTCCTGCTTGTCGTCGTCGCCGTGGGCGCCGACGTAGTGAACGCGAGATTCGGCGGGGACGTCGTGCCCGGCCCGGCCAGGGTTGTCGCCCCCGCGCTGATGGTCATGGCCGTCATCTTGTTCATGGGTGCAGTTTCCGGCGCGCACCTGAATCCGGCGGTGAGCGTGGCTTTCGCGCTGCGCAACGACTTCCAGTGGCGTCGCGTGCCCGCCTACATCGCCGCGCAGGCGGCCGGAGCGGTGCTCGCGACGCTGCTGCTGGCAGGCCTCATCGGGAAGCAGGGCACCGCCGGACTGACCCTGCCGGGACCCGGCATCTCGGCTGGCACTGCTCTTGCCTGGGAGATCTTGCTGACCACGGGGCTGGTCAGCGTTGTGCTGGGAACCGCCTCAGGGGCACAGCAACTCGGCGGGGTCGCCGCCTTCGGCGTCGGCAGCTATATCGCGCTGGCGGGGCTCTTCGGTGCGCCCGTGAGCGGGGCATCGATGAACCCGGCCCGGTCGCTTGGCCCCGCCCTGGTGCTTGGTGACTGGACCGCGTGGTGGGTCTACCTGCTCGGACCCATGATCGGCGCGGTCATCGCGGTGGCCATCGCAGTCGTCCTGCGCGGGCCCGGGGGCGGGAAGTACGGCACCAGGGCTGCGCAAGGCACTCTGGGCACGCTGTGGCGGCCGCACCCCATCGGTGCGCCCGAGCCGGCCCCGGACCACGCCGACCCTGATAGCCCGGAGTAGTGCGCTAGCGGCCGCCGCGCTGACCAGCGCAAGCTATGCAGGTGTCGGCGGCGGGCCGGGCCGCCAGCCGCGCCGTCCCGATGGGTCGACCGCACCGCACGCATTGCCCGTAACTACCGTCGTCCAGTCGCCGCAGCGCCATGTCCAGCTGCCTGAGCTGGTCGCGAGCCTGGTCGAGCAGCGCCGCGAGGTGCTGCCGCTCAAAGGCGATCGTGGCGCCTTCGGGGTCATGCTCGTCGTCGGCGTTGGCTGACCCCGCCGCCTCGACAATGCCAGCGAACTCGCGGTCAAGGCCTGCCAGCCGGTCGGCCGCGGCCTGCTGCGCTGCCAGCAACCTCGCCCTTGCGTCCGGCTCCTGATCCATTCAACCTGCCTACCATGAGGCGCTGACAGCCTCGCCCGGCGGGCCGCCGGGCCCGATGTGCGTTCGGCAGATTGATGCGGCAGGCTGGGACCATGACGGAAACACTGACCCTGATGGCCGTGCACGCACATCCCGATGACGAGGCTTCGAGCACCGGCGGCGTGCTAGCGCTCTATTCCGACGAGGGTGTCCGCACGGTAGTCGTGACCTGCACGAATGGTGAGTTCGGCGACGCTCCGGGCCAGGTCAAGCCGGGAGATGATGGGCACGACACCGACGAAGTAGCGCAGCTGCGGCTGGCGGAATTGCGCCAGTCCTGCAAGATCCTCGGGGTCAGCCAGCTGGAGTTGCTCGGCTATCACGATTCCGGCATGCCGGACTGGGAGTACCGGCACCGCCCGGAGGCATTCTGCAACGTGCCGCTGGCCGAGGTGGCGGGCCGGATCAGCGGACTCATTGACACTTACCAGCCGCAGATCGTGATCTCCTACGACGACAAGGGCATGTATCAGCACCCGGATCACGTCCATGCCAGCCTGGCGGCCGCCGCCGCGGTCACCGCCAATGGCGGGCCGGCGAAGTTCTACCAGAGCTCGATGCGCGGCAGCGACTGGCGGAAGGTCTGGGAAGCGCTGCGCGAGCTAGGCGCCGACGTACCCGACCAGAATCAGTTCACCGCGGAGCAGCGGCAGCAGATGGAGGCCGCGGAGCAGCGGATTACCACCACCATCGACATCCGGCCGGTGCTGGCCCGCAAGCGGGAGGCCCTGTTCGCGCACGCAAGCCAGATCCAGGAGTCCTGGTTCAGCAAGTTGCCGGCCGAGATTGCCGAGACAGCATTCGGCCGGGAGAGCTTCATCCGGGCCGTCGACTCTACCGGCGCGCCGGTGCCCGAGGACGACCTGTTCGCTGGCTTGCGTTAGCGGCACCCGTCGCAGCAGCTGCACGTCGGCGGCGATCAGGACGGGTCGTCGCCGAGCGCCCTGGTAGTCGCGCGCTTGACCGTGCCCGCTCCGGTCGAGGTCGCGCGCCGCCAGGGCGGGACGCCCTCGATCTCGGTCTCGAGCGAGAAGCTGAGGAACGTCCTGATGAGCACGATCATGCCGAGCACGAGCACGTTCGTTACGGTGGGGGCGACGGCGACGGTCCTGATCAGGTCGGCCGCGACGAGGATCTCCAGGCCGAGCAGCAGAGTTCCGCCGAATGCTTCCCGCAGCGCCGCGTAGCCGCGGGCAAGGTGACCGGACCGGCGCCAGGCCAGCCACGCGAGGACGAACGACCACAGCACGCCAGCCACGAGGATGATCGCGCCGAGCGCCTCAAAGCCTTGCGCGACGTGACTCATCACCGTCGTGAAGGACGAGGTGCCGGCCTCCTCGGCTGCCACTGCAGTCAGCGTCATAAATGCCCCCAAGGCAGTGTCTACCCGCCAGCCGCTATCGGCTACCCAGCGCCGTCCAATCGCCCTACGGCGTGCATGCCGAGCACGCCGCGGCCACACTGGGATAGTGACAGATCGGGTCAGGACCGCGGTCCGGGTCGAGGGTATCGTGCAAGGCGTCGGGTTCCGGCCCTTCGTCTACTCGCTCGCTACCAGGCTCGGCCTCGGCGGCCTGGTCGGAAACGATGTGGACGGGGTATTCGCGGAAGTCGAGGGCACGCCGGAGGCCGTGGGCGAGTTCCTTGTCCTGCTCGAGCGGCAGGCACCGCCGCTGGCCAGGATCGAGCGCGTTACCATCCGGGATCTCCAGCTCACTGGTGCGGACGGGTTCGCCATCGCCGCCAGCCAGCCGGATGGACCACGCCGGACACTCGTGTCCGCAGACAGTGCAACCTGTGCCGACTGCATGCGCGAACTGGCCGATCCAGCCGACCGCCGCTACCGGTACCCGTTCATCAACTGCACCAACTGCGGCCCGCGCTTCACCATCGTCCGTGACGTGCCTTATGACCGCCAAGCCACGACGATGAGCGGCTTCCCGATGTGTGCTGACTGCGCGGACGAGTATCACAACCCGGCTAGCAGGCGATTCCATGCGCAGCCCGTCTGCTGCCGGGCCTGCGGGCCACGGCTGCAGCTGCTCGGCAGCGGAGGTACGCCGATGCCAGCAGACGATCCGATCGCCGCTGTAGCCGCGCTGCTCCGGTCCGGGCAGGTGCTGGCCGTCAAGGGTCTTGGTGGCTATCACCTGCTGGCCGATGCCGGAAACGAGGTCGCGACAGCGGCGCTGCGAGCACGCAAGCACCGGGAAGACAAGCCCTTCGCGCTGATGGTGACCGATGTCGCGGCCGCACGCGCGCTCTGCCAGGTGGACGAGACGGCCGCGCAGATGTTGCGCAGCGCCCGGCGCCCGATCGTGCTGCTGCCGCGGCTGAAAGCCGCTGGGGCGCAGATCGCGGCTGCGGTCGCGCCGGGCAACCGGCAGCTCGGCCTGATGCTGCCCTACACCCCGCTGCACCATCTGCTGGTCGCTGCGGTCGCCGGTCCGGTGGTCGCGACCAGCGGCAATGTCTCCGACGAGCCGATCGCCTTCACCGACGCCGATGCCATCGACCGGCTCGGCGGGATCGCGGACGCGTTCCTGCTGCACGACCGGGCGATCCACATCCGTACCGATGATTCTGTCGCCCGCGCCTTCGGCGGGCGCGAGATGGTGATCCGGCGCTCCCGCGGTTATGTGCCAGAGCCGCTGCGGCTCAGCAGGCCTGCGCCGCGGGCGGTGCTAGGCTGCGGGGCCGAGCTGAAGAACACCTTCTGCCTGGCTAACGAGAGCCGCGCGTTCGTATCGCATCACATCGGCGATCTGGAGAACGCCGAGACACTCCGGTCGTTCACCGAGGGCATCGAGCATTTCCGCCGGCTCTTCGAGATCGATCCGCAGCTCATCGCGCACGACCTGCATCCGGACTACCTGTCCACCAAGTACGCGGCTGACCTGGCGGTGCAGAGCGGGCTCGGGGATGCCGAGCTGGTGGGTGTCCAGCACCATCACGCGCACATCGCCGCCTGCCTGGCTGACAACGGCGAAGACGGGCCTGTCATCGGGGTCGCCTTCGATGGCACCGGGTATGGCCCGGACGGCACCATCTGGGGCGGCGAGTTCCTCATCGGGGATCTGGCCGGATACCAGCGGGCCGGTTTCCTCGAGCCGGTGCCGCTGCCGGGCGGCGCGGCCGCCATCAGGCAGCCATGGCGGATGGCCGCGTCCTACCTGGCTGCCGCCTATCCGGACGGCGTGGCCGGCAGTGCGCTGGAGACACTGGCCGTCAGGACCCGGCACGAGCAGCACTGGGATGCCGTGCTCGGCCTGGCCCGGCGCGGCATCAACTCGCCGCTCACCTCCAGCGCAGGCAGGCTCTTTGATGCGGTGGCTGCCGTGCTCGGAGTGCGCGACACGGTCAATTACGAGGGCCAGGCGGCGATCGAGCTCGAACAGCTCGCCGACCTCAGCGACCGCGGCAGCTACTCGGCTTCGATCGCCGACCGCGACGGAACGCTGCGGATAGCGGGCCCAGACCTGGTCCGCGCCGCTGCCGCCGACCTGGTCGCCGGCGCCGAACTGCCCGCCATCGCGGCGCGGTTCCACCGCGGCGTGGCCGCAGCGGTGATCGCCGTCTGCAGGCAGCTTCGCGAGCAGTCCGGGCTTACGGTCGTCGCGCTATCCGGCGGGGTATTCCAGAATCTGCTGCTGACCGATCAGGTAGCCACCGGTCTGGAGCGCGAGCGGTTCCGGGTACTGCTGCACGGCCAGGTCCCCTGCAACGATGGCGGCATCAGCCTCGGCCAGGTAGCCGTGGCGGCAGCGCGGGACCGGCTGGGTCTGCTCGGGTAACCAGTTCGGGAACCGGAGCCGACTACTCGTGCGGGGCAGGGACACGGCGACGCAGCCAGTCGTACCAGGGCTGAAGGCCTTCCCCGGCAGTCGCCGAGAGCTGGAGCAGCAGCGCGTCCGGCGCCGCTCGGCGCAAGTCTGACATGTACCTCTTGACATCGAATTCGACGTAGGGCAGCAGATCGGTCTTGTTCAGCAGCACCAGGTCGGCCTGCCGGAACATGTGCGGGTACTTCAGTGGCTTGTCAGCGCCCTCGGTCACCGAGGCCAGCACCACCCGAGCTTCCTCGCCGAGGTCGAAAAGCGCCGGGCAGACCAGGTTGCCCACGTTCTCGATAATCACTAGTGACCCGCTCGGCGGGTCGAGCCCGCGCAGGCCCTGGGCGACCATCTCGGCGTCCAGGTGGCATCCCACGCCGGTATTGATCTGCACCACCCGGCTGCCTGCCGCCAGGATGCGCCTGGCGTCCAGGGCGGTTTCCTGGTCACCCTCGATCACCGAGATCGACAGCCTGCCGCCAGATCCCTGGTGGTTCGCTCCAGCAACGTGGTCTTGCCTGCACCAGGTGAGCTCATCAGGTTGACGGCGAGGATGCCACGCTCCCGCAGCCAGCCGCGATTCTGCTCGGCCAGCGCGTCGTTCTTGGCCAGCACCTTCTGCTGGAGCTCGACGGTACGACGGTGGTCGCCGCTGCCGGCCACGTTGCCGTGGTCGTGCACCGTATGCACGTGCTCATGGTCATGCCCGGCCTGGCCGAGCCCGTGAACACGGCGTCCGATCTGACCGGGCGCCAGCAAAGTGACGACGGCACCCGAGGAGCAGCCACACGTACCGCACATACCTATGCCACCTGCACTGACGTTATCTTGAGGTCCTGCCCGGCAAGAACTGTCACTTCGGCGCTACCGCACGGGCATATCGCGATCGGGCCGTCTGGCTCAAAGTCCATGCCGCATAGCCGGCAGTTGCACACGGCGGGCGGCAGCGCGATCTCCAGCGCCGCGCCCTCGAGGCTGGTCCCCTCGGTCACCAGATCGAAGCAGAACCGCACCGAGTCGGCGGCGACGCCCGACAGAGCGCCTATCTCCAGCCGGACACAAGTGACCCGCTGCCCTGGCAGGCGCTCGGTCACCGCATCCACCAGGCCCTCGGTGATAGCCAGTTCGTGCACTACTTCGCTCTCTTCCGGATCGACGCCTGGGCGGTGGTCAGCAGATCCGCGGCAGCGGGTCGCCGACCAGCAAGTCGACGATCCGGGTGCCGCCAAAGGATGTCTTCAGCTGCACGATGCCGGGCGGCCCAGCGGTCACTGCGCCGATCACCGCGGCCTGCCCGCCCAGCGGATGCGCGCGCAACGCCGTCAGCGCGGTGTCGGCGTCCTCGGGCCGGACGACCGCGACCAGCCTGCCTTCGCAAGCGACGTACATCGGGTCGATGCCGAGCAGCTCGGCGGCGCCGCGGACCTCCGTACGGACCGGGATGTCGTCCTCGCAGACCTGCACGCCGACGCCGGCCGCGGTGGCGATCTCGTTCAGGATGGTCGCCACCCCGCCCCGGGTTGCGTCGCGCAGTGCCCGCACGCCGGAAGTGGCGGCGAGCAGGCCGGCGACCAGGCCATTGAGCGGGGCGGTGTCCGAGCAGATATCAGCTTCGATGTCCAGCTCGCCGCGCGCCAGCATGATGGTGACGCCGTGGTCACCAATCGGGCCGGAGACGAGGATGGCATCACCTGGCTGCGCCCGGGCGACGCCGAGGTTGACTCCGTGCTCGATGACGCCCACGCCGGCGGTGTTGATGTAACAGCCGTCCGCCTTGCCCTTCTCCACGACCTTCGTGTCACCGGTGACCACCTGCACTCCGGCGCGCTGCGCGGCCGCCTGCATCGAGGCCACGATCCTGGTCAGGTCCGCGACCGGGAAGCCCTCCTCGAGGATGAAACCGGCGGACAGGTAGAGCGGCACCGCGCCGGCCATCGCCAGGTCGTTGACGGTGCCGTTCACGGCCAGATCGCCGATGTCGCCGCCGGGAAAGAACAGCGGCGAGACGACGTAGGAGTCTGTCGTGAGCGCGACCGTGGCACCGTTGACATGCAGCCGCGCCGCGTCCTCGAGCGGCTCGAGCAGCGGGTTGCGGAACGCGTCGAGGAATACTGCCTCGATGAGGGTCTGCGTGGCCTTGCCACCAGCGCCGTGCGACATGGTGATGCGTTCTTCTTTGACCCGCGGGCGGGCCCGCCGGGCCCGGTCGATCCGTTCCAGCACGAGTTCCTCGCGGACCGTGCCTGGCAGCGGCTGCGGTGAGCCGCGGCGGGTGAAGGTCGTGGCCTCGTTCCCGGCGAGCTCCTCGTGCTCGCGCAGTGCGTCCGCAACCCAGCCGGCACTGGCTCCGGCCTCGTCCGGGCCGTCGGCTGCCGCGCTGCCCTGACCGAGTCCGGCGGACAGATCTGTCTGGTCCAGATGACGAGAGGTCATGAGGTGCTCGCCTCCTTGACCCGCTGCCGGGTGAGGCGGCCGTAGTTGTAATAAGCCGCGCAGGCTCCCTCCGGCGAGACCATGCAGGTGCCGATGGGCGTCTCCGGCGTGCAGGCCGTTCCGAATACCTTGCACTCCCACGGCTTGAGCACGCCCTTCAGCACCTCGCCGCACTGACACGCCTTAGGGTCGGCCACCCGCACGCCAGGCACTGAGTACAGCCGCTCGGCGTCGAATCGCGCGTACTCGTCGCGGACCTTCAGCGCCGAGTGCGAAATGAAGCCAAGCCCGCGCCACTCGAAGTACGGGCGCAGTTCCATGGTCTGCCCGATCGCGCGCAGGGCGACCACGTTCCCATCCCAGGGAACGACGCGGGAGTACTGGTTCTCCACCGTCGACTCGTTGCGGGATAGCTGCAGCATGAGCAGGTAAATCGACTGCAGAATGTCCAGTGGCTCGAAACCAGCCACGACCACGGGCTTGCCGTAGTCGCGGGCGATGAACTCGTACGGCCGGCAGCCAATCACCGTGGACACGTGGCCTGGGCCGATGAAGCCGTCGAGGCGCAAGTCGGGCGAGTCGAGTATCGCCTTGATGGCCGGGATAATCGTGACATGATTGCAGAAAATGGAGAAATTCTGCAGCCCCTCCGCAGCGGCACGCAGCACGGTCATCGCCGTAGACGGGGCGGTCGTCTCAAACCCGATGGCCATGAACACAACCTGCCGGTCCGGGTTCTGCCTGGCTATCTTCAGCGAGTCAAGCGGCGAGTAGACCATCCGGATGTCCGTGCCGCGGGCCTTGGCGTCAAAGAACGACCCGTTGCTTCCCGGTACCCGCATCATGTCGCCGAACGACGTCATGATCACGTCCGGGTTGCTGGCCAGCGCCATGGCGTCATCGACGCGGCCCATCGGGATGACGCAGACCGGGCAGCCTGGCCCGTGCACGAGGTTGACCTGCTCCGGCAGGTAGTCCTCAAGGCCGTGCTTGTAGATAGTGTGCGTGTGGCCGCCGCATACCTCCATGAGCTTGTACTCACGGCCGGGTTCGCACAGCGCGGCTATCTTCGCCGCCAGCGCATGCGCCTTGTCGGCGTCGCGGAACTCATCGACAAATCGCACTGCTCCGCCCTCCTACTCGATCCTGGATTCGGCGAGCGCGGCGAGTTCGTCCTCGTAGGCCTGGCCGATGCCTTCCAGGAACTGAAGCGCGGCGGCCGCCTCCGCTTCGTCGATCTTCGAGAGCGCGAAGCCGACGTGGATGAGCACCCAGTCGCCTGGCTCGACCTTCTCCTCGGCGAGCAGGCCGACGTTGATGACCCGCTTGACGCCGCTGACGTCTACCTTGGCAAGGTCAGGCTGGTCAGGAAGGAACTCGATCACCTCACCGGGAATCCCGAGGCACATACGCCCACTCCTTCGTGACTAGTTGGTGCTCGTCGCCCGTGTCGGCCGCGCCGGCAATGAGATCAAGCACGACCGCGACTGCCTCGTCGACGGCAGCCGCGACTGGTTCGCTCAAGCCCATTCCGTAGTCGACGCAGGCAGGCTCGCAGCCGACGATCAGCACCTGCCGGCCTTCAGCGCCGAGCATGCCGAGCATGCCGAAGACGACGTCCGGCTGCATACCGTGCGCGTTGAAAAGCGGATTGCCGGCCAGCCCGCCGGCGTTATCGGCCGGGTCCGCGGAACCGTCACCGAGGTCTGGCTCGATCACGTAGATAGTGCCAGCGGCGCCACCGCGGGAGGTCGCGTCGATCAGGATCATCGAGCTGTAGGCGTTGGCCAGGTCATAGGCCAGGTGCATGCCGCGGATGCCGTAATCCACCACGTGCGCCCAGTCGGGCAGGTCAGCAGACGCGAGCCGGTTCGCTACCTCGACGCCGAATCCGTCGTCGCTGAGGAAGATGTTGCCGACGCCCGCGATAAGAAGCTTGCCCGTCATGGCGTCACCCCGGCGGGGCCTGCGGTTCCATGGTCAGCGACGCCCGGCTGGCAGGTGCCGTCGGGTTGGCTGCAGCTACGCCCGGCGGCGCCGAGAGCATCCTGGCACAGTTCCCAGAGGACGTTGTACATCGTCGTCTGCGCTTCCTGGATCCGGTGCACAGAGGTCGACGGCGCGATGAACAGGTAGTCAATGCTGTCCAGCTCGGCCATCTTGCCGCCGGAGTACCCGGCGATGCCGATGGTCAGCATCCCGCGCCTGCTGGCCTCATCGAACGCCCGCAGCAGGTTGTCCGAGTTACCACTGGTGGACATCCCGACAGCTATGTCGTTCTTGCCACCGAAGGCCGCGATCTGCCGGGCGAATACCACGTCCACGCCGATGTCGTTGCTGAGCGCCGTGAGCACGGAGGCGTCGCTAGCCAGGCTCAGCGCAGGCAGCGGCCTGGCAATCCCGCCCGGGTACAGGAACAGCGTCGCGAGCTGCTGGGCATCGGTCGCGCTGCCGCCATTGCCGAAGGCGAGCAGCCGTCCTCCGGCGGCGAAGCGGCCTGCCAGCTGGCGTGCGCAGGCGAGCAGCCGGGCGCCGTCGGCGTCCCTGATCATGCGGCGCAGCTGACGGATCTCATCCGCCTTGGCCACCGTGGACTGCCGGACCTGATCGAGCACCGCGGACACATCTGTCGTGCCGGCGTACAGGAACGGGTAGAGCGACTCGATAGAACCGTGGTCGGTAGGGTTGGCGCCGGCTGCGCTGGCGCCGGTTGCGCTCGCGCCGATTGCGCTGGCCCCGATAGCGCCCGCGGGCGGCCTGCCGTTGCTGGATACCTGGTTCATCGCGGCAGCACCGCGATCGCTTCCCTGGCGTGCACCAGGATGGTGTCGCCGACATCGGCGGTCACCAGCGCCACGCTGACTTCCTCGGTGCCCTGGCCGGTCTGCACGCGAGCGAGCCCGTCAGCAAGCAGCTCCACGACAGTGACCTGGACGGCTGTGTCCGAGCAGGTGATACAGACGTCGTCGTGGCACTCCGGGACGTTCACGCGACCACCCCCGGCGCGAGCACTCCAGGCTGCTCAAAGAACACGTGCACCAGTTCCCAGAGCACGTGGTAGCAGGTGACCTGCATTTCCTTGACAATACGCGGGTCGCAGGAGCGGGTGACGAGCAAATGGTCCACTGCCGGGCAGGCGGCCACTGCGCCACCGCCGCCACCCACCAGCGCTATCGTCAGCATGCCCAGCTCCCGTGCCGTCAGCATGCCGGACAGCACGCTGGCGCAGTTGCCGTCGGCCGAGATCCCCAGTGCGATATCGGCAGGGCTAGCCAGGTAGCGGAGCTGGTGGGCGAAGATCGACGCCATCCCGCTGCGGGCGGCGATCCCGGTCACGGTGGCAACGTCCGAGGTCAGGGAGATAGCGGGCAATGCTCGCTTGCCGACGATGACAGGGTGCACGAACTCGACCGCCACGTGCTGCGCGTCCGTGCTCGGGCCGCCAGTGCCGAATACCACGAGCTTGCCGCCCTGATGGAACCTGATCGCCATCTGATAGCAGGCGGCGGCCACTGCCGCGGCCTGGTCGGCAAACTCGCGCACCGGCTGCTCGCGGCGGTCGAAGAGGCTGGTGACCTGGTCGTCGGCGAGGCCGGGCGCTGGCGGCGGCTCGAGCGGACCGGTCATGCGGCCGTGCTCCGCCGCCATGGTGGCGGGCAGCTCCACCTCGATCTCGACCTGCACGGCATCCGCGACCTTGAGGGAGCCGAGGAAAGCGGAGTAGGGCTTGATCCCGAAATCGGAATGCCGCACCGTCGTGGTGGCCCGGTACTACCCGGGCCCGGCCTGAGTCACGTCCAGCCGTTGCGGCCTGGTCTGGCCAGCCAGGCTCAGCGAGCCGGTGATGACCCCACCCGAGCCACCGGGACTCGGCTCGAATCCGGTAGCGGTAAAGGTGGCCTCCGGATGGCGGTCCACGCCCAGTACTTTCCGAGCCGTTACCGAGATCTCGCGCTTATCCCGGTCAGAGAGCGGCTTCAGGCCGCCGGTGCCCTCGCGCACCACCAGCGCGCCGAGATCTACTGCCACTTCGAGGCTCGACGGCGCCAGGTCGGCGCCCACTACCAGCTCGCCGGACCACCTGACCGCATCAATGGTCAGGTCGTGGCCTGCCTGGGCCACCAGCCCGTCGCGGGAGGTCCGTAACGTAATCCGTCCTGCCTCCGCGCCAAGCGGATGGCGGCCGGGATCTATTGCCATAGCAGAACCGTAGGACACATGTGGGGGGACGTCCAGTGATCCGGCAAGACAGGTATGGCCATTTTGCGCAATTGCCTGAGGGAACTGCGTGAATTATGGCAGCGGAACCTCGCCGAAAAGTTCCTGAATACGTCGCAGGTCGCGCATTCTGGGCTCGGTCGCGCCGCCAACCCAGCGACTCACCGTTTTCACCGAAACGCCGAGCTGCCTGGCCGCCGCTTCCTGGGTCAGCCCTTCACGGCGCAGCGCACTGGACATCCATTCGGCGAACGTCTCGGCTGGCCGGCTGTCAGCCTGATCTCCGGCGCGGGCGCCCGGCGCGGCCAGGCCGGGCTGCGCCGGGGCTGGCACCGAGTACAGGCCGGGGGGCTGCTGCCCCGAGGTGACCGGCTGAGCCTGGCCAGCGCCGGCCGGCGGGGCGACTGGCCGGCCGGCAACGCGACAGGCTGGGCGTATGTGACAGGCGGGCCAGGAATGACCGGGGACTGCAGCGCCGTGTCAGAGTGCAGCACGTCCACTTCGACATGCTCGGGAAAGATGCGGAAGGCCACCTGGATAGAGCCCGTTGGGCCGGCCGCGTCGAGCAATGCCCGGAACACTGTCTCGCCGACCTCGCGGGTGCCTTCCTCGGTCAGCGGCGACTCGGACAGGCAGCGCCGCACGAAGTCCCTGATGTCCGGGATGGATGACGGCCTGGCCGGGAACACCTGGGATAGCACGACAACAGGGACGACCTCAATCGGTCCCCCCGCGGGTCCGTAGCTAGGCTCCGCCACCGCTCAGATCTCCTCTGGCTGTCACCCCACGGCGCGGCACAGCAGGGCTGCAAGCCAATGTACGTGGTACCGGCCGTAACGGGAACCCGTCGTGGCTATCCACTTACCGCTCAGTACCTAGAGTAAGGCATTTACTCCACAGTTGACCGGTCATAAATGGCTGGCCGTCTTTGCACGTTATTGGGCCGTTTTGGCGATGCTCTGACCACGCTTCCAGACATTTATGTCTGGTGAAGTGCCCCAGACTTCTTGTTACGTGAACGTGTCGGGTCTAGCATGACGACGTCCACGCATCACCGAAGGCGAGGTGCGTTGTGGGAGCTCACGCCGGCGCATTTTCGCCGGCCGCGAAGACATTCGCCAGGCCATTCAGGGAACGTTACGAGGGCGGCTCCGCCGCCTGGGAGCGTGCGGGCACCTTATCCATTGTGCCCAGCGTCGCAGGCTGCCACCGCTGTGGTAACGACCGGGCCGAGAACGCTCGGCATCCAGCCAGCACAGGAGCGAGGAGGTGGCCTCGCGATGGCCACGACACAAACTGAAGCGACGCAGGCCGAGACTGCAGAACCGGTTGTGCACATCCTCTGGATGAACGGCGGGCTCGGCTGTGACGGGGACTCGGTCGCGCTCACCGCAGCCACCCAGCCGAGTATCGAGGAGATTGCGCTCGGCGCCCTCCCCGGACTGCCCAAGGTGGCCGTTCACTGGCCGCTCATTGACTTCGAGTGCGGACCGGAGACCGGTGCCGACAACTTCATCGAGTGGTGGCATAAGGCTGACCGCGGCGAGCTTGACCCGTTCGTGCTCGTGGTCGAGGGATCGATCCCGAACGAGGCGATCAAGGCCGAAGGCTACTGGTGCGGGTTCGGCAACAACCCGGCCACCGGGCAGCCGATGACAACCAACGAATGGCTCGACCGGCTGGCGCCGAAGGCGACCGCGATCCTCGCCGCGGGCACGTGCGCTACCTACGGCGGCATCCACGCCATGGCCGGCAACCCGACTGGTGCCATGGGCGTGCCCGACTATCTCGGCTGGGACTGGCGGTCGAAGGCCGGACTGCCGATCGTGTGCGTGCCAGGTTGCCCGACGCATCCCGACAACCTGTCCGAAACCATCCTGTACCTGCTGTATCAGGTGGCCGGAGCCGCCCCGATGATCCCGCTCGACGAGGCACTCCGGCCGACGTGGCTGTTCGGCGCAACCGTGCACGAGGGCTGCGACCGGGGCGGCTATTACGAGCAGGGCGACTTCGCCAACGAGTATGGCTCGCCGAAGTGCCTGGTGAAGCTGGGCTGCTGGGGGCCTGTCGTCAAGTGCAACGTACCCAAGCGCGGCTGGATCAACGGAGTCGGCGGTTGCCCCAACGTCGGCGGCATCTGCATCGCATGCACGATGCCGGGGTTCCCGGACAAGTTCATGCCGTTCATGGACGAGCCACCGGGATCGAAGGTGTCCGCGACGGCGAGCAGCCTCTACGGGACAGTTATCCGCGCGCTGCGGGGCTTCACCGCGAAGACAGCGGACGAGGAGCCCAAGTGGCGGAAGAAGGGCGACGAGCTGCTGACCGGTTACAAGAAGACCTGGTGATACCCGTGGCCATGGCGCGCCCCGAGGGCGGCGTCGCGCTCCGTAGCGGAAGAAGGAACTGGAAATGACAGCGGTTGAAGACACCGGCCTCGTGGAGATGGCCTGGGACCCGATTACCAGGATTGTCGGCAGCCTGGGCATCTACACCAAGATCGACTTCAAGCAAAAAAAGGTAGTCGAGTGCCACAGCACGTCCTCTATCTTCCGCGGCTACAGCATTTTCATGAAGGGCAAGGATCCTCGGGACGCGCACTTCATCACCAGCCGGATCTGCGGCATCTGCGGAGACAACCACGCCACCTGCTCGGTCTACAACCAGAACATGGCCTACGGGGTCCGGCCGCCGCACCTGGCTGAGTGGATCATCAATCTCGGCGAGGCCGCCGAGTACATGTTCGACCACAACATCTTCCAGGAGAACCTGGTCGGAGTTGACTTCTGCGAGCGGATGGTCGGCGAGACCAACCCGGGCGTGCTGGAACTGGCCAACCGGACAGAGTGCCCGCACTACGCCGAGCATGGTTACAAGTACATCGGCGACATCATGCGGTCGCTGAATCCGCTGGAAGGCGAGTTCTACCGGGAAGCCCTCCAGGTATCGCGATCCACCAGGGAGATGTTCTGCCTGATGGAAGGTCGGCACGTGCACCCGTCGACGCTGTATCCGGGTGGCGTTGGCACGACCCCGACGGTGCAGCTGTTCACCGACTACCTGACCAGGCTGATGCGCTACGTCGAGTTCATGAAGCGCGTCGTGCCGATGCATGACGACCTATTCGATTTCTTCTACGAGGCGCTGCCCGGCTACGAGGAGGTCGGCCGGCGCCGTGCTGACATGGTCTGCTGGGGCAGCCTGAATGACCCCGAGCACTGCGACTTCCGGTACGACCACATGACGAACTGGGGCCGGAAGATGTTCGTCACGCCGGGCGTCATCCGGGACGGCCAGCTGCTCACCAACGACCTCGTCGAGATCAACCTGGGCATCCGGATCCTGCTCGGCAGTTCCTATTACGAGGACTGGGAAGACCAGGAGATGTTCGTTACCCGCGATCCGCTCGGCAACCCGGTGGACCGCAGGCACCCGTGGAACCAGCACACCATCCCGCGGCCCGCCAAGCGCGATTTTGACGACAAGTACAGCTGGGTCATGTCGCCTCGGTGGTTCGACGGCCAGAATTACCTGGCTGCCGATACCGGCGGCGGCCCGATCGCCAGGCTGTGGGCGACGGCCCAGGGTGGCCTGGTGGACTTCGGCTACGTCAAGTCGACCGGCAGCAGTGTGCTGATCAACCTGCCCCGGACCATCACCAAGCCCGAAGTAACCTTCGAGTGGAAGATCCCGACCGACAAGAATGGCGCTCCGCTGTCCAACGCGATTGAGCGGGACCGGGCCCGGACCTACTTCCAGGCCTACGCGGCTGCTTGCGCGCTGCACTTCATGGAGAAGGCGCTGGCCGAGCTCCGCGCCGGGCACACGAAGACCTGGGAGCCGTTCGAGGTGCCGGACGAGGCGAACAGCTGCGGTTTCACCGAGGCAGTCCGCGGAGTGCTGTCGCACCACATGGTGATCAGAGGCGGCAAGATCGCCAATTATCACCCCTATCCGCCGACTCCGTGGAATGCCAGTGTCCGTGACAGCTACGGCACGCCAGGCCCCTATGAGGACGCGGTACAGAACACGCCGATCTTCGAGGAGAACCCGCCGGACCGGTTCAAGGGCATCGACATCATGCGTGCCGTGCGCAGCTTCGACCCGTGCCTGCCGTGCGGAGTGCACATGTACCTGGGGAACGGCAAGGCGCTGCAGAAGGTGCACTCGCCGATGGCAGCGATCCTGTCGACCTGACAGTCCTGGACTGGCCCGGATCCGCTATCCGGGCCAGTCCGGATCCCCGGTACGGGAACTGAGGCCCTCTCAGCTGACCCCGATTCGCACGCGGGCTGGCCAGCAGCCGCCCGGCAGACGGAGGCGAATGGCATGACTGGCGTGCAGCAGGTCAGCGCACGGGTGGAAGAACTCCTCGAGGCACTGAGTTCCGGCGCCTTTGGTGGTGCAGCCCCCGCTGCGGAAGAACTAGTCGGCCTGCTCGTCGGGCTGTACGGCGACGGCCTCGCTCAGATCATGACGATCCTGGCGGATCAGGGTCCGCAAGGCGCGGCAATGATCGCGAAGATCGCCGATGACCCCTTGGTCGAGGGCCTGCTGCTGCTGCACGGCCTGCACCCGCTGGACGTTGATGCCCGGATTCAGCGTGCTCTCGACAGGGTGCGGCCATACCTCGGCTCGCACGCCGGCGGAGTTGAGTACCTCGGCGTCACGGACGGGATTGCCAGCCTCAGGCTCGAAGGCAGCTGCAGCGGCTGCCCGTCTTCCACCGTCACTGTCCGGCTGGCCATCGAGGGCGCCGTGCTGGATGCTGCGCCGGAGGTGACCGAGGTGGTCGTCGACGGAATGACATCGTTGCCCGAGACCAAGCTCCTCCAGATCGGACAGCGTCCGGATAGCCCGGCCGAGCCCGGTACCGCTGCGCCGGGCCAGGCGGGCACCGGCGTCGGCTGGGTGACGCTGCCGAACATCGGGCCACCGAGCTCGCGCCCGGTCAGCGCGTCAGCTGACGGCACAGCCGTGCTCGTCTGCTCGGTCCGCGGCACCCTCTACGCCTACCGCGACTCGTGCGCCGGGTGCGGATCCTCGCTGGCGGCTGGCCACCTTGATCGCGAAGTGCTGACCTGCCCCGGCTGCGCGGCCAGCTACAACGTGCGGCTGGCGGGCAAGAGCCTCGGCGACCCCGCGCTGCACCTCGATCCGCTGCCGCTGCTAGCCGACAGCCAGGGCGTCCGCGTCGCCGTGCCAGAGGCGGTGCACTAGTGGCTAACGAGACGGGCCTGCGACGGTTTGTCCGCCCGGCGGCGGGCGCAAGCCCCGCCGTGCCGGTTCCGGCTGCCGCCGGGCCGGCGACCGCGCCCAGCGCGCCGCCAGCCCGGCCGCGAACCGAGGGCAGCGTGACTGACCTGCGCGAACCGCAGTCGCAGCCGGCCGAGAAATGCGAGCTGTGCGCGACCGAGGTGCCGGCCGAGCATGGTCACATCGCCGACCTGGAGGCCTCCTCGCTGCTGTGTGCGTGCCGGGCCTGCTACCTGCTGTTCACCCAGCCCACCGCCGGACGAGGCAGGTACCGGGCAATTCCAGACCGTTACCTGCACGACCCGAGCCGGGTGATGACGCCCGCCCAGTGGGATCAGCTTGAAATTCCGGTTGGCCTGGCCTTTTTCCTGCGCACTTCGCGAGCCGACGGTGAACTGGCCGGCTTCTACCCGAGCCCGGCCGGTGTCACCGAGTGCAGGCTCGACCTGGGGCTCTGGCAGCAGCTGGTCGCCGACTATCCGCTCCTTGGCGAGCCGCTGCCGGACGTGGAGGCCGCGCTCATCAGCCGATCCGACACCGGAGTCGACTACTTCCTCGTGCCCATCGACGCGTGCTACGAGCTGGCCGGCCGGATGCGGCTGCACTGGCGCGGCTTCGATGGCGGCAGCGAAGCCAGGGAGAGCATCGCCACCTTCCTGTCCGGAGTGCGGCGGCGGGCCCGCGCTTTCAGCCGGGAGGAATGACGTGGCGGAGCTGGTTTTCGACTGCACGGGCGCGAGGGCGGACAAGTACTCCGTCGTTCCCTCGATGTTCTTCTCGCTGCGGATCAGCGAGACCAGCGGCCAGCGGATCGAGGCCATCGCGCTGCGCTGCCAGATCCGGATCGAGCCGGCGCGCCGCCGCTACTCCGACGACGAGGCGGAGCGCCTGAACGACCTGTTCGGTGAGACACAGCGGTGGGCCGACACGCTCAAGCCGATCCAGTTCAGCAACGTCTCGGTGATGGTGCCCGGCTTCAGCGGCAGCACCGAGGTGGATCTCGCCGTACCGCTGACCTACGACATGGAAATCGGCGCCACCCGCTACTTCGCCGGACTCGACGATGGCGAGGTTCCGCTGCTGATGCTGTTCAGCGGCACGATCTTCAGCATCGCCGACGGCCGGATGTCGGTCACGCAGGTGCCATGGAGCAAGGAAGCGAGCTACCGGCTGCCGGTCAGTGCCTGGCGAGAGGCCGTGGACGCGCATTTCCCGAACTCCGCGTGGATCAGGCTGAGCACCTACTCCTTCGACGAGCTGCTCAGATTCAAGTCCGCCAGAGGGCTGCCGACCTGGGAAGCAACGATCCTGACCCTGCTCTCTGAGGCGGCTGACCGAGCGGAAGACGCGCTATGAGGCTCAATGCCGAGCATCTGGAGCACGCCCGCAAGGTCGCCGACGCGATCTTGTATGAGGGCTACCTGCTGTATCCGTACCACAAGTCGGCGCAGAAGAATCAGGTCCGGTTTCAGTTCGGAGTGCTGATGCCGCCAGGTTACGCCGTGGTCGATCCGCACGAGGCTAGCTCGAGCCAGACCGAATGCCTGCTCGAGTGCTCCGACGACACCGAGATACGGGTCCTGGTCAGGTTCCTGCACCTGCAGCAGCGGCTGGTTCAGGGCGTATCACCGGAAAACGGCGAGCTGCACGATGTGGGCACCCTGTACGTGGACGGGGCCGAGTACACCTCCTGGGACGAAGCCGCCGAGCGCGAGCAGCGCATTACGGCCACGGTCGGCGAACTGCTCGGGGCGGACAAGAACATTGAGTTTCACATCGGATCCGGCGAGGCGATCGAGAACCTGACCGATTGACCGTGGTCGGCTGGCGGGCAGGCTGATCCGGCGCTGGGCGGCGCTCGACGGGTCCATCGCGCTGCACGCCGAACGGGTCGCCGGGCCCTATCAGGCGCTGCGCTTGCGGGTGCTGCTGGAGAATGCTGCCACGCCGCTGTCCGAGCTGACCAGCCGGGAAGACGGCCTGAGGCATGCCTTGATCGCGGCGCACTCACTGATCGGCGCGCCAGGCGGCACTTTCCTGTCGATGACCGATCCACCGGAATGGGCCGCCGCTGCTGTAGCTGACTGCAGCAACGTCGGGACCTGGCCGGTCCTGGCCGGACCTGACGATTGCCGCGACCTGATCCTGTCGTCGCCCGTCATCCTTTACGACCATCCGGAGATCGCTGCCGAAAGCGCTGGCGAGCTCTTTGATGCGACGGAGATCGACGAGATCCTGACGCTGCGCACGCTGACCCTGACCGACGCGGAAAAACGCCAGGCCCGGGCGACCGATAGCCGGGCGGCCGACCTCCTCGACCGGCTCGACGACATGCCTGCCGAGATGCTCGAGCGAATGCACGGAGCGATCAGGTATCTCAGGTCGGCACCGGCCGGGGCCGCTGCCTTCCCGGCACCAGCACCGGGGGACGGGATCGACTGGCCAGCTCCGGAAGTAACTGGCCGTCCGTCAGTGCCCTGGTGGGACCCTGGCTCGGACGCCTCGGTGTCGCCGGAAACCGACTATGTCCTGGTCAACGGCGTGCGAGTAGCGAGGGATTCCAGAGTTGTGATGCAGCCCGGAGCCAGGCGTGCCGATGCGCAGGATCTGTTCCTGGCCGGGCGCGAGGCAGTCGTCGAGGCGGTCCTGCACGATGTCGACGGGCAGGTCCACCTGGCCGTCACGCCGGTCGACGACCCCGCCGCGGACCTGAACCGCAACCACGGCCGGTTCCTTTACTTCGCGCCCGACGAGGTGCTGCCGCTTGAACCGGGTAGGACGATTACTGAGCAGCCGGAGGGAGGGGAACGATGATCACAAGGCTCGTAAAGGCGGCCCTGCTGGCCGCGGCTCTCGCTGCGATTGTGCAGTCAATTCCGGATATCAAGCGGTACCTGGAACTGCGGGACATGTAGTCGATGGCGGCGACCGAGCCCGCCAGCTTGCCCTCTACCCCTAGTGGCGCACCCCCGAGAAGCAAGGCAGGACCATGGAGACTCTCTTCGGATTCGTGGCCGGCTACCTGGCCGGCTGCAACGACGGGCGGGATGGCTTGAAGAAGCTGCGTGCTTCGGTCGAGGCGATCATGAAGTCCGACGAAGCCAAGCGGATAGCGGCTGAGGCGATGAGCGTTGCTGAGCTGACGATGCGGCGCGCCGCGTCCGGCCGGAGCCTGTCTGGCACCGTCAGCACGGTGACCGACGTGCTCATGCAGCGCGCGCAAGCCATCGGCAACCGTGCGGCCTGACGTTCATTGCCGGTAACCCGGCGCAATCTCGTCGGTGCCGCTAGTGCTGCGCCGGGGCTGGATCGTCAGTGCCGGAATGCTGCGCGTCCGGCAGCGGGCTTCGCAACCTCCGCCAGGGCAGGCATGCCGCCGCGAGCGCGCCTGCCGGGGGCAGCGTGACCAGCGCTGGCAGCTGGTATCGCCAGGAGTACACGAACACGTCCGAGATCAGCAGCAAGGTGACGGCCGTCAGCACGAACAGCAAGCACGCGCGGGAGATCGCCCTGGTCTGGGGGGCCAGCCGCCGGCGGAAGCCAGCCGCGGCCGCCACCAGACCGGCGACAAGGCAGCCAGCCAGTAGCGGGCCTGGCGTGTAACCGCCGCCGAGCTGGTAGCTGCGCAGGAACGAGGCCACCGGCACCCAGACCACGGGTGATCCGCCGCCGAACCGGCGGGCTGCTCTGCGCACCACGGCCGGCGAGGCGTGCGGCCACATGAACGGGTAGTGCGTCTGGAACTGCCAGCGGGCAATGGGGTCATCGCCGGGAGCCGTCGTCCTGCTGACAGCGAAGAGCTTGACGAAGTCGCGACCGATCGCGCCGAGCACCCGCGTCGGCTGCTGCCGCAGCACCTGAGTGTTGAACGCCTCGACCAGATGCGAGGCATCGGCATGCGGCAGCTGCCGGTACACCGGCTTGAGTGGCGATCGCTTGTCGTGCAGCAGTCCGTCCGGGCCCAGGCGCTGCTGCTTCGGCGTCGGGCAGAGTGGCCGCTCGGCCGGCGTGAGCACCAGGGCCTGGCAATCGGCGGCGTAGGCCATCCTGCCGTAGGTGGTCGTCACCCCGGTGTGTGACAGCGAGAAGCTCCCGCGGACCGCGTACGAAGTCGTGCAGTAGGCAAGGAACGGAAGTGCGAATGCCGCGCACAACGCCCCGGCCTGGAGCAGCTTCTGCCGCCAGCCGGCCCCAGCCAGCAGTACGTAGCACACGGCTGGCAGCAGCAGGATCTCACCCACCTGGCGCACCGGCACCGCGGCGCCGAGCAGCAGGCCGCCAGTCAGCGCGATCCGCCAGGTCAGCACTGGTCGCCAGAGCAGGGCGGCGAGGCCAGCGACGATCAGTGCCTCGAAGAGGACATCGGGCATGAGCATCTGCTCAAGCTGCAGCTGATAGGCGTCAAGCAGCACCGGCGCGATGGCGAGCGCGGCCAGCCAGCGGGCGACGCCGCGCCGCAGCAGCACGCAGTACAGCGCGATGGCCATGCCGAGGCCGAGCAGATGCTGTACGCCGGCGACCGTATCGATATTGGCCACGAGCAGGACGCCACGTAGCAGCACGCGGTAGCCAACCGGATCGTTACCCTGCGCGTGGTACAGGTACCTGGTCGTGTCCTGGTAGAAGAGCGCTGGCCGGTACGCCATCAGCACGAGGCAGCGCAGGGCCAGGCCTGCCAGGATCAGGACCGCGGCTAGCCAGTGCCTGCGCAGCGCGGCGACAATCGGCCCGCGCCCGTGCAGGGCAGGCCGGTGCGCGTTCCGGTACCTGGTAAGAGTCACGACCATCCTGGGTTGATCAGGCGCGCTCCGCGCAGATCGTCAGCGCTCGCATCGCCACCGCCGGGCCCCGTACCGGCGACCAGCATAGGTGTCCAGGCTATCTGCAATCCGCGTCGGCCCCGGCCGCGGAAAGCCATCCGCACTATGGCCCGGCAGCAGTGCGCGGCTGCATAGGCTAAGCGAGTGCCTGCAACGCCGTCCTCCCGCACCGCGCTGGTCCGCAGGGCGCGCAAGCTCAATCGCGAGCTAGCCGCGCTGTACCCGGACGCGCATTGCGAGCTTGACTTCACCAGCCCGCTGGAGCTGCTGGTCGCGACGATTCTGAGCGCGCAGACCACTGATAAGCGGGTCAATATGGTGACTCCCATTCTTTTCGCCAGATACCGGACCGCCGCGGATTATGCCGCTGCCGACCGAGGCGACATGGAGAAGATCATCCAGTCCACCGGCTTCTTCCGGGCCAAGACGACCAGCCTGATCGGACTCGGCCAGGCGCTCTGTGATCGCTTTGGCGGCGAGGTCCCGGCCGGCTCGCGGACCTGGTCACGCTGCCCGGAGTCGGCCGGAAGACGGCCAACGTGGTGCTCGGCAACGCCTTCGGGATACCTGGCATCACAGTTGACACGCATTTCGGCCGGCTGTCGCACCGTTTCGGCTGGACCTCGCAGCAGGATCCGGTCAAGATCGAGCAGGAAGTCGGCTCGCTGTTTCCGAAGAGCGACTGGACGATGCTGTCCCACCGGCTGATCTGGCATGGCCGCCGGGTGTGCCATTCGCGCAAGCCGGCCTGCGGCGCGTGTGGCGTCGCGGCCCTGTGCCCGTCCTTCGGCCTTGGCCCGACGGACCAGGCCACGGCTCGCAAGCTCGTCAAAGCCGGACCGTTCTCTTGACCGCAGCTGCTGACGGCGATCATGGCGGTAGCACGCCCGACCAGGTGCCGGACTGGCTGGCCGGGCTGGCCAAGACGGCAGGACGGCTGCCGGTGCCGCCCGGCCTGCGCCCGCCAGCCACCGGCGGCAGGCCAGCTGCGGTACTGATCTTGTTTGGCATCGGCCCGAGCGGCCCTGACATCCTGCTGATCGAGCGCGCCGCGGACCTCCGCAAGCACGCCGGCCAGCCGGCCTTCCCGGGCGGTGCGATCGATGAGGCAGATGGCGGACCGGTGCATGCCGCACTGCGCGAGGCGGCCGAGGAGACCGGCGTTGACCCGGTCGGCGTCCAGGTGGTCGGCGTGATGCCGGAACTGTACATTCCCCGGAGCGACTTCCGGGTGACCCCGGTGCTCGGCTGGTGGCACACGCCCGCAGCGGTTGCGCCAGGCGATCCTGGCGAGATCGCGGCCGTTATGAGGGTGCCGGTGGCAGAGCTGGCAAGTCCGGCACGGCGGCTGATGATCCGGTATCCGGCCGGCCTGCCAGGTCCCGCCTTCCGGGCCGGGGGGCTGATCATCTGGGGATTTACCGCACTGCTGCTGGACCGGCTGCTGGCGCTTGGGGGCTGGGAAGAGCCATGGGACTCCGGCCGCATCACCGCGCTCGGTCCTGACGAGCTCCCGGCCGGCTGGCCAGCTGCGCCCAGTTGACGCGATCAGCGGCCCAGACGGCCGCAGCGGGGCTGCCCTCCCTATAAGTTGAAGGGGTGCCCGGTGACCTGCTCGACGTGATACTGCTCGTGCTCATCGCGGCATTCGCCGTGGCGGGCTACCGGCAGGGCTTCATCATCGGCGTGCTGAGCCTGGCCGGATTTCGTCGTCGGGGTCGCCGCCGGCGCCTACATCGCCCCTGGCATCTCCAGGCTGCTGGCCAAGAGCGCGCCCTGGCAGGCGTTCGTTGCCATCCTGGTGGTATTCATCGCAGCTGTCGTCGGGATGCTGATCGCCTCCGGCATCGGCGTGGCGGTCAGGTCCCGGCTGACCGGCCGGCCAGCCACGCTGCGTCGACGCGCTAGGCGGCGCCGTGGTCAACGTCGTAGCTGTGCTCGTGGTTGCCTGGCTGATTGGCTCCTTCGTCGCGAAGCGCGCCGTTCCCTGGTGTTGCGCGTCAGGTCAGCAACTCCGCGGTGCTGCGCACGGTGGATGCGGTGATGCCGCGCGGAACGCTGTACCTGCCGGTCTTTCCGGCGCTCCGCACCCTGCTCAGTAACGGGCTGTACTCGCCGGTCTTCAGCTTCGGCGCGGAGAACGCGCTGACGCTGCCGCAGGCCGACTCGGCGGTACTTCGGTCCAAGAGCATCGCGCGGGACAAGCCGAGCATCGTGATGATCAAGGGCGTCGCGACCTCATGCTCCCTCCAGATTGAGGGCTCCGGATTTGTTATCTCGCCGGGTCACGTGCTGACGAACGCGCACGTCGTGGCGGGTGTCACGCATGGCCCGTACGTCTACGCCACCAACGGCCAGGACTTTAACGCCAGGGTCGTGCTGTTTGACCCGCAGCGGGACATCGCCGTGCTCGATGTTCCGGGCCTGAGAGCCAGACCATTGCAGTTTGCCGGCCAGGCCGCCGACGGTGCGAACGCGATCGTGGCGGGCTATCCGCTGGACAGGCCGTTCACCGTGCGGGCAGCCCGGGTGGGCCGCAGCATTACCGCCTACGGGCCCAGCATCTACGCGACCAGCGGGGTGAACCGGCAGATCTACCAGCTGCGGGCCGTCGTGCAGCCAGGTAACTCCGGCGGTCCGCTGCTGGCGCCCGATGGCCGGGTGTACGGCGTAGTGTTCGCCGCGTCGACGTCTTACCCGGGTACCGGCTATGCGCTCACGGCCAGCGAGGTTGCCAGCGACGCTGCCGCGGGCGCGACCGGATACGCGTCAGTGTCGACCCAGGCCTGCCAGGGCTAGTCCTGGCGGGCTGGCCTGATGAGCTGCACCTGCAGGTCCGGTTCGGCCAAACTGGTCGTCCCCGCGGTGCGGATCCGGGCCGCCAGCTCATCGCATCGGGTCAGGATGCCGCCGACATCCACGTCGTGCGGGCCAGGCGTCGGGTAGCCAGCGAGCCGGTCGCGACCACGGCCCAGCAGCGCGACGGCGCCGCGGGCATTGCCGCGCCGAGCATGTGTCAGGCCGACCGCGACCTGCGCGAGGCCCTGCCACAGGTCGCGTTCGCTCAGCGGCGCGGCCTTCCACGCCGTCTCCAGGACCTCGTGCGCATGAAACGGCAGGCCCTCGTCCAGCAAGCGCTGAGCGGTGGCGAGCGCTTCGGCGGGCGGCCGGGCGGCATCGTCAGCCGGGGCCAGGTCCGATACGGCGTCCCGGCCCAGCGGCCTGCCCAGCGCGTCGCGGGGCCTGGCGTTCCTGGCCCGGCCGGTTGCGTCGCGGTCTCTGGCGGCCGCGTCAGCTGCCGTCCGGTCCTGGCCACTTCGCGGCGTCATGCCGGCCGGTTAGCGTTCCGGCTCTGGGTCGGCCAGCCACGACCTGAGCTCCATGTCGAAGCGCTCAGGCACTTCCTCGTGCGGGAAGTGGCCGGCTCCGTCCAGCAAGCGCCAGCGATACGGTGCCTCGACGAACACACCCGAGCCGCGGGCCGCATTCGGCAGCACGCACGGGTCGAGCGCACCGTGCAGGTGCAGCGTCGGGGCCTGGACTGGCGACCGCATCATCCGGGTGTAGCGGATGCCGTCGGGCCGGAACCGGGAGCGCAGGTACCAGCGGTGGTACTCAAGCGCGGAGTGCGCCACCGACGGCACGCTCATGGCGTCCTGATAATGCCGCTCGGTATCGGGGTCGGGCCAGCCTGGTCCTGACCATGCTTCAAGCAGCCGGCCGACGCGGCGAGCGCCGTCCTTCAGCAGCCGCCGTTCCGGCAGCATCGGCAGCTGGAAGCCCAGCGCATAGGACATGCTCCTGGCCTGAGCGACCGGGGCAGACAACGCTGCCGCCCGCAGCCGGAGCGGATGCGGCATCGAGACGATGGCCAGCCGCCGGACCACCTTGGGATGATAAGCGGCCATCGTCCAGCCAATCAGCCCGCCCCAGTCATGGCCGACCACTATCGCGTTGGCCTCGCCGAGCGAGCGCACTAGCCCGGCGGCGTCCGACGCTGCGGTCACCAGGTCGTAGCCGCGCGGTGGCTTGTCACTGCCGCCGTAGCCGCGCAGGTCTGGCGCGACGACGCGGTAGCCGGCCTCGCTGAGGGAGCTGAGCTGCCGTCGCCACGTCCACCAGAACTCAGGGAAGCCGTGCAGCAGCAGCACCAGCGGGCCGTCGCCGCTCTCCGCCACGTGGAATCGCGTTCCGTTCGCGCTTACCGACCGGTGCGACCATGGTCCGCTGATGTAGATGGAGGCGTTGCCGCGAGTCATAGTTATCCGGTCTTGGCCGTTGCCCTGGCCGCGGGCGGACCTGACTTCCGCCTGCGCAGCACGGAAAGGCCGTCGGCAACGCTGCGCCTGGTCTTGCTCATGCCGTCGACGTTGCGTACCAGCCGCAGCGCGATCAGCGCCGCGGCGGCGATAAGCAGGACACATGTGCCGGCGACGATGAGAAACGCGGCCCATTCCCAGATGCCGAGCGCGACCAGGCCGAAAGCGAAGGCGAAGCAGAGCAGCATCAGCACCAGGCAGGCAGCGAATGCCGCCACCCCGAGCAGCCCGGCTCCGATGCCAAGGCGCTTAGCATCGGCTTTGAGCTCCAGCTTGGCCAGATCGAGCTCGTACCGGACGAGCTGGGAAATGTCCCTGGCCGCTACCGACACGAGATCGCCGATGGACTGATCGGCCACGGTCGCGGACGTGTGCCTGACCGCCGGATCGGCCATAGGAGCCTCCCTCTCGTCATGCTGTTAAGTCAAAGTCTTGCTTATACCCAATGGCGGCAGGAGCCGGCATCCCGTAATTGGCAAAACACGCACTTCACATGGGGCCGCCTTGAGCGGATTTTGGGCTAGTCCCGGCGTTTCCGGCTGAGCGCCCGCCGCGGACTGCCATGGCGCCGGCCGGTCGGGCGGCACAATCCGGGGGCTGGCGGCACGCGCAAACGGCGCCCCGGTCCGGGGCGCCGCTTCGCAAGACACGTCAAGCCGGGCTACCAAGCGTGCACCTTCTCTGCCGTGGTAGGCGGACGAGGCTGCTGCCCAGTTCGCCTGCCACGGCACGCCTCCCGCGGCTGGTCGCGCGTGGGTACCCGGCTGCCGTGTACGGACTGTGTCCGTCCGTGATTCCTTTCTACTGGCCTGCGGCGGCTTTGGAAAGGCCGCAGCGTAATCGATTCGTTATCTGAATCGATTACCCGGTTCACATGCCCTCGGCCTGCGCTCTGGCGGGCCGGCGGAACTCCAGCTCAGGCCAGTCGCGCCGCCTGGCGATCTTGCGCAGCCTGCGATCGGGGTTCACCACGTGCGGGTGGCCGACTACCTCCAGTAGCGGCAAATCGGTCATCGAGTCGCTGTAGGCGTAGCACTCGCTGAGCCGGTACCCCCGCTGAACTGCGAGTTCTCGGACATGATCGGCCTTGGCCTGGCCATAGGCGTAGAAATCGACGCTGCCGGTATACCGGCCGTCTGCCACCCCCAGCCGGGTCGCTATCACCGCGGAGGCCCCGAGCATCGAGCCGATAGGCCCGACGATCTCCTGTCCGGACGTGCTCACGATCACCACATCGTGACCATCTCGCTGGTGGCTCTCCAGCAGACTGCGCGCGCCGGCATAGACGAACGGGACGATGATCTGCGTCAGGTTGTCAGCCACGATCTGCGCGACCTTGTCCGCCGGCCAGCCGCAGCACAGCGCGCTGACCTGGTCACGCACCCGTTCCATCTGATAATGCCCGGCGCCGCCGAAGCGAAAGCTCAATTGCGCGCAGGCACCCCGCAGTACCTGAATGCGAGTGATCAGCCCGTGCTGGTAAAACGATGGCGCGAAGGCGAGCGTGCTTGACCTGGAGATGATGGTCTTGTCCAGGTCAAAGAAAGCAGCAGTAGTTACGCTGCTGCCCTCGACGGATGTGCCCACGGTCCGGCAGCATAGGGGAAGACACCAGATCCCTTTGCGGTTAGGCATGACCGGCTGGTAACTTGCCCCGATTGCAACTAGGCTTTCTTGAGTAACGGACCCGGCTCTGCCCCCCCGGAGCCGGACCGTCTGGCGACCCCCGTTCTCCCCCCCGACGGGGGTCGCCCCATGTCCGGACAGAGTCGGCGTTGTCCGGGCGAAGCGGTCCGGGCGAACCAGCCCGCGCGGCGACGTCCGGACAGGGCTGGCGGCGGCTACCCCGTTCCCTGGCTAGCCGCCGGGTGGCTAATCGATCCGTCGTTAATCGCTGCGGGATTTGCCGGTCTCGGCTGAACGCCGGCCGCTGGCCAGGGTTGCTGCTCGGGCCGGGATTCGACCGTCGGCGCACCGGTCAGCAGGCACCGAAGCAGCGTTACCGCGTCGCCCTTGGCCAGCGGATGATTGCCATTGCCGCACTTTGGCGACTGAATGCACGATGGACATCCGGCCGCGCATTCACAGCTTTCAATCGCGTCGGCGGTGGCAGCAAGCCACGCGCGGGCGGCGGCAAAGCCGCGCTCGGCGAATCCGGCACCGCCAGTGTGGCCGTCATACACGAATACCGTTAGCTTGCCGGTCGCCGGGTGCGAGTCGGACGAGACCCCGCCGACGTCCCATCGGTCACAGGCAGCCACCAGCGGGAGCAGGCCGATCGCGGCGTGCTCGGCGGCATGCGCGGCGCCGGCCAGGTCAACGCCGGCCGCGGCCAGCCGGGCCCGCTGCGCGGCCGAGATCGTCCACCAGACGGCCCTCGTCGGCAGCCTGCGTTCAGGTAGATCGAGAACGTCCTCGCCGATCAGCAGGCCTGTCTCGGCGCTGCGGCGGGCGTAGGACACGACTTGCCTGGTCACCGTCACGTCACCGAAGCACACCTCAGCCTGTCCCCAGTCCGCCCTGGTCAGCTCGGTCATCGACGTCGACGCTGGTGAGCTCTCTGGTAACAGTCGCGTAGCCGGGATCGGCCAGCTCGACCAGCGCGATGCGGTCGGCCAGGTCGAGCTTGCTGACCAGGTACATATCGCCCTGATGCGGATAGACCGCACCAGTGTGCGCAAGGAAATGCGCGGACGGCTCGTCTACGGTTCCGACCAGCCGCCCGGTGGCCAAGCTCGACGATCCGCACCGGCTCACTGTCGGTCCCGCGCAGCCCGGTCCGCATACCGAGCCCCTGCCGGGTGCAGAACCATCGGCCACCCCGGCGTCGCAGCAGGCCGTCGGCTGCCAGCCTGGCCGGCCAGCGGGCCGGCAGCGGCACTGAAGGCGTCCAGATCGTGCTCGGTCAGCGGCAGCTCGGCCGCCGCCGCGCACAAGTGCGGCGCCGAGCACGTAGGTGTTGTCCGGGTCGAGCACGGTTGCCTCGACCGGAGCGCCGAGCAGCGCTTGCGGGTGATGGACAAGGTAGGTATCGAGCGGGTCGTCCCTGGCGATCAGGATCGGCTACCGCTTCCCGGCCCGCGCGCCCGGCCCGGCCGGCCTGCTGCCAGAGCGCTGCCCTGGTGCCCGGCCATCCGGCCATCAGCACCGCATCGAGGCCGGTCACGTTGACGCCGAGTTCGAGTGCCGTGGTGGCAGCCAGGCCGGTGACCTGGCCGGTTCGCAGCGCCTCCTCGAGCGCGCGACGTTCTTCCGGCAGATAGCCGGACCGGTAGGCCGCGACCCGGTCGGCCAGCTCGGCAGCGCCTGACTCGGCCAGGTGCCTGCGCGCCGACAGCGCCACCGACTCCGCGCCGCGCCGGGACCGCACGAAGGCCAGCGCAGGCACCTCATACCGGACTAGCTCGGCCAGCAGCTGGGCGGCCTCGCTGGTCGCGGCCCGGCGCACCGGTGCGCCCGCCTCACCCCGCGCACCGGTCAGCGGCGGCTCCCACAGCGCGAAGGTCAGCGGAGCGCGCGGCGCCGAGTCGGTGCTGACGGCCTGCTACCGGCCTGCCCGGTGAGCCGGGTCGCGCACCTGGCGGGATCGCTGATCGTGGCCGAAGCCAGGATGAAGACCGGCTCGCCGCCACTGTGGTGATACGCGACGCGGCGCAGCCGGCGCAGCACGTGTGCGACATGGGACCCGAACACGCCGCGGTAGGTATGGCACTCGTCCACGATGACCACGCGGAGCTTCCGGAAGAACCCGTTCCACCTGGAATGCAGTGGCAGCAGCGAGTGGTGCAGCATGTCCGGCGTGGTCAGCAGGTAATTGGCGTGCGATCTCGCCCTGGTCCGCTCGGCCCACGGCGTGTCGCCGTCGACCACCGCGGCGCGCACCCGGCTGAGTCCGAGCGACCGCACCAGCTTGAGCTGATCGGCGGCCAGGGCGCGGGTTGGCGCTACGTAGAGGGCGGTGCCGCCGTCGAGCACCGCAGTCAGGGCTGGCAGCAGATAACCGAGCGACTTGCCGGAGGCAGTGCCGGTCGAGATGATCACGCTGTGCCCCGACCTGGCCAGGTCCGCCGCCTCGGCCTGGTGCTGCCAGGGCGCCGTGATCCCGCGCTCGCGCCAGTGCGCCGATGAGCTCGGCGGGCACCCAGTCCGGCCAGTCGGCGCGGATGCCGGCCCGCCCCGGCAGCTCGGTCCGGAACGTCAGCCTGCCTGCCCGCGCACCAGCCGCGAGGATCGCCGCTGCCGGGCGCGGATCAGCGCCGGGAAACAGCGGCTCGCCGGGCACGAGCGGCGGTACCGAGGACATCGGATCCCAGTGTGTCGCACGACGCAAGGTGCCTGCGACGCCGATCTGGTATAGGAATAACGTCAGGGCGTGGTTGAATGCGCGACAGGGCCCGCCGTCATCGGAGACGGGCGAGCAAGCCGCCGCTGGACATAACCGCCGTAACTGGCGCTGGAGGATTTGTGGATCTGAAGCTGGACCACCACAGCAAGGATGGCATCGAGATCGTCGATGTTGAGGGCGAGATCGACGTCTACACCGCTCCGCGCTTGCGTGAACTGCTCATCGAGCTGGTCAACAGCCGTTTCTACCAGCTCGTGGTCAATATGGAGAAGGTCGAATTCCTCGACTCGACCGGGCTCGGCGTTCTCGTTGGCGGGCTGAAGCGGGTTCGGGCGCACGACGGGTCGCTTGACCTGGTCTGCACCCAGGAGCGGATCCTGAAGATCTTCCGGATCACCGGGCTGACCAAGGTCTTCGGCATCCACGACACCGTCGACGAGGCCATCGCGGCCCGCCGGGCAGAGAAGTAGGCTGCCGGGGCTGATGGCGAGACGCGACATGGCAACAGTCGAGCTGAGTTTCACCGCGCTGCCGGCGCATGTCCGGACGGCCAGGCTGGTGGCGACCGCCGTGGCCAGGCGCAGCGGAGTCGACGAGTCCCTGCTGGATGAGGTCAGGCTCGCTGTCGGCGAGGCGTGCTCGCGCGCCGTCGAAGGCCACCAGCTGTACTGCCCGACCGAGCCGGTGCGGCTCGCGCTGACCGACCTGGCCGGCCGGTTCGAGGTCGAGGTCACCGACAACTGCGCCGCCGACGTGATGGCGACCGGTTCAGCAGGCCGGGCGGGCCGCCGGTGGTGCGGGGCGGGCTGCACCGATGGCGGCCCTCGGCGGGCCGGACAGCCACCGGCCGGGTTCGGCCTGCCCGCCGCGCTCGGCATCGCCGTCATCGAGGGCCTCGCTGACGACGTGCAGATCAGCGAGACCTCGGCTGGCACCAGCATCAGGATGAGCTGGCCGTCGGCCGGAGCCCGCGTTAACCGGCGTTGCCATGGCCTGCCACCAGGCTGACGAGGCTGGCGGCCATCACCGGCAGGGCACCGTTACGTCACAAATTTGTCGCGACTGCGTAAGTAACGCGCACCCGGTTTACTTTCCGCTTACATCGATGCGTAGACTCCCGGCACCGTCGCGGGTCGGCTCGGCATGCTTTCTCATCGGCAGCCGGCGCCGGACCGCTACGAACTAAGCCACCGGGACAGTGCCATTTCGCGTCGGCTCGGTACTAGCTTGTAATCCCCTGTCAAGGAGGACGGATGTTGCACAACCTCGCCCTGGCGGGAGGCGCGGCCACGGTAAGTGGCGGCAACCTGGCCTGGGTAGCCGTGGTGGCCGTCGTCGCGCTGATGGCGCTCGCCGTCGCGGGCTGGCTGGTCCGGGACGTACTGGCGGCCAGTCAGGGCACGCCGAAGATGCAGGAGATCGCCAAGGCGGTCCAGGAGGGCGCGGCTGCTTACCTGCGGCGCCAGTTCAGGACCCTGAGCGTATTCGTCGTCCTGATCTTCTTCGTGCTGCTCGTGCTGCCCGCAGTCAATGAGTCGGTCCGGTTCGGCCGCTCGATCTTCTTCCTTGTCGGGGCGCTGTTCTCTGCTGTCACCGGTTTCACCGGCATGTGGCTCGCGGTCCGGGGCAACGTCCGGGTCGCGGCCGCGGCCAAGGAGGCAGGCGAGCGCTCGGCCATGCGGATCGCGTTCCGCACCGGCGGCGTGGCCGGCATGTTCACCGTCGGGCTTGGCCTGTTCGGCGCCGCTGTTGTCGTCCTTATCTACAAGGGCAACGCGTCCAGCGTGCTGGAGGGCTTTGGCTTCGGCGCCGCCCTGCTCGCCATGTTCATGCGGGTCGGCGGCGGTATCTTCACCAAGGCCGCCGACGTCGGCGCTGACCTGGTCGGCAAGGTCGAGAAGCACATCCCTGAGGACGACCCGCGCAACGCGGCCACCATCGCCGACAACGTGGGCGATAACGTCGGTGACTGCGCGGGCATGGCCGCTGACCTGTTTGAGTCCTACGCGGTCACACTGGTGGCTGCCCTCATCCTCGGCAAGGTCGCCTTCGGCTCGGAGGGCCTGGTCTTCCCGCTGATCGTGCCGATGATCGGCGTCATCACGGCGGTATTCGGCATCTTCATCGTGGCGCCCCGCCAGAACGACCGCAGCGGCATGACCGCTATCAACCGCGGCTTCTTCGCCTCCGCGATCATCTCGCTGGTGCTGGTCATCGTCGCCGCGTTCATCTACCTGCCGTCCAAGTTCAGCGCGCTGCACGGCGTCACCGACCCGCGCATCCTGCAGTCACAGCGGTAACCCCCGGCTCGCTGGCCATCGGCGCGGTCCTGGTCGGCCTGGTACTGGCCAGCGCGATCCAGCTGCTGACTGGTTACTTCACCGAGACCACCCGGCGGCCGGTCAAGGAAATCGCCGAGAGCTCGCTGACCGGTCCGGCCACCGTGATCCTGTCCGGCATCTCGGTCGGGCTTGAGTCGGCGGTGTACTCGGCGCTGCTGATCGGCGGCGCGGTGTACTGCGCCTTCCTGCTCGGCACCGGCAACGCGACGATCGCGCTGTTCGCGGTGGCGCTGGCCGGCACCGGCCTGCTGACCACGGTCGGCGTCATCGTGTCCATGGACACCTTCGGCCCGGTCTCGGACAACGCGCAGGGCATCGCCGAGATGTCCGGCGAGGTCGAGGGCGAGGCGGCCCAGGTGCTCACCAAGCTGGACGCGGTGGGCAACACCACCAAGGCCATCACCAAGGGCATCGCGATCGCGACCGCGGTGCTGGCCGCGACCGCCCTGTTCGGCGCGTTCCGCACCCAGGTCACGCTCGAGCTGCTGGTCAAGCACCTGGGCGGGTTCAGCCTGGGCATCGACGCGCCGAACGACCTGTTCGGCCTGATCATCGGCGCGTCCGTGGTGTTCTTCTTCGCCGGCCTGCTGATCATGGCGGTCGGCCGGGCAGCCGGACGGGTGGTCTTCGAGGTCCGCGAGCAGTTCCGCAACCACCCCGGCATCATGGACTACACCGAGAAACCCGAGTACGGCCGCGTCGTGGACATCTGCACCAGGGACTCGCTGCGCGAGCTGGCCACGCCCGGCCTGCTGGCGGTGCTGATGCCGATCACCGTCGGCTTCGCGTTCGGCTACGCGCCGCTCGGCTCCTACCTGGCCGGCGCGATCGCGGCCGGCGCGCTGATGGCCGTATTCCTGGCCAACTCGGGCGGCGCCTGGGACAACGCCAAGAAGCTGGTCGAGGACGGGCACCACGGCGGCAAGGGCTCCGAGGCGCACGAGGCCACGATCATCGGCGACACGGTCGGTGACCCGTTCAAGGACACCGCGGGCCCGGCGATCAACCCGCTGATCAAGGTGATGAACCTGGTGTCGCTGCTGATCGCCACCAGCGTGGTCGAGTACAGCGGCAACCTCGGCCTGCGGGCCGGCGGTCGCGATCGTGGCGTTCGCCATCGTGGTGACGGCGATCATCATCTCCAAGCGCCGCTCGACCAGCCATCGCCGGCGGCGACGCGGCAACCGAGGTCCCCGGCCGACAAGGTGGCCGCCTGACCAGCAGCGGCCCTCCAGCGGCAGCGGCGCAGCGGGCGGCAGGTCTGACGACCTGCCGCCCGTTTGCCGTCGTCCGGCAGCGAGCCTGCGCCGCCTCCGCGCGCCGCCAGGCTGCGGCGGCCGATCGGGCGGACGATGGTGGCATGCAGGACGGGCACAGGCTGATCGTGATGCGGCACGCCAAGGCAGGCGAGCTGCCGGGCGGCCCGGACTTCGAGCGCGCGCTGCGGCCGCGCGGCCGGCGCGACAGCGCGGCGGCGGGCCGTGGCTGGCGGCGGCTGGCTTCCGGCCCGATGCGGTGATCTGCTCGGCCGCCAGGCGGACGCGGCAGACCTGGCAGTACGTCGCGGCGCGGCGGCTCGGCGGCGAGCCGGAGTTCGCCGCGGAGCGGCGGCTCTACGAGGCCGACAGCGAGGACGTGGCCGAGATCGTCCGGCAGACCCCGGCCAGCGTGCGCGACGCTGCATGTACATCGGGCATAACCCGGCCGCGGCCGGGCTGGTCGGGCTGCTGACCGGCACCGAGCCCGACTTCCCCACGGCCGCGATCGCGGTCATCGCGCTGCCGGGCAGCTGGGCCGAGCCTTGTCGCCTGGCGACGGCGAGCTGGTCGCGTCCTGGTCGCCGCGCGACGGCCGCGGACCGGCTGCCTAGCCGCGTGCGCGGCCGAGCGCCGGGCCGTCGGGCTCGCTGCCGGCCAGCGAGCGGATGTCCTCGGCGTCGGCCGCCTCGACGTCGTCGCGGCGAGATGCCGAGCAGGTACAAGATCGCGTCCAGGTGCGGGACGCTGAGTGAGGTGTCGGCCGCGTCCCGGACGGCGGGCTTGGCGTTGAACGCGATGCCGAGCCCGGCGGCCGAGATCATGTCCAGGTCGTTAGCGCCGTCGCCGACCGCGACCGTCTGGCTGAGCGGGACGCCAGCCTGCGGCGGCGAACCGCCGCAGCGCGCGTTCCTTGCCTGCCCGGTCCACGACCGGGCCGACGACCCGGCCGGTGAGCTTGCCGTCGGCGATCTCCAGCGTGTTGGCCTCGGCGAAGTCCAGCCCGAGCTCCACGGTCAGCCAGTCGGTGACCTGGGTGAACCCGCCGCTCACGACGCCGCACCGGTAGCCGAGCCGCTTCAGCGTCCGGATCAGCGTCCGGGCGCCTGGCGCCAGCCGCAGCGCCGGCGAGCACGTCGTCGATGACGGCAGCGTCCAGTCCGGCAAGCAGCGCGACCCGCTGGCGCAGCGACTCGGCGAAGTCGAGCTCGCCGCGCATCGCCGCGGCCGTCAGCTCGCGCACCTGCGGCCGCGCAGCCGGCCCGCGCGGCCAGCAGCTCGATCGCCTCGTCCTGCAGCAGCGTGGAGTCGACGTCCATGACCACCAGCCGCATCGCCCGCCGGTGCAGGCCGGCACGCTGCACGGCGACGTCGACGCCGAGCTCGACCGAGTCACGGGCCAGCGCGGCGCGCAGGCCGACCGGGTCGGCGCCGGAAACCTCGAACTCAATGCAGGTAACGGGGCGGTTGGCCAGCCTGGCCGATCCTGTCGATGTTCGCGCCGCTGGCGGCGATCCGGCCGGCGATGGCGGCGATCGCCGACGGCTGCAGCGGCCCGCCCGAGCACGGTCACGTGCAGCCTGCCGCGGAGCCGCTGCGGCGGCTCGCCGGAGCCCATGGTGATCTCGGCGTCCATGCCCATGTCGGCGGCCAGCGCGGTGACCTGCTGGTGGATCGCGGTCAGGTCCGGGGCGCCGGCGCAGGCCAGCAGCACGCCGAGCACCAGCCGGCCGCGGATCACGACCTGCTCGACGTCGATGACCGTCGAGCTCGTGCCCGGACAGCGCGGTGAACAGGCGAGAGGTGACCCCCGGCCGGTCGCGGCCTGTCAGGGTCACCAGCAGCGTGATCTGCGGACCGGACATAGCGCTGTTAACGCTATCGAGCTGGCGGCACTGGCGGGCAGCCGGGTCGGCCGGGTCCGGCTGCCGGCTCAGGGCAGCAGCAGGTGCACGTCGCCGAACTCGTGCCAGCGGTAGCCGCGGTCGGCGGCCTCCTGGTAGCAGCGGCCGAGCAGTCCGGCCGGCGGCGAACGCGGCCAGCATCCACAGGTGCGTGGACCGCGGCTCGTGCAGGCCGGTCAGCAGCCCGTCCACCGCCGCCACGCCGGTCTGCGGCGTCACCACGTGCGATGTCCAGCCGGCCGAGGCGGCGACCGGGCCAGCGCTCGATCGGCGCCGGCCGCGGCCAGCGCCGCCGTCTCCAGCGCCCGCACGACGGTCGTGCCGGCCGCGATCACCCGGCCGCCGTGCCGCCTGGTCAGGTTCACCAGCCGCGCGGTCGGCGGCGGGCACGTCGTAGGACTCCGGGTAGGGATCCTCGCCGCCTTCCAGCGACGACACGCCGGTGTGCAGGGTGACCGGCGCGATGGTCACGCCGCGGCTGACGAGCCTGGTCACGATCTCCGGCGTGAACGGCCTGGCGGCGCTCGGCATCTCGGCGCTGCCTGGCCAGGTAGCGAACACCGTCTGGTAGGCGTCGATCGGCCAGGGCGCCGGCACGTAGGAGTACCTGATCGGCTGCGCCGTAGCGGAGCAGGTACGGGATCACGGCGGTCGAGAGCCGGGCGCGCCACAGCCGCCGGCTGAACGCGCCCGGTCAGCGTCAGCACCGCGCCGCCGGGCAGGCAGAACCGCTGGCCGGCGGTGCCGCCGCCGAACGGCACGGTGCGCGCTGCCGCTGCCCCGACCGCAGCTCGACCAGCCAGTCGCCGGCCGGCATCGCGGTGGAGAAATGCACGGTCAGCTGACTCCGGCAGCAGGCCACTGCACGGCGGGCAAGGTGGCCGAGTTGTTCACCACCAGCAGGTCGCCGGGCAGCAGCAGGTCCGGCAGCTCGGCGAAGGCATGATGGCTCAGCTCGCCGGCTGCGGTCCTGCTGACCAGCAGCCGGACCGTCGTCCCTCGTCCTGCCCCGGGCCTCGGGCGGCTCGTGGGCCTCAAGTTCGGGCCGCAGCTACGCGGCCGGCAAGCTCCAGCGATGCGGCCGTCGAAGTCGAGCAGCGCAGTCATGACACCGCCCCGGCCGGCATGAGCTCGGCGGCCCGGTACCGCCCGCTGGGCATCCGCTCGCCGATGAGCCGGAGGAAGCCCGGCACGACGGTCTCCGGCAGCGGCCGGTCGGAGATGTCCTCGCCGGGATACGCCTGCTGGTGCATCCGGGTGCGCAGATCGCCAGGATCGACCCACCAGACCCGCACCGCGGGCTCCTCCGCGGCCAGCACGTGGCAGGCCTGCTCGAGCGCCGCCTTGGCGGCGCCGTACCCGCCCCAGCCCGCGTACGCCTCGACGGCGGCATCCGAGGTGATGCTGAGCACGGATCCGCCGAGGCTGCGCAGGTCGGGCAGCACCAGCTGGGTCAGCGCGACCGGAGCGACCACGTTGACCTCGAACGAGGTCCGCAGTGCGGCGGGCGGGTAATCGGCGAGCGGGGGCAGCGGGCTCGCCCCGAGCGTGCCCGCGTTGTTGACCAGCAGGCTCGCGCCGCCGAGCTCGGCGGCGGCGGCGGCCAGCGCGGCCCGGTGGCCGGCGTCGGTGATGTCGCCGGGCAGCGCCAGCACGGCACGGCGCGGCAGGTCATGCCGGGCGCGGATGTCGGCGGCGGCCGCCTCGAGCGCCGCGCCGTCGCGCGCGTCGATGATGAGCTTGTATCCCGCGGCGGCCAGGCCGCCGGCGAGGGCGAGGCCAAGGCCGCGGGAGGCGCCGGTCACGACTGCCACTCCGGAATGAGTACGTCATGGCACCGACGCTAGGCAGCCTGGCGGCCTCCGGCACATCGGCCGCCGGCCCGGCGGACCTGCGACTTTAGGCCTAGGACCAGCGCCCGATCCGCGTCGCGTGCCCGGCCGGTACCGTCATGACATGGGCCAGCACGCCGGTCCGGGGACGCCGAGCCGGTCAGGACGAGATCTTCCAGCACGTCAGCAAGGTCGTGCTGGCGGTCGCCAGCCAGCTGTCGGTGCGTGACGTGCTGCAGATGATCGTGCGGTCAGCCCGGTCGCTGGCCGGCGCGCGGTATGCGGCTCTCGGCGTGCCTGGCGAGGCCGGCACGTTCGCTGAGTTCGTGGTCGACGGCCTGACCGCGCGCGAGCAGGCGGCGATCGGTCCGCTGCCGCGCCAGCACGGCATGCTGGCGGTCATGCTGCGCGAGGGCAAGCCGCTCCGCCTCGACGACATCCGCGCCGACCCGCGCTTCTGGGGCTGGCCGGCCGCGCATCCCGTGCTCACCGACGTGCTCGGCGTCCCGATCAGGGACGGCGAGCAGATACTCGGCTTCATCTTCGCGGCCTGCAAGACCGAGCCAGGGCGGCTTCACCGAGCGGGACGAGCGGCTGGTGAGCCTGTTCGCCGCGCATGCCGCGATCGCGCTGACCAATGCCCGGCTGTACGAGCGCGGCCGCGAGCTGTCGGTCCTGCAGGAACGCGCCCGGCTGGCCAGGGACCTGCACGACGCGGTCTCGCAGAAGCTGTTCAGCGTCCGGGCCAAGGCCAGGGCGGCGGCCGTGCTGGTGGGCCGCGATCCGGCCAGGGCGGTCGAGGAGATCGGCAGCGTGGCGGAGCTGGCCGGCCAGGCGCATGCCGAGCTGCGCGCGGTCATCGACGGGCTGGCGCCACCCGAACTCGCGGCTGGCGGCCTGGCGGGCTCGGTGCGCGGTTATGCGGTGCTGGCCGGGCGCACCTACGGAGCCGACGTCCGGGTGCAGGCCGGCGAACTGCCCGCGCTCGGACCCGCAGCGCGAGACGGTGATCTACCGGGTCGCGCAGGAGGCGATCGGCAACGCGCTGCGCCACTCCGGCGCCCGACGGTAACGGTGTCGCTGGCCAGGCGACATGGCCGGGTGGTGCTCGAGGTCCGCGACGACGGCACCGGCTTCGACGCGGCGACGATCCAGTCGGGCCTCGGACTCGCTTCGATGCGCGAACGCGCGTCCTCGGTTGGCGGCAGGCTGACGGTCACCTCGGCGCCGGGCAGCGGAACCACCGTCCGGCTCAGCCTGCCGGCTGACCCCGGCGCGGCGGCCGGACCTGGCGGCTCGCCGTGAGCCGAGGTCATCACCGTGCTGATTGCCGACGACCATCCGGTGGTCAGGCAGGGCCTGGCCGTGCTGCTGGAGGTGCAGGACGACATCGCGCTGGTCGGCCAGGCGGCAGACGGCGCCGAGGCCGTCAGCCTCGCCGTAGCGCACGATCCGGACGTGCTGCTGCTCGACTTGAAGCTGCCGGTGCTCGACGGCCTCGGCGTGCTGGCCGAGCTGCGCGATCGCGGTCATGCGCACCAAGACGCTCGTGCTGACCAGTGCGGCCGGGCCTACCGGCCCGGCGGTGGCGCTTCAGGCCGGCGCGGCCGGCTTCCTGTACAAGGACGTCGATCCCGATGCGCTGGTACGTGCGATCCGGTCGGTGCACGACGGGCATACGGTGCTGGCGCCGGAGGCCGCGAGCCTGGTGGCAGCGCGGCCGGCCGCCGGCGTCCGCGGCATCGCGGCGCTGACCAGCAGGGAGCGCGAGGTACTCGCGCTGCTCGCCGACGGCCGGTCCAACCGCGAGATCGCGCAGGCTGCTCAGCGTGTCGGAGAAGACCGTCAAGACGCACGTGAGCGCGGTGCTTGCCAAGCTCGGCGTCGCCGACCGGACGCAGGCCGCCCTCCTTGCCGTGCGCCAGCAGGGTTAGCTAGCCCGGCCCTTCGCAGCTGCGGCCATGCCGTAAGTTCGAGCTGAGACCGACGGCGCTCGAAGGGAACCGGATGGCGGCTGAAGTACTCCGGCTGCGCGGGGTAACGGTCCGGTACGACAGGTCGACACTGCTGCGGGACATCAACTGGACTGCGCACAGTGACGAGAGCTGGGTGGTCATCGGGCCGAACGGCGCGGGCAAGACGACCCTGCTGCAGGTCGCCGCGACCTTGCTGGCGCCGACTCAGGGGACCGTCGGCGGTACTCGGCGAGCCGCTGCATGAGGCGGACATCGCTGACCTGCGGACCAGGATCGGCATGTCGAGCGCGGTGATCGCCGACCAGGTGCCGCACGGCGAGAAGGTCATCGACCTGGTGCTCACCGCGTCGTACGGAATACTCGGCCGGAACGCCGAGGATTACGACTCCTTCGACGTCACCAGGGCGGTCGAGTTGCTGGACGCGCTTGGCTGCGCGCACCTGATCAGGCGACGGTTCGCCTCGCTGTCGGAAGGCGAGCGCAAGCGCGTCCAGATCGCCCGGTCCCTGATGGCTGACCCCGAGCTGCTGCTGCTCGACGAGCCAGCCGCCGGGCCTCGACATGGGCGGCCGCGAGGACCTCGTGCAGCGCATCGCAGAGCTGCTTCGCGATCCGCGGTCGCCGATGATGGTGCTGGTCACCCACCACGTCGAGGAAGTGCCTGAGGGGTTCACGCACGCGATGCTGCTGCGCAAGGGCGCGGTGCTGGCTGCGGGCCCGGTGGCCGCAGGTGTTCACCGAGCGAAACCTGTCCCGCTGCTTCGGCGTCCCGCTGCAGGTCGAGCGCCGGGCATCGCGCTGGTCCGCGCGCGCCGTGCCGCTGCCGACGGCCGGCTGACCTGCAGCTGCCCCGATCTGACCGGGTCTGAGTAGCCTCCTCTACGATCATCGGACATGCAGGGAATACGTGGGCCCGGCTGAGGCACTGGCGATCTTCGCAGCTGGCGGAGCCGCAGGTGCGGTCAACGCCGTCGTCGGCTCCGGATCGCTCATCACCTTTCCGACGCTGCTTGCGTTCGGCATCCCGCCTGTCGTCGCCAATGTGTCGAACAACGTCGGCCTGGTGTCGGGCAACGTCAGCGGTGCCGTCGGGTACCGCCGGGAACTGGAAGGCCAGCGCCGCCGGCTGATCCGGCTCGGCGTGATCGCAGCCGCTGGCTCGGTGGCCGGCGCGGCGGCGCTGCTCACGTTGCCGTCGTCATCGTTCCAGGTCATCGTCCCGGTGCTGATCCTCATCTCGTGCCTGCTGGTCGTGATACAGCCCTGGCTCAGCCACCGGATCACCGCACGACGACAGCAGCGGGCCAGCCAGGCGACCGCCCCGGCTTCGGACAAGGAGCGGACCGGCCTGGTTCTCGGCGCCGGCATCTTCGCGTCGGCCGGCTATGGCGGCTACTTCGGAGCAGCCCAGGGCGTGCTGGTCATCGGCCTGCTCGGCACCTTCCTGGACGAGAGCATGCAGCGCGTCAACGGCGCGAAGAATGTTCTGGTCACCGTGGTCAACGGCACGGCAGCTGTTGTCTACATCGCCTTCGCGCACGTGGACTGGCTGGTCGCGCTGCTGATCGCCATTGGCTCGACACTGGGCGGCGTGGTAGGAGCCCGGTATGGCAGGCGGTTGCCACCGCTGGCCCTGCGGATCTTCGTCGTCATTATCGGCGTCATCTCCGCCGTCAAGCTGATCTTCTTCTGAATGCTCGCACCGCGTTCGCCCGCAAACCTGCGTCCGGGCTTGCGTCAGCGGCCAGCAGACCGGCTCCGGCAGCGACCGCCAGCGCAATCAGGGAGGCCACCGCGAATGCCGCCCGGAGGGAGAACGCATCGGCGACCCCGCCCATCATGCTGGGCGCGGCCAGGCCCGCCCCGTAGCCGAGCGTAGCCACGCCCGCGATGCTGATAGCCGGGGCGGGCGGGCAGCGGCCGGCCGCGCCGAAGACCAGCGGTACCACGACGGCGACGCCGATGCCGACCAGCATGAACCCGGCGAATGCCAGCACCGGGCCAGGCGCGACCGCTACCAGAAGGCTGCCGGCGGTCGCGATCAGGCCGCTGATGCGCACTGACCGCTCGGCGCCCAGCCGCCTGATGACAGCGTCGCCGGACAGCCGGCCTGCCGCCATGGTGAGCGCGAACACGCCCGTGGCCGCGGCCGCTGTTGCCTGGCTGGCATGCAACTCCCAGCGCATGAACAAGGCCGACCAGTCGTTGGCGGTGAATTCTACGAAGATGGCCGCGAACGCCATAAGTCCGAGCAGCAGTGCCAGGCCGCGCGGCCAGGCGAAGACTGGAACCACCGGCTCCTGGGCGGCGTTTTCCGCCCGGTCGGTGCGTCGAGCCGGACGTGGCTCGTCGGTGAACCAGAAGGTCGCGGTGACCCCCGCAGCCGCGATGAGGGTACCCATCACCGCGAACTGCATTCGCGGGTCGATCTGCTCACGTGCTGCGAGGGCTCCGGCGAAAGCGCCCACCACGACACCGGCGCTCCACATGCCGTGCAGTCCCGACATGATCGACCTGCCGATCCTTCGCTCGGCCGCGACACCCTGCACGTTCATGGCGGTGTCGGTGTTTCCGACAATCGCGCCCGCGATGAGCAGCGCGATAGCGAGCAGCACGGCGTTCGGTGCCAGCGCCGGAAGCACCAGCACGACACCCGAGCAGCCGACGAGCACCCTGGTGGCAGCCTTAGCGCCATGCGCGTGCACGAACCGCGCGGCGAACGGCATCGTGGTCACGGCACCAACGCCGGCGGCCAGGCCGACCATGCCGAGGATGCCGCTGGACAAATGCAGCCGGCCGGCGATCCACGGCAGCCGGGACACGTAGGTGCCGGTCCAGGCGCCCACCGACAGGAAGACCGCCGCGACTGCCCGGCGCTCGGCCCGCACCTCAGCCGCTGCCAGCGGGCGGGCTGGCTGGGTCCCGCGACAGGCAGGCGCCGGGCCCGGCTGGTGGCTCCGGTGCCGGTTCCGGTGCTGCAGCGAGCATCCCGTCACGCACGGCCTGGCCGATCATCGACCGCGCGAACCGGCCGAGCTCAGGCGAGCCGTCCTCGATCAGGGCCACCTTGGCCAGCACCTGATCGGCACTGATGCCGAGCTCCTGCCAGGTTCCCCGCCGGCCTTCACGTTCTCCAGCATCGGCGCGAGCCGGTCAAGCGCCCTGGCGAACCTAGCCTCCGGACTTCGCCGTTCCTCAAATTCTTCCCAGAGCCCCCGGAGGCCGGCCGCCTGGTCGGCCGGCAGCAGTCCGAAGATCCGCTCGGCGGCGGCCCGCTCGGCCGCGCGCTGCCTGGCCTGCGCAGCATCGCCGGCATAGACGAACAGGTCGCCGGCGTCGACCTCGACCAGGTCGTGCACTGCGAGCATCGACACGACCCTGGCCAGGTCGGTGCCCGCCGGAGCGTGTTCAGCGAGTGCGATCGCCATCACGGTGAGATGCCAGGAGTGCTCGGCCGAGTTCTCCCGCCGGGCTAGGTCGATGAGCACGGTCTTGCGGTCCACGCCCCGAAGCCGGCCTGCCTCCGCGATGAACTTCAGCTGCCGGTCCAGGCGGTCCATGCGCTCTATTGGATCAGGTCCGGCAGTGTCTGGCGGTACGCAGGGCTAAGTACCTGTCGTCGCACCGCGGATGGTGCCGGGTCCGGTATGCGGGCGGCGTCGCGGCGGATCTCGGTCCGCCTCCCGAAGGTAATTGACCAAACAACCACCCCGCCTACAACCGTCTGTAGTCGCTGTGTCATCCTCTGTAGTGGGGGACCCATTGAGATGAATCCGGGGGGGACCGGTCATCGGGCTCGCCCTGGCGAAGCAGCTGCCTCGCCAGGGCGAGTTTTCCTTGTCACCGCGGCTGGCTGCGGGACGCTGCGACGGCCTCGGCCATGCCGCGGTTGGCCAGCGCATCAGCGCGCTCGTTACCCGGATTCCCGGCATGCCCCTTGACCCAGAGCCACTGCACGTCGTGCCGCGCCGCGGCGGCGTCCAGGCGCCGCCATAGGTCCTCGTTCTTCACCGGCTGCTTGCTCGCCGTGCGCCAGCCGTTGCGCTTCCAGCTGGGCAGCCAGCTTGTGATCCCGTTCCGCAGGTAACTGCTGTCGGTGTGCAGGCGGACGATAGCGGGCCGGGTCAGGGCTTCCAGCGCCCGGATGGCGGCCATCAGCTCCATCCGGTTGTTGGTGGTCGGCGCAGCCTCGCCGCCGGATAGTTCCCTGGCCTTGCCCCGGTGGCTGAGCAGCGCGCCCCAGCCGCCCGGACCAGGGTTGCCGCTGCATGCGCCGTCGGTGTAGATCTCCACGACATCCTGCCCGGCCGGATCGCTTGTCATGGCATGGCAATCTAGCGGGGAGTCAGTGCGAATGCGGACTTGGCGGCACGTCGAGCGCCGGGTTCCGGTCGAAGAATCCCCACGGTTTCAGCCAGAACGAGGTGCGGTCGGCCGGCATCACCGGCCAGTCCTCCGGCCGGGTGATGTGATGCAGCCCGAAGACGTACCAGAGCACGACGTCGGTGTCCGCGATCGGCCGGTCCGCCGCGGTCCACACTGGCAGCCCGCTGTCGGCTGCGCTCAGGTTCGGGAACTCGCCGCACGGCCAGCGCTCGTCCGGGTGATACGGCGTGACCCAGAGCGTATGACCGATGACCTCTGCTCGCTTGCGCACCGGCGAGGACGGATCGATCATCGGCGGGAAGCTGCCGCCCGGCACGAGCTTGTAGGCGGGCGGCAGGCCGAGCCCGTTTCGCGACGCCGACGCCGCCACCTTCCAGCTGCGCTGGGTCTGCCAGCTGACGTCCTGCTTGCCCTCGGACTCGGTGCGCAGCGGCGTCTCATCGGTGACCAGCGCGAGAGCGTAGGGGTTACCAGGCCCGGCCGCGACGGTCCGCGACTCGGACGCGAACACCGTGTTCTGCGGTCCGTCCACGTCCAGATCCAGCCGGGCCACGATGAAATGCTGGTGATAGGGCGCGTAGGTGCGCTTGTCGACCAGCGCGCCGGTGGCCGGCTGGCGACCGGGCGGGAAGAACGAGGTGACCATGATCCCGGTCGCCCGCACCTCGCACTCGATGTTGCCGTCCTGGTAGAAGCGCCAGTAGATCAGGTACTCGTAGTTGGCGACTGTCACGTGGAACGAGATCACCAGCCGCCGCGCTCTGCGCACCTCGGCGCCGGTGCGCTCATCGACGTGCTTCCACAAGATGCCGTCGTCTTCCTCGTGGATGCAGATCGCGTTGCGGATGGTGCGCGGCTCGCCGCGTGAGTCGTGCAGCACGGCGTCCAGGTACCGGATCTCGCCCAGGCAATCGCACCCGAGTTCGAGCGAGGTGGTCATGAACCCCAGGCCCCACTCGCCAATGTCGAATGCGGTGCGCCGGTAGTGATCTGCGGTCGCGTCCCGGTACGGCACGATCATCTCGGCGAACGACATCCGGTGCGCGACCGGCCGCAGCCGTCCGCCGTCGACGAAGCCGACGGTGTGCAGGACCAGGCCCTCGCGGTGGTTGAAGCCAAGCCGCAGCTGCCAGTTCTGCCAGCGCAGCAGCCGCCCGTCCAGGCTGAAGGAGACACCCTGGGGCTGAGTCACGTGCAGCGGCCGGACCTCGCGCAGCTGCGCCGGGATCAGCCGTGGCAGGTACTCGCCCGTCACCGCTGGCCGGCCGGCTCCGCCCTCGGCATCCCGGCTGTCCTCGATCTCGAGCAGCTCCATCCGGTTCAGGTCGACGATCGGATGCAGCCCGGTGATGTGGTGGGCATAGGGACTGCCGTCGGTGCTGCCCCGTTCCCACACGTCGGCCCAGCCCAGCCGCAAGCCGCGGAACCGATCCGGCACCAGTTCGGCACCGTAGGCCCAGACGTCGGTCAGCACCCGGCTGAGATCGGTGATACCCCGCGCCGCTAGTGCCGCGGCCAGCGCCGGATGACCGCGCAGCATGTGATCGCACTCGTGCCACTCGTCCACCGTCATGTTCGGCTGCTGGCCGGGCAGCTGCTCCCACCGCATCACGCTGTCGTCAGCGAGCCCGACCAGCGCGCGGTAGGCCTGCCCATCGGCGGTGTTCCAGCACACCACCCGCGCCATCCGGCTAATGCCGTCAGGGGCGGCAGCCAGCTCGTCCTTGGCCGGCTCGGCCAGCTCGATGGAGGCGAACCGCCAGCGCTCGTCCAGGCCCTGCCGGGACCGTAACGTGGCCGCGACCCGGCCGATCTCATCGGCGCTGAGCGGATCCAGCGGGTGTGCTGGAGCCGCACCTGGCTGCCCGCCTGTGCTCGCCACGCTGCCTCCTCCGTCGCCCGACCAGGCATCGCCCGATCACCAGCCCAGTGCGACTCCCGTTATCCCGGTGGACTCAGGTACTGAGGGTCAGTCGGTTGCCGAGTCCGACTCGAGCCCGTCCGCCAGGACCAGTTCCAGGCTCTCGCCGGTGCCCAGCCCGGCCTGCGGTGCCTCCGGCGCCGACGGCCACTTCCTGAGTTCGAGCTGCGGGATGAGCCAGGAAGCCAGGAAGGCCAGCGCCGCGATCGGGACGGCAACAATGAAGACTGTCTGAATCGACTCGGCGTAGCCCGCCACGAAGCCCTGGTGGATCACGGCCGGCAGCTTCGACAGCAGCGCCGGCGTGACACTTGCGCTGGAGAAGCCCGCCGGAAGATGCACGCCGTGCAGCTGCCGGGCCAGATTTCCGACCAGGACGTTAGCGAAGATGGCACCGAATATCGCCGTTCCGAACGAGCCGCCGATCGACCGGAAGAACGTCGCGCCTGAGGTGGCCACCCCTAGCTCAGAATGAGGTACCGCATTCTGCACGATGATGACGAGCACCTGCATGACGCCGCCGATGCCCATGCCGAGCACGAGCATGTACAGGAAGTCCAGGCCGTAAGGCGTGCCGACGCCCATCAGCGAGAGCAGGTACAGGCCGACTGTCATCGTCGCGGTGCCGGCGATTGGCCAGAACCGGTACTTGCCGGTCCTGCTGATGACCTGGCCGGACCCGATTGACACCAGCAGCAGCCCGGCCATCAGGGGCAGCAGCTGGACGCCCGACAGCGTGGGCGAGACACCGCGGACGACCTGGAAGAACGCCGGAAGGTAAGTGATCGCGCCAAACATCGCGAACCCCACGATGAAGCCGACGACACTAGTCACCCAGAAAGCGCGAATCCGGAACAGGTGCAGTGGCAGCACGGGCTCCTTCGCCCGCCGCTCGACCAGCACGAACACGCCGACAAGCAGCACGCCGCAGACTCCGAGGATCCAGATTGGCGCCGAGCCCCAGGCATAGGTCGTGCCGCCCAGGCTGGTCAGCAGGATGAACGAGGTAGCTGCGAGGGCCAGCACGATCGAGCCGATGTAGTCGATGACGTGGTGCACGCGGCTGAGGGTGCCCGGCACCTGGCTGGCCACGACGATGAGCGCGACGATGCCGATCGGCACGTTGATGTAGAAGATCCAGCGCCAGCTCAGGTTGTCGACGAAGACGCCGCCCAGCAGCGGCCCGACAATGCTGGACACCCCGAAGACGGCGCCGAACAGGCCGACATAACGGCCGCGCTCGCGTGGCGAGACGATGTCGCCGACGATCGCCTGCGCGCCGACCATCAGGCCGCCGGCACCGAGGCCTTGCAGCGCGCGGAATGCTATGAGCTCGATCATGGACTGGCTGAGCCCTGACAAGACCGAGCCCACCAGGAAGATCACGATCGCCGCCTGGAAGAAGATCTTCCGGCCGTACTGGTCGCCGAGCTTGCCCCACAGCGGTGTCGAAACGGTCGTGGCCAGCAGGTACGCGGTGATGACCCAGGCGATATGCGAGCCGCCCCTGAGGTCACCCACGATCGTCGGGAGCGCGGTGGAGACGATGGTCTGATCGAGCGCCGCGAGCAGCATGCCGAGCATGAGCGCACCGATGATCAGCAGCACCGCGCGGTGGCTCAGGTCGGGCCGCGCGCCGTTGCCGTCGCCCGGCCCGGCCGCCACTGCGGGTGCGACGCCATTAACTCCGGTCTGCCCCGGTGATGTCTCCCCGGCGGGGCTAGACAAGCTCATCTGATGGTGTCCTTCCTGGTGGACCTGCGTAGTTCGGTACGGAATCCGGAATGACGAGCCCCCCGGATATCGCCTGCGGAGCCAGGCCGCTCACCGCGCTGTGCTCCGGCAGCCCGTCGGCCAGCGCCTGGTAGGCGGCGTCGGTGAGCTGTTCCAGCGGCACCGCGCCACCGGAGGCGACCCAGAACGACATGGTGGCCCGAAGGACGCCGGTGGCCGCGCAGGCCAGCAGCATGGGGTAGGGATCGTGGTCAAGGTCAGTACCGAGCCGCTCTGCCAGCGCGCTGGCGAAGCCCGATTCGAGCTGGGCCATGTGCGCGGCCTGCGCCGCCCGCAGCTGAGGGTCGGTCTGCGCGGCTTTCATCTGCCTGGCCCAGCCGACCGGGTCGCCGCTAAGCTCCGCGAGCTCGTCGGCTAGCTTGCGGGCGTGCTCGACCTGGACCTGACGCAGCGCCTCAAGGGCGCTGAGCCCGGCCAGCTCATGGACGAGGCGCGCGCGTACCTCCTCGGCCCGGCCAGGGTCCGTCCCGAACAGCACCGCTTCCTTGGACGGGAAGTAGTTGAAGAAGGTTCGCGGCGAGACATCCGCGGCGGCAGCGATGTCCTCGACTGTGACGTGCGAGAAGCCCTTCGCCGCGATCAGGTCGAGGGCAGCCCGCCGGATGCCGCGGCGGGTGGCCAGCTTCTTCCGCTCCCGCAGTGAGGGCTGCGACTCGGCTGCGGCGTCAGGTCCAGGCGTCATATTGCAGTCAGTGTAACATTGCAGAGAAGTCAACTTTGCGCTGACAGGATCATTGCACGGCCTGTAACCGCGCTGGTGCTCAGGCTCGCTCCCAGCCTCTTGATGACCTCCCGGAGCACCGTATGGCGCGGCTGTGAGCCCGGCACAGGCGGCTAGCTGCCTTCGCGCAGCCGGATGAGATGGTCGCGGATGACCTGCTCCATCTCGCCATAGAAGCCGACGATCAGGCGCAGCTCCTCGTCGGTGTAGCGGTCGGCCAGCCGCTGCCAGGCGGCGACCATCGGGCCGAATACAGGTGCGACCGTGCCGAGGGCCTTCTCCACGGCCAGGTGGACGACGACCCGCCGTCGGTCCTGGACATCGCGCTCCCGGTACACGAAGCCGGCCTGCTCAAGCCGGTCCACGACGCCGGTGATCGAGGCAGTGGTGAGCCCAGTCGCCCGCGCCAGCTCGCCCGAGGTCATCTGACCGCTGAAGCTCAGGATGTTGAGGCAGTTCAGGTCGGTCGCGTTGATGCCAATCCGGTCAGCGGCAATCTGTCCCATGAGCTGCATGAGCGAACCGGTCTTCCGGATCGCGGCGGCGAACTCGACGGCGAGCCTGGCCCGGTCGGCACTCCAGCTGCTGTCCCGCATGCCGGCTGGCCAGGGGATCTGATAGCCCGTCGGAGCGCCAGGTTCCGGCTGCGCCGCTTGCGGGTCTCCGGACATCACTCGGCTCCTTAATAGTTAAGCTACCTAGACAATAGCAATCTAAGACGTTAGGTTAGTTACGTAATCAGCCAAGCCCTCCTGAGCGGAGAACTCTGATGGCCGCCGACTCTCAGATCCTGGCACCTCCACCGCTGTCGAGCGACGGGCCTGACCCGCGGCGCTGGCTCACGCTGGTCATCCTGCTGCTGGCCGCGTTCATGAACCTGCTCGACGTGTCCATCGTCAACATCGCGATCCCGTCAATCCAGCGGGATCTGCATGCCAGCTACGCCGATGTCCAGTGGGCGCTGGCCGGCTACACGCTCGCCTACGCGCTGCTGCTGATTACTGGCGGCCGTCTTGGCGACACCTTTGGCCGCAAACGGCTGTTCCTGATCGGGGTGACCGGATTCACGGTCATGTCGGCGCTCTGCGGCGCGGCCCAGGGACCCGGCATGCTGATCGCCTGTCGCGTTGTCCAGGGCGCGATGGGCGCCATCATGGTCCCGCAGGTTCTTGCGGTCATCCAGGTGATCTTCCCGCCTGCTGAGCGGATCAAGGCGCTCGCCGGCTTCGGCATCACCGCTGGTCTCGGCACCGTGAGCGGCCCGTTGCTCGGCGGGCTGCTGATCCAGCACAACCTGCTCGGCCTGACCTGGCGGCCGATCTTCCTTATCAACGTGCCGGTCGGGATCATTACGGTGGCAGCGTCGGCCGTCCTCGTCCGCGAGTCACGCGCGCCCCGTCCGCCGAAGCTGGACCCCGTTGGCGTGGCGCTGATCAGTGCGGCTCTGCTGCTGCTGTTGTACCCGCTCGTGCAGGGCAGGCAGCTGGGCTGGCCGACCTGGACGTTCGTCGCCATGGCGGCATCCGTCCCGGTCCTGGCGCTGTTCGTGAGCTACGAGCGGGCCAAGTCGCGCCGCGACGGCTCGCCGCTGGTTGAGCTCAGCCTGTTCCGCGAGCGAGCATTCAGCGTCGGCATGGCGGTCGCCGTTACCTTCTTCCTCGGGATCGCCTCGTTCGGGCTGGTGCTGACTCTCTTCCTGCAGCTCGGTCTCGGCTTCACGCCGTTGCACGCGGGCATTACCTTCCTGCCCTTCTCGGCCGGCGTACTACTGTCATCCGGTGCTGCCGCGCGGCTGGCGCCGCGTTTCGGCCGCGGGGTGACCATAGCCGGAGCATTCATCATCGCGGGCGGCATGGCCGCGCTGATCGGCAGCGTGCATCACTATGGCGTCGCGGTGACCACCTGGGACCTCGTTCCCGGCCTGGTCGCGGCGGGCCTCGGGCTGGGTGCCGTCATCGCCCCGCTTGCCGAGATCGTGCTGGCCAGGGTGCCCACGCAGCACGCGGGCTCGGCGTCCGGCGTATTCAACACCGGGCTGCAGGTCGGCAACTCGATCGGCATCGCGGTCATCGGCGTCATCTTCTTCGGGATCCTCGGCAGTCAGTCGGCAACGGCGGCGGCGGCCGTCGCGCCGCCGCTGCGAGCCGGGCTGGTCGCCGCCGGGCTGCCTGCCGCGGGTGCCAGCCGGGTAGTCGAGCAGTTTGGCGTGTGCCTGCATGACCGGCTGGTCGCTACCGATCCCACCGTGTTGCCGGCGTCATGCAAGCCCGGCAGAGCCGCGGCCGCATTGCCTGCCAGCCTGGGCCGGAATCTCGCCGCGGCCGGAAACGCCGCAGTGCGCCTCGACTTCGCGGACTCAGTAGTGCGGACGCTGTGGTTCCAGGTCGGCGTGTTCAGCCTCAGCGGGCTGCTGATGCTGGCCTGGCCGGCCGGCGTCGGCAGGCGCCGGACCGCGCGTGGTAGCGAGCCCGGTAACGAAGGCGAAAGCAGCGAGCGACCCGAGGTCGCGGCAGCCGAAGGCGTCATGATCGGCGCGTCAGAACGGGGAGGTAATAATGTCTGAGCTGGAGTCGGCCGTCCGGACTGGGCGGTCCGGGCGGACTGAGCGGCCCGAGCGGCAGCGTCGCGACCTGCGGCTGCAGGCCCTGGGCGTATCGATAGCGCTGCTGTGCGAGTTGCTGCTCGGCATGGCAGTCAATCTGGATGCGACACTCCCGGCCGCCGACCGGGGCGCCGGCTCCTGCCGGCAATCGGGCGCGCGGTGTCGCATGGCCCGGCGGCGCTGGCCGTGCACGCTGTGCTCGGCTTGCTGCTGGTAGTCGGCTCTATCGCCGCTGCTGTGCGGGGCGTCGCATCGCGGTCAGCGGTGCTCGCTGTTCCCGCGGTGCTCGCGCTGGTGTTCATGGTCGGCGCAAGCGTGAGCGGCGCCGCCTTCGTCGGCAGCCAGCATGCTGCCGCCTCGATGGCGATGGCGGCATGCACGGCAGGCGCGCTGGCGTGCTATGCGACAGTCCTGTTCGCACTGGCCGGACCAGCCGGACGGCCGGGCAGCCGGACGGTTGCTGCCGACCCGCGCGCCTCAGCCGTACATGCGCCAGCGACCGGGGCCGCCCCAGCGACCGGGGGTAACTGACATGCATATCGCGCTGCTTGGCGGTACCGGCCGGATCGGCGGCCACCTGCTGACCTGGGCGCTGGAATCGGGTCACGAGGTGCGCGCGCTGGCACGTAGCCAGCAGTCGCTCGCGGCGTCCGCGGGCTTGACTGTGCTCGGCGGCGACGCGACCGACAGTGGCGCGGTCGCGGAAACTGTATCCGGCGCCGACGCGGTACTCTCGGCGCTCGGCCCGCGCGGCGCGAAGACGCCAGCCTTGCTGGCTACCGCGGCGCGGAATATCGTCGCCGCGATGGACAAGGCCGGCGTCCGCAGGCTGGTCGCCGTGTCCGCGGCAGGCGCGTTCATCCAGGGTGATCCGGATACCGGACTGGTCATCAGGTGGCTCCTGCCGCGGGTACTGGCTAAGCCGTTCGCCGATGTGCGCGAGATGGAAGCCGTCGTCGCCGCAGGCGGCCAGGACTGGACGATGGTCCGTCCGTCCCGGCTGGTGGATACGCCGCTGACGGGAAGGTACCGGGTCCGGCCGGACTTTCCGCCCCCTGCCGGAGGCAAGATCGGCCGCGCCGACGTCGCCCACTTCATGGCCGCGGTGCTGACGGACGGCGGCTGGGTTCGTGAAGCGCCCGCGCTGGCGTACTGACCCTGGCCTGACACCAACATGGTGAGGGTTCCAGTCGCGATGGCGGTTAATTTAGCCCGGTTTGCGGCGACGAAATCGACATGACGTCTGGTCGCGGGCTAGCTGAACCGCCAGGCCCGCCTCCAGGCCTGCCGCGGTCAGTCCGGCCGGGCCAGTCCGGCTGGGCCGGTTTACCCGCCGGCCCGCTGCGCGGCGATCAGCTCGCGATACCAGGCAAACGAGGCCTTGGGCGTCCGGCGCTGGGTCTCGAAGTCGACATGAACGAGGCCGAAACGCTGGTGGTAGCCCTCGCCCCATTCGAAGTTATCCATCAGCGTCCAGACCAGGTAACCGCGGACGTCCACGCCCGCGGACATCGCATCCGCGACGGCCCTGATGTGCCCGTCGAGGTAGTCGATCCGCGGCTGATCGTCGACGACGCCGTCGCTGTCCGGCTGGTCGGCCACCGAGCAGCCGTTCTCGGTGATGTAGACCGGCGGCAGCAGGTCGCCGTACCGGGACCGCAGCGTCGTGAGCAACTCGGTGAGCCCGGCCGGGATGACGGGCCAGCCGAAGTTCGTGACCGGGTAGCCAGCGATCGGCTCCAGCTGGAACGGCAGCGGAGACTCCGGCAGGGCGGACAACCGGGTCGGGTTGTAGTAGTTCACGCCCGAGCGCCTCGACGGGGGCGGCGATGATCGCCAGGTCGCCGTCCTGCACGCAGCCGAGACCGTCCGCGCCGATGCCGAACGCGGACAGGTCGGGATACCGGCCCAGCAGCACCGGGTCGGTGAACATGCGGTTGTGCAGCACGTCGTAGGCAGCCGTCGCGGCCAGGTCGGCTGCGCTGTCGCTGGCCGGCCACGCCGGGGAGTAGTTGTTGGTGATGGCCACCTGGCTGACCCCGGCCGCGCGGATAGCCGCTGTGGCCAGGCCATGGCCGAGCAGCTGGTGATGGGCGGTCGCGAGCGCGTCCAGCATGAGCGCCTTGCCCGGTGCGTGGATGCCGAGCGCATAGCCGAACGCGGTCACCACGAACGGCTCGTTCAGCGTGATCCAGAGCGGGATACGGTCGGCGAGGCGGTCCGCGGCCAGGCTGGCGTAGTCGGCGAACCGGTACGCGGTGTCGCGGTTCAGCCAGCCGCCCGCATCCTCCAGCGGCTGCGGCAGGTCCCAGTGGTACAAGGTCGGCATCGGGGCGATGCCACTGGCCAGCAGCGCGTCGGTCAGCCGGTCATAGAAGTCGAGCCCGGCCGTGCTGGCCGGGCCGGACCCAGCCGGCTGGATACGCGGCCAGGCCAGCGAGAACCGGTAGGCGTCGATGCCGAGGTCGGCCATCAGGGCGACATCCTCGGGCCAGCGGTGGTAGTGATCAGCGGCGACGTCGCCGGTCTGGCCGTCCCTGATCACGCCGGGCTGGCGACAGAACGTGTCCCAGATGGATACGCCCCGGCCGTCCTCGGCTACTGCGCCCTCTATCTGGTAGGCGGCTGTCGCGACACCCCAGGCGAAGCCAGGCGGGAACCGCGGGAAATCATGATCGCTCACCAGGCGATCGTAAAGGGCAGCAGCCGGGGTCGAGGCATCTGGTCGGCTCCCGCGGCCGCCGGAATGCCCAAGCTTCGATGGCGCCGCCGCTCAGGCGTTGCCGCCCATTAATGTGGTCGCTGTGGTTCGACAGCCGTCAACCAGTCGTCGGCAGCGTACTTTGGAGGAATGAAGAAGCTTTTTGAACTTCTCCTCTGCTTCCTGCATCCGCTTGCTGTCGTGCTGATCTGGATCGACCTGGCCACCCGCCGGGACATCTCCAGTGCCGCGAAGCTAGCCTGGGCGATCTTCGCCCTTATCCCGCTGGTGCCGTTCATCTATGTCCTCACTGGCGGCGACCTCTGGTAGCTGGGTGATCGCATAAGCCCCTCCTACGCGGCCGCGTGCCGTCGCGCCTTGAGGCGGCGTCGGGCGGTTCTTGCGTACACGCATTCAAGACGCGTACATGTACACCTTCTGCGACTTCAGCGCGTCCTATCTATCAGTAGGTATCAGCACTTAGGTTGAGATAACAGCGAACCTCTCGGCCTTGGTGCGAGTCGCGACCGAGGATAGGGAGAGGTCATGCTCAGGACACGTATCGCAGCAGCCGCAGTGCTCGGCGTCACTGCGCTCGGCGGCAGCGCCGTCGCGCTGGCGACGTCAGGGCCTGCCAGCACAACCCGTACCAGCTCAGATATCTTCACCGCATGTGTTGGCGCCCACCACGTGGTGAAGTCGTTGTACTCCGGGTCGCACATGTGCGCCCGCGGCGAGACTGCATATGCATGGAATAAGGTCGGGCCGCGCGGAGCGACCGGCCCTAAGGGGGCGCAAGGAACAGCCGGGTCGACGGGCCCCGCAGGTCCGCAGGGACCGGCCGGGCCGCCGGGACCGCCCGGAACCTCAGCGGTGGTTACCGCCACGGCGACGACTACAGTGACCAATTGGCCAGAGAACTCGGGCTGGGCTAACGACAATTTCACCCGCGTCGTGACCGTCACCCGTCAGCATGCGGCCGCGTCCTCTCATTGCGGCGGAGCGCCAACGTGCTGGTTCTACACTGAGACGCTGTCCGATAACGGGTCCTTCATGACCGTCCCCGGCGGCACCGCTCCAAACGGCAGTAATCCCGTCAAGATCAGCGGGATCGTGTCCGGGACCATGGTCGGCGGCGGCAGCCTCGAGTTCTACGCCACTTCCGGCTCGCCGAGCGCCGCGGGCGTCCCGGCAACTGCGGACGGGACCAGCAAACCGTCCACCACCACGAACTGGTACAAGCTCTTCTTCCCCGCTGGCACAGCCTACGGTCCGGCCACTGGGCCCGACGAGCCGTGGACCACCTACAGCTGGGTCTACACCGCGCCGAGCACGTGCGAGCAGTGGACCGATGCGATTCTGCCCGGTGATGACGGTCAGGGTTCGAGCGACGGCAACATAACCGGGATCAACGCCTGCACGGGCTGAACAGTTAGCCCAGCCAGCCAGTCTCAGCCTGGGGGGGGAGGGGGTAGCACAGCGGTCCGCGTCAGACGCTGGCGCGGACCGCTGTGATAGTGGACGATGGCGGCAGCGATGGTTGAGTCGCGCCGGTCCGCACCTTCGATCGCCTAGCATGCCCATAGGAGCGCAGCCGACCCGATGGTCGTACTGTGCGGGCAGGGGCTGTTATGCAGGATCTGCCGGCGGACGCCGGAGCGGAAGGTGCAGATCCGGCCCGCCGTGTGCGGGCCACCTGGGGAACGATCACGCGCGAGCGCCTGATCCGGGCGGCAATGGATGAGATCGCGGCCGGCCGCTATGAGCGGCTGACTGTCCGCAATCTCGCGGCCAGGCTCGGTGTGGCCCCCATGTCGCTTTACCGCCATGTGCGGGACAAGGAAGATCTCCTCGATGAGGTAACCGACCGGCTGCTAGCCGCGGCGTGGGAACCTGCGGCGGATCGCAGCGACGCGCGGGCTTGGCTAATCGAGGCTTACGATCGGTTCCGCGGCTTGCTAGTCGGTCAGCCGGCCGCGCTGCACGTGTTCCTGTCCCACCCGGTGACGTCTCCGGCGGCGATGGTCAGGCAGCGGGCAATCCTCGAAGTCCTCGAGGCCAGCGGCCTGGACCAGCACCTCTCACGACGGATCTACGCCAAGTTGCACACCTACACGCTCGGATTCGCAGCCTTGGAAGCTTCGCGCGCGCGATGGCTCGCGACGAACTCGGCCTCGTCCGACCCGGACACAGCTTGGCTCGCGGCGATGACGTCTCCGCAGCAGTTCGCCGAAGGGCTGAGCGCGCTCCTGGGCGACCTGCTGATACCGGGTCAGGCTCGCTGACACAGGTCAGGCCCGCTGACACAGGGTCAGGCCCGGCTGCCCTCCGCGATCGCCTCGCTCACCTCGGCCTCACGGGCCGCCAGTTCGGCGGCGTACTTCTCCCGGTCGATCTTCTCGGCCAGTTCCTCGTCGGCGCGCATGAGCACGTCGAGGTCGCTGTCGGCCGCGTCGATCACGCCGAGGTCCGCATAGGCATGCTGCACCTTCGGCCCCCACAGGCCGATGTCCCTGACGCACGGCACGATCCGGGAGAACAGCAGCGTCCGGAACGCCTGCTGCACCGGCGACTGCTCGGTGAACTCCAGGCACTCAGCGACGTCGAAGCCCATCCGCTCCCAGACCTCGCGGCCGGTGAAGCGGTTGCGCATCAGGTAGCAGCCCTCGACGATGAACTCCTCGCGGTCGGCCAGCTCGGCTGCGGTCAGCTCCTGGTAGTAATCGCGCAGCGCCAGCCGCCCGAAGGCGACATGCCTGGCCTCGTCCTGCATCACATACGCGAGCAGCTGGGTGACCAGCGGGTTGTTGGACAGGTCCCGGTGAACGCCGAACGCGGCCAGCGCCAGCCCCTCGATCAGGACCTGCATGCCGAGGTAGGGCATGTCCCAGCGGGAGTCGGACAGCGCGTCGGCGAGGAGCTTGGCCAGGTCCGGATTGACCGGGTAGTACAGCCCGATCTTCTCTCGCATGAACCTGGCGTACAGCTCGACGTGCCGTGCCTCGTCCATGGTCTGGGTTGCCGCGTAGAACTTGGAGTCCATGTCCGGCACGGACTCGACTATCCGGGCGGCGACCGTCAGGGCACCCTGCTCGCCATGCAGGAACTGGCTGAACAGCCACGCGGACAGGTGGTGGCCCAGTTCGTCCCGCTCGCGCTGGTTCAGCTTGTCCCACTGCGCCGAGCCGTAAATCGGGCAGAGCTCGTCGCCCTGCTCCATCACGTTGCACGGGTTAACCGGTCAATGACCAGTCGATCCGCTTGGCCGCGTCCCACTGCTTGTCCTTGCCCCGCTGGTATAGATCGAGGAGCCGGGTGCGGCCGTCGTCGTACTCCCAGTTGAACCGCGCTGAGCCGGTCGCCGGGATATCCCAGGCGCCTGCCGGTACCGGCGTGGTGTAGTGCTCGTAGGTGCTCACGGCGGCCTCCCGATTGCGGCGATACTAGCGACATTACCCGCGAGTACGGCTGTGCTCTAGGGGTCGGGCTCTAGTGGCGGCAGCCAATGCCGTGGTAAGGAGCCTGCATGGACTTCGACATCCCGCCGGACCTAGCCCGTTATCTAGACGAACTGGACGATTTCATCGAGCGGGAGATCCGGCCGCTCGAGCAGCAAGACGACAACATCCGCTTCTTTGATCATCGCCGGGAGGACGCCAGGACCGACTGGGATCGCGGCGGGCTGCCGAACCGCCAGTGGGAGGAACTGCTGGCAGAGGCACGACGCCGCGCCGACGCGGCAGGCCACTACCGGTACGCGTTCCCGGAAAAATACGGCGGGCGGGCCGGCACCAACCTGGGCATGGCGGTCATCCGCGAGCACCTGGCCGCCAAGGGCCTTGGCCTGCACTGCGATCTGCAGAACGAGCACATGGTGGTGGGCAACAATGTCGGCTTGCTGCTGATGATCGAGTACGGCAGTCCTGAGCAGCAGGCCGAGTGGATCGACGAGCTGGCCGCGGGCCGCAAGGGCTTCGCGTTCGGCATCACCGAGCCCGCGCACGGCTCTGACGCCACCTTCATGGAAACCACGGCGGTGCGGGACGGTGACAGCTGGGTGATCAACGGGGAGAAGACGTGGAACACCGGCGTGCACGTGGCCTCCCACGACCTGATCTTCGCCCGGACAGCAGGACGGCCCGGTGACGCCGACGGCATCACGGCGTTCCTCACCCCGATCGCGTCGGCTGGCTTCACCATCGACGAGTACCTGTGGACCTTCAACATGCCGACCGATCATGCGCACGTGACGTTCCGCGACCTGCGGGTGCCGGACAGCGCGATCTTCGGCGGTGAGGGCCGCGGCCTGCAGGTGGTACAGCACTTCTTCAATGAGAACCGGATCCGGCAGGCGGCCTCCAGCCTGGGCGCTGCCCAGTACTGCATCAATGAATCGGTGGCCTATGCGCGCGAGCGCCGGCCGTTCGGCAAGCCGCTCGCCGCGAACCAGGCGATCCAGTTTCCGCTGGTGGAGCTGCAGACCCAAGGCGAGATGCTGCGCGCCCTGATTCACAAGACGGCCTGGCTGATGGACCGTGACGGCCCGTTCTCCGCTTCGGACAAGGTCTCCATGTGCAACTACTGGGCGAACCGGCTGTGCTGCGAGGCAGCTGACCGGGCGATGCAGGTACACGGGGGGCTCGGCTACTCCCGGCATAAGCCCTTCGAGCACATCTACCGTCACCATCGCAGGTACCGGATCACCGAAGGCGCGGAAGAAATCCAGATGCGCCGGGTGGCCGGATACATGTTCGGCTTCATGAGCCAGCGCGCGCCCAAAGGCGTCACGGAGACCTGATGGCCGGGGATGTGGACGGGAACGAGCTCGCCCGGCTGCTGCGGCCGTTCGCCGGGCCGGTCACCATCGAGGACCTGACCCGGCTGCCCGGCGGTGCGTCGAAGCAGACGTGGTCCTTTGCCGCGGTCGGGGCTGGCGGGATCCGGACCGAGCTGGTGCTTCGCTGTGACCCGCCGGGCCGGCCGGCCGACCCCGCCGCGATACCGCGAGAGGCGCGTGCCATCAGCCTGGCCCGCGAGGCTGGCCTGGCGGTGCCGGAACTGGTGGTCGTCCTGGATGACAAGACCTGGCCGACTCCCGGCATGGTGATGCGCCGGGTGCCGGGCGAGTCGATCGCCCGCAAGATCCTGCGCGACGACCGGTACCAGCCGGCCAGGAGCCTGCTGGTTGGTCAGCTCGGCCGGTTTGCCGCCGGCCTGCACGCGGTGCAGGCGCCGCCCGACTTTCCGGTGCCAGACCCGCTGTCCGGGCTACGCGAGCTACTCGATTCCTTCGGCCGCCCCAGCGAGGTGTTCGAGCTCGCGCTGGCGGAACTGGCCGGAACCCAGCCGCCGCAGCGAGCGCCGGTGCTGCTGCATGGCGACTTCCGGCTCGGCAACCTGATTGCCGGGCCGGACGGGCTACGGGCGGTGCTGGACTGGGAGCTGACTCATGCTGGGAATCCGGCCGAAGACCTCGGCTGGCTGTGCGTCAAGGCCTGGCGGTTCGGCGCTGCCGCACCGGTGGCCGGCCTCGGCTCGCGGGACGAGCTGCTGGCGGCCTACCGGGAGGCCGGCGGCGCCGACATCAGCCTGGCCGAGCTGCGCTGGTGGGAGCTGCTCGGCACGCTGCGCTGGGGCGTCATCTGCCTGAGCCAGGCATGGAAGCACCTGTCTGGCGCGCATCGGTCGGTGGAGCTGGCCGCCATCGGCCGCCGGGTCTGCGAGCAGGAATGGGATCTGCTGCTGCTGCTCGAGCCGGAGGCCGCTGCGCAGGCGGCCAGGAACCGACCGCGGCCGTCGGGCGATCCGGCGGCCAGCCCCGCGCCGTACGGACGGCCGACCGCCAGTGAGCTGCTGGACGCGGTGCGCGACTTCCTCACCGGAGCCGTCATGCCAGCGACGTCAGGCCAGCTTGCCTTCCATGCCAGGGTGGCCGCGAACGTGCTGGGAATCGTGGCGCGCGAGCTTGAACTTGGCCTCAGGCCAGAGCTGGCCGGTAGCCCGGGCGCTGGCCTGGCCAGCCAGGTTGCGGCCAGGCTCGCGGTCGCGAACCCGAAGTATTTCGGCAGCGAGCCCGATGCGGCAGTGACCGGCCCGGCCTAGTCGTGCATGGGCTGCTCGTGATCCGCATGACCGGCCGGCTCAAGCTGGAAAGTGGAGTGCTCCACGTCGAAGTGCCCGCGCAGGCAGGCCTGGAGCCTGTCCAGCATGATGGCGCTCTGACCGCGTTCGATGATTTCCGGGTCGACGACCACGTGCGCGGAGAACACCGGCAGGCCGGACGTGATGGTCCAGACGTGCAAGTCGTGAACCTCGCGGATTCCTGACACCTCGGCCATGTGCTGGCGTATCTCATCCAGGTTGATGCCCTCCGGGCTGGCCTCGAGGAGGATGTCGACGGCCTCCTTCAGCAGCCGCCAGGTCCGCGGCAGGATGAGCGAGCCGACGATCAGCGACGCTATCGGGTCGGCCAGCGCGAAGCCGGTGACGGCGATGATGACGCCGGTCACTATGACCGCGGCGGCGCCCAGCGTGTCGGCGGCTACCTCCAGGAACGCGGCACGCACGTTGAGGCTGTCCGCCCGGCCGCTGCGCAGCAGCAGCAGCGAGCACGCGTTGGCGGCCAGCGCGCCGGCACCGAACGCGATCAGCAGGCCGGAGCTGACGGCTGGCGGGGACATGATCCGGCGGATGGCCTCGGTAAAGATCAGCCCGGCCATCGCCAGCAGGATCAGGGCATTGACCATGGCCGCCAGGATCTCCGCCCTGGCGTAACCGAAGGTCCGCCGTCCCGTCGGCGGCCTGGCGGCGAACCAGGCTGCGAGCAGCGACAGCCCGACCCCGGCGGCGTCCGCCGCCATGTGGGCGGCATCCGCGAACAGCACCAGCGCGCCAGTGACGATCGCGCCGATCACCTCGGCGACCGCGATGCCCCCGCTGATCAGCAGCACGACGGTCAGCGCACGGCGGTGCCCGCCGGTCGCGGTGTGCCGGTGGCTATGCCCGTGCCCGGCGGCTGGCGACTGCGGCCGCGAACTCATGTCTCCTGGTCGTCCCGGCGGTTCCGGTTACGGCGCGGCTCGGGCCGGCCGCCGGGCTCACCGGGGTCCGGCTCGCCGGCCGCCAGCAACTGGTACGCCGGATTGATCATGACCGGCTTGCCCATCTTCATGCCAACCTGACCGCGCAGCCTGACCTTGGATCCGGGACGCAGCCCCGGGATGTGGGATCTGCCGTAGAACAGGGCGGTGAGCTGACCGGTGGCGTCCTCGACGTCGCAGGCGAGCACCGTGTTGTGCTCGACCGGTCTGATCTCGACCGCGTGCACCCGACCCTCGGCTACCGCCCGGCCGGGCCTGAGCTCTGCTATCGGGGTGACGCCGCGGGACGGGGAGGGCCGGTCGTAAGCCTTGTCCGTGCCCCCAGTGGCGGTCGCCGGCATCGGGTCGCCGGCTCTGGGCGCGGCGACGTCCGGCGGTGACGCCGGCTGCCCTGGTGCGGGCAGCGGTGCCGCCTCTGCCCCGGTCCGGCCTATATGGCCGCGGGCGGCCAGGCTCTCCACCCGGCTGCTCACATCGAACGGTACGATCGTCGCCGCCGCGTGCGGTATGCGGCTGATGACGGCAGCCATCTTGTCAGCTGTTCGGTCGTGGAGCAGTCGGCCAACGATTGGCGTGTAGCTGCGCCGCGGCAGTACGGCGGTGACGCCAACGCCAGGAATCTGGGCCTCGGCGCTGACCATGGCGGCGGCGCAATTGGCGAGCCGTCGGTCCGGGCAGTCGACGAATTCGAGCGGGATTCCGGTGTTGGCCCGAATCCAGTCATCGCGTAGCTTGTCCGCCTGGACATTGTCGATAACGAAATGCACCGCACGCAGTGAAGTGGGCCGCAGGCTGCGCGCGTACCGGAGCGCGGCAATTGTCGCCAGGTCGAAGTCGTCGACAAAGACGTATACCGTTCGCCGTGAGTAGGTCGGCGGCTCCGGCGGACCACCACGGCTGCCAATGCCCTCGAGCGCTGTGGCTTCCATCCTGTACTGCCTGTTCAGTCGGATGAATGCGAACACAAGAATCGGGAAGATCACGACTACAAGCCATGCACCCTCGGTGAACTTTACGATCGCAAAGATCATGACGACCAGGCCGGTATAGACCGCACCGGCCAGGCTGATCGCAACGTGGCGGCGCCAGCCTGGGCCGCGATGCCGCCGGTGATATCTGGCCATGCCGAAGCCGGCCATGGTGAAGCCTGTGAAGACGCCGATCGCATAGAACGGGATCAGGTTGTTGACGTTCGCGCCGACGACGATTAGCAAGGTGAGTGACACGACGGTCAGCACGATAATGCCGCCGGAGAACACCAGCCGGTGCCCGCGCTTGGTGAGCCAGCGGGGCAGGAACGAGTCCTCTGCCACGAAACTGGCCAGGAACGGGAAGCCGCTGAAACTGGTGTTCCCACCTGTGAACAAGATCGCTGCGGTGCCCGCCTGCACCAGGTAGAACAGCACCTTGCCACCGGAGCTGTGCCCGAAGACCAGCTGCGCCTCCTGCGCCAGCACCGTCGGGTAGCCGCTCTTGTACGGCGTGGCATGGGTCACGTGAGCGAGCCAGGAGATGCCGGCGATGAGAAATGCAACGATGCTGCCCTGGGTGACAAGGATCGCCCGGGCGTTGCGGCCCTCCGGCGGGCGCAACGCGCTCACTGCGTTGGAGACCGCCTCGATGCCGGTCAGCGAGGAGCCGCCGTTGGCGAATGCCCTGAGCAGCACGAAGATCGACGCGGCTGCCAGCAGGCTGGTGCCGGCGTGCGGCGGCATGCACCCGTTACAGTAAAACTTCGTCGACTGTGGCACGGGCGGCAGGCCAGAGATGATCTCCCTGGCCAGCCCGACCAGGATCATCAGCCCGACTGTGCCGGAAAATAGGTAAGTAGGCACCGCGAAGGTGCGGCCCGCCTCACGGATGCCGCGCAGATTCCCGTAGCACATGATCAAGATCGCGACGACCGAGATGTAAAGCAGGATGTGCGAGCCGACCACTGGGAGAGTGCTCAGCTGAGGGAATGCGGAGACAATCGCGGCGCTGCCCGCGGCGGTCTGGACCGCCACCGTCACTATGTAGTCGATCAGCAGGGCGACAGCGGCCACCTGAGCGATCCGCGGGCCGAAGTTCTCCCTGGCGACCACGTAGGAACCGCCTGCCCTGGTATAGACGGACACGACTTCGCGGTACAGCAGGACGACCAGCGCGATGCCGAACAGCACGACCAGGGTCATTGGCAGCAGGATCGAGAAGGCGGCCGCGTACCCGAACGCCTGCACCAGCTCGATCAGGATTTCCTCGGTGCCGTACGCTGCCGAGGAGATGCCGTCGCAGGACAAGACGCCGAGAGCGAGCGGCCGGGACAACTTCTGCTCGCCGAGCTGCTCGTTGATGAGCGGCTTGCCCAGCAGCTTGCGCTTGAGCGTGTAGCCAAGGCCCTCGGCCATGTCGTCCCGGCCGATTAGCGAGCCCACGGCTCGTCGCATGGCCACGCGGTAGCTTCCTCCCGTTGTCAGCACCCTTGACGTGGCCTTCATACCATTGCGGCGACGCCTAGTGGGAGACCGGGCGGCCCAGCGGGTGTCTGTCGCGTGCTGGTGTGCACCGTGACAAGCTGGGTTTGCGAGACCCCGGGCCGACCGGGCCGGGTCCGCCTGTGCCAGCCGTTGCGCGGAGGCAGTTCAGATGAGCACGACACCAGCGGCCTCGTCCGGGCCGGTCGGCGGCTTTCGTACCCTGCACCTGTCCAAGTTGCTGCGGCGCCCGGTCACCGACAAGCATGGCGGGTCCCTCGGCCGGCTGTCCGATGTCATAGTCCGGCTGCGCGGCGCCGGATTCCCCGTGGTGACGGGACTGGTCGTGGCGGTGGGCGGCCGGTCCCTCTACGTCCCCGTCGAGCAGGTGGCCGCCATGGACGGTGCCGAGCTCAGGCTGACCAGCGCGCGCCTTGACCTGCGCCAGTTCGAACGTCGGGAGGGTGAGGTGCTGCTCCGGGCCGATGTGCTCGGGCACCGGCTGCTGGATGTGGAGAGCGCACACCTGATCAGGGCTGGTGACCTTGAACTGGCGCCGGGCCACGGCGAGTGGGTCGTTACCGGGGTGGACAGCAGAAGACGGACGCGCCGGCTCTTCGGCCACGCCGCCGCCGAACCGCGGGACCACTCGTTCCGCGAGTGGGACAAGTTCGAGCCGCTCATCGGCCATGCCGGCAGCGCGCGGACACGGTACCCGTTCGGCCGGATCCGGCGGCTCAAGCCAGCCCAGATCGCCGACCTGCTGGAGGGTGCCTCCAAGGAGGAAGAAAGCGAGATCCTCGGGCATGTCCACGCCGATCCCGAGCTGGAGGCAGACGTCTTCGAAGAGCTAGACGAGGACAGGGCCAGCAGGCTGCTCGGGGCGCGCACGGACGCGGACATCGCCGCGGTGCTGTCGAGAATGCGGCCGGATGATGCGGCTGACGCCATCACCGAGCTGCCGCAGTCGCGGCGGCAGCCGGTACTCGACCTGCTGCCGCCGCCCGCCCGGGCGAAGATCATGACCTTGATGGGCTTCAACCCGACAAGCGCGGGCGGGCTGATGGGCGTCGACTTCGTGGTGATCCCGGCGACGGCACAGGTAGCGGAGGCGGTAGCCGCAGTAGCCGCCGCGGCAAATGTGCAGCCCGAGGCGATGACCAGCGTGCATGCGGTCGACGAGGGCGGCAAGCTGCGGGGCGTAGCCAGCCTGGTGCGGCTGGTTCAGGCGCCGCCAGGCGCGCCGCTCGCCGAGGTGTGGGACGACGATCCGGTCCGGGTGGGCACCGATACCGACGTGGTTGACGTGGCGGTACTGATGAGCGACTACAACCTGATCACGGTGCCGGTCGTCGATGAGCAGCGCCGGATGATCGGCCTCATCACCGTGGACGACGTCCTTGAGGCCACCCTGCCAGCGGACTGGCGGCGGCGAGAGGCAGCAGAGCCGCCGGACGCGCACCGAGGCGCCCAGTAGTGGCCGGGCTGCCGGAATGACCGGACCGCCCGGAGCGCACGACGGCGGTGGCGAACGACACCCCGTTCCCGAAGAGCACGTGGTGACTCCTGGCGGCGCGGGGGCAATGCCCCAGGTCCCGGCAGCCGGGCATGCCCTGACGCGGCCGAGCGCCGTTCTCGACAGCGCGCACCTAGGCGACATCGAAGGCGCCCTGGGCCGGATCCGGCTGGGCGAGGACTCCGATCGCAGCACCTGGCGCAGGCGGCTGGTGACTTTCCTGGCCATCGTCGGTCCGGGCCTGATCGTGATGGTCGGTGACAATGACGCGGGTGGCGTCTCGACCTACTCTCAAGCCGGGCAGAACTACGGCTACAGCCTGCTCTGGGTGCTGGTGCTGCTGATCCCGGTGCTGATCGTCAACCAGGAGATGGTGGTGCGGCTAGGAGCGGTGACCGGTGTCGGCCACGCGCGGCTCATCATCGAGCGGTTCGGCAAGTTCTGGGGCGCCTTCAGCGTGGGCGACCTGTTCGTGCTGAACTTCCTGACGATCGTGACCGAGTTCATCGGCGTCTCACTATCGCTGCGCTACTTCGGCGTCAGCCCCTATATCTCGGTGCCGCTGGCGGCAGTGCTGCTGGTGCTCATCACGGTGACGGGCAGCTTCCGCCGCTGGGAACGATCGATGTTCATCTTTATCGCCGCGAGCCTGGTGCTGGTCCCGGTCACCCTGCTGTCCGGGCCGCAGTACGGCTCGATTGCCTACCACTTCGTCGTCCCCGGAATCCAGGGCGGCGTCAGCTCGGCCGCAGTGCTGCTGATCATCGCGATCGTCGGCACTACGGTCGCTCCCTGGCAGCTCTTCTTCCAGCAGTCCAATGTCATCGACAAGCGGATCACGCCGCGGTTCATCCAGTACGAGCGGGCAGACACGATGCTGGGCTCGCTGGTCGTCGTGGGCGGCGCCGCGTCCGTCTTGATCGTGGCGGATTACGCGGTCCGCGGCACCAGTCTCGCCGGGCACTTCACCGACGCGCTGGGAGTCGCCAACGCACTCGGCGGCCACAGCCGGGTGCTGGGAGCCCTGTTCGCCATCGTGCTGCTGGACGCCAGCATCATCGGCGCCGCCGCCGTGACGCTGTCCACCAGCTATGCCTTCGGCGATGTGTTCAACCTCAAGCACTCGCTGCATCGCAGCTTCCGTGACGCCAGGGCGTTCTACGCCATCTACACCGCCATGGTCCTGGTGGCCGCCGGAGTCGTGCTGATCCCGCAGGCTCCGCTCGGATTGCTGACCACGGCGGTGCAGGCGCTGGCCGGCGTCCTGCTGCCGAGCGCCAGCGTGTTCCTGCTGCTGCTCTGCAACGACCCGGAGGTCCTCGGGCCATGGATAAACTCGCGCTGGCTTAATGTCACCGCAGCAGTGATCATTGCGACGCTGCTGATGCTGTCCGGCACGCTCGTGGTCACCACCTTGTTCTCGTCGGTCAGCGCCACTACGGTGGCGTCCTGGCTGTCGGCGGGACTGGTGGCCGGTGCCATCGCGGGCGGCGGGTGGATGCTGCTCACCCGCGGTCGCCGGCCGCCGTCGGCGCCGCACCCCCGCAGCACGATGTCCCGCGCCGAGCGCGCGAACTGGCGGATGCCGCCACTGGCCCTGCTCAAGCCGGTGACCTGGTCGGCTGGCACCAAGCTGAGCATGACGGTGCTGCGTGCCTATCTGGTGATCTCGGTGCTGCTGCTGGTCGTCAAGGCCGTGCAGCTCGGCGGCGGCTGACTCGCGGGCGCACCTTAGTGCCCCATTGCCAGCTGCACGATCTTGATGACCACCAGGATCATCGCCACGGCGAGGTACAGCCGGAGCGCGGACATCCCGATCTTGCGGCCGCTGGACATGACCGGGCGGTGCAGCAGGGCCAGCGGTGGCATCCGCCAGTTCTCCCGGCCCGCCCGGTCAGCCGGCGCCGCGGCCGGCAGCTGCGGACCGCCTCCTGGCCAGGGCGTAGCCCGCGGCCAGCACCGAGGCGGTGCCGCAGCAGGCCATGATGTCGATGATCTGCCGCGCGGTGATGCCGGGGAACAGTACCGAGGCGGTCAGGATCACCGACAGCGTGACCAGGACCGCCACTACGGTCGCGGTGAACATGTTGGTCTTGCGCCCGTTGACCCACGGGCCGAGCACCTCGCGGTCGTTGCACAGCAGCAGCAGGAACACTGTGGCGCTTGGCAGCAGCACGCCGGCCAGCACCTGCACGCCCTCGGTGAGCAGGCCGAGCGGCGAGCCGGGGATCAGCACGACCGCCGCGGCGAGGCCGATCAGCCCGGCGTAGATGGCGTAGAAGCCCTTGGCGCCCTGCACGCCCCGGTGCAGGGAGTGCTTGAGGCCGAGCACGTCACTGATTGCGTAGGCGGTGGACAGCGACACCGCGAACGCGCCGATGATGGAGGCGTCCAGCAGCGCGATCGCGAACAGCACGCCCAGCGTCCGGCCGCCGTAGCGCCTGCAGGCCCCTGGCCAGCCCGGCTGCGTCGGTGAAGTGGCCGAAGCCGCGCGGTGCCGGCGAACGCGGCGGCGCACGCGCCCATCAGGGCGGCGCCGCCCAGTACGACGATGACGATGCCGATCCACAGGTCGGCCTTCTCGTACTTCATGAACCGCGGCGTGATCCGCTTGTCGATGACGTAGCTCTGCTGAAAGAACAGCTGCCAGGGCGCGACGGTGGTGCCGACGATCCCGATGATCAGCAGCATGACCGTCGACAGCTGGCCGGCGCCGCCCGGCAGCTGCGGGACCAGCGAAGTTATGCGCCAGCTGCGCAGTCCGCGGGTGGGCCAGGAAGTAGACCGGGATCAGCAGCAGGCTGCCGGCGCAGAAGGCGACGGCGATGCGCTCGAACCGGCGGAAGCTCCCGGTGAACGCCGCGCCGACACGACCAGGGCCGCCAGCGCCGACCGCGGCGAGCTTCGGCAGCCCGAGGTAATCCCGCCGCCAGGGTGATCCCGATGAACTCGGTCACGATCGTGAGCGCGTTCAGGATGAACAGGTCGACGACGCTGAACGCGCCCCAGAACTTGCCGAACCGCTCCAGGATCAGCCGGGCATGCCCGACGCCGGTCACCGCACCTAGCCGCAGCACCATCTCCTGATTCACGTACAGCACCGGAACAAGAAGCAGCAGCGTCCAGGCCAGCCGGCTGCCGTAGTTCTGGCCAGCCTGGCCGTAAGTGGCGAACGCGCCAGCGTCGTTGTCGCCGACCATGACGATCAGGCCAGGGCCGACGACGGCCAGCAGTGTCTTGAGCGTGGCTGACCGGCCGCGCCGCGGCCCGGCGTCGTCCAGCCGGATCGTGCCGAGCGCGCCGCGGATGTCGCCGACGTGCTCAGCGTCGAGTACGGCGCTACGGTTGCGCAGCTCCCAGGTCGTGGTCACAGTAATCCCTCCCTGTCCTCGGGTACCGAGGAGTTGTGGGAGGCACGCAGCATCCGTCCGCGCTGCGAACTACAGCGCGGTGGAACGGGGGATCGAAGCCGATCCCGAGCGGAATCCGCGAAGCGGAATGCGCAATCGGGCTTGCGCAGGGCGGGCGGTTACCGCGTGCCGGAAGAAGACGAGGACGATCGGATGCGGGGCCGTTCATGGCCCGGTGTACTGCTATCCATGTCTCGCCTCCTCCAGCCATGACACGCGCGGGTGCCAGCCATCAACAGGCAGAGGGGAGAATTCCGGCAGCAATGCCGGATGCACCCCTACTCGTCAGAGCTTTGGCACGACAAGACGTAGCGCCTTGCGGCGCAGCCACTTTGGGTCACCCCTTAAGCCGGGGAGACCTGTCCTGACCCTGGGCGTCTCTCGACGTCGTCGGATCAGTGGCCTGTGTTCATGTCGACGCCTCACCGAACGAGGTGCCTGGTCCAAACGTCCAGGAGTTTACCGTCAACTGGGTCTAAAAGGCAAACCTACGTGCGGTTTCAGCCCTCGTGCGCGCTGCGGCGCCGAGCCGGATCGACCCGCGCGCACCTGCTGTCCGGCGGTGAATGTCAGTGCCGGATAGCACCGGTGACGAGCCACCGGGAACCGTGCGCCCGCAGCGTCAGGGTCGCGAACCTGGCCAGCATCCACACCGCGTAGGCCAGCCATAGCGCTACCAGCCCGCCGCCCGAGGTGACTACGCTCGCGGCTGCCGCGCCGAACACGGCCAGGGTCGCGAGCCCGGCCAGCGCCAGGTAATCCTGGTCGCCGGCCCCGATCAGCACGCCGTCCAGCACGAAGACAACGCCGGCCACCGGCTGCTGCACGATGACCACCAGCAGCACCGCAAGCAGCAGGCTCCGCACCTGCGGCGTAACGCCGAACAGGCCGGGCAGCAGCGGCCTGATCGCCAGCAGCACGACCGAGAAGATCGCGCCGTATATGCCGCCCCACCAGATCATCCGGCGGGTGGCCGCGCGGGCGCCCGCGACGTCGCCGGCCCGAGGCACCTGCCCGTGATGGCCTGGGCAGCGATCGCGATAGCGTCCAGGGCGAAGACGAACAGGCTCCAGATCCGCATGGCGACCTGATGCGCGGCGATGGCCGCGTCAGACTGCCGCGCCGCGATGGCTGTCATCAGGACCAGCACGGCCTGCAGCGCCAGGGTACGCAGTACCAGCGACGCTCCGGCGAAGGCCGCGGTCCGGATGCCTGGCAGGTTCGGCCTGAAGCTGACGCCTGCGCGCCGCGATCCGCGCGCGACCACCACCAGGTACGCCGCCGCGGCTGCTGTCTGGGCGATCACGGTGCCCCAGGCCGAGCCCGCGATGCCCCAGTGCAGGCCGAGCACCAGCGTGACGTTCAGTCCGATGTTCAGCGCGTTAGCGGCAACCGCGACGAGCAGTGGCGTGCGAGTGTCCTGCAGACCGCGCAGCACCCCGGTGCCCGCAAGCACGGACAGCATCGCAGGAGCGCCGATCAGGCTGATCCGCAGGTAGATGATGGCCTGGTGGCTGACAGCAGCGGTACCGCCGAAGGCCGTGACGATCCGCGGGCCAGCCGGCCAGCCCGCCGCCAGCACCACCACTCCGATCAGCGCCGCCAGCCACAGGCCATCGATACCCTGCCGGATGGCGGCCCGACGGTGACCGGCTCCGACCTGGCGGGCGACCGCCGCGGTAGTGCCGTAGGCCAGGAAGATCGAAACGCCGACCAGCGTGGTCAGAGCCTGACTGGCAACACCGAGGCCGCCAAGCGGTGCCGTGCCCAGTCGCCCGACGATGGCAGCGTCGGCGAGCAGGAACAGCGGCTCGGTGACCAGCGCCCCGAAGGCGGGCAGGGCGAGGCGCAGGATCTCCCGGTCGTGCGGGCTCGTGCTAGCCAATCACGCCCCGCGCGCGCAAGTCGGCAATGTCGGGCGCGGTCAGGCCAAGTGTCGTGAGCACGGTGTCGGTATCGGCACCGGGGCGTGGCGGCGCGGCCGGCGCGGCCGCCACAGTCCGGCCGAACCGCGGCGCCGGAGCGGGCTGGGTCAGCCCGCTGACGTCCACGAACGCATGTCTGGCCACGGCGTGCGGGTGCAGCGGCGCCTCGGCAAGGCTCAGTACCGGCGATACGCAGGCGTCGGTCCCGGCGAACACCTGCTCCCAGTCGGCGCGGCTCCGGCTGGCGAATGCCTGCCCGAACGCCTGCCGCAGCACCGGCCAGCCTGCCCGGTCGTGCTGGCCCGGCAGCCCGGCATCGGCGAGGCCGAGGCCGGTCAGCAGCGCGGCGTAGAACTGCGGCTCAAGCGCGCCGACGGCCATGAATTCGCCGTCGGCGGTCGGATAGGTGTCATAGAACGGGGCTCCGCCGTCGAGCAGGTTGCTGCCGCGCTGGTCCTGCCAGCCGCCGGTGGCCCGCAAGCCGTAGACAAACGAGGTGAGCAACGCCGAGCCGTCGACCATGGCGGCATCGACGACCTGACCCAGTCCGCTGCCCACCCGTTCGACGAGCGCGGCCAGGATGCCGAGCGCCAGCAGCATGCCGCCGCCGCCGAAGTCGCCGAGCAGGTTGACCGGCGGGACGGGCGGCTCACCCGCACGGCCGACGGTGCTCAGCGCGCCGGAGATGGCGATGTAGTCGATGTCATGCCCCGCGGTCGCAGCCAGCGGCCCGTCCTGGCCCCAGCCGGTCATCCGCGCAAAGATCAGGCCGGGATTGCGGCCGGCGCAGACCTGGGGTCCGAAGCCGAGTCGCTCGGCCACGCCCGGCCGGAATCCTTCGACCAGCACGTCCGCGTCCTCGATCAGCCTGAGCAGCAGCTCGACTGCGGCCGGGTCCTTCAGGTTCAGGCCCAGCGAGCGGCGGCCGCGGCTGAGCGGATCAGCCGGCTGGCGTGCATCAGGGCCGCACCGCTCGGCTCGGTCTACCCGCAGTACGTCGGCGCCGAGATCAGAAAGGATCATGCAGCCGAAAGGAGCTGGCGCGAGACTGGCGATCTCGACCACCCGCACGCCGCTGAGTGGACCCATGCTGCCTCCGTAGTCTCAGTTCAGGTCGCGGCTGCTCGCGACCGGGCTAGGTGGCGTACCACAGCGGAGTGGAAGAGTTCACCACGATTGCGCCGGTCACGATGCCTCGTCGGGTCTCTAGTCGTCAAGCGGCCAGCCAGCCGTAGTCTGCACTGTCCCGTCGTCGCGGACTAGCCGCGCCGGGAGACCTGCGCTAGTGAGCCAGCCGGGCGCGGCCGCACCGCGAATAATAGCGGCCGTGCTGGCTGTGTTCGCGTCAGTGCAGGTGGCTGCTGCGACGCTGACGGTGCGCCAGCAGGGCTGGGCCGGCTCGCCCGTGGCCGGGTCAATGATGTGATGCACACGCTGGCCGCCGACCGTCCAGGTTCGGACTGTCGTACTTGACGTGGCCAGGCCGCCGGCCCTGATCGCGACGGTCTGCCCAGGCGCGGATGAAGGTGCCGCATGATCGTCTGTGACCCTTATCCGCCAGCCGTCGGCTGGCGGCGACCCGGCTACTGCGACGTCGCCGCCCAGGCTGACCAGCACGCCGCAGTGGAGGCGGCTGGCTATCAGCTCGGCGCACCTGTCTGCGGCCCAGGCCTTGGCGGTAGCGCCGAGGTCGATCTGCGCACCGTGAGTCACCCGCACCTGCTGCTTCGTCTTGTCGAGGTGAATGGTGCGCCAGCCCGGCACCGGGCCGGCTGGGCTATCGGCCCGCCGCGGACCGGCAGCCGCGGCCCGAACCTCGGCGAAGTCGCGGTCATAACCGAGGCCGGTCAGTGCCAGTGCGCAGGTGGGATCAACATCGCCATCGGTCAGCTCGGCGGCCCGGATCGCGGCGGCGAGCAGGTCGGCAAATGTGGCGCTGATGGCGACCCGCTGGCCCGCCGCCGCGTTGAGCCTGACGAGCTCGGAATCGGGCCGGAACCGGCTGCAGGCCAGGTCAACCTCTGCCAGCACCTGTTCGGCCAGTGCACGGGCACCCTCGATCGCATCCGGCTCGGTGACTACGAGAACCGCGGTCGTGCCGAAGACCTCGAAGGAGGCCGCGGCCGGATCCGCCGGCTGGCTCATGGCGTCCTCCCTCGGCCGCTTAGTCCGTCAGTCTGTCAGCCGGCCGCCCAGCTGACCGCTGCCCTTCAGCCGGCCGCCCAGCTGACCGCTGCCCGTCAGCCGGGCTGATCACCGAGCCGGGGTCCGTCGGCTGGGTGCGGACCCGCGCCGGTGAGCCTGCCGAACGCGTGCAGATTCGCCAGGCTCTCGCCGCGCTTGACGCGCCAGGCGTACTCCTTGCGGATGGCTGACGCGAAGCCGAGCATCAGCGCCTGGTCGAAGGTGTCGTCGGCATAGCTGAGCAGGCAGCCGAGCAGCCGGTCAACCTCAGCGACGCTGATGGACTCCAGCGGCATCCTGCCGACCAGGTACACATCACCGACCGGGTCAAGCGCGAAGCTGATCCCGTACATCCGGGCATTGTGCTCCAGCAGGAACCGGTAGAACTGGGCGTGGTTCTCGTCCGGCTGGCGGCAGAAGAATGCCTCCACGTGCAGGCTGTGCGTGCCCGCGATCAGCCAGGCCATGGTCTGCAGCTTGTGCTGGCCGGGCAGCCGGACCAGGTAGCTGCCGGGCTCCGGCGACTCGTAGCTGACGCCGAGACTGGCCAGTGCTGCGCCGAGTGCCGCGGCGGGCGGGAGCCCGGTCACGCGTCTACCGCGGCTGCCTCGGTAACCGTCGCATACAACTGCAGCAGCGCGTCCACCGTCGCGGACCAGCCGAACTTGGCGGCGTGCTCCCTGGCGCCGTGCCGCAGCTTCGCGAGCGTGCCCGGCGCGCCGAGCAGGTCGCGGACGGCGCGGGCGTAATGGCCGGGGTCGTGCGAGTCAATCAGGACGCCGGACAGTCCGTGCCGCACGGCGGTGCGGAGCCCGCCGACCGCTGCGGCTACCACCGGCGTACCGCAAGCCTGTGCTTCCATCGCGACCAGGCCGAAGGACTCGGAATATGACGGCACCATGACCAGCGTCGCGGCCCGGTACCACTGTGCGAGCTCGCGCTGCGGGCAGGGCGGCTCCAGCCGGACCAGGCCGGTCAGGCCGAGCCTGCCGGCCAGCTCGATGAGCCCGTCAGGATCGTTACGGCCGGTGCCGCTCGGGCCGCCGACGAAGGCGACGGTAAGCCGGCCGGCCAGGCCAGGATCGTCCTTGATCAGCTGGGCCGCGGTGTGCAAGACAATGTCCGGCGCTTTCAGCGGCTGTACCCGGCCGGCAAAGACCAGGACCACGCCATCCGCCGGCAGGCCCAGCTGCTGGCGCGCCTGGCTCTGCGACCCTGGCCGGAAGACCGACAGGTCAACGCCGGGGTTGATGGTGGTCACCCGAGCAGGATCAGCATCGTAGTGACCGATGAGCTGCTGTGCCTCGTCGTCAGTGTTGGCCACCAGGCTGTCGGCGCAAGCGACGACCTCGGCCTCGCCACGCAGCCGGACGGCCGGCTCGGCAGCGTCGCCCGCCGCGAGAGCGGCGTTCTTCACCTTGCCGAGGGTATGCATGGACTGCACAAGCGGCACACCCCAGCGCTCCTTCGCCACCGCACCCACCTGGCCAGATAGCCAGTAATGACCATGAATAAGGTCGTAACGTCCGGGCGCGTGCTCGGCCTCGGTCCGGAGCAGCTCGAAGGTGAACTGGCATAGCTGACCAGGAAGATCGGACTTGTCCAGATCCTCGAAAGGCCCGGCGGCGAGATGCCGCACCAGCACGCCAGGAGCAAGCTCGGCGACCTGTGGCTGGTCCCTGGAGACGGCCCGGGTAAAGATGTCGACCTCGACACCGCGCTCGGCCAGCCGCCTGGCGACTTCCACCACATACACGTTAAGGCCGCCTGCGTCGCCGGTCCCCGGCTGCTCAAGCGGCGATGTGTGAACGCTGACGGTCGCGATCCGCCGTGGATAGCGTCGCGGCACTGGCATGCACCTCCGGAAGGGACCAACCCACGAGGCGGGCCGCATGTTCCCGGACGGCATGCCAGATTTACGGCATTGACCTGCGGAAACTCTCTTTTACCCACATGATTTGTAGGTATTTGGCGCCAGCTGTCATCGCGGGTCGGCCGCCGGCGCCTGGCCAGGCTAGGATTCCGGCCATGAGCACCCTGGTCCTGGTCCGGCATGGTGAGAGCGACTGGAACGCGAAGGGGCTGTTCACCGGCTGGGTGGATGCCAGTCTGTCCGAACGGGGCAGAGCTGAGGCCGAAGGCGCGGGCCAGCAGCTGACCACAGCCGGCCTCCGGCCGGATATCGTGCACACCTCGCTGCTCAGCCGGGCGATTCAGACGGCCAATATCGCGCTTGATACAGCCGGGCTGAGCTGGCTGCCGGTGCAGCGCTCCTGGCGCCTGAACGAGCGCCACTACGGCGCCCTGCAGGGCAAGGACAAGGCTCAGACCAGGCAGCAGTACGGCGACGAGCAGTTCATGACCTGGCGCCGCTCCTATGACGTGCCGCCGCCGCCGCTGCCTGACGACGATCCGCTGTCGCAGGCGGGTGACCCGCGATATGCCCTGCTGCCAGACGAGCTGCTGCCCAGGACCGAGTGCCTGCGCGATGTCGTGCGCAGGCTGATGCCGTACTGGCACGACGTGCTCATTCCGCAGCTTGCCGAAGGCCGGACGTGCCTGGTAGTAGCGCATGGCAACTCGCTGCGCGCGCTAGTGAAGCACCTGGACGGGATTAGCGATGCTGATATCGCCGAGCTGAACATACCGACTGGGATGCCGCTGGTTTATGAGCTGGACCAGGCGTTCCGGCCGCGGACCGCCGGCGGGCGCTACCTGGATCCGGAGGCAGCCGCAGCAGCGGCCGAGACCGTGCGGACACAAGGCCGGTAGCTCGCCACGGCGCATCGGCCCGTGTCCTGCTGGCCCGGGACCCTGCCGGGCGCTGCTCGAATCCGGGCCAGGGGATTCACCGGGCGCCAGCCCAGCCCTAGCCAGCGGCCGCGAAGCCGGGTTATGTTCGGCGCATCGGCACCCGGGCGGCAGAATCGACATGGACGATAGCTGTCGCAGTCGTGAACATTCGGCGAATAGCCGCAGGTAGCGGCGCCCAGCGGTGGGCGAAGATCAGGCAGCGCGCATAACATCAAACCGTGGAGATGGGGGTGCAAGCAGTCATGTCTTCGGACATGCCAGACTCCGGCCAGGTTCTGGAGGGCCAGCTTCCCGCTGGGGTCAGCTCCGTACTCGCCGTGCTCCTGTCGTCGGCGGTCGTGCTGGGCAGCGACGACCGCGTCCTCAGTTCCAGCGTCGCCGCGCGCGACTTCGGCCTTGTCGATGACGACCGGCTGGCCGTCGGAGAACTGCTGGCGCTGGCCCGCCAGGTGCGCCGTGAAGGCATGCCCCGTGAGGGCGAGATCGACATCATGACCAGCCGCTTCAATGGCCGGGCGACGAGCTTCGCGGTCCGGGTCGCGCCACTTGGCCCCGCGGTTGGTGACGGCGGCCTGATCCTCCTGCTGGCCGAAGACCAGACCGAGAGCCGCCGGGTGGACGAGGTGCGCCGCGATTTCGTGGCGAACATCAGCCACGAGCTCAAGACCCCGGTCGGTGCGCTCGCCCTGCTGGCCGAGACCGTCGAGGAAGCGGCCGACGATCCCGAGGCGGTGCTCCGCTTCGCCGGCCGGATGAGGCAGGAAGCATCCCGGCTCACCGACCTGGTCCAGGACCTCATCATGCTGTCCCGGATCCAGGCGGCCGAGCCGGTGCCGGATCCGAGCCCGGTTGTCCTCGACGACGTGGTCGCCGAGGCGCTTGATCGCTGCCGGATGCGCGCCACGGCGCGGGGGATCTCGCTTGAGGTGACCGGCGAGCGCGGCATCACCATTCTGGGCGACGAAGATCTCCTGGTCACTGCCCTGCGGAACCTGCTGGAGAACGCGGTCGCCTATAGCCCGGACAGGACGCGGGTGCTGGTCACCACCCGGACGGCCGCCGGCTGGATGGCCGAGATCAGCGTGACCGACCAGGGCATTGGCATCCCCGAACGTGATCGTGAGCGCATCTTCGAGCGCTTCTACCGGGTCGATCCGGCGCGGTCACGGGCGACCGGCGGCACGGGTCTTGGACTTGCCATCGTCAAGCACGTCACCGCGGCCCATGGCGGCAACGTGATGGTCTGGAGTCAGGAGGGCGGCGGGTCTACATTCACCTTGAAGCTGCCGATCCGGCCCAGGCACACGGCGCCAGCTACCGGCTCGTCGGCATCCGCTGGCAGGGCGGCGGGCACGCCCGGCAACACGGCTTCGAGCGGCCGCACTTCGGCGCATACGGACCACGCAACAGCGCGATCTGTCAGGGAGGCAGTCAAGTGACTCGGGTGCTCGTAGTCGAGGACGAGGAATCGTTCAGCGACGCGCTGTCGTACATGCTGCGCAAGGAAGGTTTCGAGGTCGCGGTGTGCCCGACGGGCCCCGACGCGATCGAGACGTTTGACCGCACCGGCGCCGACCTGGTGCTGCTCGATCTCATGCTGCCCGGTCTGCCGGGCAGTGAGGTCTGCCGGACGTTGCGGGAGCGATCCAACGTGCCGGTGATCATGCTGACCGCCAAGGACAGCGAGATCGACAAGGTAGTGGGACTCGAGCTGGGCGCGGACGACTACGTGACCAAGCCGTTCTCATCCCGGGAACTTGTCGCCAGGATGCGCGCGGTGCTGCGCCGGCGCGGCGACTCCGAGGAGACCGTCAGCTCCATCATGGAGTCCGGGCCGGTCCGGATGGACGTAGACAGGCACGTGGTGACCGTCCGCAGCCAGCAGGTACAGCTCCCGCTGAAGGAATTCGAGCTGCTGGAGGTTCTGCTCCGGAACGCTGGCCGGGTGCTCACCCGGATGCAGCTGATCGACCGGGTCTGGGGTGCGGACTACGTCGGGGATACCAAGACGCTCGATGTGCACGTCAAGCGGCTGCGCGCCAAGATCGAGACCGAACCCACCAACCCGCGGCACATCGTGACGGTCCGGGGGCTCGGCTATAAGTTCGAGCCAGTCGGCTGACCTGAGTACGACCACCCTCGTCACGCAGACGCTGTCTTCGCCGCGTCTGCGGCCGGCCGGATACGGAGTTCTAGCCGGATTTCCCTGTCAGCGGGACGGGCTTGTCGTCGGGGTAGGTGATGGCGACAGCCCGCTGACCGTCGGGCTGGGTGATGGCGACACCGCGCCGCCCGCGTGCCGCCTGGTGGTGCTAGCCCGCGGCGTCGGGCTCGGCGGCGTGCCGTAGGTGACATAGTGCGCGGCTCGCGCCATCACCGGTACCACCAGGGTGATCGGCCCCGCATTGCGGAAGGTCAGCACGAGCTTGATGTTCGAGCCGCCGGTGACACTCCGGGTCAGGCCGGTTAGGAACACCGCCGGCTTGGGCCCGGTCAGCAGCACCGGATGCTGGTACCGGACCAGGATGCCGCCCGGAGGCAGGGTGACCGACGCCGCGGTACCGGGCGCCGTGATGCTCGTCAGGGTGTCTGGTGCGCCGTCGTTGACCAGAGCCAGGAACAGGCTGGCCGACTGACCCTTCCGCAGGCTGAAGCCGATGGGAGCGCCGAGCACGAACACGTTCTTGATCGATAGCTGGCCCACGACCGCGGCGGCCGCGTCTGTCGGGGGGTGAAACTGCAGTGTCGGCGCGTTATTGCCGGCTTCGCAGCCGGCCAGAACCGGAATCAGCGCCGCAGCCGCCACCAGCACCAGCCGACGCGGCAGTGCGCTTCCCCAGCCGCTCCGGATCACGGCATGCTCCCCTCGTGTGAGGACGTCCTTGAGACGTCGCAAAGCGTAGCCACCTGGCTAGCTGGCGCTGGCGCCGGCCCGGCCGTTGCGAGGTGCGGCTGCGCCTCGGCTCAGCTCGTCAGCCCTCGCCGCAAATGATTGAAGTTGCCATCCGATCCCAGCTGGCTCGCGACGGCCGCGGCGTGATGCGGTCCGATCAGGATGGCAGTCAGCCCGTGCTGATACCGGCGAAGAGCGCCACCGGAGTCGACCGCGATGGAGATTCTGGCCGGAGGCCGCCGGTTAACCGTGCTGGCCAGCCCTGATGCGCCCGTAACCCCGCCAGCCGGAGTGACCAGGTAGGCCGTGGCGCTGCTGGTCGCGGCGAGCCGGGCGAGCGCGGTCACTGCCGCCGTGCACCTGCAGTTCGGTGGCACGAGCAGGAGCATGGCCCGCTTGAGGCTGCCCAGCCGGACCAGCCGTCCGCCGACCTGGAGGGTGGCCGCCGGCAGCGGAATGGGGTTGGCCGGACCGGCCGCCCGCTGGTTCCCGGCTGGCCCAGCGGAGCCGGCTCGGGCGGAACCAGCTCTGGCCGGGCCGGAGGTCGCGGAACCTGTGCTGGCCGGGCCGCTACTAGCGTGACCGCCGTTGGCCGAGCCGGTCCTGGCCGCGCCGGTGCTGCCGGGCTGCCCGCCTGCCCCCGGCAGGCTCGGGAAGCCCCGGTCGGACGCCGCCGTGAACACGGTTAGCAAGGTGCCGGTGATAAGGGCCAGGATGAGGCAGCAGGCCAGCAACGGCAGCACGATGCCGTCCCGGCCGAGGAAGCCGTTCAGCCGGCTCCGCCGCCGCTGCCGCCGGTGGGCTCGCTGCTCGCGGTAATACGCCTGCACGTCACGGTCGAGTTCCCGCGCATCGTCGGGAATCTCGATGTCGACCGGTGGCAGGCCCGTATCGTCCCGTTCCGGTTCGCCGCCTGGGTTCAAACGTCTACCTCTCCGGCAGGAGCGACCGTCTCTTCTCAGTATGAGCCAGTGTCACCACCCGCCGAACAGCCCACGGCCCCTAAAAGCAGTTCGCGCGCCGTCGGGCCAGCTGGGATGATCATGTCGGCGGGTCGCCGCAACCTCGGCTGTCATGTCCTGACGACGTGCCCAGCCGCAGCCCGGATAAGCCAGGCCGGATCCGATGCCGACGGCGGGTCTTTGCGCTGGTCAATATCCGGGCTTGGCAACTGCGCCATTGACCTGCACCTTTGCCGCTAACGACGGCTAATCGCCCGTGACGAACGTGGTAAGATGGTCTTCAGCGGAAGGGGTACATGCCACATGTCATTTAAGGTCGGCGACACCGTCGTCTACCCCCACCATGGGGCTGCTCGGATCGAAGAGATCGAGACCCGTTCGATCAAGGGTGAGGATAGGACCTACCTCGTGCTCAAGGTCGACAAGGGCGACCTGACTGTGCGTGTTCCCGCCGACAACGCTGAGCTCGTCGGCGTGCGGGACGTGGTCGGGCAGGAAGGGCTGGAGCGCGTCTTTGAGGTGCTCCGCGCTCCGTATACCGAGGAGCCGACCAACTGGTCTCGCCGGTACAAGGCCAACCTCGAGAAGCTCGCGTCTGGCGACGTCAACAAGGTAGCTGAAGTAGTTCGCGACCTCTGGCGCCGCGACCGTGAGCGCGGCCTGTCGGCTGGCGAGAAGCGCATGCTCGCCAAGGCCAGGCAGATCCTCGTGAGCGAGCTCGCACTGGCCGAGAAGACGAACGAGGACAAGGCCGAGGCTCTTCTCGACGAGATCCTCGCCTCCTGACCGCTGATGGCCGACTTGCTGCCGCGAGTCGGCATCGGCGTCGACGTTCATCCGGTAGGCAAGGGCAGGCCGTTGTACCTGGCCGGCTTGTTCTGGCCGGATGAGGACGGGCTGACCGGTCATTCGGATGGTGACGTCGCCGCGCATGCCGCATGCAGCGCGCTGCTTTCCGCGGCAAGCCTGGGCGACCTCGGCGGTCAGTTCGGCACTGACCGGCCAGAGTGGGCTGGTGCGTCCGGCACCGCGCTCCTTGCCGCGAGCGCCAGGCTGACTGCTGCGGCGGGCTTCCAGATCGGAAACGTGGCCGTTCAGATCATCGGCAACAGGCCGCGGATCTCCGCCAGGCGAGACGAAGCACAGCAGGCCATGTCGGCAGCACTGGGCGGAGTCCAGGTCAGCCTGTCGGCGACGACGTCGGACGGGCTAGGCCTGACCGGGCGCGGCGAGGGCATTGCCGCGATCGCCACGGCGATCCTCGGCCGCACGCAGTGATGCTTGGCCGGCTGGCAGCAGCGCCCCCGGTCCGCACCGCGAAACCTGCTGACATGCCGCGCCCGATTGTGCTGACGGCCTCGGGTCTCGGGCCTGAGCACGCTTGCCGGTCTGGCCAGTCGCTGTCGATCCGACCCTCCGAGGGATGCCGCCGCGCGTCCGCGGGCGTGTTGTCACATCCCGGCAGGCGGTACCGGCGAGCTTGAAATCCGGTGGAACACCGGCATATCCGGGTCGGCGCTCTCCGTGCTGCTCATCGGCGCCGGACTGAGGGTGCTGAACGGCGGGGCCGGCACGTCGGCGCTGTCGCCAGCGACAACTGTCTGCGCCGGTCCGTCTGTTCCGATCTGGTAGGAATCGGCAGCTCGTTCGGGCCCGGCCGCCGGGCCGGCGCCGGACTCGCCGCGCGCGGAGGATGCTACGGCCGGAGGCAGGGCCAGCTCCATTGCCGTCTCGTCGCTGCTCGGATCGTCGGGCGACATGTCAGTGTCGATCGCAAGGTCGGCGCCCGCCGCTGGGTCTGCCGCGCCCGTGAAGTCTGCCTTGGCCGCGAGGTCTGCCTTGGCGGCGAGGTCTGCGGCGGCTAGGTCAGCGGCTGCGGACGGCGCGCGCTGCCGGGGCACCGAGAACGTGGGCTGCCTGGCGGTCTCGCGGCTGGACTGCGCATCATCATCGGCGCGAGCTATGTTCGGCGCCGCGGCATCGTCGGCGGCATGCTGTGCCGCCACGTCGGGCACGGTCGGGTCGTGCGTGGTCGGGCCGTGCGTATCCGCGGCGGTGGCGTCCTGGGTACCCGCGGTAGTGGCGTCCTGCGTATCCGCGGCGGTGGCGTCCTGGGTACCCGCGGTGGTGGCGTCCTGAGCGTCCGGACTGGTCACGTCCTGCGGCAGCACCGCGGCTCTGTCCGGCTGTGCCGCCGCATCCGCCGGAGCCGGTGACGCTGCCTGGCCGGGCAGGCTCCGGAATCCGGGCAGCAGGTCCGGAGCGGTGGCTGGCTGCCTCGTCGGCGCCTCGACGTCCTGCTCTCGGTTCAGCTGTGCTGACAGCAGCGATTGCTCCGCGGCGGCGATCCGAGCATCCTCGGCGCCGAGTCGCCGCAGGCGGGCATGCCGCAACATCGCGAGCAGCAGCACGAACGCCAGGAGCACCAGTACCCACGGCAGCACGGCAGCGGTGATCTCCGCGGCCCTGGTAGGCAACCGGTCCTTGGCCGCGTGCAACGCGTCGGCGCCAGCTGTCGCGCCCAGCAATGCCAGTAGCGTCAGCCACGCCAGCGCTTTGCTCGGGCCGCCGGCGCCACGCAAGAACAGCACCGCGGCGAGCACGACGACCAGCATTGCGTCGAGCAGCAGCGGATAGCCCCGGGCTAGCCGAGGGCTGATGCCGGCTTGCAGCGCGATTGCGTGAATGCCGTGATAGGACAGCAGGAAAGTACCCGCGGCCAGGCCCGCCAGTCCGGCGCACACGGCCACCAGGCCGAGTATCCGAAGTGCGCGTGGGCCTTCCCCGTGCTGGACAGTGGACGCTGGCAAAGTGTCACTCATAACTTCCGCTCGCTCATCGGCTCCGAGGGTGTACTTCCTGGCAGCGTTGATGTGACTGCGTTCCCCTTATAGTCAGGAACGGGCGGTGCCGCAAGCAGGTGACAACCCCGGCGGTCGGCGAGTCGCGCGCCGTCTCGCGGCCACCGGGCTCGCACTGGCGCGAGCACGATCGACTGAGTTGCGTACATGGCGTCAAAGGAGACGGTATGCCGTACTACCGGGTAGCTGGCGAGATTCCGCGGAAGCGCCACGTCCGCTTCCGCGGTCCGGCGGGCAATCTCTATGCCGAGGAACTGATGGGCGAGGAGGGGTTCGCCTCCGACTCCTCACTCCTCTACCACGAGCATCCGCCGACGGCCATCGTGAAGAGCGAGGGCCTGCGCGACGACGCGGGCGAGACCCAGCTGTCTCCGAACCACCCGCTGCTTCCTCGCCATTACCGCACCCAGGACCTGGTGTCGGGCGGAGATCTGGTCCTGGGCCGGCAGTTGCTGATGGCCAATGACGATGTGCGGATCTCGTTCGCCGCCGCCGATGCTGCCTCCGACCTTTACCGGAACTCGGTCGGCGACGAGGCCGTCTACCTGCGTTCCGGGTCGGCCAGGTTCGAGTCGGTCTACGGGACTATCGAGGCGGGCGCTGGCGACTACGTCATCGTCCCGCGGGGCACCATTCACCGCTGGCTGCCCACGGGCGACGATCTGCACGCCCTCGTGGTAGAGGCGCGCGGTCACATCCGGCCGCCGCGGCGGTACCTGTCCTCCTACGGCCAGTTCCTGGAGCACGCGCCGTACTGCGAGCGAGACCTCCGCGGCCCGGCTGGCCCGCTGCTGGCCGACGGGGAGGACGTTCCCGTCATCGTCAGGAACCGGGGCGGCCTGACCAGGCTGACGTATGCATTCCACCCGTTCGACGTGGTCGGCTGGGACGGTTACCTGTATCCGTACGCGTTCAATATCGCCGACTTCGAGCCGATCGTGAAGCGCACGCATGCGCCGCCGCCAGTCCACCAGACGTTCGAGGGACCGAACTTCGTGATCTGCTCGTTCTGCCCCCGGCCGCTGGATTTCGATCCCGAGGCAGTGCCGATCCCGTACAACCATCACAACGTCGACTCCGACGAGATGATGTACTACGTCGCCGGAGACTACTCCGCCCGGAAGGGGTCAGGTGTCGGCCTCGGTTCCATCACCCTGCATCCGTCGGGCTTTACGCACGGCCCGCAGCCAGGTGCCGTCGAGGCTGTCATCCAGGGCGTTGCCGAGGGCAAGACCACGACCGACGAGACTGCGGTGATGATCGATACTTTCCGGCCCCTGCTGCTGGCCGAGCCGGCTGGCGTCGCGGAAGATCCTGAATACGCCTGGAGCTGGGCCAGCGCAGCACGGGGCACAGTGAACCCGAACCGAGCCGATCTGGGGCCTGGCTTCTGACGGCATGCCTAGACCATGATCTTCCCGCCCGCGATGTCCAGCGTCGCCCCGGTGATCCAGGACGACGCTTCGGATGCAAGGAACAGCGTGGCAGCAGCGACATCGGCCGGCTGCCCGATGCGGCCCAGCGGGAAGCTGGCACCCAGTGCCGAGCGCTGCTCTGCGGACATCCAATCGCGCATCTTGTCGTTCTCTACCGCGGACGGTGCGACGCAGTTGACCCGCACCCCGCGCTGGCCCAGCTCGCTGGCCAGATGCCGGGTGAAGGCGATCACGCCGGCTTTGGCTGCGGCGTAGGCCGCCGCCGACCGGGCCGGCTGACGGGCCGCGGCAGATGCCATCGTGACGATGGTGCCGCCGCCGCGCTCGAGCATCGCTGGCAGGAACGCGCCGACGGTGTAGAACGTCGAGTTGAGGTCGGTCTCGATGACCTCGCGCCAGTGGGCGGCCGTTTCCCGCTCGGTGGGTACGGGCATGCCGTTGCCGCCGGCGAACGCGGCGAGTATCACCGCCGGGCCGAGCTGTGCCGTCACCGTCTCGGCCAGGCCCGCTAGCTCGGCGGGCATGGTGCAGTCGGCTGCTACCCAGATTGCCCGCCCGCCGCGCCGGTTAATGCCGCTCGCAACGGCTTCGAGCGCCGCCTCGTCCCGGCCGACGACCGCTACCGCCGCGCCGTTCGCGGCGAATGCGGCAGCGGTGGCCGCACCTATCCCGCGTGACCCGCCCGTGACGACTGCGGTCCGGCCGTCGAGGTCCGGGTAGCGGCCGTATGTCATCGCGAGGTCGTCCGGCACCTGCTGAAAGTCGCTCATCGCCATGCCCTTCATCCGACTAGGTCAGCTCACCGAGCGGAACCCGCACCCGGCAGGCTAAAGCTTAGAGATCGAAGGATTAAACGTCAAACGATTGCCCGCACCGCAGCATATTGCCGGCGCCGCAGCATCAGGTGCCGGCCGAGCACAATGTCGGTTGCGGTCATTCAGGCGGGCATTTTGTCGCTTTCGCCGCAACGAAACCAGCACGATCTTGCGATGGGAGAGCGCGGCGGGGCGCCGCGGATATACCGGCCGACGGTTGCTCTGGGTGCCTGCGCGAGCCGACGGCCGTGCGTGATGGCTGTTAGCCGGATGCGCGGCAGGCCGCTGCCGACGGCTGGCGCAGCGGCCCGGCGCCGATCGCCCGCATCACGATGGCTTCGACCACCGGATTCGTGGGCAGCTGCGAATGGCTGATGCGCGCCGCCGGGCACAGCGACTGCACTGGCACGTTGACGGCGCCGGCCAGCTTGGCGGAATCGGGCGGCTGGACCACAGCGTCATCGGTGGTCCACAGCGACAGCCAGCGTGGAGTCCCGGCGGAATCAGCGGCTGTAAGGCTTGCAAGCAGCTTGCTGCCGGGTACCAGCTGCCGGCATGCTGCCGGGCACTCGCCAGGCACGAAGGCCGCTGCCGCTGCCGCGAGCTGGGTACCGTGAAACGGCGCGCCCAGAGTGATGACCCGCCGCGCTTTCGCTGACCCGCCATCCCGCTGCGCCCACAGGAGCGCCACCACACCGCCGGCTGAGTAGCCGATCACGTCTACCGATGGTGCCCCGCGTTTCAGGTCCCGGCTGACAGCCGCGTTCAGCACCGCCGCGTCGGCGATCAGGCTGCCGGTGCCAGCGCCGGGGAGCTGCAGCACTGTCGCAGTCCGGCCGGCCGCGCGAAGCCGGGCGGCGAGCGGCTGCAGCGAGCTGGTGTCGCCGCCGTAGCCGGGTACCAGCAGCACCGGACCCAGCCGCTGCTGCGCCGGCCGTCGAACGTCAGTCCCGCCGGCGCCACCAGCATGGTGACCCGCGCTGGCCCGATGGCCCGACCGACCGGGATCAGCGCGGTACGCCGCGACCGCGATGACGCTCGCCGCGACCAGAACCACCGCGCCGGTGATCAGCACGGCCCGTCGGCGCACGATGGAGAGCCGGTCCGGATCCGGCTTGCGCCCCGCGCCTGAGTCTGCCCCCACGGCTTCACCGTACGGGACGGCTGATAATGCAATCGGCAGGCGTCCGCACGGCGCCACCGCAAAAAGACAGGAGCGGTCCATGGCAGCGTTGCCCGAGCTGGCCCGAGAGCTCGCCGACGGGGCGAACTTCGCGATGGTCGCCACGATCGAGCCCGACGGCAGCCCACAGGTTAGCGTCGTGTGGGTCAAGCGCGACGGCGACGACATCTTGTTCTCCACCATCAAGGGCAGGCGAAAGTACGCGAACCTGGGGGCTGACGACCGGCTCAGCGTGCTCATCACCGATGCCGCCAGCCCGTACCGTTACGCGGAGATCCGCGGTACTGCCGCTATCACCGACGATCCGAAGGCCGAGCTCATCGAGGAGCTGGCGGTGAAGTACACCGGTAACTCGTTCGGCACCAGGGCCGGTGAGGAACGGGTGATCGTGCGAGTCCGCCCCGCGCACGTGGTGGCGTATGAGTAGCCGCGATGGGCACCGTCAGCGCCCAGCCGCGCGCATCCCGTAACCTTGGCGGGTGACGCTACGCCTGTACGACACCGCAGCGCGGTCGGTGCGTGAGTTCTCCCCGCTTGTTCCGGGGAAAGCCTCGCTGTACTTGTGCGGCGCCACGGTCCAGGCGCCTCCGCATATCGGTCATATCCGGTCAGGCGTCAACTTTGACATCCTGGTCCGGTGGCTGCGCGCGTCTGGCTACGCGGTGACCTACTGCCGGAACGTCACCGACATCGACGACAAGATCTTGCACGCGGCCGGTCACGAGCACACCGAGTGGTGGGCGGTTGCCGAGCGGAACCAGCGTGCCTTCACGCGTGCCTACGACGCGCTTGGCTGCCTGCCGCCGGACGTGGAGCCGCGTGCGACCGGCCACGTTCCCGAGATGATCGTGCTGATGCAGCGGCTGATCGAGTCGGGGCATGCGTACGCGTCGAGCGGCGACGTCTACTTCGATGTGACCTCGCTCGGCAGTTACGGCTCGCTGTCCGGCCAGCGGCTTGACCGCATGCGGGCGGCGAACGACACCGAGGATTCGGTCCATAAGCGGGACCCGCGCGACTTCGCCCTCTGGAAGGGAGCCAAGCCGGGCGAGCCGAGCTGGCCGACGCCGTGGGGTCCGGGCCGGCCGGGCTGGCACCTGGAGTGCTCGGCGATGTCCACCAAGTACCTCGGCAGCACCTTCGATATCCACGGCGGCGGCATCGACCTGATCTTCCCGCATCACGAAAACGAGCTGGCCCAGTCCCGCGCGGCGGGGGACGGGTTCGCCCGGTACTGGCTGCACAACGGGCTGGTGCGTATCGGCGGCGAGAAGATGAGCAAGTCGCTCGGCAACTCGCTGCTTGTCGATGCGATGATCACTCGCGTCCGGCCGGCCGAGCTGCGTTACTACCTGGGTCAGGCGCATTTCCGGTCAGAGATCGACTACTCCGAGGCCGCGCTGGCCGAGGCTGCCACCGCTTACCGCCGGATCGAGGGCTTCGTGACCAGGGCGGCTGAGCTGCTGGGAACCGACGAAGCCGGGGCTCTCGCCGACTCCGCTGCATCGCTGCCGGCCGGGTTCAGCGCGGCCATGGACGACGATCTTGGCGTACCGCAGGCGCTCGCGATCCTCCATGACAGCCTTCGGGAGGGGAACGGGGCGTTGTCGGCCGGTGATGCCGCCGGCACTGCGAAGCGGCTTGCCGAAGTCAGGTCCATGCTCGGCGTACTCGGGCTTGATCCGCTGGCCGAGCCCTGGCTGCACCGGGAAGCCGACGATGACCTGCGCCCGGTCATAGATGCACTGGTCGGCGTAGCGCTCGAGCAGCGTCAGGCGGCCAGGGGCCGCAAGGATTTCGCGGCTGCGGACGCGATCAGGGATCAGCTGCTTGCCGCGGGAGTCCTCGTCGAGGACACCCCGCGCGGGCCGCGATGGGAGCTGAGCAAGTGAGCGGACGCGCCTCGGGCCGAACGCCCGGACCAGGCGGACGGACCAAATCGGGCAAGCCGCGGCCGGGAACCGGCGGCTACGGTAAGCGAAAGCTCGAAGGAAAGGGTCCGACCCCGCCGGCCGAGATGCGGCCCGGCCACCCTGCCCAGCGCAAGGCGAGCCAGGCAAAGAAGGCTGCCCAGGCGACCGGCCCGGCAGCGGCAGGCCCCCGCCGGGGTGCTGCCGCAGGCCGCGCGGCCAGGTACGACGGTGCTGGCGCCGATGGTCCGGGGCGCGGCGCGGGGTACGCCGGCGACGGACGCCCAGCCCAGGCGCGCGGGGAATCGCGATCACGCGGGGCGGGCAGTTCGGCGGCAGAACTGGTCGCCGGCCGCAATCCGGTCCTGGAAGCGCTCCGCGCGCACGTACCGGCCACGGCCCTGCACGTCGGGCCGCGGCTGGACAGCGACGAACGGATCGGACTGGCCGTGATGCTCGCGGCCGATGCCGGCATCCCGGTGGTGGAAGCGGGCCGGTCAGAGCTGGATCGCATCACCAGCGGGGCCATCCATCAGGGCCTTGCCCTGCGGATCAAGCGGTACTCCTACGCCGATCCGGCCGACCTGGTCGAGGCGGCCCACGCGGCGGGTGCGCAGCCGCTGATCGTGGCCCTGGACGGCGTCACCGATCCGCGCAATCTAGGCGCGGTGGCCAGGTCAGTGGCGGCCTTCAGCGGGCACGGCGTCCTGGTGCCTGCTCGTCGCTCGGCCGGAGTCACCGCCGGGGCCTGGAAGGCATCGGCTGGTGCGCTTACCAGCGTCCGGGTCGCTCAGACCGCCAACCTGACCAGGGCACTAACCACCTACCAGCAAGACGGCCTGTTCGTGGTGGGCCTCGACGGCAGCGGTCCGGCCGACATCGGCGACCTCGAACTTGCTGATTCACCGCTCGTCCTGGTCGTCGGCTCCGAAGGCAAGGGCCTGTCGAGGCTGGTGGCCGAGCGCTGTGATGCGGTCGCGAGGATCCCCATTACCGGCCCCGCCGAATCGCTGAACGCCGGGATCGCGGCTGCCATTGCCTTGTATGCCGTCTCCCGGCTGCGCGCTGACCGGGGCTAATCCACGGGCCGGCGCCTATCGTTGGGCCAGGAGGTGGTCGCGATATGCAGGATCGCGAGCCCACAGCCGGCCGGGGGGCGGTAATTCAGCCGGGTGATCCCGACGCCGCGCGTGCGCGGATGACAGCTGCGTTGCTCGAGGGCGGCCGGGCGCTGACACCGGATATGCGTCGCGCCTTCGCCAGCGTGCCGCGGCACGTCTTCGTGCCCGAAGTCGAGCCTTCCGCTGCCTACCGCGACGAGGCCTTCGTCATCAAATGCGGCCCGGACGGCCTGCCGGTTAGCTCCTCGTCGCAGCCCGCCATGATGGCGATCATGCTGGATCAGCTCGGCCTCGAGCCCGGTCATCGGGTACTGGAGATCGGCACCGGAACCGGTTACAACGCGGCGGTGATGTCCGCCATCGTCGGTCCGGCCGGTGAGGTCGTCAGCGTTGACATCGACCCCGAGCTCGTGGCCAGGGCGCGGTCCGGACTGCGCCGGGCGGGTTACGACCGGGTCAGGGTGCAGTGCGCCGACGGCGGATACGGCGACCCGGACGGCGCGCCGTTTGACCGGATCATGGTGACCGCTGGTGCCTGGGACATCGCCCCGGCCTGGCTCAGGCAGCTCACCAGGGCCGGCCGCCTGGTGCTGCCGCTGTCGGTTCGCGGGATCCAGCTGTCGGTGTCGCTGGAACGGCAGGCAGACCGGTGGGTGAGCAGGTCGGCGTGCCGGTGCGGCTTCGTCCGGATGCTGGGCGCGTATTCCGGCCCTGAGCAGGTAGCGCCGCTTGGCTCCGCGCCCGGCCTGTGCGTGCAGGTCGCGGACGGCAGTCCGGCTGACCTCGGCGCGCTCCAGCAAGCGCTGACCGGCCCGGTCACCGACGTGCGGCCTGCGCTGAGGGTGCGCAGCCTGGCCGATCTCGCCGATGCGGATCTGTGGCTGACACTTCAGCATCCACGGCTGGACCGGATCACGCTGCTGGCCGTAGCGGGCAGCTGGCTGCCGGCGGCCCGCTACCGCCCCTGGGCGGGCTGGTGAGCCACGCGGCCGAGCCGGACAAGCTCAGCGTCGCGGTGCTGCTGCCCGGCGGAACCGCCAGCAGCGAGCCGGGGCCGGCAGGCGACGGCGTCCTGGTTCGCGGTTACGGGCCGGGCGGCCCCGAACTCGCCGGCACGCTTGCCGCGAGCCTGCTCGAGTGGGCTGGGCAGGGCCGGCCCGGCACCCGCGATGTCAGGCTGACTGTCTGGCAGCGAGATACCGCCGGGACGGCGGCTGCCCGGCTCGCGGCGGCGGCTGACGCAACCGCTGCCGGGGGTGACCCGCAGGCCGCAGCGGCTGGCGGCACGCCTGCCGAACGCGACGGACTGGTCCTGCTGGACCGCCCGAGCGTCGTCATCGAGGTGGGCTGGCCCAGGGCGTGACTGTTGCAGCTCGGCCGGTCTGCGGTCTGCGTCAGCTGGCGCGATCCACGGTCTCCTGCAGCAACGGCAGGGGGTCCTCCTCGAGCAGCCGGATCGGCGTCCGCTCCAGCAACGGGATGGTGGGTCGCTCCTGCAGCAACGGGGCCGGACCAACGATCAGCGGGTCCGGCCTGCCGACGAGGTCGGCATCCTTGCCCTGGTACTGGAAGAGGGAGAGCACATGCCGCATCGCCTCAAGCCGCGCGCGCTTCTTGTCGTTGCTCTTCACCACGGTCCAGGGTGCGTCGGCCATGTCGGTGAAGAAGAACATGGACTCCTTGGCGGCGGTGTACTCATCCCACTTGTCGAGTGACGCAACGTCGATCGTGCTGAGCTTCCATTGCTTGACCGGGTCGAGCTGACGGCGGGCGAAACGGCGGAGCTGCTCCGCACGCGAGACGGAGAACCAGAACTTGATCAGGGAGATGCCATCCCTGGCCAGCATCCGCTCGAATTCCGGCGCCTCCCGGAGAAAGTCCATGCAGTCATCGGGCTGGCAGAATCCCATCACCCGCTCGACTCCAGCCCGGTTGTACCAGGACCGGTCGAACAGGACGATCTCGCCGGCGCCGGGCAAGTGCTCGATATACCGCTGCAGGTACCAGTCGGCCCGCTCGCGGTCGGTCGGCTTCTCCAGGGCCACGACCCGAGCGCCGCGCGGGTTGAGGTTCTCGGTGAAGCGCTTGATCGTGCCGCCCTTGCCTGCCGCGTCCCGCCCTTCGAACACGATGACCAGCCGCCCGCCGGTGGCCTTCACCGATTGCTGGAGCTTGAGCAGCTCGATCTGCAGGCTCCGCTTGGTTTTCTCATACTGCTTACGACTCAGCAGCCGGTCGTAGGGGTAGTCCTCGCGCCAGGTTTCGATAGGGACGCCGGCCCGGCATACCAGCGGGCCGTTCTTTGTCCGCTTGAGCTCAAGACCGAGCTGCGCTGCCAGTTCGTCCAGCATGGCGGTGAGACCCGCGCGCGACTGGTCATCGGACATGACGGCTCTGGCCGCGGTCGGCGGCCCGTCTGCTGGAGTGCTCACCGCTCTGCCAGCCGCCCTGAGCCGGAGCTTCTCGCTGTGCTGGCTGGCCGGCCGCGTGCGGGCGGCAGGCTGCTGGCCAGATGTCCCGCCAAGCGGTCCGCCTGCTGGCCGCTGACCTTCCTGACGAGACTCATCCGCTGCCCCCGTTTCCGTGCGACTGGACCCCGCGCCAGTGATCGCGACGAATAACAGCGATAGATACCCTCGAGGCTGGACCGCACACCTCTGCCGCCGCGGTGGCATGGCCGGGCCGGCTCGCCCGGCAGGCCGGAGGGCCGCAATGCCAGGCAACCAACGGGTACCCTGAAACGTCTAGAAATCAGTACAAGTCAACGTTGATAGTTCCGTCGCGCTTGCGTCAGGTCCTAGCGGCCGGGACGCCCGCGCCGGCTGAGAGCGGAGCAGTCATGAGGCAGTCGGTTCGGCGCTGGATGGTCGGGGCCGGGACCCTGGCCGCGGTGGGCGCGGCCGCGTGCGGCCAGGCGGGAGCGGCGGGTGCGACCCAGCTCGCTGCCGCCGCGCACCAGGGGCGGCGATCCAGGCCAGCGTGTATACGCCGCCGCCCAGGCCGCTGTACCTCGGGCAGAAGGGTGCCGCGGTCCGCAGCGTGCAGCGTCGGCTGGCTGAACTGCACTACTACCCCGGTCCGATCGATGGCCAGTACGGGCCGGACTTGCAGGAGGCAGCCTGGGCTTTCCGGGAGGTGCAGGGCCTGCGGATGGAGCGCGACTCTCGCCGCGCAGCCGATCAACCGGGCCTTTGAGCGTGCGCTGTCCACCCCAAGAAGCCATACGCGCGGTATCCGCATGGTGCTCGCGAACCGGATCGAGATCAACCAGAAGATCCAGGTCCTGGTTCTGTACAAGAACAACAAGCCGGCAGGTGATCCTGCATGTGTCGAGTGGCGGTGGCTACTACTACCCGTGTCCGGGTGACCCGACTGCGACCTGCGGGCCAGCCATCACTCCCGACGGGAAATACACAGCGCTTACTTCTCGCCCGGCTGGATCAAGGTTCCGCTCGGCACGATGTACAACCCCATCTTCTTCATCGGCACGGCCTACGCCATTCATGGCGACGTACCGGTTCCGTGGTACCCGGCGTCGCACGGCTGCGTCCGGATCTGGATGGATGCGGCGCCGTGGTTCCACCGGCACGTGCACATCGGCGGCCGCCACCCGACGCGGATCTACATCTACGGCACTGCCCCCTACTATCTGCACTAGCCGCCGGCACCTTGACCGTGCCCGCCCTGGCCGTCTGCGGCCGGGGCGGGCATAGTTCACCTGGCCTGGCAGATAAGCTAGCGCGAACCTGGAAATCTTGAGGGAGCTGAGCAGGCAGATGAAGCCGAGATTCGCTGCGGCTGCCGTGACCGCCGTCGCGGTCGCCGGGCTCGCGGCTTGTGGCAGCAGCGCGGCACCGAGCGGCGGAGCATCAAGTGCAAGCACGGCCAGCTGCACTTATTCCGGCGTACAGAACGAGCTGTACCAGAAGGGCGCACTGACCGTCGCGACCGACAAGCCCGTTTACTCGCCGTGGTTCGAGAACAACAACCCGGCGAACGGCAAGGGCTATGAGAGCGCAGTCGCCTATGCGGTCGCCAAGCAGCTTGGATTCAAGCCGTCACAGGTGCACTGGGCGTACGAGCCGTTCAACAACTCGTACTCGCCGGGACCGAAGAAGTTCGACTTCGACATCAACGAGATCTCCTACACGCCGCAGCGGGCCCAGGCGGTGACCTTCTCGGCCGGTTACTACGACGTACAGCAGGCCCTGGTAGCACTGAAGCACTCGGCGATCGCCACCAAGCACTCGCCTGCCCAGCTGAAGACGTATATCTACGGCGACCAGATCGGCACGACGAGCCTCGCCTTCATCGCCAGCCAGATCCAGCCGTCCGCGACTCCGAAGGTGTACCAGACGCTGAACGTGGTCAAGGAGGTGCTGCAGACGCATCAGATCGACGCCTTCGTTACCGACACGCCGACTGCGCAGTACATCTCCGCTTACCAGGTGCCGGGCTCGGAGATGGTGGCCCAGTTCCCGGCGACCGGCGAGCACTACGGCCTGGTCTTCGCCAAGGGCAACCCGCTGGTCGGCTGCGTCAACAAGGCGATCGCGACGCTCAAGTCCAACGGGACGCTGGCCGCGCTGCAGAAGAAGTACCTGCAGATCTACCTGACCGTCCCGACCATCAGACCGTAACGGCCCGGCCGTACCGGCACGCCGCCCATGAGCATCAATCCGGACCAGGGTCCGGGCGGCCCTGGTCCGAATGCCGATCCGCTCGGCCTGTCGCCGGCCGGTCTGGCAGTGACCGGCGGGCTGGCGCCGTTCGGAGCGTCCGGGCGCGGGCCGAGACTGCTGTCGGGCGGCGGCCGCAAGGCGACAGTCATCTCGACCGTCAGCACCCTGGTCGTGCTGGCAGCGCTGGCGTCCGTCTTCTGGCTGGCGCCGGGCAGCGCGGCGTTCCGGCATGCGTTCTTCAGCCCGCAGGACATGTGGCAGTCGTTCATCGGCAATCCGAAGAAGGGCTACTACTCGGTCGGCAAGGCGATCTTCCTGAACATCGAGATGTTCCTGGCCGCCGAGGTCCTCATCCTGATCCTGGCGCTGGTGATCGCGCTGGTCAGGCAGTCGACGAGCCCGGTCTTGTTCCCGTTCCGCGTGCTGGCGCTGATCTACGTCGACTTCTTCCGTGGCGTGCCGCTGCTGCTGGTCGTATACGCAGTGGGCCTCGGCGTGCCCGCCCTCCGGCTGCCGGTCATCTCCTACCAGTCCTCGACCATCTACGGCGTAGCCGTGCTGACCCTGTCGTACTCGGCCTACGTGTCGGAGGTCTACCGGGCCGGGCTGAACTCCGTGCATCAGAGCCAGGTGGCGGCGGCACGCTCACTCGGCCTGTCACAGGGCACGGCGCTGCGTTACGTGATCCTGCCGCAGGCCTTCCGCAACATCATCCCGCCGCTGCTGAACGACTTCATCAGCCTGCAGAAGGACACCGCGCTGGTCGGCGTGCTCGGCGCCATTGAAGCGCTGCAGGCGGCCGGGATCTACGCCAGCTCGGTGTTCAATTACTCCAGCTATACGGTCGCGGCGATCTTGTTCCTGATCCTGACGATTCCGCTGGCCAGAGTCACCGACCGGGTCATCGAGCGGGACCGGCGGCGTCGGCTGGCCGGGGTGGCCCGGTGACCGCGGAGCCTGGCCGCGGGCGGTGCGCCTGGCGGCGGCGGTGCAGCGATCAGGATCGAGGGTCTGCACAAATCCTTCGGCCCGAACGAGGTGCTTAAAGGCATCGACCTGTCGGTACCGGCGCACGACGTCATCTGCCTTATCGGCGCATCCGGCTCGGGTAAGTCCACCCTGCTGCGCTGCATCAACCTGCTCGAGCCGATCAGCGCCGGGCGCATCCTGCTGGCGGGCCAGGACATCACCGCCCCCGGCGTCGATGCGAACCGGGTCCGGCGCCATGTGGGCATCGTCTTCCAGTCCTTTAACCTGTTCCCGCATATGACGGTGCTGAAGAACGTGACCCTGGCGCCGGTCAAGGCGCTGGGTACGCCGAAAGACGCCGCGGTCGATGCCGCCCTCGAGCTGCTGGCCAGGTTCGGGCTAGCCGACAAGCGCGACGAGTATCCCGACCGGCTCTCCGGCGGTCAGCAGCAGCGGGTCGCGATTGTCCGTGCGCTGGCGATGCAGCCGCAGGTCATGCTGCTCGATGAGGTCACCAGCGCGCTTGACCCGGAACTGGTCGCCGAGGTGCTCGATGTGATCAGGGAACTCGCGGCCGGAGGCATGACCATGCTGCTGGCCACGCACGAGATGGGCTTCGCCAGGGATATCGCGAGCCGTATCTGCTTCCTGGAGGAGGGCACCATCGTCGAGCAGGGCCCGCCCGCGGAGCTGTTCACCAACCCGCAGGACGAGCGGACGCAGCGGTTCCTGCGGCGCATCGTTGAGTCTGGCCGCATGTAAGCGGATCTCTACTATCAGGTTCTGCTTTGCCAGGTTATGGTCCTATGAGCAGTAGGCAAACGATGAGTTATGCCCGGTTAGCGCATAGGAGCGTGACAACGTGCACGTACGGCTGAGCCTGACCTCGGTACGGCGGCTAGCAGGACGACGAGGCGCATCGAATCTGAGGCGATCGGCCGGGCTGGTTGCCGCGGCCGCACTGGCCGCCGCGGTGGTGACGCCGGCCTCGGCGTCCGCCGTCCGGCAGACCTGCGGCGGCACCGGATCGGTGACCACGGTGACCGGTTCGCTGCCGGACCAGTCGACCTATGAAATCCAGTGCCCGGCTGGCAGCTGGAACGGCACGCTGTTCCTCTACAGCCATGGCTACGTCGTCCCCGGTTCGGCGAACCCGGCGCAGGATGTCGGAGACCCGGCAACGGGCGGCTGGCTGCTCGATCATGGCTACGCCCTGGCGGGCTCGTCGTACGCCACGACGGGCTGGGCTATCGCACAGGCGCTGCCAGACCAGATCGGCACCCTCAACGTCTTCGGCCGTGCTTACGGTCGTCCCAGCCGGACGATCGCGTGGGGCCATTCACTGGGCGGCATCATCACCGCCGGGCTGATCCAGCGGTACCCGAGGCGGTTTACCGCCGCCCTGCCGATGTGCGGAGTGCTGTCCGGCGGGGTCGCGACCTGGAACACCGCGCTCGACTCCGCAGTCGCCTTCCAGCAGCTGCTAGCACCGGCTAGCGGACTGCAAGTCGTGAACATCACCAGCCCGCAGGCCAATCTCGGGATCGCCGAGACGGCAGTAGCGCAGGCGCAGGCCACGCCTGCTGGCCGGGCCCGGATAGCGCTGGCCGCGGCTCTCGGAGACACCCCCGGCTGGTACACGCCGTTGTCAGCTCAGCCTGCCAGGACCGACTACGCCGGCCAGGAGGCCAACCAGTTCCTCTGGGACACCCGCGTTGACTTCCCGTTCGTATTCGCCTTCCGGGCCAACCTGGAACAGGACGCCGGTGGCAACCCGTCCTGGACCACGGGGGTTAACTTCGCTGCCCAGCTGCACAAGTCAGCGGATTACCGCGAGGTCGTTCATCTTTACCGGGCGGCCGGCCTGAGCCTGCGGGCGGACCTGCGGACGCTGAACAAGGCGGCCAGGATCAGCGCTGACCCCAAGGCCGTGTCCTACCTGGCGCGCAACATCAGCTTCAACGGCAAGATCTCGGTGCCGGTGCTCACCCTGCACACCACCGGTGACGGCCTGGTCGTGCCCGAGAACGAGCGTGCCTACGCCGCGGTCGTGGCCAGGGCCGGGAACCGCAGCCAGCTGCGCCAGGAGTACGTCAGCCGGGCAGGGCACTGCGCCTTCACCCCGGCCGAGACCATCGCAGCCGTTCAGGTCCTGCTCAACCGGGTGCAGACAGGCAAGTGGGACGCGGCGGCGCTGCGCCCGGCCAGCCTGAACGCGGCAGCGGCGGCGCTTGGCCCCGGCTACAACATTTTCAGCGCCCAGAACGGTACCTGCCCGCAGGGCGTTCCGGTGCAGGGCGTCTGCGCGACCGCGCCGGCCTACATCCGCCACCGGCCTACCAGCTACCTGCGGCCCTTCGACCTCGGCGACCACGAGCACCGGCACTAGGCAATGACACCGTGATGGGGCCGGCTAGCGCCGCTTGACCGGTCCCATCTTGGCCAGCCGCCACCAGGTGAGCAGGGCGAAGGCCACCGCGAGCAGCAGCACGAGAGCGATGTCGATGATCCAGGTCGACGGCGTGTGATTCCACAACGGATCGCCGGACACCGCAGCGGCTGAGCCAGCCGTCTGCGGTGGGGGCGGCGGCTCTATCACGTTCAGGCTCGACGTCGAAGCGGTGGCCGCGAATCCCCACCGGGAGGGCGACAGCCACGAGATCTGCTCGAGCCCGGCCTTACCATGCAGCGGGAAGATGCCGCCGCTCAGCACGACCTGGGCCATGACGGCGACCACGAGCAACGGCAGCGCCTTGTCGGTGGTGTTCACGACGGCCGAGACCAGCAAGCCGAGGGTCATCGAGGCGATCGCCATCGCGGCCATGGCAATCAGGAGCTCGACGAGCGGCAGGTTAGTGAGCGCCGCGCCATGGGCCGGCAGCGGTCTGCCGGTCAGTCCGATTGCCAGCATCACGGCTGCCTGGACGGCGCTGATCAGGCCAAGTATCAGCAGCTTGGACAGCAGGTAGGCGCCCGACGACAGGCCCGCCGCGCGTTCCCGGCTGTAGATCGAGCGTTCCTTCACCAGTTCCCAGACAGCGTTGGCGGCGCCCGCGAAGCAGGCGCCGACAGCGAGGACGAGCAGCAATGATGACGCGTCCGCGTTGTTGGTTCCGGTGAGGCCCTGCGGCGACGGCACGGCCCGGATCAGCAGCCCGAGAATCAGCGGCAGGATGCCGAGGACGCCGATATACACCCGGTCGGACGCGATAACCGACAGGTACCGCCGGCACAGCGTGCTGAGCTGAGCCAGCCGGTTCCGGGTCGCCGGGGCTGGCGGCGCCGGGGCGGATGGCCGGGCTGGCCCGGCCGGGCTGTTCAGCTCCGAGGCGATGTACCGCGCGTAATACGGAGACCGGCGGAACTCGGCCGCCCAGTCGCGGCCCGGTTCTGCTTCAAAGGCCTGGAACACCTCGGCCCAGCCCGGCTTGCGGAAGTGGCGCAGGCCATCAGCGGGCGGACCGAAAAACGCGACCTTGCCGCCGGGCACGAGCACCAGCAGGCGATCGCACAAGCCGAGGTTGGCCACGCTATGGGTGACGACGATGACCGTACGGCCATCGTGCGCAAGCTCAGCCATCATTTCCATTACCGACTTGTCCAGGCCCGGGTCAAGGCCGGAGGTCGGCTCGTCAAGGAACAACAGCGACGGCTTGGTCAGCAGCTCCAGCGCGACATTCACCCGCTTCTGCTGGCCGCCCGACATCGCCGAGGTCCGGGTATCCGCGTGCCGCGTGAGCGCCAGCTCGGCCAGGACCTCGTCGATGCGGCGTCTCCGCTCGCCCTTCGTGGTGTCCCGCGGGAAGCGCAGTTCCGCAGCGTAGCCTAGGGCGCGCCGGGCGGAGATCTGCGTGTGCAGGATGTTCTCCTGGGGCACCAGCCCGATCCGGTGCCGCAGCTCGGCATAGTGCTTGTACAAATCGCGGCCGTCGTAGAACATGCGGCCCTCGGTGGCCGGGCTGATGCCGGTAAGCGCGCCAAGCAGCGTCGACTTGCCCGCGCCGCTCGGCCCGATCACGCCGAGCAGGCAGCGCTCGCCCAGGCCGAAGCTCACATGGTCGAGCAGGATCTTGCCGCTTGGCAGCCGGACAGTCAGGTCAGTGGCAGTGAGCGAGATATCGCCGGTGTCGATGAACTCCTGGAGTTCGCTGCCGACCAGGCGGAACGTGGCCGGCCCGATACCGATCAGGTCCGCCTCTGTCACCGGCGCCGCGGTGACCCGCTGACCGTTCAGGAACGTGCCGTTGTGACTGCCGGAGTCGACGATCTCGAAGCCGCCCCGGCTGGCTCGGCGGAGTTCCGCGTGGTACCGCGAGACGCTGAGATCCGAAACGACGATGTCGTTGTCTGCGGCCCGGCCGATGCGCAGCCGCTGGGTGGGCAGGCTCATCACGGCGCTGGGGCTCCGGCTGCCACCCGACCGGGCTGGCGGCCGGAGGTCGGCGGCAGGCGCCGCAAGGTGCACGGCATCCGGCTGGTCCGGCTGCCACCTGGCGGTGCCGTGCATGACTGCCGGTCCGCCGGCGCTGTCCTCGGCTGGCTGCAGGGCACACGACAGCAGCGGGCCGTCCTCGGGATGGCCGAGCCGGATCGTGCAGTCACCAGTAATGGCGATCTGGCGCACCCGCTGGCTGTTCATGAACGTGCCGTTCGTGCTGCCAGAGTCCTGCAGCAGCCAGCCGCCATCCTGCTGAGTCAGAACGGCGTGCTGCCAGGAGACGCGGGGATCGGCGACGACGACGTCGGCATCGGGATCCCGGCCGATGCGGTAGCTCGCGCCGGCCTGCAGCAGCCGGTCGGAGCCCGGTGCCTGTATCCGTAGCTGCCCTTCGGCCGAAGGCCGGGCGTCGGGCTCGGTGCTCATCTGCCCACTGTAGATGGACGGATTGATTGACAGAAGGCATGGCTGCGCAAACGATTTCCAGTGCATTGCCAATGCTGCCTGTTGACACCCGTCATCCGGCAAACTGGATACTTGCCTGGCAGGCGCTGGCGCAGCGCCCGCCTTTCCGTGCATGAGGATTCCGGGGCTGGAGGAGCGGTGACCGAGCAAACTCCCGGCGAGCCCGGTCCGGGTGCGGCTGCCGACTTCGGGCCGGGCGCTCAGATAGCCGGGTACCGGCTCGAAGAGCAAATCGGCCGGGGCGGAATGGCCGTTGTGTACCGCGCCTATGACAGCCGCCTCGACCGCCACGTGGCGCTTAAGGTCCTGGCGCCGGGGCTGGCGGCTGACGAGGCATTCCGGCGGCGGTTCATCCGGGAATCCCGCGCGGCCGCAGCCGTTGACGATCCGCATATCATTCCGGTCTTCGAGGCCGGCGAATCGAACGGCGTGCTCTTCATCGCCATGCGTTTTGTTCGCGGCGGAGACGTCAGGCGGCTGCTGGACACCAACGGCCCGCTGCCACCGGCGCAGGCAGCCGAGATCGTCGCCCAGGCAGCGTCCGCACTCGACGCCGCGCACTCCAGGGGGCTGGTCCACCGAGACGTCAAGCCAGCCAACATGCTGCTGGAGCCGAGCGGCGCCATCGACGGGCCTGGCCATGTGTACCTATCTGACTTCGGGCTGAGCAAGACGGCGCTCGCGGTGTCCGGGATCACCGCCACCGGCCAGTTCCTCGGCACTCTCGACTATGTCTCGCCAGAGCAGATCGAGGGCAAGGTCCTTGATGGCCGGTCCGATCTGTACTCGCTGGCCTGCTCGGCGTTCGAGATGCTCTGCGGCGAGCCGCCGTTCCGGCGGGAGCAGAGCGTGTCGGTGATGTACGCGCATCTCTCCGAGGAGCCGCCAGCGCTGCGGCTCCGGCGGCCAGACCTGCCGGCCGCGATCGATGCGGTGATGGTCCGGGCGCTCGCAAAGGCGCCGGCTGACCGGTTCGCGACCTGCCGGGAGTTCGCGGCTGCGTTTCGCATCGCGCTCAGGCTGGAGGCACCCGCCTCCGAACCTGCTCAGCCGACCGCGCATCCAGCCACCCAGGTCGCCGTGCCGCCGCAGGTCGCGGCGCCGCCGCAGGCCGCGGTGCCGTCGGTGGGTGCGGTGCCGCAGCAGGGCGAGGGCACGCCGGTCCCGAGCGGCGCGAGCCAGGGGCCAGCGCCCGCCGCATCAGCTGCCCCGCCGGAGGCGGCTGCGCCGGGAGCCGCGGCCGACCCTGGCCGGGCCGCGGCAGGCCCCCCGCGCACCGAGGTGGCCGGGATCGTCCGGGCAACTAAGGCCGGACTTACCGACCCTGGCAGCGGCACCGACGGCGCCGCTAGCGCGGCCAGGGCTGCTGACCGCTCCGGCTACGGCGCCGCGGGCGGGGGCGACCTCCCGAGCGGGCCTGGTCTGCCAGGCGCGAACGGCGACTGGACCAGCGCAAGCCGGCGTCGGTGGTGGCGCTCGCCGGTCCCGGTTGCCGGCGTATGCGCCGTCGTCCTGCTCGCCGCGGGTGGCGTTTACCTGGCGTTCAGCGGTGGACACGGGAGCAATCACGGCCACCTCGTCTCCGCCGGACAGCTGAGCCTGCCCGGCTGTACGACCAAGATCGCGGCCGGCCGGACGCTCGCCACAGTGAAGCCGAGCACTGTCGCGGTCGGCGGCCACCCCTTCGGGGTCGCAGTCACCCCGGACGGCCAGTACTCGTTCGTGTCCGGCGGCGATGCGGTCACGATGCTGCGCAACGCCAACGGCAATGGCAACGGCAGTGCGCTGGCGCCAGCCGTCGTCAGGTCTTTTGCCGTGCCAGGCGCGGAGAAAGGCGATGCGATTACCAAGGACGGCAAGTTCCTGCTTGCCGCCTCGGGCAGTGGCGCTGCGGTGATCGACGTGGCGCATGCCGAGCAAGGCGTGCCCAACCCGGTGGCCGGCATGCTCACCAGCCCGAACGGCGCAGGCGCGGTCGAGGTCCTCATCACCGCGAACCGGAACTACGCATTCGTCACCTTGCAGAACAGCGCGGAGCTGGCAGTTTTCAACCTGAAGCTTGCGCTTGCCAACGGGCCGAGCCCGGCGGACTTCATCGGCTACGTCCCGTTGCCGGCAGAGCCCGTCGGCATGGCCACCGACGGGACCTGGCTGTACGTGGCGAGCATCAAGGGGTTCGTGTCGGTGCTGAACGTGGCCACGACCGAGCATCACCCACAGCATGCCGTGGTCGCCACGGCACCGGCTGGCTGCGGCGCGGCGCGAGCGCTGCTGTCGCCCGACCACACGGTGCTCTGGGTGACCGACCGGCAGGCCAACGCCGTGCTGGGGTTCAGCGCCGCCAAGCTGCGTTCGGATCCGAAGCATGCGCTCCTGGCCCGGGTCATGATCGGGGCGACGCCGGTGGGCGAGGTGCTGGTCCGGGGCGGCTCGCGGCTCGTGGTGGCCGACGCGAACCTGAACAACCTGACCGGAGCTAGCTCCAACCTCGCGGTGATCGATACGCAGCGCGCGCTGAGCGGCAAGGCTGCGCTGCTGGGCTATGTACCTACTGGCCTTCAGCCACGGCAGTTCGCGACTGAGCCGGGGGGCAAGACGATCCTCGTTACCCTTCAGAACTCGAATGACCTCCAGGCCTTCCGCGTCGCCGCACTGCCGTGAGTTCGCCGCGCGCTGCGCATGCCAGCGAACGCGCTGGTCGCGTACCATCGGGCAAATGAGGCACCAGCGGTGACCAGGATGACCTCTCCCAGCGTGCGTGGCGGCCGGACGACCGGACGGCGAGCCCGGCGGTGGATAATAACGCTGGCCATCGTCCTGGTTCTGCTCATCGTGCTTGACTTCGCCGCCAGGATCGTGGCGCAGAACGTCATGGCGACCAAGATCGAGCAGCAGGGCCTGTCGCGCAAGCCCACCGTCACCATCGGCGGGTTCCCGTTCCTCACCCAGGTAGCCACCAAGAATTTCTCTCAGGTCAACATCTCCGCGACCGATCTCACCGAGGGACCGGTGACGATCACGAAGGTGAACGCGACAGCGCACGGGATCCGGCTTAACTCGTTCGCCTTCAATAGCGGCACGGTGAGTCAGCTTTCGGGCACCGCGCTGATCAGCTTCGCATCGCTGGGCAATGCGCTGACCAAGCAGGTCGGGCCGCTTGGCGCGCTGCTGAACGGCGCCGGGCTGAACCTGAGTCAGGCCGGTCCCAGTGAGGTCAGGGCGAGCCTGAATCTCCTGGTGGTGACTGGCTCGGCCACCTGGCGGGTCAGCCGGCTCAGCGGCGACAAGCTCAATATCCGGCTGGTGAGCAGCAACGGCCTGCCGTCCGGAGTGCTGGGTTCGATCCAGGACGTCACCCTGAAGATCCCCAAGTTGCCGCTCGGGCTCACGATCGACAGTGTCCGCGTCACCCCGCAGGGCGTGACAGGCAAGGTGAGCGGCCACGACGTGTCGTTCGGCGGCTAGGCCGCCCCGCAGTCCGAGTCCGGCGGCCACGTCGCCGGCCCCCGATCGCTGAGGTGCACCGAGATGACTGAACCACCGGTACTGCGATTCCGGCCAGAGCCGGGCCAGTTCGCCTGGACCTTCGGCGGCGCAGCGCCGGTCGCGCGGATCAGGCCCGGCACCATCCTGGAGTTGTTCACCGAGGACTGCTTCGCCGGCCGGGTGCGGAGCACCGGCGATCTGGTCTCGCAGGTGTGCGAGTTCCCGTACCTCAATCCGCAGACCGGCCCGTTCTACGTCGAGGGCGCGCAGCCCGGTGACACGCTGGCCGTGCATTTCATCTCGATCGAGCCCGCGCGCGACTGGGCGGCCTCGACTACTGTCCCGCTCTTCGGCGCACTGACCTCGACGCACCTGACCGCGACGCTGCAGGACCCGCTGCCCGAGGTGGTGTGGATCTGGGAGCTTGACCGCGCGTCCCGGCTGTGCCAGTTCCAGGCTCGTGACAGTGACTTCACCGCCGCCTTGCCGATGGAACCCATGCACGGCACGGTCGGCGTCGCGCCGGCCAACCTCGAGGTCCGCTCGGCGCTAGTGCCGGACGCCTTCGGCGGGAACATGGATACGCCGGAAATGCGCGCCGGGGTGACGTGCTACCTGGGCGTGAACGTCGAGGGAGCACTCCTGTCGATCGGTGACGGGCACGCGCGGCAGGGCGAGGGCGAGACCTGCGGTGTCGCGGTCGAGTGCGCGATGAACACAGTGCTGGCGGTCGACCTGGTCAAGGGCGGCAGCGGCGGCGCGCCGCCAACCCCGTGGCCGCGGCTGGAGTCAGACACCCACATCATGTCGGCCGGCTCGGCCCGGCCGCTCGAAGATGCCTTCCGAGTCGCCCAGCTCGACCTGGTTCAGTGGGTTGCCGCGCACAGCGGGCTGTCGGCCCTCGACGCGTACCAGTTCCTCAGCCAGGCTGTCGAGGCGCCGCTAGCCAACGTGGTCGATACCAACTACACCTCCGTCGCCAAGCTGCGCAAGGACTGGCTGCCCGGCAACGCGAGGCAGGTCATGGGTGGCGTGCATGACCAGCTGCGCGAGCTAGCCCGGACCTACCTGGGCTGACCCGGCCCGTGGCCCTGGGGCAGCGTGGGCGGCGCGTGCTCGATCGGCCCGGCTCAGCCCTGCCGGAGCTGCGCGACCAGCTCGTCCGCTTGCTGCAGGGTGACCATGGGATTAGCGCCGGCCATCGGAAGCACCCGGCTGCCGCCTGCCAGGAAGATCACCTTGTCGGTCAGGCAGGCACGCAACTCGGGATACCGCTCGGCGATCGCTATCTGGTCGCGGAGCAGTCCTTCCTGCGCGCCGAACGCAGTCTGCTGCTGCGCTGCCACGGCCGGCAGCACCCGCTCGGTAACGGCACGCTGCATCCGGCGGCTGACGGCCCGGCCGATGAACCGGGCGGCGGCGCCAAGCGCCACGTCGGCGATTGCCTGGTCGATACCGTCAGTGATCGGATTGTCATCGAAACCCCTGGTGCCGCGTGACCAGTTCCCGAGCGGACCCGACTGCGGCTGCCCGGCGTACCCGGGCAGCGGACCGGACCGCGGCTGTCCGGCGTATCCCGGCGGCGGACCTGCCTGCGGCTCGGCTGCCCAGCCCTGCTGTGGCCCGGCTGACCCGCCCGGCGGTCCGGTGGCGGCGCCTGGCTGCACCTGATCCAGCCGCATCTTCGCCAGCGCGGCAAGCTCGCTGATCGAGTGCACCGCGGCGGTGCTGCCGCATTGCGGGCATGGCGCTGTTAACTGCTGCTCGGTCACCGCTCCATTGTGCCTGCGCCTGCCACTGCTACGGAAGCCTCCAGCGGCATGCCGTGCGCCGCGATCCGATCACCCTGAGGCAGGTGTGATCCCTGCGGCGTGGCGACGCGCCAGCTCACGGTAGATCGCCGGGTTGGTGTCCACCCATTCCCCTGCCGCGCCGCTGACCGCACGCACGACCCTGGCCGGGGTGCCGACGGCCAGCATGCCGTCGGGAACCGTCATGCCCGGCGGGACAGTGCAGCCGGCTGCGACCAGGGCCCGGCTGCCGACGACGGCGCCATCGAGAACAGTGGCCCCGTTCCCGATCAGCGCCTCGGCGCCGATCACCGCGCCGTGCACGACGCACAGGTGGCCTACGGTCGCGCCTTCGCCGACCTCGGTGACAGGATCATCGCCGCCGTGCAGCACCGAGCCGTCCTGGACGTTCGCGCCGCGGCGGACGATGATCGGGCCGAAATCGGCGCGCAGCACCGCGCCGTACCAGATCGAGGCGTCGTCCTCGACGCGAACATCACCGACCAGTGTTGCTGTCGGGGCGATCCAGGCTGTGGGACTGACAGTCGGGGCGTGCCCCTCGAAAGCGAAAAGCGGCATCCGGCAATGCTAGGCGAGGTGCACGTAGTCATAATCGAACGGCTTGCCGTTGATGCCGTGCCGTGGCGGCGCGATCCACGCGGCGATCTTGCCGCGCTCGTGCACGGGCTGCATCAAGGACCGGACATGGGTCTTGTCGACCTCGGTCGGCAGCCACTGCCCGGACCGGCGCTGCCATTCATCGCCGGTGAGCAGCTCGCCCTCCGGGACTGACTTCGATGCCGGCGAACGCCCCGACCTTCCGGTTGAACGCTATGTGCGGGAGGATCAGCCGCTGCGGCAGCCCCGCGTCCGCGAGGATCTTGTTCCACCGGTTGACGCCGCTCTGGCAGTCGGCGATGTACTCGCGGCGCAGGTCGGTATTCAGCCCGGTGAGCGCGGCTACCTCGGTCTGGCCGATCTGGCCGTCGAGCAGGGCGTCCACCAGCATGCCGTCGTCGGTGAGCTTGTGGTCGTCCTTGCGGCGGTCCTCGGACCAGCGTCCCTTGAGGCCGGCGGTGTAGTAGTTCGCCACGTTGGTCGAGGTCTCACCGCCGAACAGGTCGAGCGAGACGCTGTAGTGGAAGTTGAGGTACTTCTGGATCACTGGCAGCGGCACGGCGCCGTGCGGCCCCGCGTCATCGGTGTCGTGCTCCACCATCAGCTGCGCGGTCCGCTCGACCACCCGGTCCACTCCGGTGGTGCCCACCATCATGTGGTGCGCTTCCTCCTTGAGCATGAACTCGCAGGTCCGTGACAGCGGATCGAACGCCGACTCCTTGAGCGTGCCGAGCTGGTACTTGCCGTCCCGGTCGGTGAAGTAGGTGAACATGAAGAACGAGAGCCAGTCCGGGGTCTCCTCGTTGAACGCTCCCAGGATCCGCGGCGAATCGATGCTGCCGGAGTTCCGGTGCAGCAGTTCCTCGGCCTCTTCCCGGCCGTCCCGGCCGAAATAGGCATGCAGCAGGTACACCATCGCCCACAGGTGCCGGCCCTCCTCGACGTTGACCTGGAACAGGTTGCGCAGGTCATAGAGGCTGGGCGCGGTGGCGCCGAGATTGCGCTGCTGCTCTACCGAGGCTGGCTCGGTATCCCCCTGGATCACGATCAGCCGCCGCAGCTCAGAGCGGTACTCGCCGGGCACCTGCTGCCAGGCTGGCTCGCCCATGTGCTGGCCGAAGCCGATCCGCCGGTCCGGATCCCGCTCGGCGAGGAAGATGCCCCACCGGTAGTCCCGCATGGCGACGTGGCCGAAATGCGCCCAGCCTTCGCGGCCGACATTGACCGCGGTGCGCAGGTAAACGTCGTGGGTGGGCAGCGTCGGTCCCATCGACTCCCACCAGGTCAGGAAGTTCGGCTGCCAGGACTCGAGCGCACGCTGCAGCCGCCTGTCGTCGCGCAGATCGACGTTGTTCGGGATCTTCTCGGTGTAGTCGGCACCTGCGCCGGACCCGGTAGTCATAGCTCAGACTCGCTTCCTGTCGAACTCCGCGCGCTGTCCGGTGCCGAACCTGCGCAGTGCCCCGGCCGGGCCGGACGCGTTCGGCCGGTTGAAGATCCAGTTCTGCCAGGCCGTCAGCCGGCCGAAGATCTTCGTTTCCATCGTCTCCGGACCAGCGAACCGAAGACTGGCCTCCATGCCGGTCAGCGCGTCCGGGCTGAAGCTGGCCCGTTCCTCGACCGCGATCCTGACCTCGTCGGCCCAGTCGATGTCGTCCGGGGCGAAGGTGATCAGGCCGAGATCCTGGGCGCGGGCAGCCTCCGCCGGCTGCCCTGCCATCGCCAGCACGGCGGCTAGCCCGTCATCGTCGCCGAGGAAGCGCGTAGCCAGCCGGGTGAGGCCGTTGCCCATCGGCAGCGGGCCAAGGTTCATTTCCGACACGATGATCGCTGCCGGGCTGGCATCCTCATCGCCGCCGTCGAAAAGTCCGGACAGCTGGTAGGAGCGGTCGGCGGCCAGCGCCAGTTCCAGCAGCGAGCCGGCAAAACAGCTGCCCGGCTCGATCAGCGCAATCAGGCTCCGGCTGGTCACGTCCAGGCGCTTCAGCGTCCGCTTGAGGTACAGCGTCACCTCGTTCGCTAGCCAGTCATCCGGATGATCAAGCAGCAGCTTGTCGTAGCCGAGGACCCGGTCGGCCGTCGCCCGTCGTCGTCAGCAGCCAGGTTCCGAGCTCCGGTTCGTTGGTTCGCAGGTCGAGGATGAGGTCGTCGAGCTCGCGGGTCATCCGAAGGGTCCAGAAGTCGGCGCCGTCTGCGTGGAGTGCCGCCACGCCTGCCGGTGCGTCCCGGTCCGGTCCGCAGATCGTGATCTCGGCCGCGCCGCTGTCGCGATTCAGCTTCGCGCAGACGGCGGAATAGCGGATCTCGTCATCGCCGCGCTTCTTGACCAGCGGGGTGAGGCGGATGCCGGGCCCGCCGTCCGGGCGGTTCGACCGCGCGGCCAGCTGCGCGGCGCGGTCCGCGATGGCCTGCGCCCACTGCGCCGGCGGAGCCGTTTCGTCGACCAGCCGCCAGCTGACTGCCTTCTTGCCGGTCACGCCTTCGGGCCGGGTGCACAGGTAGTCGGCGATATCCCGGCGGACGTGCCGCTTGTCCACGAGCCGGGTGAGCCCGCCAGTGCCGGGCAGCACGCCCAGGAGCGGCAGCTCGGGCAGCGACACGGCAGAGGACCGGTCGTCGACCAGCATGATGTGCTCGCAGGCCAGCGCCAGTTCGTAGCCGCCGCCGGAGGCAGTGCCGTTCACCGCGGCCAGGTACGCCTGGCCAGAATGCGCGGCCGCATCCTCGATGCCGTTCCGGGTCTCGTTGGTGAACTTGCAGAAGTTGACCTTCTGCTCGTGCGCCGCTCCGGCCAGCATCCGGATGTTCGCTCCAGCGCAGAAGATCTTGTCCTTCGCGCTGGTCAGCACGACTGTCCTGACCTCGGGATGCTCGAACCGCAGCCGCTGCACCGCGTCGTACAGCTCGATGTCCACGCCGAGGTCGTAGGAGTTGAGCTTGAGGTCATAGCCCGGCGCGAGGCCGCCATCCTCGGCCACGTCCATGGCCAGTGTCGCTACCGGGCCTTCGACGCTGAGTTTCCAGTGCCGGTATGCCCCCGGCTCGGTACGGAACTCGACAAGCTCGCGGCCTCGGCCAGCCGTCGCGGAATCCTGCTGCGCCAGTCACCCTAATCATGCTACATCTGCGTGGTTGAGCGTCAAGAGTTCGTAGCATATTGTGTCTGCTGGAGGAAACCTGATGCCAGCAGGCACTGCAGGGAACGGGGCCGCGACCGGGCTGGGGCTCGCGCTGGCCGCAGAGCCCGCTGCCCGTCAGCCGGGCCGCCCGGACCGGGTGGCGAGTACGGCGCGCGGCCTGCTGTTCACGGTGCTCGGCGAGTTCGTCCTGCGATCGGGCGGCATGGCCTGGACAGCGGCCCTCATCGAGGTGCTCGGCCGGATGGGCGTCGAGCAGAAGGCCACCCGCCAGGCCCTGATGAGGACGGCAGCGGACGGCTGGCTGACCGCGCAGCGAAGCGGCCGGCGCACCAGCTGGCGGCTTACGGATAGCGCGGAGCAGCTGCTCACCGACGGCACCGAGCGGATCTACGGGTTTACCGCGACCCGGCAGGCGTGGGACGGCAGCTGGCTCCTCGTGCTGGCCAGGGTTCCGGAGGCGGACCGGCCGGCTCGGCACCGGCTGCGGACGCGGCTCACCTGGGCGGGCTTCGGCAGTCCGGCACCAGGTGTGTGGCTAAGCCCGGATACCGGCCGGGCTGCGGACGCAGCGCAGCTGCTCGACAGCGCCGGGCTGCTGGCGGATGCGCAGATCTTCCGGGCTGAGTATGCCGCCGGCGGCACGCTGGCCGGCCTGGCCCGGACGGCCTGGGACCTGGAGCACATCGAGCAGCGCTACGAGCAGTTCATCGCGGACTTCGGCGGCGCGGCCGCTGCGGACGGGCTGGCCACGCTGGTAGCGCTGGTGCACCGATGGCGGCGATTCCCGTGGATAGATCCGGTGCTGCCGGCCGAGCTGCTGCCAGATCCCTGGCAGGGCTCAGTAGCCGCGCGGCTCTTCGCACAGCGCCATGCCGAGCTCGCGCCTGGCGCCATGGCCGAGTGGCAGCGGATAATGCTTGCAGCGTCATGAAATCCCCCGATAACGCGCTGCCTGCCGGTCACGACCGGCCAGCGCGACCCGACGACGCAGCCCTTGCGTGGCTGCGGCCGTCGCCACGCCTGCTGCGGGCCCGCCGCATCGAGGTTGCCCTGGTCGCGGTGCCGGTCGCGATCATCGGCGGGCTGTCCGGTCTTGCCGCGTCCGCAACGGTGGCTGTCGGCATTGCCGTTGCGATCGTCGTCGCGGCCCTGATCGCGGAACGAATCCTGGCCCGCCGGGTCGCGGCCTGGCAGTACGCCGAGCGCAAAGACGACCTGATGGTTCGTCGCGGCGTGCTCATCCGCCGCCAGTCGGTGATCCCGTACGGGCGGATGCAGTTCATTGACGTAACGGCCGGCCCGGTCGAGCGCAGCCTCGGCCTGGCGACGCTGCGGATGCATACCGCGGCGGCGGCCAGTGATGCCCGGATTCCGGGCCTGGACCAGGAGGTGGCCGCAGGCCTGCGTGATCAGCTAGCGGCGCTGGGCGAAGCGCAAGCGGCCGGCCTGTGACCAGCGGCCTGCCGTCCGGACCGGCGGACGGCGGCCCGCTGACGGCCGGGCCGCCCGTGGCCGGCCTATTCGCTGCCGGATCGGCGGAAGCGGCCGGGATCGCTGCTGACACTGGCACCTGGCACCGGCTGCATCCGCTGTCCCCGCTGGTCAGCGCGGGTTCTCGGCTGGCCGGAATCGTGGTCGTGCTGTTCGGCATCGCGGTGGCGAGGCAGCGGCAGGCTGGCAGCGACCTGATCACCGACAGTGTTCTGGTCGTCATCGTGCTGGCCGCCGGGGTGATCAGATGGCTGGTCACCCGCTGGCAGGTGGCCCAGGGTGTGCTCCGGGTGGAGACAGGGCTGCTGCGTCGCGATTCGCGCCGGTTCCCGCTGTCTCAGGTGCAGGCGATCGACATCGTCCAGAGCGGGCTGGCGCGCGTACTCGGCCTGGCCGAGCTGCGGCTGCGGGTGGCTGGCGGCGACGCTTCCCGCGGCGGCCGGCTCGCCTGCCTGCGGCGCGCCGATGCCGAGCGCCTGCGGGAGCAGTTGCTGGCGCTGGCTGGCGCCTCCGCCGGGACGGCTGTGCCGGCAACGGATCCGATGACGCTGCGGCTTGCTAACCCCTCGGCGGCCGCTGGCGCCACGACCGGCACTCCTGCTGTCGCCGCGGCCTCGCCGGGCGCTGAGCGCACGCTGTTCCGGGTGCGGCCTGGCCGGCTGGTCGTAGCGGTCCTGCTCAGCGATGCCGGCCTGATCGGCGCGCTCGCGGCGGCCGCACTGATCGCTATCGCCGAGCTAACCGGCAACCTCAGCGTCGTCGCGTCCTTCCTGCCGGTAGGACTGGGCGCGGTGCTCGGCATCTGGCGCCAGTTCAGCGGGGAGTTCGGCACGACCGTGGCAGACGCTCCCGACGGGCTGCGCCTTCGGTCCGGCCTGATCCAGACCTCGGCCGAGACCATCAGGCCGGGTCGCGTGCAGGCAGTCCGGCTCGTCGAGCCGCTGATCTGGCGCGCCTTCGGCTGGTGCCGGCTTGAGGTCGATATCGCCGGGCCCCGTGAGCACCGGGAAGACCGGTCCGAGGGACGCCGGCTGCGCACGCTGATACCGGTGGGCTCGCGCGCCGATGCCGGCCAGCTCATGGCGGAGCTGCTCACGGACCGGCCGCTGCCGCTACTGCGACCGCCGTCGGCAGCGCGCTGGAAGGCACCGCTGCTGTATCACTTCCTCGGCTATGGCGGCGACGAGCGGTACGTGGTCGCCTCGCGCGGCCGGGTCTGCCGGAAGACCACCTGGATCCCGCTGGAGAAAGTGCAGAGCATCCGGTGGGTGCAGGGCCCGCGTGCAGCGGCGGCTCGGCCTGGCGACCATCCGGCTCGATGTGGCCGGCCGGCGGGTCACCGGGGCCCTGCAGGACCGCGCCGCCGGCGAGGCGGCCGACCTGCTCGCCCGGCTGCCAGATCAGGCCCGCGCCGCTCGAGCACGATCAGGCTGATCCCCGGCCGGTCGTCTGGTCCCGGCCGTCGTCAGTTGCTGATCGCCGGCCGTCGTCGGGGCTTCAGCGCGGCGAACACGATGACGTTGCTGAGATAGTGGCCGGTGGCGGGGTCGAAGGTGCCGCCGCAGGTGATGAGCCTGAGCTGGGAATCTGGCACCGGTCCGTACACCGCAGCCGTGGGAAAGTGCGTCTTGGCGTAGGTGTGCACGGCCGTGACCCGGAAGACCGCGAGGCTGCCGTCGGCGCGGCGCACGTAGATAAGGTTGCCGGGCCTGAGCTCACGCAACCGGAAGAAGACCGCCGGGCCGCGGTAGGAGTCGATGTGGCCGGCGATGACCGCTGACCCGGTCGCGCCGGGTCGGGGGCTGCCGGTGTACCAGCCGGCCACGGCGGTGCTGGCCGGGACCTGCAGCCCGCCCGAGGCGGTCAGCCCCAGCCTGATAAGCCGGGTCCGGACTCCGATCGCCGGAATGGCGAGTGATTCCGGCGCGGCTACTGGGCGTGGCGTGGCCGCTGGCGCGGCCGCCCAGTGGCCCTTCGGCACCGTCCCGATCGGCGCCCGGCCGAGCGGCGTCGCCGGCCGAGCGGTGTGGCTGGCCCAGGCGAGCCCGGCGACGGCCCCGCACACCAGGACAGCGCCGAGGACAGCGGTGAGCGCGGCCCAGGGCCGGCGGATCAGCCGCGCGCCGGAGACATGCCTGCCATCGGCACGGCTCCGGCGCCGCGGTGCGGCCGGATGCTCAGCGGGCATGCAGGGCGGGCCTGCGCCGCCTGCCGAGCTGGACAATGCCGATCAGCGCGCCTGCCAGGCCCGCCAGGCCGGCCGCCGCCCATGGCAGCAGCGGCGCACCGGGACGCGGCGCGGTACCGCCAAGGCCGGTCTGCACGCCGCCGGTCGGGGCAACCTTGCTGCCCGAGGCGTCCAGCAGGTCGTCGATGGCCAGCTTGCCCGGCTCGTCCAGCACCACCAGCGTATGGATGGAACCGGCGGCCAGGGTGATCGACGCCGTCGCCGTCTCGCTCGAGCCCTTGGCCCGGACCGACCAGGTACCCGGGCTAACCGTCTGGAAGGACGTCACGCTCGCGAACTTGAGATTGGCGGCGAGCGCGTCCTGGCCAGCCGTGACCGTGACAGTGTCCTGCTGCATAGAGGCCTGGATGACCCGGACCAGAGCCTTGCCGCGCGGGGTCGACAGTCGGTCAGGAATGACCACGAGCCGCAGGCCAGCGGCGGGACCCATGCCGGCCACGGTGTAGGAGTGGCCAGCCGCGACATTGACCGCCGTGGAGAGCACTGGCTTGGACCCGGGTGCGGCTCCGGCAGCACGCATCGCAACGGTGTAGTCGCCGGCCGCCAGCTGCTCGTACCCCGACACGGTGCCGTAGCTGACGTGCTTGAGGACGATCTGCGCGGCCGGGTTACCGAACGAGTACAGGTACACGTCAACGGCAGGGGTATTGGGCGACAAGTGGGCCAGCCTGATCCAGCCGACCTTGGCCGACGCTGACGCGAACGGGGCCGCGAACGCGAGCTGGCTGACGGCCAGGACCATCACAGCGGCGGTCATGGCCGCTGCCGCTCGGGCGCATCGTGCTGTCCGGTGAGCAAGCATTAGTGGCATTCCCTTTCCGGGTGCAGGGGTAGGGGCGGGCTTTCCGCGAGCCGCGTGATCATCAATGCTGGCCGCCAGCGGTCAGCAGCCCAACCGGGCTCGGGGCGGTGAATTCAACCTGGACGGTTGCTGTCTGGCCGTGATGCTGGGCTGACACCAGTGCCTGCAATGGCGACCGCTGTGCATGCAGGAACGCAAGCAGCTGGTGCAGATAGGAAACGGTAGGTGCGGTGAGGCTCACCATGCGCAGCGGACCGCTGGTGGCGGATCCTGGCCCGGCGTCGCCGAACGCCTGGATCCGCACGCCGAGCCTGGCCGCAAGAAACGCGAGCGTGATGAGTAGCCGCGAGTCGACCTGTCCGGCTGCTAGGTCACGGATAGCTGCCGGTGCGGCGCTGACGCGCTTGTTACGGTCGAGCTGGCGGCCGGCCGTCTGACGTGCCTTCAGATCCGCGCGCAAGGCCGCAAGGTAGGCAGTCGCGCCGCCGACTGCCATGATCCGCACCTGGACCTGGCCCGCGCCGGTGCCGAAGCTGGCGATCGCCACCGGGGCGTAGACCTTGTCCAGCCGGATGCCGAACTGGCTGCGCACGGCTGTCGTGGATATGACGATCCCGGACCCGAGCGGATCACCGGAGGCGGCACTAATGGCTGACAGGTCCGCCGCCGGGAAACCGTGCTGCTGTAGCGCGGCGCACATCAGCGGATCACAGGCCACGATGACCCCATGGCTGACCTGCGCCGCTATCCAGGTGGCCGCCTGTTGCCTGGTCGCGGCCGCAGCAGCCAGCGCGGCTGCGCCGGGGTGCGGCACCGATCCCGCGCTGTCTGCGGCTCGCTGCGCTGCGTCGCCGTGCGTCTGGGTGAAGGCGACCACGGCTCCGGCCGCGACCACGACTACCGCTACCAGCGTGATGGCTGTCGCTCGGCGGCGACGCTGCTCGCTGGATGACTGGTCACGGCGAGCAGGAAGGAGATGGCGCTGTACCCACAACCGCAGCGTCGTGCCGATGACTCTCGGCCACGACGGCACAGCGGGCGGGCGATTTTCTCCGATCACCCCAGCCACCCCCAGGACCGCGCTAGCAGGACGACGCGGTCGTAACTGTGCTAGTTCACCACAACACGACTAGTGACCACAGTGGAACGCAGAGATTTATCGCATGAAATTTCACGGTCCGAGGGAAACGGGAAGTTTGCAACCTGAACCGTGCACGTTGCCTGGCCATCCGTCGTTCCGTCTGGGCGCAAGCCAGCGGCCCAGCCTCAGTGGCTGGAAATCAGGTGGATCACGCCGACGTCGGACAGACCGTCGAGCGCCAGGTGCACGGCAAGCGCGGCAAGCAGGAATCCGAACACCTTCTCGGTCACCAGCATCCGGCCCGCGTCCAGCTTGCTGCTGACATGCGCGGCCCAGAAGAACACCGCGACGTCGAGGGCAAGCACCACGACGAGCATGCCAACGGCGACTGCGAGCACCGCGATTGATCTAGCCTCTGCCGGCAGGTGACCAGGACGACGATGCCGGCTGGGTTGAGCAAGTAGGGCACGGCCAGCGGGAAGACGGCGAGCTGCATCGGGTCCCGATCCTCAACCGGTGACCGGCTCCGTCCCCACTCTGCTGGCTGAGCACCATCGTGACCGAGGAGCAGGAAGGTGTCGATGACGAACGCAACGTTGAGCGATTCGAGGTCCTTCAGACTGGCTCCGTTCAGTGAGCCTGCGCGACGTCAGCTGTCAACCGCGGCCGGGTACCGTCTCGCGCCCAGCGCGTTCGGGCGGATTGTCCGCCCGGCCCCGCGGGCACCCGGTGATCGCACATTTCACCTAACCGCTGGACGTATGACGCCATGGGTAAGGCCCCATAGAATTAGGATTCATGACTAAAAACTCGTCTGAGACGCTCGCTGCCTTGTGGGCAAGGAATCGATCGGAGTGCGTTGCGCAAATTCTGGCGCTGGGAGTTCGGTACTTACAAACAGGTGTGGCTCGCTGCGCCTCTTGGATTTGGGATTCCCGGCTTCGCGATCTCCGTTGCCTTCGGCCGCCCTATCACCTATGCGCTGACCTATGCCGTATCCATATCGGTCGTCGGCGGCGCGGCGCAGAGCTATCGGCTGTGGCAGTGCCGCCAACGAGGGCCACGAAAGTATCAGATTTGAACACGTTTAGTTACCGCATGAGGCCGGTTGGCAAAGTGCTATATGACGGAGTTGGACGTCACGCGCGCATGACGATCTATGGATGGCTTAGGCATCTAGCGGTGGGCCTTTGATGGAGAGTTCTGTGAAATACTCAGCCATTCTTCGAACAAACTTCGCCAGATCGATTATCGTCGGGATATCCTGGATCGTCGCGGCCGCATTCCTTTCGGGTCAGCCTGGCTCAGGTGGCAGGATTGTCGGGGCAGCGGGCGCTATGTGCGCATGGTTGTTCGGAATGACAATCGGCAGTCTCGTTGAGATGCTTGCAAGGCGTAAGCGAGCGCAGCGCTTATGTAGCCATGGGCAGGAAGGTCAAGCCGTCCACCCCGCAGGACGGTGGGCACTGGCCGTTGCCGTGCGCGGCTCGGGGATCTCCGCCACGGTATCGGGCGACGAAGCACCCGAAACTTCGGGACGTATTCGGCACAGAAAGCGGCCCGCCGCCGCTCTCCGCCAGTGCCAGCCAGATATGACACTGTCGGTGAAATCTGGTGGCCGCCGTCGGCGGCACGTACCGGGTCGCCAAGGATGCCTCAGCCTGGTGAAACGCTCCAGGGATCGATGATCTCGATGCCGGTGCCGTCGAAATCAGACACGTTGCGGGTGGCCAGCGCGGCACCCTGGCAGCGGCAGACCGCTGCGATCAGCGCGTCGAAGCCGGCGATTGGCTTACCGGCTCGTTCACGGCCGCTAGCAATGACCGCGTAATGTTCCGCAGCTGCGGGATCTACCGGCAGGACCTGATCTTCGAAAGCCGAGAAGACACCGTCAGCCGCGGCGAGGAGGACCTGCTTCCTCCGCCCGTCCGGCAGCCGCGCGATGCCGTAACGAACCTCTGCCAGGGTGATAGCGGTCGTGCGCAGCTCGCGCCTGTCCCTGTCGCGAACCCAGCTGACAACCTGAGGCGCGGGGTCGGGCCGCATTAGCTCAGAGACCACGTTCGTGTCGAGGATGATCATGCGGAGAAGTCCGCAGCACGTGCCGGTCCATCGCGTTCGGGCAAGTGCAGGTCAACTCCGCCGAGCGTGCCGAACCGCTCGAGAAGCGCCGTGAACAGCCCGGCGGAGTCCGCCGGCTCGCGAACGGCCTCCGCGAGGATCACCCGCGCCTCTGCCTCCATTGATCTGCCGTGACGAGCGGCGCGGATCTGAAGGCGCTGTTTCACCGTGGCATCGAGGTTGCGAATGTTCAGTGCAGCCACTGCTACCACCTCCTGCCCTCAATGCTACCAAATATGATGGCACTCGGTGCGTCCGCCAGTCTTCCGGTAGGCCAGGAACTCAGCGTGACGGACAGCACAGGTGACCGCGGTGGTGACAGCGTCGCGGACCAGGCTGGTGTCGCGGCCCTGAACGAGCACGCATCCTGAAGGCCTGCAGCCCTGAACTCCTCAGTTCCGATGTCCGCGGCACCGGGAGATGCCTGGCCTGGCAGCCGGCGGTACTTCTTGATCCGGGCCGCTGCCCCCGGACGGCGCTGCCATGAGCACGGAGGCTGGGCCCCGCGTTTACTCCTCGGAGCTAGGACGGTGGGTCCTGGCCGTTGCCAGGCGCGGCTCGGGGATCTCCGCCACGGTGTCGGGCCGGCGAAGCACCCGAAACTTGGGCACGTATTCGGCACAGACAGTGGCCCGACGCTGCTCTGAGCCAGTGCCAGCCAGAGATGGCACTGCCGGTGAAATCTGGCTGACTATGGAGATGCTGCAAAGACCCGCAGGTCAGCGGCTAGATGCGCACGCCAGGACCGAGTTCGGCTGCCACGCTCGTGGCAGCGGCGGTGTAACTCGGCTGGCAGAGCAGCCGTCGCGCAAACGGCAAGCCGGACTGCCCGCCCGGCACGTCCAGCCGCCGTCAGCGGCACATACCGGAGCGGCAAGGAAGCAGCAAAGACCGCAGGTCAGTGGCCAGATGCGCACGTCAGGGACAGGTTCGGCTAGCATGCTCGCAGTCCCCGCCGGTGTAGCTCAGTTGGCAGAGCGGCCGTCTTGTAAACGGGCAGCCGAAGTGGCTATGACCTGGCCCGAGTTCAGGAACTCTTCAGATTTCGGCACGTATTCGGCAAGAATGGCAGCCACCCGCGCTGTCCTCTCAGCTGGTTCGAGGCACGTTGCTAGTCATGTCGGGCGCGTGGCGCTTGACAAACGCGTCCGTTACGTCAAAAGCCACGACGAAGCCACTGAGCACCTCGATGCGAATCTATCCACGTCGATCGATAGCCGCCTTGCGCGTGGTGTGTCAATGCCGCTCCAAAATTGCCCCCTGGCGCCGGAGCGGGTTCTAGTCAACGTCGCGACACGGACGGTTTTCTGGAGGCTAGCAGCGCGCTGGAGAGTTCGGCTGGCGCCCGGTCGTTGTAGGAATGGTCCTGGGCCTGTTGTTGAGCTCGTTCTCGACGGCCAGCAGGTGCCGCGGCGAGTGGGTGCTCAGGCCGGTGCCCTTGGGGAAGTAGTCGCGCAGGAGCACCAACAGGGATGGGCCTAACGCTTTGTGCGCACAGCGCGCGGGCAGCCGGAAGCCGTCCGTGCCCGGTCTGCCCTGAATGGCAGCAACCGCGCTGACATGTGAAGAGACTTGATGACTGACACGAATAACATAGGGGACCATGTGGCGCTGCTCGCCAAGGTCTGGCCCAACGTGATGTTCGTGGACGCTTATCGCCCGCCCACAGCTTGATCCGGCGAACGACCATGGGAGTAACTGGCGACCAGCGGTCGTCGCCGTGGCGCCGCCGGTCGGCGTTCACCCAGTTGCCCAGGGTGCCCTCATTGATGCCCGCTCCCGGGCCGCCTCCGCGCGATCGGCTTCCCGGTCTACCCGACCAGCTGGACCGCGCCCTCCCGGAAATCAGCATCGGATTTCCTTCGTGTCTCTGCCATCGCCCCTCCTCAAGGCGTTGTGTCCACGGTACGAGGGGAAGCCCACCCTGCCTGGGCCCGAATGGCCGGCGACCCGCGCGTGCAGGTGGCCGGCAGACGCTGCCGAGATGCGGGAGAAGCTCTGGCAGCTATCCCGAGCTGGGCACAACGTCCTGGCCGGCCAGATCTGCAGGTCAGCGGCTCTCGGCGGCGCTGAGCGGACCTCTAACCAGCGTTCGACCGGGACCAGGCTTCCTGCTTACGAGGCGTCACCGCGCCGAGACGCCTGAGTAGCAGAAGCGGAGGCGCTATGCCCGGAAATGCCGTCAGCGGCGCCTGCCTGGTCCATCAAGCGCGTGTGGATCTCGTGGAGCTTACCTTGGACTGCTGCCTGCCGCTCGAGGTGCTCACGGTGGAGGCGTTCGATAAGCTCATGCGTCGGCTTTGTGCCCCGATAGTCCGGGTGATGCCAATAGCAGAGCGCGAACTGACCGCCCGCGGCCGGATGAATTCCGACTCGCCAGCAGCCCGGTTCGTGACAATTATACTTCTTGAACAACTGATAGAAGCAGGTACTAATCGCGCCGATGATGCCGAATTCGGCCAGATCAGAACCGAAGCCAGACCAGAAGCCGTAATACGGACCGGTCTCATTTACCGCGCCCGTGTGTACCCCAAGCCAGCGCCCGATTGGCCCAGGGTTGAGAGCCCAGAACGCTGCGAACGCCGCTAGCGCTGCGCCCACGCAGACCAGGCTGATGACAGCGATCACGCGCCACTTACACCCTTGTTCACCCCCCAGAACGGCGTCCGTGCCCGCGTCGCCTGCGATGACGAGGCACGCGTACTCGCCCTGACAACCGCTGTACCCATCGTTGTCCACACCCGGTGAGGCTGCCCGCCGTGGGGTTCCCGCTGGAACGGTGGACGACCTGGCCTGAGCTGATCTTGCTCTTCCCGCTTCCTGTTAGCTGCCATGTAACGACCGCAGCGCAGGGCCTGTCCAGGTGGAGGCCTGCGGGGCCGAATGACCCAAGGAGGAACGACCTTGACAGGGCCGAGCACCGGCCAATCCTGGGGCGGCGGAATCGGGCCATCCTAGGCTGCCTTCCCGGCCGCGAGGGCGTGCTCGTGGGCGACCGGGCTGAGTATTCCCAGCGCGGACTGCCGGCAAGTGTTGTAGTCCTTGATCCAGGCGGCGAATGGCCCGGGCGCGAGCCTTGGTGGTGACGTGCGCGAGCGGAGCTCCTTGCGGCCATCGGCGCGGACCCCGATCATCACCGCCAGGCGCAGCTTGCCCGGATGTTCACGTGGATCCCGTCGGTACACGTAGTCGACTGCGACAGGTCGCGGGCGGCGAACGTGCGCTGCTCCCCCCGCCAGATCTCGGTCAGCCTCGTGATCACTGGGCCCCGACAGCCCCCCGCCCGAGCCGAGGAACTGGCCGAACGCGGGCACGAAGTCCCCGGTCGACAGGCCGTGCAGGTTCAGCAGTGGCAGCGCCGCGAGGGCGAGAGCCATCGGCAGCGACCTCCGCAACGGCGGGTCTGTGAATCCGAAGACCGGGTCCGTGCTCGGCAGCATCGCCAGCCAGGCGTCATAGATTGCGGCGCTGAGGCGGCGGCCCGTGGATTACGTCCACGCGAGCTAGCTCGCCAAGGCTTATGGTTCCGTGTGGGCTTCCGGCTGAGAAGCGGGGATCCACACGTCAGGTTCGAATTCTCCCACGTTCATGACTTCGAGGGGCGCGGTCAAGCCACTATCCGCCGTAGTCGGCCAGCAGACCCGCATTGGCCCGACGCTGGCGGATCAAGGACAATTCGGCATCGGTTGGTGCCTCCAGCCATGCCACGTCGATATCGGCGGTGGCGGCCGCGCACCGGCAGTCGCGACGCAGGTCCTACGGCGAGGGATTCTGGCAGGCATGAGGCATGACCACCCGCAGGTGCGGCCGCCCTAGACCCGCCGGGGAGCCGCCCGACCGGGCGGCTCCCCGCCGTCCGGTTACTTGTTGTAGCCCTCGAGCTTGTTCGCGGCGCTCGCGAACGCGTCGGTGTAGGTGGCAGCCAGATTCACTGGACCGGTCACGTTACCGGCAAACTTGTCGATGGCGAGGGCGGTGGCCGGTCCCGATGGCGGCATCATCCCGTCGGGCAGGAACTGTCCCTTGTCCTGGGCGAGCTCCGTGATGTAGGCGGCCTTCGTGGTGAGGCCGTTGGACACGAAACCCGGTGGCATCGCGTTGGCGATCTGTGCTGCGCTGTGGGTGCTGATCCAGTGCATGGTGGCGACGAGAGCGTCGACAACCTTCTGCACGACGGCCTTGTGCGAGTTCACCCAGCTGGCCTGCGCGAGAACGCCCGCGGCCGGGATAGACGCCGCCGAGCCATTGTTGCGCGCCGGCAGTGGTGGCGAGGTTGATCGCGGAGTAGCCGATGCCCTGGCTCACCACCGCACCGGCGGTCGGCTGGCTTGTCATGCCGCAGACGATCCGACCGTGCTGCAGCGCGGCGACGAAGGTGCTCCCGGCTCCGACGCCGACCCGGCTGAACTGCTTGGTCGACAAGTGGTCCCGGGCGGCGAGGTAAACGGTCAGGTTGTCGGTGCCCGAGCCGAGGTCGGTCACGCCGACTGTCTTGCCCGCCCACTGGGCGGGTGAGTGTGATTTTCGTGCCCTTCGCGCACATCTCGCGCTCGCCGGGCGCGCCGCTGAGCTGGACGACGTCGACGACGTTCTTGCCCTTCTGCTGGAAGTCGATCGTGTGCACGTACCAGGCGCCGGCCATATCGACCTGGCCAGATGCCATTGCGTCTCGGCGCCGACGCCGCCGTTCTGTCTCCGTGCTGAGCTGCACGTTGACGCCGTACTTCTTGTAGAAGCCGAGGTCCTGCGCGAGCTGGTAGGGCAGGTAGATCTGCTTGTCGATGCCGCCGACCATCAGCGTCACGGTCGGCAGGCTGCGAATGGCTGCCGGTGGTGCGTTCGCGGCGCTCGAGTTGCCGCAGGCGGCGATGCCGGTCGCTAGCGCGGCGCGTGCACAGCACGGTTGTCAGGGTTCGTCCGGACATGGGAGACTCCTTGCTGGTTTCGGGCGAGGCTGGGATGGGTCTATGTCCGGCAGGGGCGGCTATGGCCCGGCCGGCCTGGAGAGGTGCTAGACGGCGCCGGGCTCCGTTGCCGAGCGCGGGCGCCAGGCGAGCAGGCGTCGTTCTAGCTGGCCGATGAGCCCCTCGGCGGTGAGGGCGATGATCGCGATGATGAGCATCGATGGCGAACACGCCGTCGGGGTTGAAGTTGTTCTGCGAGGTGGCGATCACCAGCCCGAGCCCGCTGCTGGGCGCCCGAGGAATTCGCCGACGATCGCGCCGATGATCGCGAAGCCGAAGGCGACGTGCAGGCTGGCGATGATCCAGGTGAGCGCGGAGGGCAGCACGACGTGCCGGGTGATCTGCGAGCCGTGAGGCGCCGAGCACCCGGGCGTTGGCGATGAGGTTGCGGTCGACCTCGCGCACGCCCTGGAAGGCGTTGAAGAAGACGACGAAGAACACCAGCACGGCGGCGAGCAGCACCTTCGGAAGTCGTGCCGAGGCCGAACGCGACCATGAAGATCGAGCCGAGCACGATCCGCGGGATCGCGTTGACCACCTTGATGTACGGGCCCGAGGACATCGGCGAGGAAGCGTGACCTGCCCGAGCAGGACGCCGACGACCACGCCGCCTGCCGACGCCGAAGAGAAGCCGAGCAGCGCCTCCTTCATCGTGATCCAGATCTGCAGCCAGAGCGAGCCGTACTGCGGTGCCGTGCGCGGACCCAGTCGCCGCAGCTGCGCTGACGATCCCGGTCGGCTGGCCGAAGAAGAACGGGTCGACGATCTTCAGCGCGGTGAACAGCTGCCAGCCGCCGAATGATCACCAGCGCGGCCGCGCGCGCGGCACACCAGCAGCCGCCGCCGGCGGGCCTGCTGGCGGGCGCGCGTCGGCGGTCGAGCCTCCGCGGGCTGCGGCGGACACTGGACAGTCCGCCGTTGACCGACACGGCGCTCATCGCAGTTCTCCTCCTGTCTGCCGGAGTCGGTGACATCGCGCTGGTAGGCGCGCTCGACCTCTTCGCGCAGCGACGTCCCAGATCTGGTGATGGAGTTCGAGGAACCGCGGCTCGAAGCGGATCTCCTGCACCGCGCCGCGCGGGCGCGGCAGGTCGATGTCGTAGACGGCCTTGACCGTGCCCGGGCCGGCGGTCAGCACGACCACGCGGTCGGCGAGCGCGACCGCCTCCTCGAGGTCGTGGGTGACGAAGATGACCGACGGCCGCGTCTGCTCCCACAGCCCGAGCAGCTCGTTGGACATGATCGCCTTGGTCTGCACGTCGAGCGCGCCGAACGGCTCGTCCATCAGCAGGATCGACGGCTCGTTGATCAGCGCCGCGGCCAGGCTCGTCCGCTTGCGCATGCCGCCCGAGAGCTGGTGCGGGTGGTGGTCCTCGAAGCCGGCCAGGCCGACCCGGCGCAGCCAGTCCCGCGCCCGGCCTGCGCCTCGCTTCTTCGGGACGCCGCGGAACACGGGCCCAGCGCCACGTTGCCGAGGACCGTCTTCCACGGCAGCAGCGCGTCGGTCTGGAACATGAAGCTGATGCCCTTGGCGATCCCGTCGACCGGCTGGCCGCCGACGCGCACCGAGCCGGCGCTCGGGCTGCTCCAGGCCGGAGACCATCGTCAGCGTCGTCGACTTGCCGCAGCCGGTCGGCCCGACCACGGCGCAGAACTGGCCCGGCTCGATCATCAGATCGACATCGCGGAGCGCGGTGAACGCCCCGCCTGATGGGGTGACGAACCGCTTCGTTACGCCGCTGAGCTCAATCCTTGCGGCCCGGCCAGGCGCCGCCCGTGCGCCGCCATCCGAGCCGCCGTTGCCGCTGGGGCGGCTGGCAAAGGTGCTTGCCACCGTCATCGGCCTCCTTACGTGCTAAGCCACTTTCGATTGCCTCCAGTGGCGAGGTGCCGAAAACGTAAGACGGGCCCCGGGTGGCAAGCAATGCTTGTAGCCACGTAACCTCGTCTAAGCCGCTGTTACCAGCAGCTTTTGCGCTTTTTGCTCAGTGGCGCCCGGAGTAGAATCTGTCCGCGCGAGGGAGCCCGGAAGTGAGACGCAGCAGGGCCAGTTGTCCAGCCGGATCCTCGCCAGCGTGGTCGTGATCCTGGTCGCGAGCACTTTGGTCGGTTTCGTGCTGGCCACGCGGTATAACCGCAGCACAGCTTGACCGCCAGTACCAGCTGCGCGCGCTCGCCATCGCCAAGACATTTGCGGCTATGCCCTCGATCCGCGAGGCGATGGTCAGGCGAACCTCGGCTGACCGCCGGCTTATCCATTCGCTCGCCCAGCAGGTCAAGCACGAGACCGGTGCGAGCTACATCGTCGTGATCGACCGGAACGGCGTGCGCTACTCGCACCCGAACGCGGCGCTGATCGGCAAGCGCGTGACCGAACCGGTCATCGCGCTCGACGGCCATGACCACCTCGGCATCGACGTCGGCAGCCTCGGTATCTCGGCGAACGCGAAGGCGCCGCTGTATGCCCCCGACGGCAATACGCATCATCGGAGAGGTCTCCGCCGGGATCGTCGAAACGGAGGTCTCCAGGCAGCTGCGGCACGAGCTGCCGTCGCTGCTGCTCTATTTCGCCAGCGCGCTCGCGATCGGTGTGGCTGCCTCGTTCCTGCTCGCCCGGCGGCTGAAGCGCACCACCTTCGGGCTGGAGCTGGAGGAGATCGCCGCGCTCGTCCAGGAACGCGAGGCGATGCTGCACAGCATCCGGGAGGGCGTGATCACCCTCGATCGGCAGGGCCGCGTGACGCTGGTCAACGACGAGGCACTGCGGCTGACTCCCGCTCGCGAAAACCGCGCAGCGGTCTCCCGATCGAGGAGCTGCTGCCAGACTGGCCGGCTGCGCGATCTGCTCACCGGAGCGCTCGCCGGGCACGATGCGGTGGTCGTGACCGACGAGCACATCCTGGTGGTCAACCGGATGCCGGTCGTTCCGCCACGGCCGCGAGCTCGGCGCGGTCGTGACGCTGCGTGACCGCACCGAACTTGAGGGGCTGCTGCGCGAGCTCGACGGTGTCGACGCACTGACCGATGCGCTGCGCGCCCAGCAGCACGAGTTCTCCAACCGGATGCACACGGTCGCCGGGCTGATCGAGCTCGGCGACCACGCCGCAGCGGTCGCGCTACGCGCTCGACGTGTCCGGCCAGAGCGCAGGCCTGGCCGAGGCGATCCGCGAGCGGGTCGAGCCGCCGGAGATCGCGGCAATGCTGGTGGCCAAGACGACCGTCGCAGCCGAGCGCGGCGTGCAGCTGGTGCTGACCGAGGACTCCGGCCTGGCGGCAGCCGGCCTGGACACGACCATGGTGCTGACGATCATCGGGAACCTGATCGACAACGCGATCGACGCGGCCGCGGCGGGGCCACCAGCCAGGACGCGTCGACCGTGCGGCTGACCGGCGACGACGGCAGCGTCACGATCGAGGTGACCGACAGCGGTCCGGGCGTGCCCGAGGAGCTCGCGGAGCAGATCTTCACCGACGGATTCACCACCAAGGCCGCCGCTGGTCGGAGGCACCAGCGGCATCGGCCTGGCGCTCGTTCACCGGCTCATGCGCCAGGCAGGCGGCACGATCACCGTCGACAGCGCGGGCGCGACCGACGTTCACCGTGCGACTGCCCGCCGGGCAACGCAGGCAGGAGTGGAGGTAGACCGCGTGATCAGCACGCTGATCGTCGAGGACGACTACCGCGTCGCCGACGATCCACGCCGCCTACGTCCGGAAGGTCCGCGGCTTTGCCGTCGTCGGCCATGCGCCGACGGCCGCGAAGGCCCGCACCGAGATCCAGCGGCTCGCGCCAGCGCTCGTGCTGCTCGACCTCTACCTCCCCGACGGCAACGGTCTCGAGATCGTGCGCGAAACCCTCGCGCGGGCCGGGCAAGCGGCCAGACTTCCTCGTCATCACCGCCGCCCGCGACATGGCAAGCGTCCGTGCGGCGATGCAGCTGGGAACCGTGTACTACCTGGTCAAGCCGTTTACCTTCGCGCAAATCCAGGAGCGCCTGGTCGCCTACCGAGACCTACACGACCGGCTAGCGCGGAAGACCGAGGCAGAACAGCATGACGTCGATGCCCTGTACCGCCTGCTCCGCGGGCCCGACGCAGCCACCCAAAGGGCCAGTCCGGCCCCACGATGGCCGCCGATCCGGGAACTTCTGCAAGACGCGCCCCAGGAGCGTCTCCGCCACCGAGATCGCAGAGAAGATCGGGATCAGCCGCTCAACCGCCCAGCGCTACCTCGCCGAACTCGTCCGTCAGGGAAAGATCGAGCTGCGCCTCCACTACGGGGCCACCGGCCGCCCCGAGCACCGCTACCGGGCAGCCACGACGCCCTAAGAGCCAGCGCCTCTAGAATCGCAGGTAGAAGCCACCTCAGCAGGCTGGCCAGGTAGAAGCTACCTCAGCAGGCTGGCGGGGTGCCGTTCGCCGACAAGCCGGCAACGGGTTCCCCGCGGACTGGAGTCCCATGAACAACTCGTGGATGGGACTGCTGAGGTGGTAGGGGCCTTGGCGGACAGATCCGGTGGCCAGAGGCAGCGCCGTGGGCGGTGACTCGCGCCGGGAGCAATAGCGAGCGCCTTGCCGCCTTCCTTGTGCTCGTGGCAGAAGTACCCGAGCGCGAGCCGTACGACTGCAGGTCAGATGCCAGATGCGCACGTCAGTGCCTTGATCGGCTACCATGCACCCAGTCAGCGCCGGTGTAGCTCAGTTGGCAGAGCGGCCGTCTTGTAAACGGCAGGTCAGCGGTTCGAATCCGCTCACCGGCTCCACATCCATGTATTACTCCGGCTGATCCTTGACGTTGGTCGTTCGGCTGATGCCTGACAGTCTTTCGGCTGATGGCTGACTGAACCGCCCCGGTAAGTCCGGAGACTCAGGTTTGTTGTCAGGCTGGCCTCGGCGAGGCCGTTGTTCTGACGGTAGTAGGCGTGTCTCTAGTTCGGCGGGCGGAATGTCGCCGCAGGCCTCGTAGAGCCGCCGGTGGTTGAACCAGTCGACGTAGTCCAGGGTGGCGATCTCGACCTGCTCGGCGGTGCGCCAGGGCCCGCGGGGCTTGATCAGCTCGGTCTTGAACAGGCCGATGACCGACTCGGCCAGGGCGTTGTCGTAGGCGTCGCCGACGGTGCCGACCGAGGCGCTGACCCCGGCGGCGGCGAGGCGCTCGGTGAACGCGATCGAGGTGTACTGCGATCCCGCATCGGTGTGATGCACCAGCCCGGCCAGGTCCCGGCCGCGCCGTCCCGGCGCCGGGTCCACAGCGCCTGCTCCAGGGCATCGAGGACCAGCGCGGTCTTCATCGATCGTGGCGGCCCGCCAGCCCAGGATCCGGCGGGAGTAGGCGTCGATGACGAACGCGACGTAGACCATCCCGGTCCAGGTCGGCACGTAGGTGAAGTCAGCGACCCACAGCCGGTCCGGCGCGGGCGGGCTGAACTGGCGGCGCACCAGGTCAGCGGGCGGGCCGCGGCCGCATCGGGCACGGTGGTGCGGACCCGCTTGCCGCGGCGGGCGCCGTGCAGGCCCAGCTCGCGCATCAGCCGCTCGACCGTGCACCGGGCCACCGGGATGCCCTCCCGGTTCAGCTGCCAGCCAGACCTTGCGGGCCCCGTAGACGCCGTAGTTGCCCGGCATGCACCCGGCTGATCGCGGCCTTGAGCTGCTCATCGCGGACCGCCCGGGCCGACGGGCCCGGCGGACGGCGTCGTAGTAGGTGGACGGGGCGATCTGGCAGCCGTGCTCGGTCAGCACGCGGCAGATCGGCTCGACCCCGAACCGGGACTTGTGCTCGCTGATGAACCTCACGAGGACCGCTGCGGGCGGTCGAGCTCCGCCGCGAAGAAAGCCGACGCCGCCTTGAGGATCTCATTGGCCCGGCGCAGCTCCCGCACCTCCGCGCGCAGCTTGCGCAGCTCCGCGGACTCCTCGCTGCTCACCCCGGCCGTGCCCCGCCGTCAACCTCGGCCTGGCGGACCCACTTGCGCAGCGTCTCCGCAGACCCGATCCCCAGCTTGCGCGGCCACCGCCACGATCGCCGGCCAGTCCGACGGGTACTCCGGCCGCACCTCGGCGACCATCCGGATCGCCGCTCACGCAACTCCGGCGGATAATTGCTCGTTCCACGTCCCACGGCTCCATCTTCCTCTCACAAGATGGAGCCTCCGGAAACTCCGGGGCGGTTCAGACGGTTACTTCGGCTGATCCTTGACACTCCCTGGCATGAGGGAGCGACGTGCACGTGGGCCGTGACCTACTCCAGTTCTGGGTCGGTGCCGACCTGCTCAAGACCGTGACCAGGACAAGCAGCGGGGAGGTGCGCAAGAGAAACGCGGCACGGGTCTAACCTGCAAACCGGGTGTCAAAGATCACCCGGATGACGACTGTCAAGCATCAGCCGAAGGTCCACACCGGCTCCACATCCACCTACGATACGAGTCAGTCAGTCTGCTTCGGATGCGCGGGCGACGCATATACGACCCAGACCGTGCGCTGGTCATCGTCGGGCAGGTACCAGACCCGGGCACTATTGCTGATCCTGATCTGCCACTGCTCAAGTGACCGGCCCTGGAAGTCCCGACTGCCGAGGTCGCCGCGGAGTTGGTAGTGCGTCCCGTCCCTCGGTGGTCTCGGGTTTGCTCGCATCTGCTCGAAGGCCTCGCGGGTGTTCCGCGCGAATTGAGTGCAGAGTTCCGACCAGCCCTTGGCCGCCTCTGTCGTGCCGAACCGTACGTCCCACTCACCACCCACGGACGGCGGGGCGACGCGGTCAAGACGCTTCGGGCTCACGTTTCAGCAGACCTCGACTTCGCCGTAGTCCTGGCCGTCGAGCGGCGCAGTTGCGGCCTTTAGCAGCGCCGGGTCAGAGTAGATCTCCGCAGTGGCCTCCCAGGCAGCGACAACCGGTTCGATGGCTGCCAGGTTGCCCACGGACGCGGCCGCCCGGAGCGTCTCGACAAGTTCGACGAGGAAGGCCTGGACGTCGTCCTTGGGCAGGAACTGAACCCATGGAAAGACATCGGCGAGAGACAAGAGCAGGGCTCGTGCACCGTCGTCGTTCTTCACCAGGGAGAAGAAGAGCTGGCTGGTCATGCTCAGCGCCCGGTCCTCGGCCTCAGCGCGCGCCGCCGACTCGAGGATCAGATCGTCACCATCGCGTCGATCGAGTCGTAGCCGACGTCGGGGAGACTCCTCAAGCTTGGCCATGGCGGTCTTCGGGTGCTGGATCAGCTGAGAGAAGGGAATCCCGGTGGTGTGGCTGGAGGTGCTTGTGGCGCTCATGGCGGTATTCTACCCAACATTTGAATTAGTTCAAATGTATGGGCGCGCCACCCGGAGTGCGCCGCTAGTCGTGCTCGCGCGTCCAGTGCGGGCGGCCGAACATGCGGCCGATGAAGTCGTGCAGATTGTGCCCCGAGTACTGCAGCGCGTCCACCCGGTACACCGGCGGGCCGTCCGGCGGCTGCAGCTGACTGACCTCTTCATCAGTCAACTGGGCCTGAATGTGGCTGCGGGTGATCTCGCCTACGTGATCGGCGTCGATGAACCGCAGGCCTGCCTTCGTTGCCACCACGATCCCGTCGAAGATATCCAGGTCGGGCACCTGCAGCACGTGCTCTAGAGTGCCGATCTTGGCGCCTGAGCTGCTCAGCACAGGAGTTCCGAGAACCGCGGCCAGGTAGGAAACCGCCGCATCATCGGTCATTGCCAACCCCCGATCGACGCCCGCCAGCCCCGCCTCCGGTGCCGGTCAACATGACGACGCTAACACCGTAGGCCAGCCGGCGAGACCGCTCTCGCCGGCGGCCTGCCAGCGCATCGAGATCGCCCGGCGAGGCCAGCCGCAGCTCCAGGCACGGGGTGTCAGCAGGCGCAGTCCGACCAGTGGCCACCAGTCCGGGTTCATGCAGGTCATTGTCCAGGAACACGCCGAGCCGGTCATCCGGATAACGTCGGCGGCAGCAACCAGCGGGCCCGGTGTCAGGATGGTCGCGGTGGACATCACGCGCTACACAGCCCAGCCGCCAGCCCGGGTCACCGATGGCTGCGTCGCGGTCTATGCGGCAGCTTTCGGCCAGCCGCCGTACGCCGAGTCAGCTGCCGACGCCGAGCTGCTGCGCGAGCGCATCGCTCGTTACAGCAGCCGGGACGGCTTCGGTGTCCCGGTCGCCGCCGACGCCCGCGGCTGGGTGGCAGGCTTCGCACTCGGCGTGCGGGCTTACCCAGGAGACTGGTGGCGGGACCAGGTGGCCGCCACGATCGGGCCGGACCTGACGGCACGCTGGCTGCCGCCCGGCGTGCTCGAAGTGGTGCATGTAGCAGTCGACCCGGGTCACAATCGCCTGGGCATTGGCCGCCGGCTGCTTGCCAGCCTTACCGGCCAGCCTGCCCGGGCCGCAGTGCTGAGCTGCGACCCGTCGGCGCTCGCGGCTCAGCAGCTGTACTTGTCCGAAGGCTGGCAGCTGATCACGGCGGAGCTCAGCTACCTGCCAGGCATGGCGCCCCGCTGGCTCATGGGACTGGCCGGCCGGTAGGCCGCAGTTAGTGGCCGACCCGCGGAAAGGTTCGCTCCCAGCTACGCTCCCTGACCAGCATGCCGTTATCCCGGAGCTGCCTTCGGTACCGGTAACGGAGCCTGGTCTCATCGCTGCCGATCGTCAGCTCCGAGTTCAGGGTGAGGAGCCGGCCGGCGAGATGGATCTCGGTGCGCGCTTCGCCGCGCATCGATGCGTGCGCCGGATCGGCGTCGGCCACCTCGTAACGCAGGTACTCCTCGTCGACGACCCGGCCCCAGCGGAACTCGGAGCCGCTGGCCCCGCGCCACCAGATCGCGGTGCGGCCACTGCCGTCCCGTTCCAGCTGCCAGCGGGCCGGCAGCATTTCTCCCCAGCCGCTGACACCAGGGACCTCCGGGGCGGCAGCCGGTACCGGGAATCGCGGCGGCTGCACGCCCTGGTCCGGCGCAGCCGGCACGATCGGCAGCATGAGCCGGGCGCCAGCGCTGCCCAGCTGCAGCGTGGCCGTGGCCGGGTGCGGGGTCGGCCAGATCATCGGCCACAGGGCATTCGACACCGACAGCCTGATCCGGTGGCCGCGACCGAAGACCCAGGACGTCACGTGCAGATCGAGCGGGAGACCGCCGGGCGCGGCCGGTGCCGCATCGCGGAGCGGGTCCGGCCGGGCTGACCGGCCAGCCCCGGTCACCAGCGTGACAGTTCCGTCCGGCGCGACGTCGCACAGCCTCGCGAACCAGTGCAGCGGCTCGGCGTCGCTGCTGCCGTGCAGCTCTACCCGCGGGAACCCCAGTATCTCGGTGTCCGCATCCAGCGGCGCCGTGTCGAAGGTCAGGCTGAAGGCATCGGCGCCGCGCTGATCAGCGGTGAGCTCGCCCCACCAGTGCCCGGCCTCGACACCGGCCGAGGGCACGTACCGCAGCGCCACCTCGGTGCCCGGCCCCGGTTCGGCGGTCAGCCTGCCGTCCGGCTGGCAGTAGAAGACCTCGAACCGGGTCCGCTCCGGCGGCAGTGCCGTCTCGTACCTCCAGCTGCCGGGCAGCTGCGTCAGGTCCTGGTCCGGCGCATGCCCCTGCTGGACGTAGACCGTCGCCGGCGGCTCGGACATCATCCCGGTGTCGACGCCCTTCAGCCAGTGATCCCACCAGCGCACCGCTTCGGCACGCCACTCGATGGCCGGGCCGGGCACGGCGTTGTGCGGGAATGTGTGGTTCCACGGGCCGAGAAGCGCCTTGACCGGGCCGGCGGCAGCTGCGAGCATCCGCGGAACCGAGTCGCGGTACCCGTCATACCAGCCGCCAATCAGGAAAGCGGGCAGCGTCAGCCTGGCGTAGTCGGGCCGCAGCGACGCGCGCGCCCAATACGGTCCGTCCTGTTGCTGGCCGAGCCAGGTGATCAGCCAGGGCTCGCTGTCGAACCGGGTGCGCAGGGTCTGCTCGTCCAGCGGGTAATCGGGCGCCGGGGGCAGCGCATTCAGATGGTCGATCATCAATACGTACTCGTCGATGTGCAGGAGACCGTCGATGAAATGCACGTCGTCGTGAAACAAGTCGTCGGAAGCGTCGACCGCGATGATCGCCTTCAGCGCCGCGGGCCGCCGCATGGCCACCTGGATCGCATTGAAGCCGCCCCAGGAAATGCCCCACATGCCAACGGCGCCGGTACACCAGGCCTGGCTGGCCAGCCAGGCGATGACCACTTCGGCGTCGAGTTGCTCCTGCTCGGTGTACTCGCCAGACGGGAGCTGGCCGCCACTGCGGCCGGTGCCGCGGATGTCGACCCGGGCGCCGGCGTAGCCGTGCTCCGCCATGTACCAGTAGAGGCCGTGGTCGCGGGCCAGCATGGCGTCGTCTTTGCGGTAGGGGAGGTATTCGAGCAGCACAGGGACAGTCGCAGTGTCGGCATCTGCCGGCAGGTACAGCGTGGCCGCGAGCGCGACGCCATCCGGCATGGGGATGGTGTCGTGACGCACGATCATGTCGGCTGGCTCAGGCACTGGCAGGCTCCTTGCCCGGCTCGGTGCTGCGGCCGGCGCCGACGGCGCCGCGCAGCAGTTCGACAAACTGGCGCACCCGCTGCTCGCGAAGCTGCCGGGACGGCGTGCTGAGGCCGAAAAGGCCGGGATCGAGCTCCTCGCTCACAATCTCATCCTGCAGCCGGTCCATCAGCCAGTCGGTGAGCGAGACGATCATCGCGGCGTCGATGTCCGTGCGCACCTCGCCGCGGCCGATGCCGAACTGGACGAAGGCGCGGGTGCCGTACGGATCCTCGAGCTGCAGGTATTGCGTGATCGACCGCTTGAGTCCGAGGTCAGAGCAGTAGTTGCCGAGCAGGGTCACCCGGTAGGGCACCCAGCCCTGGTGGACGAGCTCGGGTGTGTGCTGTAGCCAGTAAGTAATGGCCGCGAAGAATCCCTCGGCGAGCACTTCTGCCGGGGCGTCGAGGTACCGGCTGAACGAGTGGGTCGCGGCCTGGTAGGCGGCCAGGAACAGCCCGGCCTTGGTGCCGAAGTAGCCAAAGACTGCCCCTTTGGAGACGCCTGCTGCCGCCGCGATCGCTGCTACCTTCGCGCCCTCGTAACCGCTGGCGGCGAACTGCTCCATGGCGACCTGCACGATGCGATCCCGCTTGGCCTGCTGTCGTCGTGGCGCCCGCACGGCAGCATGCGGATGACTGCCTGCGGCAGTCACTGACTGACCAGAAGTCATTTTGAGATCCAGGTGCTGCTATTGACGATGAACAGCGGGCTAGCAATACTCTCGCGGCATCGATGAGGATACTAACTGGCCGAGGGTCAGATAGCGATGGCCTCGCGCGGGTGGTGCCGTCCGATGAGCAGAGCCAGCGACGAGCAGAGCGAGCGATGAGCAGAGCGAGCGATGAGCAGAGCGAGCGATGAGCAGACTCGAATCCGGGTGAGCGCGACACGCGACTGGGACGTCATAGTCGTCGGGGCTGGGCACAACGGCCTGACCGCGGGAGCGCTGCTGGCTAAGGCGGGCTTGCGGACGCTGGTGGTCGAGCGCCGCGAGCTGATCGGCGGCTGCTGCGTCACCGAGGAGATCGCGCCTGGCTGCCGGGCCTCGACGACCTCCTACATCGCCAGCATGCTGCGGCCCGAGGTCATCACTGAGCTCGACCTCGGCCGCCACGGGCTGCGGATGATCCCGTGCGAGCCGGCCGTGCAGGTGGCGCTCGACACTGGCGAGGTGCTGGCCGACTGGAATGATCACGACCGGACCGCGGCCGAGATAGCCCGGTTCTCGCAGTCGGACGCGCGGTCGTTTATTGCGGTGACCGCGGAATTGCGCCGGCTCAGCGCCCGGCTGCAGCCGCTGCTGACGGAGCTGCCGCCAGACACCCGGGCGACGTCGCTGCGCGGTTTCGCGGAACTGCTGCGGCTGGGACGGCGACTGCGCGGCATGCGCGGCACCGACATCGAGGGCCTGACGACGCTGCTGACCGGCAGCCTCGGCGACTTCCTCGACGCCAGGTTCAGCTCGCGGGCGGCAAAGGCGCTGATGCTGGCCAACAACCTGTACGGCAAGCACGGCGGGCCATACCAGCCGGGCACCCTGATCGGGCTCGCGTTCCACATGCTGACCGGCGGCGAGGAGTCCGTGCAGGGTTTCTTCGGGCACGTTCTCGGCGGCATGGGCGCGATCAGCGACGCGATCGCCAGCGCCGGGCGCAGCCACGGCCTGCAGATCATGACGGACGCCGAGGTGGCACGGATCCTGGTCAAGGACGGAGCGGCGGCAGGTGTCGTGCTGCCAGGACGGCACCGAGTCTGCGCGCGCGAGCCGTGCTGTCCGGAGCCGACCCGAAGCGCACCTTCCTGGACCTGGTCGACAAGACCGAGCTGCCGGAGGAGTTCCGCGGCGGCGGTCCGCGGCATCAAGATGGACGGCCCGTGCGCCAAGGTCAACCTGGTGCTCGACGCTGAACCGAGGTAACGGGCATGCCGTCCGACGCCGGGCCCGGACGCCGCGCGCTGTTCACCCTGCCGCCAGACCTCCAGGTCGCGGACGCCTGTTACGACCTCGCCAAGCGCGGCGAGCTGGCGACCGCCAGCCAGCTCTTCGTCGACTGCGTCGTCGCCTCCAACGTGGATGACTCGCTGGCGCCGCCAGGCCAGCACATCATGACGTGCTTCGTTCAGTACGTGCCATACCGGCTGGCGGCCGGCAGCTGGGATGACCGGCGGGAGGACCTCGGGGACCGGGTCATCGAGCGGATCAGCCAGTTCGCGCCGAACGTCGCCGGCTCGGTGATCGCCCGGCAGGTCCTCACCCCGCTGGACCTGGAGCGCACCTACGGCCTGACCGAGGGCAACATCTTCCACGGGGACATCCGCCCCGATCAGCTCTTCCATATGCGGCCGGTGCCTGGCTGGGCCCGGTACGCGACACCGATCGGCGGGCTCTACCTGTGCGGGGCGGGCGCCCATCCGGGCGGCGGCGTCACCGGCGCGCCTGGCTACAACGCCGCCCGCCGGGTGCTCGCTGACCTGCGGCGAGGCCACCCATGAGCGGGCCGGCCAGCCCCGACGTGCTCATCGTCGGGGCGGGAGTCATCGGCGCTGCCACCGCGTTCCAGCTCAGTCAGCTCGGCGTCGGCCGGATCGCGGTGCTCGACCGCGCGGTCGCCGGGTCCGGCATGAGCAGCCGGTCGTCTGCCCTGGTGCGGATGCACTACACGTTCCCGCCCGAGGTGGATCTCGCGGTTCGCAGCGACGCCCTGTTCGACGCCTGGCCGGACCTGGTCGGCCGCCCGTCCTGTGTGCGCCGGACCGGATTCGTGCGGATCGTGCGCGCCTGGCGAGGAAGAGCAGCTACGGCAGAACGTGGCGATGCAGCGAGCGCACGGCGCGCGGACCGAGGTGGTCGACGCGGCGGCGCTGGCGACGCTCGCTCCTGGGCTGGACACCGCGGACGTCCGCTGCGCGGCCTGGGAGGAGCACGGCGGCTACGGCGACGGCGCCATCGTGGCGGGTGACCTGATGGCCGCTGCCAGGGAGCACGGCGTGCAGTACCGGCCGCACACTCCGGTCCGCGCGCTCATGCTGACCGGGGACCGGGTGACCGGCGTGCAGACCGAGTCCGGCAGCCAAGCGGCCGGCCTCGTCGTCCTCGCGACCGGAGTCTGGACCGCGCCGCTGGCCGCCACGGCAGGGCTCACGCTGCCAATCGAGACCGAACTGCACCACGTCGCCGTGCTGGCCCACGGTCCGGCCGGGGTGCGAGCGTCGCCTGCATCGACTCGGTCACCCAGACCTACTTCCGGCCGGAGGCGGGCGGCACCAGGACGCTGGTCGGGGGGTTCGACGGGCTGCGCGGAATCATGCCGGATGCCGCCCCGCCGCAGGCCAGCGCGCTGGACCTGGCAGCCCTGGTCGGCCGCGCGGCAGGCCGGCTGCCCGGCCTGGCCGAGGCCGGCATCGCCCGCGGGGTGACCGGCGTCTACGACATGACCCCGGATGCCCGGCCGCTGCTGGGCGCGGCCCCCGGCCTGAGCGGCCTGGTGGTGGCTGCTGGCTTTTCCGGCATGGGCTTCAAGATCGCGCCTGCGGTGGGCGAGTGCCTGGCGCAGCTGATCGCCGCCGGTGCGTCCGCGCCAGTGGATCTCACGCCCTTCCGGCCGGGCAGATTCGATGACGGGCAGCCCATCGTGGCCCCGTTCCCCTATTCAGATGATTGAGAGGCGCCGTGACCAGCAGCGATGAAGCGCAGATTCCGCTGGAGCGGAGCCTGCCCAGGGCACGTTACGTGGAGGAGGCCGAGTTCCGCCGGGAGCGGGACGCGGTCTTGTTCGCCGACTGGTTCTGCGCTGGGCGTTCTGAGCAGGTCGCCGGGCCGGGCGATTACCTGGCCATCACGGTGGCAGGCGAGAGCGTGCTGGTGGTGCGCGGCCGCGACGGGCAGCTTTCCGGCTTCTATAACCTGTGCCGGCACCGCGGCTCTCGGCTGGTCCCGGCAGGCGACGGCGATCCATCCGGAGCGCCGGGTCCCACCGGCTGCTTCGGCGGCACTGTCCGCTGCCCTTACCACGGCTGGACTTACGGACTCGACGGCGGGCTGCGGGCCGCGCCGTTCCTGCCCGACCTGCGGCGGCACCGTGCGGAGCTGAGCCTGCATCCGGTCGACGTTGCGGACTGGGGCGGCTTCCTGTTCGTCCGGCTCGACCCGCGCGGCCGCGCGGCCGGCCCGTTGCTGGACTGGCTGGGTGAGATGCCGGCCAGAGTTGCCGCCTACCCGCTCGCCGAGCTGCGGATCGGGTACCGGCTGGTGTACCAGGTGGCCGCGAACTGGAAGGTCATCCTGGAGAACTACAACGAGTGCTACCACTGCGGTCCGGTGCACCCGGAGCTCTGCGCGCTCGTGCCCGGCTTCCGTAGCGGCGGCGCCGACCTGGACTGGGACGCCGGCATCGAACACCGAGGCGGCGCCTACACCTTCACGGTGACGGGGACCACCGACCGGGCACCGTTCCCCGGCCTCTCCGCGCTCGAACGGGAGCGGCACAAGGGTGAACTGGTGCTGCCGAACCTGATGCTCAGCCTGTCCGCGGACCACGTCGCCGCGTTCACCGTCTGGCCGCGTTCGGCCGGGCACACGACGGTGGCCTGCGATTTCCTGTTCCATCCTGACGAGATCGCCCGGCCCGGCTTCGACCCGGCGGACGCCGTTCAGTTCTGGGACCTGGTCAACAAGCAGGACTGGGCGATCTGCGAGCTTGTCCAGGACGGCATGAGCTCCCGCCGGTTCACCGCGGGCTACCTCGCCGCGATGGAGCAGCCCAGTGCCGATGTGGGGCGCCACGTCAAGAGCCGGCTGCCGGACAGCTGATCCGCGGTCAGGGCTCGCGCCGACATGAGGCGTGCTGATCTTCGACGGGCGGGCTACGCTGGACGGCGTGGAGACAGCGGACCTGGTCCGGCTACGCCGGGCACGCGACCAGATGGACCGCGAGTATGCCCAGCCACTCGACGTGGCGGCGCTGGCGCAGACCGCCCTGATGTCCGCTGGGCACTTCTCCCGCAGCTTCAAGGTGGCGTTCGGAGAGTCGCCCTACAGCTACCTCATGACCCGGCGGATCGAGCGGGCCAAGGCGCTGCTGCGGCGGGGCGACCTGAGCGTCACCGACGTCTGCTTCGCGGTCGGCTGCTCCTCGCTGGGCTCGTTCAGTGCCCGCTTCACCGAACTGGTTGGCGAGAGCCCAAGCTCGTACCGGGCCCGCAGCCACGACGGGGGCGAGGCTATCCCCGCGTGCTTCGCCAAGATCTTCACCAGGCCGGTCAGAAATCGTGACGCATCGGCCGCGAACGGCCTCTAGCCGCTCGACCAGCCGGGCGGTCTGCGGGCCGCGACTCGGCCAGCAGCCGGCCGCATCATCCGGGCGTAGCGGCGGGATCGCCCAATCCGGCCCGTGCGGGCGGATACCTTTAACGGCGTGACAAGGACCGGGAGGCTGATCGCCGGCGGCGCCATGGTTGCTGCCATGGCTGGCTTGTGCGGCTCGGCTGCCGCGACAGCGCAGGCCACGACGAAGGCGCCGGCCGCTGAGGCGCAGGCCACGACGACGGCGCAGGCCACGACGGTGCAGGCGACTGGAATGGCGGCCGCCGGTCATGCCTACCGGGTGCTGCTGATCGGCATCCCGGGCCTGCGCTGGACCGACATCTCGGCGGCCACCACGCCCGAGCTCTGGCGACTGGCCGAACGCGGCGCCGTGGGCTCCCTGTCGCTGCACGCGGTCCGGAACGGGATCACCTGCCCGGCCGATGCGTGGCTGACCATAAACGGCGGTGCCCGCGCCACGGCGGAGGCGAGCACGTCCGCTCCGTGCGCGATGCCCGCGGTGGTCCAGCCGCCGGTCAGCCCGCCTGGAGCGACGGCCCCGGCCCGCATTCCGTCGCTGCCAGCCATCGAGAGATCTAACGGCAGCTACTGCTACAACCCGTACTGGGGGATCCTGGACAGCCCGGCGCAATCCTGGGGCTGCGGAAAGCCCGCCGGGCCGCGGACTACTCCGCCTGCGGGTTGCGCGCTCGCGATCGGTCCGGGTGCGGCCCTGGCGCTGGCCGATTCCTCGGGCGCAGTCGGCTTGTACACGCGGGCGGCGGGCAGCCAGCCGCGATCCCTGCTGGCCAGATGCCCGCTGACCGTGGCTGACCTGGGCGGGCTGCCGCCGGCGACGCCTGGCCAGGCGACCAGCGCTCGAACGGCAGCGCTGCGGGCCGCTGACAGCGCAGCCGGGCAGCTCATTGCCAGCGTGCCCGCCGGGACGCGGGTCATCGTGGCCGGCCTGGGCGACGACGCGAAGGTGCAGCTCCGGGCCATCATCGTGGCTGGACCTGGCTTCGGTCCTGGCGTGCTGGCGGCTTCCTCGACCCGGCAGCCTGGCATCGTGACGAGCACAGACCTGACCCCGACCATGCTGAGCTGGCGCGGCGCCGGGCTGGCTACGGGCCTGGCTGGATCGGTGCTGCAGAGAACCGGCCGATCTTCCCTTGGCTCGGCTGTCCGGATGCTGATCGGTCAGGACACCGCCGCGCAGGTCTACGTCAGCACGGTGGGCTGGTTCTTCCTGAGCTACGGGGTAGCCGAGGCCGTGGCGATGGCCCTGGTCGGCTGGCTGCTGCGTGGTGACGAGCCAGCCCGCCGGCGTCGCCGCGTTGCCGCGTACCGGACCGCAGGGGTGTCGGGGGCTGCCGTTCCGGCCGGGCTGTTCCTGGCTAGCCTGGTGCCCTGGCCTGAGCTGGCGCACCCGGCACTGGTGCTGTACGGGCTCGGTCTGGCCTGGGCGGCTGTCATCGCGGTCGTCGCGCTGCGCGGCCCGTGGCGACGCAGCACGCTCGGGTCTCCCGGCTTCGTCTGCGCGGTGACCGCCGCCATCATCGGCCTGGATGTGATGACTGGCTCGCACCTCCAGCTCGGCACGCCGTTCGGGTTGTCGACGGTGGAAGCCGGCCGTTTCTATGGCATCGGGAACAACGCGCTCGGGGTGTACGCGCCGGCGTCGATCTTGTGCGCGGCGTGGGCCGGGCTGTCCGCGTTGCGCGGCAGGGCAGGTTCGGCCGGGACGGACCAGGAACCCGCTGCCAGTGCTCGCCGCCGTGCGGTCTTGGCTGCCGGAGTCATCGCGCTCACCCTGGTCATCATCTGCGGGTGGCCTCAGTTCGGCACGAAGGTCGGCGGCACGATCGCCCTGGTTCCTGCCTTCCTGGTGCTGATTGCCGGACTGGCCGGGATCCGCATCTCGCCACGGGCTCTCTTGCTGGTGCTGGTCAGCGGGCTCGCGGTGATCGCGCTGATCGCTGTCGTCAGCTACAACTTCCCGTCCGCTGGCCCGTCCGACATCAGTAACTTCGTTCGCCAGATCCTGCACGGCGACGCATTGTCGATCTTGCATCGCAAGGCCAGCGCGAACGTCGGGTCACTGACGGAAACCTGGTTCACCCCGGTGGTGCCACTTGTCGTGATCGTCACCGGCGCAATGCTGGCCTGGCCTGGCCGCACCCGGCAGCGCACGCTGGCGAGGGCGATGCGAGCAGAGCCAGTGCTCCGCCACATCCTGGCCGCAGTCTGGGTGGCTGGCCTGCTTGGCTGGCTGGCTGATGATTCTGGGGTCAGCGTCACGGCCGCCGCGATGACGCTGGCGTTGCCGCTTGCCATCGTGCTGTCCACCGGATTCGCGGCCTCCGCTCCAGCTGAGTCCGCTGGCCCGGCGGGTTCCGCAGCCGATCCCACGGGCGACGCAGCCAAGCCGGCGGGCCGGCCGGCAGGCTGGGCTGAGCCCGGGCACCGGGCAGGCCGGACTAATCTGTGACATGCCGCGCGGGGAGCCCTGAAATGCCCGGCGCATGTTGAGCGGGAGGCTCGGTGCAGTATCAGTTGTCCCGGGTGGTCGCCGGACCGTTGTTGCGGGCGCTGGCCAGGCCATCGGTCAGCGGCGCTGAGCACATTCCCGCTTCCGGGCCGGCCATCCTTGCTTCCAACCATCTGTCTGTCGTCGATTCGATCTATCTGCCCCTCATGCTGGAGCGGCCGGTGACATTCGCCGCGAAATCCGAGTACTTCACCGGTACAAGGCTCCGTGACCGTGCCGTCGGCGCCTATCTGCGTGCCACTAATCAGCTGTCAACCGACCGGGCCGGCGCGCGAGCCGCGCAGGAGATGCTCGAGGCGGCGCTCGGGCTGCTGCGCTCAGGCCAGCTGTTCGGTATCTACCCGGAGGGAACGAGGTCGCCGGATGGGCGGCTGTACCGCGGCCGTACCGGAGTCGGCTTTCTCGCCCTGCACTCCGGCGCGCCCGTCATTCCGGTGGCAATGGTAGGGACGGAAAAGATCCTGGCACCAGGGCGCCGGCTGCCGCGGCCCGGCAAGATCGAGATCCGCATCGGCGAACCGCTCGACCTCGCCGGCTTCCGCGGCCAGCCGCCGGGTGCCCGGCAGCGTCGTGCGGTCACCGACGAGGTCGTGCAGGCCATTCAGAAGCTGTCCGGGCAGGAATACGTACCGATGTACGCATCGGTCCGCAAGGAAGAGCTAGCCGGGAACGGGGCAACGGTCACCGGCTCGAGCTGACCACTACCGTCCTCCGGAGACGGGATGACTACTCCGAGCCGCCTGTTTCCGGGTTCCAGACGAAAATCGGGCGGCCACTGGAATCCTGGCCGTCCTGGCTCTGCTCGGACCGCCTGGTTTCGACTGGCTCCCACAAGGATCCGCTGGGCGACAACGGCCGCGGGACGTTCGCGCCAGGCTGTCTTACCGGCAAGCCCGAATCGGACGTCCGCAGCTGCGCCGGGCCGCCCGGGTCGAACGGCGGCACCTGGCCGGGTCCGGCAGGCACAGTTGCGTCTGGTCGGCTGTGCATTGGTGTCCACCCCGGCTGAGCCGGCTGACCCGGCACGCTCGGCTGCGGAGACCGGCTGGCCCCAACAGCAGGCGCAGGCGGCTGATCGGCTGGCGCGGCCAGCCACGCTTGTTCTGCCGGTGCCGGTGCCGATGCCGCCGCGGGCGCTGGCCCTTGGTCCGGCCCGCCGCCTGGCCGCCGTCCTGGCTGGGCGGTCCAGGGCAGGTCGCTGCTGGGCGGTGCGGCTGGTTCCCAGGGCGGGGTCCCGGATACCGACGGCCGTCGGCTCACTTCGCGAGAGGCCGGGCCGTGAGACTGCCACGAACCGCCATCAGCGCCGCCCGCATCCGCTGACTGGTGGCGGCCAGCACCGGCATGACCGGGGCCAGGCCTGCTGGTGCGGGCTAGTCCGCCGGTGGCTGACGGTCCGCCGGCCCCGCCGAGTCCGCGGGCGTCGGCGAAGCCGCCGGTGGTCGCGGGGCCGCCCGTGCCCGCGAGGCCGCCACTGCCCGGCTGTCCGCTACCGCCAGCGAATCCGCCCCGGCTCGCGAGCCCACCAGGGCTGCCAGCGCCGTTCGGGCTGCCGGCGCCGTTCGGGCCAGGCCGGCAGGCCGGGGTGCCGCGGTGCCCCGCATCACCTGACCAGATAGCCGGGCTGACACCGGCCGTGCTCGCCGGGCCTGTCCAGCCGCCCCGGCCTGGCCTGGGTGTGCCAGGTGCTAGCGGCGGGCGCGGGCTACCGTCAGTCAGCTGCCGTCCGGCTGCGGGCGCGAACAGGCCGGGGTCCGAGCGGGACATCCTCGCGGACTGGCTCGGCGAGCGCTCAGGCCGGGCCATGGGCGCCGAGAAGAACTCCAGCATCGGGTCGGCGTCCGCCGGGCTGGCAGTGGGATAACGCGACTGTGCCTGGCGATGCATCCACTCCGGTGCCACGCCCGCCACCGCAGGCTTGCTGGCATGCCGCAGCCGGCCGGCGACCACGTATCCGGCAACGAGCAGCAGCAACAGCGCCAGCACTGCCGCCGACAGTTCCCCGGCCTGCAGGATCTGCCCGCCGACGCTCTGGGTTCCGGAGTCGGCCAGGCCACCGGAGGGCAACCGCCAGGGCCGCGCGCCAGCACCGGATCGGTGCGCAGCCGACGTCGCTAGCTGCCCGGCCGCCGACAGCGCCTGGTCGGCGTTTACCGCGCCGAACCCGGACCCGTCGGCCCGGCCGCCTGGCCTGCGGTACATCGTGCTCGTGGTGAGCGCCGTACGGACCTCGGCCACGGTGAGCTGCGGGTAACGAGCCCGGATCAGCGCGACGATGCCGGACACCTCGGCGCTCGCTGCGCTGGTGCTGTTGAGGGTCTGGTAACCCGACCCGCTCGCGGCGATCACGCCGGCGCCCGCTGCGGTCACGGTCACATAGCTCTGCCGGCTCGACCAGGCAGTCCTGTCAAACGCCCGGTTGAACGCGCCCACCGCGATCACGCCACGGTATGCGGCGGGGTAGTTGGGCGCTCCGGCACCGGCACCGTTGTCGCCGGCGGGCGCGACGAGCACGACATTGTGCTGGAGGGCATAGCCGACCGCTGACTTCTCCGCCGCGCTGCCGCCTGCCGCCGCTGCCGCCCCGCCGACGCCAGCGGAATCCGGCTGGCCCGGGTCGATCGGCAGATCGATGACCGTTGCGCCGTGGTTGACCGCGTACCTGATGCCAGTGGCGATAGCCGCCGGGATCGCCGCCGCCACGGTGGCCTGGCTGAGCTCAGGGTCGTCGGCCGGCAGCGTCACCGGGACGGACAGGATCCGGGCCCTGGGCGCGACGCCAGTGACGCCAGAGTTCCCCGCCGGGCCGTGGCCATGTCCGGCAATCAGGCTGGCGATGGCGGTGCCCTGCTGGCCGAAGTACTGGCCGACGGCGACCGGCGCGCCCGCCGGAGCTGGCGCAGCCGTGACCGAGCCGGTCAGATCCGGCTGGCTGGCGCTCACGCCGTCGCTGAGCACCGCGACGGTAACTCCCGAGCCCCTGGACCCGGTCCAGGCGCTGGTGACGCCCAGCGTCCTGAGCCAGTACTCGCTGTGCCTGACCTGGTCAGCTGAGGCGGGCACGGCGGTCAGGCCGATCGAGACTGCCGCGATTCCGGTGGCAATCAGTGCCATCACCGGGCGGGGAAACCTCAGTGGCACGCCGTCCTTGCCTTCCGTGGTGGGTACCGCATATTGTGCCACGTTCCAGCTATTTGCGTGCTATCTGATCAAATTAGAAACTGCCCGGACGGTCAGCTCGCGTGCGCCTGGGAGAGCTTGACGTGGGCGCCCGGCGGCAGCCCGAGTTGCTGTGCGGCATCACCAGCGTTGATAGCCAGCGAGATCAGGCCGGCGCTGTCGGTGAACGCGATGATCTCGCCTGGCGCCCCGGCGGCGAACGTGTCCAGGTAGGGCACCGTGAGCTGGCGCCGGCCGCACCTGACTACTACTGGCGAGCCGATTCCTATGCCGAGCCTGCCAGCGTCGGCAGCGGGGATAGAGAGCTGGACGTTCCCGAACCGGTCAATGGACATGACCTCGCCCTCGGCCGAGCCATCGTGCAGCCGGCTCGTCGGGGCTGGCAGCACGACGAGCTCGTCCACCCCGATCTCGTCGCCAGCGGCGGCAAGGTCGGCACCGGCCGCCAGGTGCGCGCCCACCGGCATGAAGATGTCACGGCCGTGAAAGGTGACTGACACCGGATGCAGCCACAAGTCGCCGTTGGTCAGCTGAACCGCCGTCCGGCCGCCGCCGAGGGCGTCGATCGCCCAGGACAACAGGCCGTTGTCGGGACCGACCAGGATGCTCTCACCAGCAGCTACGGCTATCGCGCGGCGCATCGTGCCGACGCCGGGATCGACGACCGCGACGTGTACAGCGGGCGGAAGGTAGCTCACCGTCTGGGCTAGCACCGCCGCGCCGCGCCGGACGTCGCCGGGCTGCACCAGGTGGGTGATGTCGATGACCTTGGCCGCTGGGGCGATCCTGGCCGCCACGCCATGGCAGGCTGCGACGAATCCGTCCTCCAGGCCGTAGTCGGTCAGGAAGCTCATGTGGTTATAGACGGTCACGACTGGTGAGCGTACGTTGCCTGCCGGGGTCGCGCATAGAGACCTCCTGGCATGCGGCGCCGGCGAGCGCCTTGCCTAGGATGTGGGCAGGCGCGGGTGCCGGGAGGCCGGATGACTGGATTGTCCGAGCGCGAGATGCGCATCCTGGCCTTCGAGCGGAGCTGGTGGCGCCTTGCTGGCGCCAAGGAGCGGGAAATCCTGGAGGAGTTCGGCATGCCGGCGACCCGGTATTACCAGCTGCTCAACGAGCTGATCGACAGGCAGGAAGCGGCCGAGTTCGATCCGGTGCTCGTCACCAGGCTGCGGCGACAGCGTGGCAGGCGGCAGCGGATGCGCTCACCGCGACCGGAGTGAGGGCGCACTGACGACGAATCGCGGCGCAGCCGCCGCCCTCCCGGTGCCGGGCACCGAGGCGGGCCGGGCAGGTCTGGCGGCGCTGATTGCCCAGCCGCGCCGGGCGCTGATTGCCGTGGACTTCGACGGCACGCTGGCGCCGATCGTGGCAGACCCCACGGCAGCGCGGGCGACCGCTGAGGCGAGCGCGGCGCTGACCCGGCTCGCCGGGCTGGCCGGCACTGTCGCGATCATCACCGGCCGGCCGGCCGCCGATGCGGCTGCTTTCGCCGGCCTGCCCGCCGCCAGCAGCGTCCTCGTGCACGGGCATTACGGTCGGCAACGATGGGAACGGGGTCAGCTGAGTGGACCGCCGCCGCCGGCGGGCCTAGCCGTCGCCAGAACCGAACTGCCAGCGCTGCTGGCCTCGGCGGGGGCCGCAGATGGCACCTGGGTCGAGGACAAGGGTGACGCACTCGCCGTGCATACCCGGCGGGCCGCGGAGCCGCAGGCTGAGTTCGACCGGCTGGCCGAGCCACTGGCCGCGCTTGCCGAGCGCACCGGGCTGAAACTGGAACCGGGCCGGCTCGTCCTCGAGCTGCGTCCGCCCGGCGCGGACAAGGGCAAGGCGATCCTGGACCTCGTAGCGGAGCGTCAGCCGGCCGCCATCTTGTACTGCGGTGACGATCTCGGCGATCAGCCTGCGTTCGAGGCCGTGCGCGACCTGCGCGCCGCTGGCACGCCTGGCCTGCTCGTGTGCAGCGGCTCGGCCGAAGTCCCGGCGCTGGCTGCCGCCGCCGACCTGGTGGTCGACGGGCCCGCTGGCGTCGCCGCCGTGCTGGCTGGCCTCGCCGCCGCGTTCGCTGAATCCTGACCAGGCAAGCCGCCGGCCGCCACAGCGTGCCAGCGTCAGCGCTTGCTGGCGCTGAGCCGGTCGAGCGCTCTCAGCTGGTCGTTGAACCAGCGCGTCGGTGGCATTGCCGCAGCAGCGGTGGCGAGCGCCGCGCTGCGGCGCTTGCGCTCCTCGTCATCCAGCGACAGCGCACGATGCAGCGCCTCGGTGGTCTGCACCACGTCGAACGGGTTAACCAGGAACGCGTACTGGCCAAGCTCTGCCGCGGCCCCGGCCTCGGTCGACAGCACCAGCGCGCAGCCATGATCAGAAAGAATCGGGCCTTCCTTGGCGACGAGGTTCATCCCGTCCCGGATCGGGTTGATGAGCAGCACATCGGCCAGCCTGCACGCCGCCAGCGACCGCGGGTAGTCGTCATTGACCTGCAAGATCAGCGGATCCCAGGCTGGCTCAGTGAACTCGTCCGCAATTTCCGCGGCGAGTCGCTGCACGGCCGCGGTGTACTCGCGGTACTCGGGCAGATCATGCCGGGACGGGTAGGCGAAGGCCACGTGGACGACCTTGCCGCGCCACTGCGGATAGCCGCGGAGGAGCTCCCGGTAAGCAGCCAGGCCGCGCACGATGTTCTTGGACAGTTCGGTCCGGTCGACGCGAACGATCAGCTTGCGGCCCGCCGTCGCCTCGGCCAGCGAGTCGATCCTGGTCTGCACGTCCTGCTCGGCGGCCCGCTGCCGGATCTGCTCGGCGTCCACGCCGAGCGGGTGCACGCCGATGCTGGTGACGTGGCCGTCGTAGGTCACCAGGCCGCGTGACCGGTCGACCTCGGCGCCGAGGAACGCCTCGCAGCAGTCGGTGAAAGCGTCGGCCCAGCGCTGGCAGAGGAAGCCCGCGTGATCGGCGCCGAGGATGCCCGCAAGCACTTCTCGGCCGACCGAGTCCGGCAGCATGCGGTAGTAGTCGGGTGGCGCCCACGGCGTGTGCGAGAAGTGGGCGATCCGTATCCCGGTCGCGCGGCTGGCCAGCATCTTCGGCGCCAGGCACAGGTGGTAGTCCTGGATCACGGCCCTGGGCGCGCTGCCCTGCGCGGCGGCCGCAACCGCGGCCGCAAATGTCTCGTTGTAACTGCGGAACGCGTCCCACTCGCGCCAGAAGCCCGGCCCGAAACTTGGCCGGTTGGGAGTGTCGTACAGCATGTGGTGGACAAACCACAGCGTCGAGTTGGCGATCGCGTTATACGCCCGGTGGAACTCGGCTTGCGGGATGTCCAGCATCAGCACCTGCGCGCCAGGCCCTGCCTGGTCCGGGCCGAGCACTCCGCCGGAGCTGGCTCTGACCGCCGCCCGGTCGCCGTCGCTCAGGGCGGCGCATACCCAGAGCATTCCGGCATCGTCGGCTACCGAGGACAAGCCCGAGACCATGCCGCCGCCGCCGCGCCTGGCATGCAAGCGGCCATCGTCGCCTCGCGTGAAGGAGACCGGCCCCCGGTTGGACGCGATCAGGATGTGCCCGCTGGCTTCTGCTTCGCCCATGTGCCGCCAGATTATCGGGCCGGCGGGTGCTGGCCGGTTGCCGGCCTGCCCGATGGGACGACAGGCCGCTGTTGCTGGGCACGGGCGGACCGTCGCCTTCGGGCCGGCCTTCCGGATTCGGCCGTGCGGCGGGTCAGCGGTTACGAGTTGGATGCACAACTGCATATCGCTCATCCAGAGGGGTGGAGGGAACGGCCCGACGAAGCCCCGGCAACCATCACGCTGAGCGTGCGCCCGCTGTAGAAGTTCCGATGTCGCAGCGATGCCAGCGGCGAGGTCACGTGACAGGTGCCAACTCCGGCCCTGCGGCTCATTCGCCGTGGGGATAGATGAGGAGAGAGGCCTCGCCAGTGACTACCGCGTCAGCAACGCCAGCATCCCTGCACGCCCCGGCCCGTTTCGGATACGCCACCCACCTGTCCTGCCGTGAGTGCGGGCATACTTCACAGCTTGGGTCGCGGCACGCCTGCGACCAGTGCTTCGGCCCCCTTGAGGTCGCTTACGATCTGCCGCCGCTGAGTCGCGCATCGATCGAGTCTGGCCCGCTCAGCATGTGGCGGTACGCGAGCCTGCTGCCGGTCCCCGCCGACGTGGCGGCCCGGCCGAATCTTGATCCTGGCTGGACCAGGCTGATCCGGGCCGACCAGCTCGCCAGCACGCTGGGCATGCGCGAGCTGTGGATCAAGGATGAGCGCGGCAACCCGACGCATTCCTTCAAGGACCGGGTGGTGGGCGTCGCACTTGCCGCAGCCATCGAGCTTGGCTTCAAGGTGCTGGCCTGCCCGTCGACCGGCAACCTGGCCAATGCGGTAGCCGCCGCCGCGGCCCGGGCGGGCATCAGGTCGGTCGTCCTGATTCCCGCCGACCTGGAGTTCCAGAAGATCATCGGGTCCGCCGTCTACGGCGGCACCATGGTGGCGGTCAAGGGCAGCTACGACGACGTCAACCGGCTCGCGTCCGAGCTAGCCGACGAGCGCGAGGACTGGGCGTTCGTCAACGTGAACGTGCGGCCCTACTACGCCGAAGGGTCCAAGACGATCGGTTTCGAGATCGCCGAGCAGCTCGGCTGGCGGCTGCCAGCGCAAGTTGTCGTTCCCGTCGCCTCTGGCGCTCAGCTGGTGAAGATCGACAAGGCGTTCCGCGAGCTGATCGCTACCGGGCTCGTCGGCGAATCCCCGTACCGGGTGTACGGGGCACAGGCGACCGGCTGCTCGCCCGTTGCCACGGCATTCCGGGCCGGACACGATGTCGTGCAGCCAGTCCGGCCGGCGACCATCGCCAAGTCGCTGGCGATCGGCAACCCGGCAGACGGCCCGTACGTGCTCGATGTCGTGCGCCGTACCGGCGGCATCGTCGCTGACGTCAGCGACGACGAGATCGTCGATGCGATCAGCCTGCTGGCCTCGACGGAGGGCGTGTTCGCCGAGACAGCCGGCGGCGTCACCCTGGCCGTGCTCCGGCAGCTACTGAACGAAGGCCAGCTCGATCCGGATGCCAGCACCGTCATCATCAACTCGGGTGACGGTCTCAAGACACCAGATGCCATGGCGCCCCTGGTCCGCACCGAGACCCCGATCCCGGCCACGCTGACGGCATTTGCCGAGCGCGAGGCGTCGCTCAACGAGTCCACGTTCCGGAAGGCAGGCTGAGCATGTCCGTGTCGGTGCGCATCCCGACGATCCTCAGGACTTACACCGGCGGGACCGCCGTCGTGAGTGCTGCTCCTGGCACCCTGCGCGAGGTCATCGCCGGGCTCGACGGTGACTATCCCGGTATCAGCGCCAGGCTGCTCGACGACGCCGGGAAGCTGCGCAGGTTCGTCAATGTCTACGTGGGCGACGAGGACGTCCGGCTGGCGCAGGGCCTCGACACGCCGGTGCCGTCTGGCGGCCACGTCTCGGTGATTCCGGCGGTAGCCGGCGGCTGATCGCCGGAACCGCTCGGCCGCGGTGCCTTTGGGCCGCAATCGCCTAGCACATTGCACCAGAGACAGGCACAAGTTGCCGCAGTCGCCGGGCACACGATGTAAAGTCGTGTCCGGTCGCTGTTGGTACGGGAAGAGCGGCAAGCAGAGCTTGCTGGTGAGGCCAGGACTGCGCCGCGATCAACCGGGTTCCGCATAGCAAGGGCGGGACCCGCAGCCCGAGCAGAGTTAGGGAGTTGTTGGTATGGCTCAGGGCACCGTCAAATGGTTCAACGCGGACAAGGGCTACGGCTTCATCGCGGTCGACGGTGGTAGGGACGTTTTCGTCCACTTCTCAGCTATCCAGGCGGATGGCTACCGCAGCCTTGAAGAAGGCCAGCGGGTGGAGTTCGAGATTACGCAGAGCGATCGCGGACCGCAGGCGGAGGCCGTGCGGACCGTCTAGTTTCTCTGTATTTGAGACTGCCGGGAAGGCCCGGTACCCCCTCCGGGTGCCGGGCCTTTCGCATCTTCGGCCGTAACACGGTGAACTAGGACACTGCGGGCCGGATCTGACACCGTGCCCCTGACCTGCAATAAGTCGGCACTAAGGACCCCTTAGCTTGCACTCGCAGTAGGAGAGTGCTAAACATGTCGTTGGCACTCTCGGGGTGAGAGTGACAACGCAGTGACGTGATCGGGGCGATGAGGCCGGCCTGGCGGCAGGCAGGGATTGACCGTCAGGCATGCCGTCCGTCGCGGGCGTCGGCCCGATCGGCACGCAGGCACAAAGTTCCGGGAGGACTGGAAGCCTATGGCAGCGAAGATGATCGCGTTCAATGAGGACGCCAGGCGCGGCCTCGAGCGCGGCATGAACCAGCTCGCCGACGCCGTGAAGGTAACCCTCGGCCCTAAGGGCCGCAATGTGGTGCTCGAGAAGAAGTGGGGAGCCCCCACGATCACCAACGATGGTGTATCCATCGCCAAGGAGATCGAGCTCGAGGACCCGTGGGAGAAGATCGGCGCCGAGCTTGTCAAGGAAGTAGCCAAGAAGACCGATGACGTCGCGGGCGACGGTACTACCACCGCGACCGTGCTCGCTCAGGCGCTGGTCCGCGAGGGCCTGCGCAACGTGGCCGCCGGTGCCAACCCGATGTCGCTCAAGCGCGGTATCGAGGCAGCCGTCGAGCGCGTGAGCGAGGAGCTCTCCAAGCTGGCCAAGGATGTGGAGACCAAGGAGCAGATCGCTTCGACCGCCTCCATCTCCGCCGGTGACACCGCGATCGGCGAGATGATCGCCGAGGCGATGGACAAGGTCGGCAAGGAAGGCGTCATCACCGTCGAGGAGAGCAACACCTTCGGCCTCGAGCTTGAGCTCACCGAGGGCATGCGATTCGACAAGGGTTATATCTCGCATTACTTCGTGACTGACCCTGAGCGCATGGAGGCCGTCCTCGAGGACCCCTACATCCTCATCGTCAACTCGAAGGTGTCGGCCAACAAGGACCTGCTGCCGCTGCTCGACAAGGTCGTGCAGTCGGGTAAGCCGCTGGTCATCATTGCCGAGGACGTCGAGGGCGAAGCCCTGGCGACCCTGGTCGTGAACAAGATCCGCGGCCTGTTCAAGTCCGTTGCGGTGAAGGCACCTGGTTTCGGTGACCGTCGCAAGGCCATGCTCGGCGACATCGCGATCCTGGCCGGCGGTCAGGTCATCAGCGAGGAAGTCGGCCTCAAGCTGGAGAACGCCGATCTGGACCTGCTCGGGCGGGCCCGCAAGGTCGTCGTGACCAAGGACGAGACGACCATCGTGGATGGCGCGGGTGACGCAGAGCAGATCTCCGGCCGGGTTAACCAGATCCGCGCCGAGATCGAGAACACCGACTCCGACTATGACCGCGAGAAGCTGCAGGAGCGGCTTGCCAAGCTGGCCGGCGGCGTTGCCGTCATCAAGGCTGGCGCGGCGACCGAGGTCGAGCTGAAGGAGCGCAAGCACCGCATCGAGGACGCGGTGCGCAACGCCAAGGCTGCGGTCGAGGAAGGCATCGTCCCCGGTGGCGGTGTGGCCCTGATTCAGGCCGGCAAGAGCGCGTTCGAGAAGCTCGAGCTGCCAGGTGACGAGGCGACTGGCGCACAGATCGTGCGTCGGGCGCTGGAGGAGCCGCTGAAGCAGATCGCCGTCAACGCTGGCCTCGAGGGCGGCGTGGTGGTCGAGAAGGTGCGTTCGCTGGCCGCTGGTCATGGCCTGAACGCGGCCAACGGAGAGTACGTCGACATGTTCAAGGCCGGGATCATCGATCCCGCCAAGGTGACGCGCTCTGCGCTGCAGAACGCTGCTTCTATCGCGGGCCTGTTCCTGACGACCGAGGCAGTGATCGCGGAGAAGCCGGAGAAGGAGAAGGCTCCGGCCGCTCCGGGCGGCGGTGACATGGACTTCTGATCCCGCGCCCGCATTGCGGGTCACGCAGGATACAGAGTCTGCGCAGGTAACAGGAGGCGGCACCACGGCGAGGCCGGGTGCCGCCTCCTGGCGTTCGGTCGTCTCCCGGCGGCCGCAAGTGCCAGGCCGTCCGTCAGCGCCAGCGCACCGGGTCTGCGTGCCGGCTCCACATTGTCGGTCCGAAGAGGGATTATCAGGCCATGAGCCCGCCTACCGAACAGCTCATCCGGGATTACATCAACCGGCTGTCCGTCGCTGCACAGGGCCGGCTGAGTCGCGAGGACCGGCGCGCCCTGATGGACCGGACACGCGGGTATATCGAGCACAGCACCGGCCTGTCCGGTCCGCCTACCGCCGTAGAGGTCGCGGCGGTGCTGTCCAGGCTTGGCGCTCCGGCACATGTGGTTGCCAGGGAGGTGCAGCGGCTCGCAGAACTACGCGGTGATAACGGCACGCCGCCGCCGGCGAGGATCGGCCGCCTGGCCAGGGTCCGCCGCGGCGAGCCGGGCAGGCTGAGCGCGAGCTGGCACTGGCCGGCCCGGCCGGGGAGCCTCACCGAGTTGCAGGCCATGCTCACGGGGTCACGGTCTGATGCCACGCACTCGGGCGCCGCGGACTCCGGAGCAACAAGCGCGGGTGTGAAGGACGCTGGCGGACCCGATGCGCAGCCGGGTGACAAGGCGCTGCGGGGCGCTCCCGCCGAGGCGGCTGGCACCGGATCTGCTGGCACCGGATCTGCTGGCACCGGATCTGCTGGTGCTGAGCCGGCTCGCGCCGCGGCCGCTGGAGCGCTGGCCAGCCTCATCCCGGCGCAGTCGAAGCCGGGCTCATCAGCGGGGCTGTTCAGCTCGCAGCGTCCGAGCTGGCCGCACGACCCAGCCATCCGCCGCGACGAAGCGCAGCCAGGACAGGCGCAGCAGGCCGGCCGGGATCATGCTGGTGGTGCGCCGGGGGACGCGGAGACAGGCACGCCGCGACCGGTGGTGGCAGGCGGCCCTGGCACAGCCGGCTCCGCGTCCGCGACTGGCCAGCCCGATGCGCGGGCCAGCGGCCACGCTGGCGCCGGTGACAGCGACGGGTGGACCGCGCCACGCGGCCGGGACTATGCCGATGACGGTGCTGCCCGCAGCGGGGATGATGCTCGTGAGAGCGACGAGACTGGCAGCGACGACATCCGCGACGAGTTCGAGGCCGGCGAGATCGTGGCCGACGATACTGGCGAGCTGACCGCAGTCGACCTGGCTGCCGTCGACCCCGCGGTCAGCGAGGCACCGCTGCTAGCTCGGGTGCGCCGGCTAGCCGCGGCCGTCATCGGCTGGTCGAGGGACAAGCCGCTGGAGTCGGTGGCCACCATCCTGCTCGGCCTCGGCGGACTGATCTTCCCGCCGATCTGGCTACTCGGCGCGATGGTGGCCATCGCGTCCAAGGTGTGGGATTACCGCGATAAGTGGCTGGGGCTGGCGCTGCCGATCTTGCTCACGGTCGTCGGCACCGCGGCGGGCGTGATTCTCAACGGCAGTCAGTCATCGCTGGGCTACGACGTCCACGTCGGCTGGCTGTCCGCAGACATCGCCAGCCGGATCGCGGCCGTGCTCGGGACCGCGTACCTTGCCTGGCGTTCGGTACACGGCAGGCGGCCTGAGGCGGTGCCGCCGTGGAACAAGCCGCATCGGGTCGGCTGAGGGCAGGGCGATTAGCTCAGTCAGCCACCTAGCGCCCCGAAGGGACCCGTTACCAGCCGAATGCTGCCGATCTTCCGGAGTCAGGCTGCCGGCAGCGCGGGAGACGGGTGGGTAACGATAGCCTTACTCGCGCACGCAGTTCGGCGTGCTGTCGCATCGTTCCTCTCGGATAAGGTCTCGCTCGTGCCTACTGGCAAGGTCAAGTGGTATGACGTCGATAAAGGCTTCGGCTTCCTGACTCGCGACGACGGGGGCGAGGTCTTCGTGCACTCGACGGCTGTCGAGCCGGCCGGGACCGCGCTCCGGCCGGGCCAGCGGGTGGAGTTCGGCGTTGCCGAGGGCCGTCGCGGCACGCAGGCGCTGCAAGTCCGGGTACTGGAGCCGCCGCCCACGGTGGCCAAGGTCGCCCGCAAGAGCCCCGACGAGATGGTGCTGATAATCGAAGACCTGATCAAGCTGCTTGACGAGATATCCAACACCTACCGGCGCAACAAGCACCCCGACAGCCGCGATGCCAAGAAGATCGCTGCGGTTCTCCGGGCGGTGGCCGGCGACCTCGAGACCTGATCGCGGCCGGGACGCCGAGGTTGCGCGGTTGCGCAAGTGCCTCGGCAGATCATCGCGGGGTTCATCGCATAAACGCGGTCCGTCTCTGCAGCTGCCGTGTTGGCCTCGGCGACGTCCGCGGCAATCTGCCGGGTCAGTCAGGACCCGGTCCAGGTGCTTGTCGTCGCGCACGGACACCGGCCCTTCTCATGCGAGCCGGTTATCAGTCATGACTTCTCCTCATATCCCGTCGCAGGGACGAAACCGCAGCGGCAGTACAGAGCAGATCACGGGCGGTCGTAGCTGCCGTGGTCGCCTATGCGCCGCCACACCAGCACCGGATCCCCGTGCTCGGTCTTGTCCAGATGAAAGGTGGCGCGTCCGTCAGGGGAGGCGAAGTTCCAGGTCAGCGAGTAGATCTCAGTATTGGCGAGCCGGTGGATCCGCAGCCGCGCGGGCGAGGGCGGCGAACCGGCGAACGACCCGGCCGCGACGGCCGGCAGGAAATGCTTGCGCAGCACTTGCTGGAACATCCGCTGGTGTTCCGCGGGCAGCCTGCGGAAGTCATTGCGGAACGATTCCGCCGACCGGTACTTCACCGGCCAGGCTCATCCCCTGACGCGGCAAGCTCCGCCAGGTCAGCCAGGAAGGACTCCTCGTCATCGAATGCGCGGAACCGGCCAGAGGCCAGATCCTCCTCCGCCTCCCGCTCCGCCGCCTGATGCCCCCGCGTCCAGAACCACATCTCATCCAGCGGCACCGGCAGGGTAGGCCGCAACTCGATCACCCCGTCAGGTCGCTCGACCACCTCCAGCTGAGCGCCAGGCTCATCCAGCCGGTACTTCCGCCGGAGCTCAGCCGGAAGCGCCACGGTACCGCGCCCCTGGATGGCCGCATAACCACGATAGTTGCCCATGACTGAAGTTTGCCGCATAGCCGCTAAGCAGTCAAGCCGCAAAGACGCTATGCAGCCGTCGTCCCTGGTCAGAGTAAGCGCCCCGACCGCGACTCGAACGCGGGACCTACTGCTTAGGAGGCAGCTGGCTGCGACCGCAGAATCCGGCGCCGCCTGGCCAGCAGCAGCGCGCACAGCGCCACGGCAAGGCCGATCGCGGCTACCGTCAGTCCCGCGAGGCCGCTGCGGGTTAGTGAGAGCAGCAGGCCAATGAGGCCGCCAGCGACCAGGGCGAGCTGATGCACGGTCTCGGAAAAGGCAAACGTCGACGACCTGGTTGCCTCTGGGATCTCGCGCTGCAGGGTCGAGTCCAGCCCGACCTTGACGAGGGTCTGGCCGACTGCGGCGGCGAGCGCGACGGCCAGCACCGACCACAGGCTGAACAGCACCGCACAGGCCGTGGCGGCCACGGTCGCTAGCGCCAGCACCACGAACATCATGACCTGCGGTGACCGCGCCCGCAACGCAGATCCGATGCCAGTGCCGAGCATGCCCCCGGCCGCGATCGCGGCGGCCAGGCCGCCGAGCGCAACCGCATCAGACACATGACCGAACCGCTCACTGCGCAGGACGAATGCCAGGAAGAAGATCATGAACCCGTAAAACATGCGGATTGCGGCGTTAGCTCGCATCGCCTCGCCGACGACGGGGCCGACAGCCGGAATCGCGAACCTCCCGCGCTTCCGCCCGGCCGCCTGCGGCAGCGGCAACGTGGCCGGGTATGTGTATCCATCGGCGCCCGCCCGGCCGGACCCGTTCAGTCCCTGACCGTTCGAACCCGGCCCGTTCGGACCTGGCCCGGTCAGCCCGCCGCCGTCGGCCCGGGCCGAGCCAGCGGAGGCGCTGGCATCTGGCGTGGCTGTCCGCCGCGGGGCGCCGTCGCCGTCCTGCGTTACATCGACCCGGTCAGGCAGGCGCAGTGCGAGCACCATGGCGGCGAGGTAAATTACCGTGCCCACGCGCAGCACCCAGGCCGCGCCGCCGCCGTGCCCGCCCGCGACCTTGTCGACACCCAGGGCCAGCACGACTCCGACCGATGTCGCGATGAGTGACGCGAGGTTAGCCCGGGCGTTGGCCGTTACCAGGGTGATCTCGGCCGGCAGCAGCCGCGGCGTGACGGCTGCCCTGGTGACGCCGTAGGCCTTCTGCAGCACCAGCACGCCGAACGCGGCCGGCAGCAGTGTGACGGCGTCGTTGTGCTCGACCGCGCTGGCCATGCCCCAGCACAGCAGGCCGCGCGCCAGCAGGGTGCCCATCATGATGTACCGGTTACCCTGCCGGACCCGGTCGAGCAGCGGTCCGATAAATGGCGCAAGTATGGCATAGGGGGCAATTGTTATGAGCAGCGCGATTGCCGCGCGGCCACGGGCCTGATCTACCGACGCGCTGAAGAACAAGCTGCCGGCCAGCGCCACCGCGACGAACGCATCGCCGACGCTGCCAGCTGCGGTCAGCTCGATCAGGTTGGATAGTCCCGTCCGCCCGGCGCCCGAAGCCCCGGTCATCCGATGCACGGCCCGGCTTGCCCCGCCGGCCGCGGCCGCACCGGCCCGGGCGGCGTTCTGTGACGCCGAGTAAACCGTTCGACCCGCCCGCCTGGCCCGTTCCCCCGTGCCAGTGTCTCCCATGGCTCAAGTATTCTTCCTCGGCGAGCCTGCACAACACTGCGCCGAAAGGATTACCCGCAGATAGCGGGCTTGACCAGGCGTGCACACCATCGAATGAGGAACAATTACCTAACGTGAGCCCTACTCGTGTACGCACAGCCGTTGTGGACGACATCTGCGCCCAGGCTGCAGACCAGGCCCGCGCTGCCGCCGAAGAGCTGGCCGGCCAGGGCAATGTCGGCACGCATCAGGGTGTCTTCGCTGATGATGAGCGCGTCGTTACCCACCTGTTCGACGCCCTGGACCCGGCCTATCGCGGCTGGCGCTGGGCCGTCACCGTGAGCCGGGCATCGCGCTCCAAGGTCGTGACGATCAGCGAGGTGGTGCTGCTGCCCGGTCCCGATTCGCTGCTGGCACCGGACTGGGTGCCGTGGAGCGAGCGGGTGCGCCCCGGTGACCTGGGCGTCGGAGACCTGATGCCGGCTGCGTCTGACGACGACCGACTGGTCCCGGTCACCATGCTGGAGGGTGACGACGGGGTGCTGGACTGGGACGACAGCGCTAGCTGGGAAGAGGGCAGCGAGCTGGCCGCTTCGCTCGGGCTGGCCGCCGGTCCGGACCAATCCGTGGCGGTGGCGGCGGGCAGATCCAGGGTGCTGTCGGCTATCGGCCGCGACCTGACTGCCGTCCGGTGGTACTCAAGCGAGCACGGACCAGGCACTCCGCTGGCACGCGCGGCGCCAGGGCCCTGCGTGACCTGCGGTTTCCTGACTGCGCTGGCCGGCCCGCTGGGTCGCGTCTTCGGGGTCTGCGCCAATGAGTTCGCGCCGGACGACGGTCGCGTGGTGTCCCTGGACCATGGCTGTGGTGCGCACTCCGAGGCCGTCACGGCGCGCGGCGGGTTCGCTGCCGTATCGCCTGTCATCGATGAGGTCGGCTACGACCTGGTCGACATGCCGGGAGTCGCGCTCGCTGACACGGTCTTCGAGCAGCTCGACCATGGCGACCAGTAGCCTGCCCGCCCGATCTGACCGCGCTGCCCCGGCGCTGGCTAGCTGTCCGAGGCGCCGTTCCGCTGGCTTTGCTGGCTGCGCGTGATTCGCTCGCGCTCCAGCTCGGCCGTCGCACCCTCCTGAGCCGGACCGGTGTGCTCGGCCGCGCTCCTGCGCTGCGCCGCCCGTTCCCGCGACCGCTTGAGATAGGGAACGTAGGCCAGGCCGAACAGGCCGAGAAACGTCCCGAACGCGGCGACCCAGATCCACCACCGGTCGGCTGCAGGCAGCTGGGTACGCACGGCCAGCAGGACGATCAGCGCGACGGCCCACGCGGCCGTGATCACGGCCGTGATCAGCTGGTCATTGCCCTCGAGCGGAGGGGGGACCGGACGTTCGGGGCGGCTCACCGGCCCAGGCTAGCCGATGCCTCGCCGTCAGCAGGGCTTCGTCGTCCGGCCATTCCGGTGCGCTGGCCTGCGAGAGGCGGCGCGTGTGCGACGATGCTGCCAGGATCGGTCGCATCGAAACGGCCGCAGCGGCGCAGCGCCTGTTGTCGCCGAGGTCCTGTTCCTTCCGTGCGCTAACTGCCTTGGCGGAATGATCCACCATCGTATAAAGTTAGCAAGAGTAATGACTCAGGTTAACGAAGATGACGACGCCACAGCAGACCAGGTCCGATGCGGGCCTGGCAACCGCACTCAGGATCTCGGTGAGCAGGCTCGCCCGCAGGCTCAGGGCGGAGCGGCTGGCCAAGGGCCTGGAGCCAGGGCTGTCCGACACCCAGCTCGCCGCACTGGCGGCCCTCGAGCGGCATACGGCCATGACGCCGGGCGAGCTGGCAGACCACGAGAAGGTGCAGCCGCCGTCGATGACCAGGGTCGTCACGGTCCTGGAGGAACGTGGCCTGGTGACACGGGAAGCGCACGCCACCGACCGTCGGCAGGTAGTGCTGACCGTGACCGACCACGGCAGGGCGGTGGTGCAGCAAGCCAGGCGGCTGCGGGAGGCATGGCTGGCGCAGCGGCTACGCGAGCTCACCCCGCAGGAGCGGCAGACGCTCCGGGCGGCGGCTCCGATTCTGGAGAAGCTCAGCCAGTCCTGACCGGCCGGGCCCAGACCAGCCGGGCCCAGACCGCGAGCCGGCTGGGGGAGCAAGACGTTCGGCTCGCTGCAGACCCGGAATTACCGGCTCTTCGCCGTCGGCCAGGTCGTATCCAACACCGGCAGCTGGATGCAGCGGGTAGCCCAGGACTGGCTGGTGCTTCAGCTGACACATGACAGCGGCACCGCGCTGGGTATCACCACTGGCTTGCAGTTCCTGCCGCTGCTGCTGTTCAGCTTGTGGGGCGGCGCGATCGCCGATCGGTATCCGAAGCGGCGGATCCTGATGGTGACTCAGAGCGCGATGGGCATGCTCGCGCTGATCCTCGGCATTCTGGCGCTGACGGGATCTGTCCGGATCTGGCATGTTTACCTGCTGGCGTTCATGCTCGGACTCGTCACCGTTGTCGACAATCCGACCCGGCAGACCTTCGCTGTCGAGATGGTGGGCCGGAACGGCATGGCCAATGCCATCGCGCTCAACAGCGCCGTGTTCAATCTCGCCAGGATCGCCGGTCCCGCTGTGGCCGGCCTGGTGATCAGTGCGGTCGGAACTCCGGCTGCCTTCCTGCTCAACGCGGCCTCGTATGGCGCGGTCCTGGTGGGACTCGGCCTCATGCGCGCCGACGAACTGCAGCCCGCTCAGCAGGTGCAGCGCGCCCGAGGACAGCTCCGGGAGGCGCTCGGCTATGTCCGGTCCAGGCCAGACCTGAGCATTCCGCTGATCCTGATCTTCTTCGTCGCGACATTCGGGATGAACTTCCAGGTCACGACGGCGCTGATGTCGCGGACGGTGTACCACACGGGAGCCGGCGCGTTCGGCGTGGCGTCCGCCACGTTCGCGCTCGGCGCGCTCGGCGGCGCGCTGCTGGCGGCCAGGCGCAGCCGCCCGACGTTGCGCCTGCTGCTCGTGACGTCGATGGCCTTCAGCCTGCTGGAGATCGTGACCGGCATGATGCCCGGCTATTTCACCTTCCTCGTCGCGCTGGTCCCGACCGGCCTGGCGCTGCTCACCTTTACCACGGCAGCCAACTCGCGTACTCAGCTCAATACCGCTCCGGACATGCGCGGCCGGGTGATGGGCTTGTACATGCTGGTGTTCCTGGGTGGCACGCCGCTTGGTGCGCCGCTTGTCGGCTGGGTAGCGGAGACCTACGGCGCGCGGATGAGCGTGATCGCGGGCGGAATCATCTCAGCGGCCGCGACGCTGACGCTGGGCATCGTGCTCGCTCGCAGGCGCGGCGTTCGAGTCCGCTCCTGCCTCCGGCCCGCCGAGCTAGCCCGCATCGTGGCCTGATCGCCGCCGGCTGCTACGAATGGCACCGTGAGGCTCTTCGTCGCCATCGTCCCGCCACCGTCCGCGCTGGCCGAGCTGGCGGCCGCTGTCGGCCAGCTGCGCGCCGAAGCGGATCTGGGCAATGCCGGGGTGCCCTCGGCGGGCACCGAGTCTGGTCCGCTGCCGTCCGGTGGCGGCACACGGCTGCGCTGGACAACGGCCGGCCAATGGCACCTGACCCTGGCCTTCCTGGGTGAGGTAGACGATGCGGTCCTGCTGAAACTGCGCCCCCGGCTGGAGCGGGCGGTGGCCAGGCATGCTGCTCAGCCGCTCGCGATCGCCGGCGCCGGCGCTTTCCCGCGCCCGGCTGCGGCGCGCGTGCTGTGGGCCGGATTCCGCGCCGACAACCGGGCTGTCGCCGCGCTGGCGTCGTCGGTTGCCGCCGCGGCTCGCCGCGCCGGCGCGCCGTCGCCAGCCGAGGACCGCCGTTTCAAGGCGCACCTGACCCTCGCCCGGTGCCGGGACCCTGCCGACCTGTCTCGTTACACCGCTGCGCTGGCAGGCTTCACCGGCCAGGACTGGACCGCGGATTCGGTGCGCCTGATCCGCAGCTTCCTCTCGGCCGGCCCGCCGCGCTACGAGGCGGCCGGCGAGTGGCCACTGCGGAACGTGCCGACAGGGGACGGCCCGCCTCGAACCCGCTAGCTCGTGACGTCCAGGCGTTCCAGCACGTAATCGATGCAGGCCGTCAGTGCCTCTACGTCGGCCGGCTCGACCGCGGGGAACGTGCCGATGCGCAGCTGGTTGCGGTTCAGCTTGGCGTACGCACCGGTGTCGACGATGCCGTTGGCGCGCAGCACGCCGGACAGTTTCTTCGCGTCCACGCTGTCGTCGAAGTCGATGGTGGGAGCTACCTGCGAGCGTTGTGCCGGATCGGTCACGAACGGGGTCGCGACCGGTGACTTCTCCGCCCAGTTGTACAGAATGCCGGATGAGGTGGCTGTCCGCTCCGTCGCCCACGCCATGCCACCCTGTTCCAGCATCCAGTCGATCTGCTCGGCCATCAGGATGAGCGTGGCGATCGCCGGGGTGTTGTAGGTCTGCTGTAGCCGGGAATTGTCGATCGCGGTCTGCAGCGAGAGAAAGGCCGGGATGTACCGGTCGCTCGCGCTGATCTGGGCCGCCCGCTCGACCGCCGCCGGTGACAGCAGCGCCAGCCACAGGCCGCCGTCCGAGCCGAAGCATTTCTGCGGCGCGAAGTAGTAGGCATCGAACTCGGCAGGGTCAACGGCGATGCCGCCGGCCGCGCTCGTCGCGTCCACCAGGACCAGCGCCCCCGGGTCTGCGCCCGCTACCCGGCGGATCGGCATGGCCACGCCGGTCGAGGTCTCGTTGTGCGTGAGGGCGTACGCGTCGATGCCAGCCTCAGCGGCAGGCAGCGGATGAGTGCCCGGGTCGGACCTGATGACGCTCGGCTCGGCGAGCCAGGGCGCGGCCGTGGTGACCGCCGCGAACTTGGACGAGAACTCACCGAAGCTCAGATGCTGGGCCCTGGCCGAGACCAAGCCGAACGCCGCTGAGTCCCAGAATGCCGTCGTGCCGCCATTGCCGACGACCACCAGGTAGTCGTCAGGCAGGCCGAACAGGACAGCCAGGCCCTCGCGGACGCGCTGGACCAGGTTGCGGACGGGCGCCTGCCGGTGCGACGTGCCCAGCAGGCTCGACCCGGCCGCCGCGAGCGCTTCGACCTGCGCGTCCCGTACCTTCGTGGGCCCGCTGCCGAACCTGCCGTCCGCGGGCCGCAGGGTGGCGGGAATGACAAGGCTCGCTGGCGCCGCGGCGCCTGCCGCATCAGACATCCTGGTCGAACACCTCTTCGGCGCCAGGGACGTCGCGGACTGCGCGGGCCTTGGGTCCCACGTAGATGGCACTCGGCCGGACCAGCCGGCCGGTCCGCTTCTGCTCAAGGATGTGGGCCGCCCAGCCGGCCGTCCGGGCGCAGGTGAACATCGAGGTAAACATGTGCGCCGGAACCTCGGCGAAGTCCAGCATGATCGCCGCCCAGAACTCCACGTTGGTGGCCAGGACCCGGTCGGGCCGGCGGGCGTGCAGTTCCTCCAGCGCGGCCTTCTCCAGCGCGGCGGCTACCTCGTAGCGCGGCGCACCCAGCTCTTTGGCGGTGCGCCGAAGCACCCTGGCGCGGGGGTCCTCAGCTCGGTAGACACGGTGCCCGAAACCCATCAGCCGGTCGCCGCTGTCCAGCGCCTGCTTGACATAGGCACTAGCGTCGCCGGTCTTCTCGACTTCCTCGATCATGTGCAGCACCCGGGCGGGCGCGCCTCCGTGCAGTGGTCCGGACATGGCTCCCACTGCGCCGGACAGCGCTGCGGCTACGTCGGCGCCGGTCGATGCGATGACCCGGGCGGTGAAGGTGGACGCGTTCATGCCGTGCTCGGCAGCGGAGGTCCAGTACGCGTCGATCGCCTTGACATGCTTGGGGTCGGGCTCACCACGCCAGCGGATCATGAACCGCTCGGTGATGGTCCGGGCCTGGTCGACCTGCTTTTGCGGCACCATCGGCTGGCCGAGACCGCGCGCCGCCTGGGCGACGAACGACAGCGCCATGACCGAGGCACGGGCGAGGTCGTCACGGGCCTGCTCGTCGCTGATGTCCAGCAGCTGGTGCATGCCCCAGGCTGGTGCCAGCATGGCCAGGGCGCTCTGCACGTCCACTCGGATGTCGCCGGAGTGCACCGGGATCGGGTACGGCTCCGCGGGCGGCAGGCCCGGCGCGAACTTGTTGTCGACCAGGAGACCCCAGACGTGCCCGTAGGACACGTGACCGACGAGTTCCTCGATGTCAACGCCGCGGTAGCGGAGTGAGCCACCCTCCTTGTCGGGCTCGGCAATCTCGGTCTCGAACGCGACGACGCCCTCTAGCCCAGGCACAAAGTCGGACATTCGCGCTTCCTCCGTCTTCTAGTTAGCGGCGGGCCGGCGGGCTGGCCGGGGGGATCAGGCCGCTTGCTTGTCGGGCGGCGGGGGCCAGCGGGCCTTGATGGCCTGCGGACCCTATTCAACCGCGCGGCGGCTACGGGTCGGTAACCCGGTCCGCTGGTTGCTAGTCCGGGGCTGGCTGCGGACCGGTGCCGGGCCGCGGCCGGCCTGCACGTGACGGCCGCGCGGATAATGCGAGAGGATCTGTACCCGTGGAGCCGACTGTGCACCCCAGCACGAACCATGACATTGATCCTGGCGGCGGACCGGGAGCTGATACCGGCCCGGCGCTGGATGAGTCCATGCTGCCCGCCGACCCGATGGATCTCTTCGGCCAGTGGATGGCGGACGTGGTCAGCGCGGGCTTGCCTGAGCCGACCGCGATGGTGCTGGCCACGGTGTCGGCCGACCAGCGGCCGCGAGCCAGGATGGTGCTGCTGAAGTCGGCGGGCCCGGACGGATTCACCTTCTACACGAACCGAACCTCGCGGAAGGCCAGCGACCTGGCCGAAGTGCCGCGTGCCTGCCTTCTCTTCCCGTGGCACGCGCTGCACCGCCAGGTGATCATCGAGGGTGAGGTGGAACCGCTGTCCACGAAGGAGAGCGAACCGTATTTCCGCAGCCGTCCGCGCGGCTCACAGCTGGGCGCATGGGCCAGCCGCCAGTCGACGGTGCTGCCCTCGCGGGCAGCGCTGGAGGACCGGTACGAAGAGGTGGCACAGCGCTGGCCAGACGGCACCCAGGTGGCGATGCCGGATTTCTGGGGCGGCTACCGCCTGGTACCCGGGCAGCTGGAGTTCTGGCAGGGCAGGCCCAGCCGCCTGCACGACCGGTTCCGCTACTCCAGGAGCGGCACGTCCTGGAGTGTCAGCCGGCTGGCGCCCTGACGTGGCCACCGGGAAGAGTGACGGCCCGGCCGCTGCCATGCCGCGTGGCCAGCGCCATTCCCGGTGGCACAGTGCTGGCGCCGGAAGACCGCGCCGCTGACCGGTTCGCCAAGAGCCAGCATCGGCATAGCATCAATGCCGGAGGTAGTTCCTGGTGACAGCGCACGGGCTCATCGATACGACCGAGATGTACCTTCGCACGGTCTTTGAGCTAGAAGAGGAAGGCATCGTCCCGCTGCGTGCCCGGATTGCCGAGCGGCTGTCCCAGAGCGGACCGACCGTGAGCCAGACCGTTGCCAGGATGGAGCGCGACGGGCTGGTCCGCGTCGAGGGCGACCGGCAGCTGGCCCTGACAGAGACCGGCCGCATGCTGGCAATGCGCGTGATGCGCAAGCACCGGCTGGCTGAGTGCCTGCTGGTCAGTGTTATCGGGCTGCCTTGGGAAGACGTCCACATTGAGGCGTGCCGCTGGGAGCATGTCATTTCCGACAATGTCGAACGCCGCCTGGTGGAGTTGCTCGGCTTTCCCGTTCGCTGCCCGCACGGAAACGTCATTCCCGCGCTCGCGGAACTAGGCGTGCCTGCTGATGCGGCTGTGCGGGCCGACGTTGCGGCAGCCGACGCCAGCATGGCCAGGACAGACATTGCCATGCTGGAGCTTGCCAGGATGGGCGCCGCCGCACCGGGCGGCCAGCACGTTGTGGTGAGCCGCATTAGCGAACAAGTCCAAAGCGATGCGGCACTGATGCTTAGACTCAAGAACATTGGGATACAACCCGGACGCGAGGTTACTCTCGCGGCGAGCGACAACGGTGTGCGGGTGACAGGTGCGGACAGGGTCGGTGATATCGGCGCGGAGCTATCCGCCGAGATTGCCACGCATGTCTTCGTCACCCGGCAGTGACGGCCGCTGGTGAGCCGGGCATGAGACTGCCAGCCGACGCGCAGCTGCCAGCCATGACCGCGAGCGACGTCCTTAACCAGGTCGCGACCGGGGTCGTCGTGACCGACAGGAACCTGGCACTGCTCTACGCGAACGAATTTGCTGTGTCACTCTTCGGTTTCCCCGACAATTCGGGCCATCTTATCGGCCGCTCCCTGGTGTCGCTCGGGCTGGAGCGCGGCGATGCCGCGGTCGCGCAGCACATGGCTGACAATGTGCTGCGCGGCTGGCCATGGGAAGGCACGCTGGCCAGCCAGCGTGTCGACGGATCCCGGGTTTTCGTCCGGGCGCACGCGGCCCCGCTCCGCGGCCCGTCCGGCGATATCACCGGCATAGTGATCATGGCGCGCGAAGCGACCCGCCGGGGCGGGCAGCGCGCCAGTGACCGGATCGGCCTGCTGGAGCGCATCGGCGAGCGGCTGTCCAGCTCGCTGGAACTGAACGTCACGCTCCGGGAGGTGGCGGAGACGCTCGTGCCGCAGTTCGCCGACCACTGCTTCGTCGACCTCCTGCACGGTGACTCGCTCGTCCGCCGCGCTCAGCTGCACTCGCGCGGCTGGATGCCCGAGCCCGGCACGTGGGCCATGGTCGGCGAGCAGATCAAGTACCCCAAGGGGCATTTCTGCGAGCTGGCGATGTCCGGGCTCGACACGGTGGTGGTCGCGGACCTGACCGAGCAGGAGTACCCGGCACCGACCGCAGCGAGCCTGCAGACCTGCAACGACATCAGGCTCACCTCGGTCATGGCCGCCCCGCTCGTCGCTCGGGGCCAGCTGCTGGGCGTGATGAGCCTGGCGCTGTCCTGGCTGACCGAACGCGACGAGCGCCACTACGGTGCGGACGACCGCGACTTCCTGAGCGCGATCGCCAGCAGGGTGGCGATTGCGATAGACAACTCGCTGCTGTTCGAGGAAGAGCGGCGCACTGCCCTTGCCTTCCAGACCAGCCTGCTGCCCAAGGATCCGCCCTTCGTCGACGGGCTGGAGGTTGCTTACAAGTACGTGCCGGCTAAGCCACTGGAGACACACGGTCAGGGCATCCAGACCCAGGTCGGCGGCGACTGGTACGACATCATCCCGCTGTCGGCCGGACGCGTCGGCATCGTCATCGGCGACGTCGAAGGCCGCGGCGCACGGGCCGCGGCGGTCATGGGGCAGCTGCGCGCGGCGCTTCGCGCGTTCGCGCAGGACGACAAGTCCCCGGCCGAGATCCTGCGCCGTCTCGACGACTGGGTCCGCACGCTCGGCCCCCCGGCTGCCGAGGCACACGGCTTCGAGGCAGCAGATCCGCCGACAGTGAGCTGCACGTACCTTGTCTATGACGCCTGGTCGCGGACCTTGTCGTTCGCGAACGCCGGCCACGTTCCCCCGCTGATCGTGCGCGGGCGGGATGTGAGCCAGCTGGAGATCAGGGACCGTGGCGTGCTGCTCGGCGTGCGCGGAAAGGGCGTGCGAGGGCTGCCTACGTACCGCGAGGAGGTGCGTTACCTGGCGCCGGGCTCGACGCTGATCTTCTACACCGACGGGCTGATCGACCGGCGGCAGCGGGCAGACGGGAACGGCCATTACACCGACGCCGAGGTCCAGCAGATGCTGCGGCACGCGGTGCGAACAGCTGCCGCCGGAACTGTCGGGCAGATCGCCGAAGCAGCCGAGCACGCGGTGCCCGGAGAGATCGACGATGACATGGCCGTCGTCGTCGTGCGGACCTCAGAGGTCGATCTGGCCTCCTGGGAGGGTCAGTTCCCGGCCGAGCCGATACGCGTGTCGGAGGCAAGGCGGCTGGCCCATGAGACGTTCACAAGCTGGGGCATGGACATCGAGCAGGCAGATCTGGCCTGCCTGCTCGTCTCCGAGGTGGTCACGAACGTCGTGCTGCACGCCGCTATCTCGCCGACACCGCGGCACGAGCTCGTGCTGGAGGGTGCGGGCCCAGGTCCGCTCGGGATCCTCGGAGACTGGGAGATCGCGCCGTTCGACGACAGTTTCAGCAATACGGCGGGCAAGGACTTCACGCTGCGGCTCCGCCGCGGGCACGAGGCGATCTGGGTTGAGGTGTTCGACGCTGACCTGAGGCTGCCCAGGATCAGGAGTGCAGGCGAGAGCGACGAGGGCGGTCGCGGCTTGTACCTGGTTGATCAGCTCGCCACCCGGTGGGGATCACGTCCGACCAAGGACGGCAAGGCGGTCTGGTTCGAGATGCCTATCAAGGGCGGCCTGGGCCGGGGCGCATTGCTCTAGCCGGGCCAGGTGGGCTAGTGCGTCTGGCTGGCCCACAGCGCGAGCACGCCGATCACCACGCAAGCCACGATTACCAGCCAGGTCTTGCCCGTCACGAGCATGCCCATCCGGCGGCGAGTCCTGGTCACGACATAAGCGACGATGAGCGCGATAAACAGCAGCAGGACCATGCCCTGGCTCATGCGCTGCCTCCCGAGGTGCTCGGTGCCAGCATAGAGCGAAAGCACGCAAAAAGCCCTGACCACCGCCCAGGCCGTGGCCGGGCATTGCTGCGGCCGCGACATGGTGTCGAATCAAGTCGTCCTGGCGCCCGAAATGCAACTATTGCACCAACGGAACCTGCACTCTGTTGCGCCCGCGCGCCGACCCTGCCCAGTTGTCAGGCGGCACCGTCGCCGGCGAGCGGCGGCACCACCGTGAGGTCGGTCCTGGCTGTCGCGGCTGTGCCAAGCACCGCCGACACGGGCAGGTCACCGTCGGGCACCTGGACCGAGGCGTGCAGCCTGCGCAGGACGGTCACCTGCCGGGCCAGCGCCTCGATCTTGTCCTCGACAAGCTGCGCCGCGGCCTCTCGCTGGCTCTGGCTGACCGTGCGCCCGGCTGCCAGCCGTGCTAACGGCCTGACCTCCTCGAGGCGGAAACCGAGATCCTTGAGCGCGAGCGCGGCCGCGATGTACCCGCCGTACTCCCGCGGGTACTTCCTGGTGCCGCCGGGCGAGCGCCGCGGCTCTGGCAAGATGCCCAGTTCCTCGTAGTAGCGGATGGTGCGGCTGCTGACACCGGCCGCCTTCGCGAGCTGGCCGATGCTGACCAGGCCGGAGGTGTCGTCGGTGATCTTCGTCATGTGGCGGATTCCCCCGTACGGGCGCGCCAGGGTGATCTGCGGACCGGTCCCCTGTTCGCGGCGGTTAACCCAGTGCGTGCGGCCCTGCCCCCAGGAACGCACCCACGGATAGTAGCCCGTCAGGCGCGCGTTACGCCGCGTAATCGTCCGAGGAAAGGTGCCCTGGCGGGGCTATGGCGGTTGGCAAACTGCGCGGTAGCCTCAATGTGACGGCAACCGCTCGCCGCGCACATCCCGGGCTGCGCACACAGGCGGGCAGCGGGCCGCTTGGTCATGGAGGTCACGTGGTGTCAGAGGCATACATCGTCGGGGCAGTACGAAGCCCCATTGGCAAGCGGAATGGCGGCCTCTCGGCAGTCCACCCGGTAGACCTGGGAGCCCACGTACTGCGTGAGCTCATCGCCCGGACGGCTATCGACCCGTCCGCGGTGGAAGACGTCATCATGGGCTGTGTCTCGCAGGTCGGGCCGCAGGCTATTGATATCGCCAGGAATGCGTGGCTGTCGGCCGGCCTGCCGGAGAACGTACCCGGCGTGACGATCGACCGGCAGTGCGGCTCCTCCCAGCAGGCCGTGCACTTTGCTGCTCAGGGCGTGCTGTCCGGTACGCAGGACCTGGTCGTCGCTGCCGGCGTGGAAAGCATGAGCATGGTGCCGATGGGCAGTACTGTTGCTATCCCGCACAAGGAAGGCCTGGCACTGCCGTTCGGCCAGGGCTGGCGGGATCGCTACGGGGACCAGGAGATCTCCCAGTTCAGAGGCGCGCAGCTGATGTGCGAGAAGTGGGGCATCAAGCGGGCCGAGCTCGAGGAGTTCGCGCTGGAAAGCCACACCAGGGCGATCAGGGCAATCGACGAGGGCAGGTTCGACCGGGAGATCACCCCGGTCGGCGGCGTGACGACGGACGAGGGCCCGCGCCGGGACTCGACGCTGGAGAAGATGGCCGAGCTGAAGCCGCTGCGGCCGGGCTGGGAGCTGACCGCGGCTACCGCGTCACAGATTTCGGACGGCGCAGCAGCCTTGCTGATCGCGTCGCCCGCAGCTGTTCGCAAGCACGGCTTCACGCCGAGGGCCCGGATCCACACCATGGCGGTGACCGGATCCGACCCCGTGTACATGCTTACCGGGCCGATTCCGGCCACCGAGCAGGCCCTGTCCAAGGGTCACCTGACCGTCGATGACATCGACGTCTTCGAGGTGAACGAGGCGTTCGCGCCGGTGCTGATCGCCTGGTCGGGCGACACCGGCGCGTCGCTGGCCAAGACCAACCCGAACGGCGGCGCGATCGCGCTCGGCCACCCGCTGGGGGCTACCGGCGCGATCCTGATGACCAAGCTGCTGCACGAACTCGAGCGGACTGGCGGCCGGTACGGCCTGCAGACCATGTGCGAAGGCGGCGGCCAGGCAAACGCGACGATCATCGAGCGGCTCGCCTGACCCGGGCCTTCGTCAGGCCGGCGACGGCGTAGCGGTCCACGGCAGAGAGGAACTCATCAGCGCGATTCTGTTGCCAAGAAATATATAGCTCCAGTTGTAGGTTCACTTCAGTAACAGGTCTAGGAATCCTAGGCTCAGGCTTGAAGTGCAACTGGAAGGGTGACAGGGACATGCTGCTTACGACATTTGACCCATTCGCGGAGTTTCACCGGGCGCTGCGAACCGCTGACGGCGGATCTGCGGCCGTGCGGATGGACGCGATCCGGCGCCAGGATGAGGTCGAGCTGCGGTTCGACCTGCCCGGCATCGACACCGAGAGCATCGACGTCACGGTCGACCGGGGCGTGCTGACCGTCAGCGCACGACGGGCAGAGGAGTACGCCGAGGGCGAGAAGCCGTTCATCCGCGAGCGCGTCATGGGCTCGTTCACCAGGAAGATCAGGCTGTCAGACGTCGTGGCCGCCGACAAGATCTCGGCGGCTTACCACGACGGCGTGCTCGCCGTCAGCGTTCCGCTGACCGAGCGGGCGCAGCCGCGCAAGGTCGAGATCAGCACGCAGGCCAGGGCCGAGGTCACGGCCTGAGCTAAGCGGTAACCTGCGAAGGGCCCGTGCCGCGCTGGCCGCGCGGGCCCTTCGCAGACAGATTGCCGGCCGCGAGCGCCCGCAGGACAGGCGCCAGGCTCTGCTCACGACTGGCGGGAGGAAGCCATGGCATCGCTGCCGCTTGATGACGCGAACATGCCGCTGTTCACCGTCGGGCAGGTCGCGGAGATGCTCGAGGTGCAGCAGGCATTCCTGCGGCGGCTCGATGAGTTCCAGGTGGTCCGCCCGTCCAGGTCAGCGGGCGGGCAGCGGCGATATACCAGGAACGAGATAGTGATCGTCAGCTATGTCGTCGAGCTGATAGATGGCGGCCTGACGCTGCCCGCAATCCGGCGGGTGCTGCAACTAGAGGAGCGGGTGCGCCAGCTTGAAGCCGAACGGGACGCGCTGCGTGCCGCGCTGGCCAGGCTGCGATCCCAGGTGCACTAGCCGTTTCAGAGCTCAGCCAGCGGGCTAGTCGGACTGCGCCAGCGCCGCGATCGCGTTGTCGGCGTCGATGTGCTCGTGACTGGCCCGGCTGACGAATACCTGCGGGCTGATGGTGTGCAGCGCAGTAAGCATGTCACCGAGTTCGTCATCGCGCGGCAGTTCGAGCACGACATCGCCAGCTAGCTGGGTGTCGGTCCCGCCGCGCGGCGTCAGCTGCATGGCGCTGACCCGCTGCCGAGCTAGTACTTCGTCAAGCCGCGCCCTGCTCCGCGGATCGTCGGAGAGGTTGATCCTTATCCTCCACATGGCCATGAGCTGGCCCTCCAAGTTCTGAGTGGCGCCCCTTCATTAAGATGCCGCCCACCCGTTGCCGACGTGATTCGCATTGGTAACGGGGGCGTGAACTGAGCCGGCGCTTGTCGCAGATGCGGGTCATTACAGTCCGCTACCGAAGATCGCATAGACGTGCGACGGTAGCGGAGGCAGCTGCGCTCAGACCTTGGATCGGTAGAAATTCAGGTACGACCTGGACGGCGTGGGGCCGCGCTGATCTTGGTAACGCGAGCCGTATACCTGCGACCCGTACGGATGCTCGGCAGGTGAACTGCACCGGAACAGGCACAGCTGGCCGATTTTCATGCCCGGCCAGAGCTTGATGGGCAGGGTCGCCACGTTGGACAGCTCCAGCGTTACGTGCCCGGAGAAGCCCGGGTCGATCCAGCCTGCAGTCGAATGGGTGAGCAGCCCGAGCCTGCCCAGTGAGCTCTTGCCCTCCAGCCGTCCGGCCACGTCGTCGGGCAGCGTGATGACCTCGTAGGTGGAGGCAAGCACGAACTCGCCAGGATGCAGCACGAACGGCTCCTCGCCGGCGGGTTCGACCAGCCTGGTCAGGTCCGGTTGCTCCACGGCAGGGTCGATGTGCGGATAGCGGTGGTTCTCGAAGACGCGGAAATACCGGTCAAGCCGCACGTCGACACTCGATGGCTGGATCAACTCAGGCAGGAACGGGTCAAGCCGGACACGGCCCGAGTCGACTTCCTTCTTGATGTCGCGATCAGAGAGCAGCACGTTGGCAACCTACCGGTTCCGGTACGATGGCGGGCGAAGCCCGGACGGGTCGGCTGTATCCTGCGATGCGCTGGCCGCGTCGGGCAGCTACGCGGGTGTAGTTCAATGGCAGAACGTCAGCTTCCCAAGCTGATAGTGCGAGTTCGATTCTCGTCACCCGCTCCACCACGAAACCGCAGCTCAGCGCCTAGATGCAAGATCAAATAGTCGCCTTACTTATCTTGATATTGGCTCGCCCGTGCGGTGTGCTTGTAGATCAACGCTGCGCGCCCGCTGTTATGGCCCATCCGCCCCATCAGGTCCCGCAGGCCCGCGCCACTGGCAGCGGCGAAGTGCTTCGACAGACGCTCGGCTCAGCCGCGGTCGTGGAGGGTCACCTGGTAGCCGTCGGGGTCCGCGAACGTGAAAGTGCGGCCGAACGGCCCGTCGACCGGCGCTGAGACGATCGTCGTGCCGGCGGCGGCGAGGGCGTCGTGGATGTCCTGCGCGTCGGGGGCGTGCAGCCACAGCGCCATTCCCTGGCCCGGCTGCGCGATCGCGTCCAGGTCGACGCCCGCGATTATGTCGCGGACGGCGAACGGGATCGGCCTGGTGTCGAAGACGACGGCGTGCGGCGGTCCTGCGTCGGAGCGCTTCAGCCCCAGGTACTGCTGGTAGAAAGCGGCGGAACGGTCCAGGTCGCGCACCTGCAGTGAAATGAAGTCGGGTCCGGTGACGGCCACGATCCTTACCTCCTCATGGTATGTCAGTCTTCTGACACACGCCAATGTATGTCAGACTACTGACATGAGTCAAGGCGAGCCCGGAATCGAGCTGGACACATCGCTGGGGTACATGCTGAAGGCGGCCGCCAGCGCCCTGCACTCTGCCCTGGAGGCCGTGCTGAGGCCGCTGGGCATGACGATCACCCACTACGCCTGCCTGGAGCTGCTTGCCCAGCGACCGGGTCTGTCGAACTCCGAGCTTGCCCGCGGCGCCTTCGTCACCCGGCAGTCGATGAATGTGCTCCTGCAGGCCCTCGAACGCCAGGGACTCGTTGTCCGTCCGGCACGGGCGCCCGTAGGCAGGGCCCTGCCGACCGAGCTGACCGCCCGCGGGCGCCGCCAGCTCAAGAAGGCCAGCGCCGCGGTACGCCGCGTCGAGCAGGACATGCTGGCCAATCTGGATGCCAGCGAACAAGATCAGCTGCGGCGCCTGCTCACTGCGTGCATCGCCTCACTGACCGAACCGCCCGACCGGAGCAAGATCACCGTGCAACTAGCCAAGGTGCCTGGCGGTCAATGACGGTCCCGGCGGGCACCAAGCTGGCTGATCAGGCGGCCCCAGCGGCCGTGCCGTGCCAGTCACGCCCGACGTTGGCCACCAGCGGCAGTGTCGGCCGAGTACTGGCAGGCGAAGTTGTGCACCAATTCTGGGTCGCCTCATCTTTGGGCTGCCGTTAGCATCTGGCCCTGTGGCCAGGGAAGCGCGCCGGGGGCTGCCATCCGTGCGCGATTCGCTGTCGCGCGCCAGGCGGTGGATCTGATGCCGGAGGTTATGCGGTCAATCGGCTTCGACCCGGCACCTGCCGATGAGGCGTTCGTGGCCCGATGTCAGGGTGCGCTGGATGTTGTGCAGCACGACCTGGACATCACCGGATACGGCCAGTACCGGATGCGGGCACGCTTCGGGACATGGCCTGCGATCGTGTACGCGACCTTGCCAGACGGGTCGTACTGGGGCGGCGGCCAGGGCATGTCGCGCGAGGAGGAAGGCTCCGGGCTGCTCTGGAGTGCCGCCGACTCGGTGTCCGCCACCCTCAAGGAGATCCCCGAAATCGAGTGGCCGGTCTGCGCCGTCCACGGCGGCCATCCGGGCTCTATCTGGGACGGCGAGGAACCCGCCGACGTCATCGACGACGTGGCATGGTGGCGGTGCACCAACGCTGGCCATTTGCTCGCCCCGGTCGGCCAGCTCACCGCCGAGATCGCCAGGACGCCGTGACCCTGCAGCGGCGCTGGCCAACGGACCGGCAGTCCTAACCCTCGGAGCCGGGACTGCTCTACAGGGTCGGTCACACATCCCAAGCTGATAGTGCGAGCTCGATAGAAGCGGGCCGGCCACCATCGCGTCTCACGCCCGCCACCGGCTCAGCCCGCCACCCAAGCAAACGGGCCGAGCCGACGACTACTCGGATTCGCGGGCCTAACGGTCCCGCCTTGACTCTCGGGCGAGCGCTCGACAAGGAGCCGCTGCGAGAGTGGATGGTAGAGCGAGGGTTCCGCGGCGACGGAGAGGCCCCCGTCATGACCGACGAGCTCCGTATCGCGACCGCAACCCGCTACATCCTTCTCGCTGAAGAACTGACTCAGCGATCGTTCGAGGCCCCGGAGCTCACCGCGGCCGAACGGGTCGCCAACGTCCTCCGCGCCTGACTGCCTGCGTCTGCCGCGGAGTCAGCCTGGAGACCCCTGGCTCCTGTTCCTGCTGACGGTCCTCTTGGCGATCTCGCAGGTCAACGCCCCTAAGACGTGGTGGTCAGGGGCGGGTCGAAGCGTCGGCCTTGCGCTTTCGGCCAGCCACTGACGGGCCATTAGCGGGCCGTTCCGAGCGAGAGACGAGGTGATCGCCGCACCGCGGCGGCCTCAAGGTCGAGATCTCAGTGCCGCGGCTTCTCCCCGTCCCTAGCTAGGACGACAATGCTGCTGTCGCATATTTCTCCCGAAACGGGGTCAAGATGAATGATCAGCGAGACGGAGGGGTGCCGTCGGAAACCGTGCGGGCATGGGACAGCGTGCGCTGGCTCCGCGAGCCGATTGCGTGGACGCTGCTAGCCCTCACGGCCGTCATCCTGCTGATTAGTGCATGCCAGCTCTTCAATGTGGCCGGTGCCAAGATTCCTGTTGTCAGTCCAGCCGCTGCTTCCAGCACTGGGTCAGCTCCTGTTGGTTCCGGTCCTGCGCCCGCTCCTGTTAGTTCCATCCCAGCGCCCGTCAGTGCCTTCTCGCTCCGAGCGGCTGCCGTCGCACCCCAGGTCATCCAGCTGGTTATCCAGGCGCTGCCGGTACTGGCGGTCGTCCTCGTGGCGTTCAGCGGCGGTCTGATGGAACGTGCGCGTCAGGTGGTACAGACGGCGGCCGCGGTGCTGGCTGCGGCGTTCCTGCTTGGCCTGATCAGCCTGGCTGGCGCCGCTGGCGCCCATATTCGGCCTGGTACCTGGTTCATCCTCGAGTCGGCCGGACTCGCAATCACCGCGACCGCGTTGATCTTCACCGGCGCGGTGATGTGGTCACGACCGTTCCGGTCGCCGGCGCCGCGGGTTTACGACGCCGGGGACGACGAGGAGGGCATCGAGGACTACCTCGACTATGGCGGACACGCCTGACTCAGCCACTCGGGATGCAGGCTCGGGAATCCGAGGCCGACCTGAGTCCGGCATGCTCGGGCTTGGTGAAGATCAACATGTGCTCGCGCGCTGCCGGGGATAACCTCAGCGGGATTGCCGACCACAGGACGTCCTGCCCTCGACGACCCCTGGCGCAAAGTTCTGGCATCGTGGCGGGCGGGTGTCGATTCGGCGGTGGCCACTTCGTAGCGGGAGTGAGGGCCGGGCCGGAGACCGGCCCGGGATGACAAACGGGAGTGATTGTCATGACGCAGTACCTGCTCGCGCTCTACCGCGACTATGCCGTTCCCGTTCCCCCGGAACGGAGCCAGCAGGTGTGGGCCGGGGTGAACGCGCTGGGCGACAAGATGACGGACGCCGGCGCGTTCGTGTTCAAGGGCGGCATGCAAGGTGGCGCCGGAGTCGGCGACCGTGGTGCGCCAGTCCGGCGGCGACTTCCTGATGACCGACGGGCCGTACACCGAGACCAAGGAACACCTCGCCGGGTTCTGGATCATCAACGCGCGCCGACCTGGACGCGGCCCTGGAGTGGGCCAAGCTCGCCGCGGTCGCGGAACAGCGGCCGATCGAGGTCCGCCCGTTGTTCGGCGGGGACCTCGACGACGCGATCCAGGCTAACGCGTCCGACGCGCAGTGAGCGTATCCGTGCAGCGACCATGAACTCTCGCGCAGTGACTGTCGAGGCTGTCTTCCGCCGCGAGTACGGTCGCTGCGTCGCCACCCTGATCCGCTTCCTCGGCGATATCGACGCCGCCGAGGAAGCGGTCCAGGATGCGTTCACCGTGGCGGTCGCCAGGTGGCCGTCGGACGGCCAGCCGCCCAATCCCGGTGCGTGGATCGTCACGACTGCCCGCAACCGGGCCATCGACAGGCTGCGCCGCGAGTCGGTCCGTGACGAGCGGCACGCGCAGGCCCATCACCTGTACGGCGCGGACACCGCCGGGCAGTGCCGCGCCGCCGAGGAGGAGACCGTGCCCGACGACCGGCTCCGGCTGATCTTCACCTGCTGCCATCCGGCGCTGAACCAGCCCGCCCAGGTCGCGCTGACCCTGCGGCTGCTCGGCGGGCTCGAGACGCCGGAGATCGCGCGGGCGTTCCTCGTCCCCGAAGCGACCATGGCCCAGCGGATCGTCCGGGCCAAGCGCAAGATCAGGGACACCCGCATCCCCTATCGCGTGCCTGCGGAAGCCGAGCTTCCCGGCCGCCTCACGCCCGTCCTCGCCGTCGTCTACCTGATCTTCAACGAAGGCTACGCGGCGACCGCCGGCTCGCTGATGAGGCTTGACCTGTGCGCCGAGGCGATCCGGCTCGCCCGGGTGCTCGCCGAGCTGATGCCCGACGAGCCGGAGGCGCAGGGGCTGCTGGCGCTGCTCTTGCTGCTGCACGCCCGCCGCGCCGCCCGCGTCACCGCCGACGGTTCGCTGGTCCGCCTGGCCGAACAGGACCGGCGGCTCTGGGACCGGGACCTGATCGCCGAAGGCCAGGCCATCGTGCGTGCCTGCGTCCAGCGCGGCCGCCCCGGCCCGTACCAGATCCAGGCCGCCATCAACGCTGTCCATTCCGTCGCGCCCAGCTTTGACAGCACCGACTGGCACGCCATCCTGACGCTCTATGACCAGCTCTACGCGCTCACGCCGACTCCGGTCGTCGCGCTCAACCGGGCAGTCGCGCTCGCCGAAGTCCGCGGCCCCGCAGCCGGCCTGGCCGCAGTGGACGACCTGCGTTCGTCGGGCCTGGACAGCTACTACCTGTTCCACGCGGCACGCGCCGACCTGCTGCGCCGCCTCGACCGCACCACCGAAGCCGCGGCCGCCTACGCCACCGCCCGCGCCCTCACCACGAACCCGGTCGAACAGGCCTTCCTCGACACGCGCTGCGCAGCCACCATCCAGACCGGGCAGGCGTAACCCCGGTCGCCCGGCATGGATCTCGTTGCAGGTGAGCGGAGTGAGGGCATCGGGTGCGGGGCGGGTGTGCTCGTCTGCGCGTACGACGGCGAGGAAGGCGTGCGCGAGCATGGCGAGGGTGACCCAGCGGGACCAGGAGGTATAGCGGCGGACCTGGTGCTCGTCGAGTGCGGCCAGGCGCTTGCCCGACTGGAAGAACTCCTCCACCCGCCATCTTGATCCAGCGACTTGGACCAGTACGGTCAGCGGCACGGACGCGGGCGGGTAGCAGCGGTAGTAGGCGAGTTCGCCGGTGCTCGCGGTTACGCCGGACCAGTAGCTGACGACTCCCGGGGCGGGGGTCGGCGAGGTCGATGACTGCCCAGTTGCAGAAGCGGTGGCCCTTGGCCCCGGCCCCTGCGGAGAGCTTCTGCCAGGCCCGCTTGGGCACCTTCTTGGCTAAGATGTCCGTCGATCCTGCCCGCGGTGCCGGTGTACTGGCGCTGGACGCCGACCGTGTCGGTGCCCTTCTTCACGTCCCCGGTCTCGTCAACCACCAGTACCGCCTGGTCGTCGTGCAGGTGGTCCACCACGTAGTCACACATCGTCGCGGACCCGGTCGGCGTCCCACTTGGCCCGCCCCAGCAGATGCTGCATGCCGTCCGGGGTCTTCTCCCCGGCCCATTCGGCGATGGTCCAGCAGTTCTTGCGCGGCAGGTCCGACAGCAGCCCGAGCACCAACTGCCGTGCCCGGCGCCGGGGTTCGACCCGCGTGAACCGTTCAGCTATCCGGCTCATCAGGCCCGCGAACGCCTCCTGCCAGCGGGCAGGGTCTACGCTATAACCGGCGGCCACCGCGTGATCGTTTGTCTCCACACACCGATGATCAACGGGTGGCCGCACCGTCTCCACAGCGCGTCAGGGTCGCGCAGCGTCCGCCCGCCGTTCTTGTGTCAGGAGGACATGTGCAACGTGGCGAAGTCTGGTGGGTGGAGTTCGACGAGCGGCGGCCGGTCGTACTGCTGTCGGGAGACGACGCGTCCGGGATCCGGGTAATGCAGGTCGTTGCTCCAGCGGGTGTCGACATCACCGAGTGGGGCGTCGAAGTGGCAGTAGGCGCCGTGGAAGAACTGCCCTTTGAAGGGGTGCTGCGGTTCGCGTTCCCGCGTCCGGGCTTTACCCCTTGCACGTGGCTGACCACACTGTCCCGGGACGACCTGATCGAGCGAGCGGGCGTTCTGTCCTCCGCGAAACTCAGCGAGATTGAGAACGCCCTCCGTCTCGGTGGACTCGGGTAGGCGGAGAAGGAACGGACGCCCGCGACGGCTTGGTCGGTCTCGTCCAGATGATCGACGCTGCCACCTGCCTCCTCGGCGCCCCTCACGATCGAGATCACGAACTACGGCTGGAGTATTAGTGAACGCCACGGAGAGCCTTTCCGGCTCGACCCCGGCAAGGGTCTCGTTGTGACCTCACCCGCACGCATCGTCCGATCGGGCACCCGCGACATCGGAGTCGAGGATTCTGGTCCCGTCTCGGGCTTCCCGGTCATCGTGCATCACGGGGGATCCCGCCATCTGTTCCCTGGCGCTGTTCGCGACGCGCAAGCTCGCGGCTTGCGGCTGATTTCTTACGACCGGCCAGGTCAGGACCGGTCGACACGACAACCTGGCCGGGTCGTCGCAGACAGCGCGGCAGACGTGCGCGCGATCCTTGCCGACCTCGGTATTTTCCGGGTGGCAGTGTGGGGGTCTTCGGCCGGAGGCCCCTATGCGCTGGCGACCGCGGCCTTGCTACCTGAGGTCGTCAGTTCTGTTTGCCTTTTCGCACCCGTTGGTCCCTACGGTGAGCAGGGGCTGGACTTCGCCGATGGCATGGGGGACGGTTTCCGGGACGAGATCCGCGTCTTCTTCGAGGATCGCGACCGCGCGCGGGCAGAGTTCCTTGCCGGTGCGGCTGAGTTCGCGCCGCTGGCATCCTCGCCTGCCTGGTGGATGGAGCGCTGGGGAGACCAAGCCGGCCGGGACGCTGCACACAGTCAGGAATGGGCCGACTACCTCGCTCTGGTCAACCGCGACGGCTACCGGCCCGATGGCGAGGGCTGGTGGGAGGACTGGAGCGCATCGTTCCTGCCCTGGGGATTCGATCTCGCCGCGGTCCAGGCTCCCGTCGTGCTGTGGCATGGGCAGCAGGACACGTCCCCGCCGCCATCGCATTCTCGCTGGCTCGCCGAGCGCATCCCGAATGTCAGCACGCATTTCCCGCCCGACGAGGACCACTCCAACGTCGAGGAAAATAACCGCGGCGCCGCAATCGACTGGGTCCTGGCCCACCGCTAGCGGCTGGGCCTGACCCCCGCCGCCCGAGCACTAGGACGGAGCGGTGGCCGCTGACCAGCTGACCGGATAGTTCGGCGGGAGCACACCATACGCCGCCTGACCCGCGTTGTTTGCCGGCGGCACCCCGAGCGCAATGAGCAGGTTGTCGAAGTTGACACCCACAGCCGCAGGGAACGGGCCGCCTCCGCTGATGCCGCCTGCAACGGGCAGCTGAGACTCCGCCGACGACCCGTCTGGCATGGCCCAGCCCGTTTCGATCCCGGCTCCGCCGTTGTACATCTGCGCGATGACGGTCGAGGACGTTACCTGCTCGCCGACCTGCACGGTCGGCGTGACGTCCTCGGCGACGTAGACCTGCAGGCCAGCAGCAGGGCCGTCGGTCAGCTGGTAGGTGATCCAGCCGCCTCCCGGCCAGCCCGGCGAACTGCCGGTCGCGTTGGTGATGACAGCATTGCCGATGGCATAGATCGGGCCCGTCCCGCCGAAGTCCGCGCCCATGTCAATGCGCTCGGGCAGCAGCCCGGCGATGGCCCGGAGCGGGTTGAGATAGACCGGGGGCGGAGGCGGCACGGGCTTAGCAGGCTTGGGCCGGGGCGTGAGAGCGGGCCTGGCCGCATGCCTGGCCGGCCGGATTGCTCTTATCGACCCGCCCGGCGCTGGCGCTGGCGCCGGCTTCGGCTTCGGTGGCGGGGTCAGCGTCCGGAGCATGACGCCTGCCTTCACCAGCGCCGCTGCCAACTCGCCATCAGGCAGCTGCCGGGCCGCGTCCGGAGACCCGTATCCGCCGATCGCAGTCAGCTGGCCGGGTCCGGCCAGCTGTGCCTGGCTTTGCCAGGCGAACGCCGCGGCGACGGCCGCAGCTCCGACAACCACCGCGGTGCCGGCTACAGCGACGATCGGCGCGGGCTTGCGTCGTGCCGCAGTCCGGGCGGCACGAGGCTGACCGCTCCCGAAGCCAATGCGCAGGCGGGCACTGGCCGGACTGGACGGCTTCCGGTGACGGGCGGACGCGCGGGACACACTGAGCCTTTGGTCAGGGAGAACTCGGCCCTCCGCTGTCACCCGGGACTCCGGTCACGATTAGTACCTCCGTGACCAGTGGCATGCGGACGCCGCGCGGGGATCAGGGCGACGGACCACTGTTTGAGTGCCGTCACGCATGCTGGGTGCTGTTGGCTACCCACCATGCACCTGTCGCTGGTTCCTCATGGCCGAAATGCCGAAAGATAACCATGACATAGCTCACACCTGGGAATGAATCTCCCACCCGACGGCCACGCCGCGGAACCCGATGGCGACACCGCGAAACCCGACGGCCACGCCGCGGAACCCGATGGCGACACCGCGAAACCCGACGGCGACGCCGCGGAACCCGATGGCGACGCCGCCGAGGCCCCGGCGACCCGCGGACCCCCGGCGACCCTCCGACGGCTACGGCCTTTTCACGAGGCCGGCCCAGTTCGCCGGGTAATTCGGTGGAAGCAGGCCGAACGGGCTCTGGCCCCAGTTGTTGGCTGGCGCTACGCCCAGAGCCTGGAGCAGTTCGTCGAAGTTCACGCCCACCATGGTCGGAAAAGGTCCGGCCCCGCCTATGCCGCCCGCCACTGCAAGCTGCGACTCAGCGGACGCGCCGTCGGGCTGCGCCCAGCCGGTCTCGATGCCGTCGCCTCCGCTGAACATCGTGGCGATGACGGTAGCGGCTGTCACGTGCTGCCCGACCATGACAGTCGGCCGTACATCCTCGGCGACATAGACCACCAGCCCCGCAGCCGGACCACTGGTCAGCTGGTAGGTGATCCAGCCGTTGCCGGGCCAGCCCGGGTTGTCGCCCGAGGCGTTGGTGACGACAGCGGTCCCGATCGCGTACACGCTGCCGGTGCCGGCGAAGTCGACGCCCATGTCGATGCGCTCCGGCAGCAGGTTCGTGACGTTCCGGAACGGATTCCGGTACGCGGACGGCGGGACGAACTTCACCGGCGGCCGACGATGCTTCCAGTGCGTAGGCAAGTGCTGGCGCAGAAAGGCGGCGTTGGCCGCGAGGCCGGGCGCGTCATCGCGGCCGGCGCCCTCTGCGGGCCGGTGCGGCGCCTGCCGGAGGCCTGCCGTGGCTGCCCTGGCCAGCTGCGTCGCATCCGCGGTCACGGGCTGGCCATGAACTGCGTCGGCGGCTGTTAGACGAGTATTCTGCGCATGTCCGAGCCAGTGCGTAGCGGCGAATAAGCTGGCGAATATTGTAAATGCGGCCACGACCGATAGCCGGGCGGGCCACCGGCCGAAAGCGGAGAAGATAAACGGCCGTTTCCGGTGCCGGGAATGCCGGAATGCGCTGGATGCGGGGAACCGTGATTGCTTCCGGTGTCTAGCGGAAGTGCGGGACACGGGCGGGCCCTTTTGTTGGGCGCCATCGGCGCTCAGCTGTCACCTAAGACGCTGGCCAGCGCTGTCCGCTCATCAACCAGTGGCGTGCCGACGCCGTCCTGGGCCGATAACGACACAGTAACGTTTCGTAATCAGTCGTGCACGCTAGGTGCTGTCGCCTAACAACGATGCACTGCTTTCGGCTGTAGTAAAGCTGAAACGCCGAAAGAGAATTGTTATTTAACGCGCGTCAAGCTCGAAATTCGCAATTCGCTGAGTACCCATCTTGCGCTGATCGGCCTTTGTCCGAGAATAGCCGACAGTAATCGGGGCTTCTTGTAACGACCCGGCTGGCGTATCCGAAAGCAGTCTGGACGCCCACCAGAGCCGATCGGGCAGATACTGCCGTCAGCTAGCCGGGCCCCTAAGTGCCATCAGCCAGGCCGCGCAGCGCGGCCAGCGAAATGACGAGGAAGCGGGCCGTTATGCACGCCGCGAGGGCAATGTCGAAGGTCCGCTCTGCACGGTCGGTTCCGCCGCGCGTGACCAGGCTGGCGACGGTGTGCTGCGCCAGTGTCGCGTGCGCTCTAGGCACCACCGCGGTCTCGGTGCCCGCCTGGGCGGCGCCTGCCGTGCCGCTGGTAGCTGCTGCGTCCAGGACCATCAGGGTGACGAGCCTCAACGACTCCGGGCACGGGACACTACGGTGGGCTATCAGGCAGGCCAATAACGCCGCGCCGACGATCTCGACGGACATCGACTTCACCGTCACTGGCGTCATCACACTGCTCAGCGCGCTGCCACCGGTAGTGGCCGAGGTTGCGATTAACGGTCAGACTGCGCCGACCTATACGGCTGGCGACCCGCCGCCGGTCGAGCTCGACTTCAGCGGCCAGCCCGGCCTCCGCTTCGCGGCCGGATCGCAAGGCTCGCAACTGCTCGGCGTGGCGGTGGATAATGCCGCCGGCAACGGCGTAACGCTTGAGGCTGGCTCCATCACACTCAACGCCGACTACATCGGGCTGGCCTCAGACGGCACAGCGGCTGGGAACCAGGGTGCCGGAATCTATGCGTCGGCCCGCTCCCGGGGCGACCGGATCGGGCAGAACCCGTCCGGCCAGCCGGGAGTCGTCGGCAACGTGATCGCCGCGAATGGCGGCGACGGCATCGTGCTGGCTGGCTCTTCGCATGACACCATCGAGGCCAATCGCATCGGCACTGACGTGACCGGCACCGCCGCGATGGCCAACGGCGGCAACGGCATCCTTATCACCGGGCACGCCGACGGCAACGAGATCGGCGGCACCGAGTTCGTCGACCCCAGCACCGGCCAGGCCAACAACCCGACTGGAAGCAAGGGCACCGTGCCGCCGGTCTTCGTGGTCCCGCCGCTAGGCAACCTGATCTCCGGGAACAGGCAGAACGGAGTGGAGATCAGCAACGGCCCCAGCCACAACATGCTCAACGGCAACTTCATCGGAACCACCGCGGCAGGCAACACCCCACTCGGGAACCGCGGGAATGGAGTCCTGATCGACCATGCCGCCAGCAACTCGCTGGTCGGCTGTAAGTTCGTCAACAATCCGTTCGTGTACTACAACGTGCTCAGCGGGAACGGCCAGAACGGCCTGCGCATCACCAGCTCCGACAACGTCGTCGTACAGGGCAACTTCTTCGGCATCGGCGCGAACAACACCGCGCTGGTCGGCAACCGGCGCAGCGGCATCCTTGTCGACGGCTCGTCGGCAAACACCCAGGTCGGCGGGGTCATACCGCTCGGCAACGTGTCCGCAGGGAACGGGGCCGACGGCATCGATGTGGCGGGCCAGGCGCACGGCTTCATCACCTTCAATACCTTTGGCGGCCTGCTCGCGTTCAAGGGCGCGGCGGCCAACGGCAACGATGGACTGCTCATCACCTCGACTGGCGGGGACAACCTGGCTCGGACCAATGTCTTCTCCGGGAACCGGCGGAACGGAATCGAGCTGGCGGGCAATGCCTCCGGCGTCACCATCGACCCGGACATCGCGGGCTTGTCCACGAACGGTAAGTCTGCGCTGGCCAACGGAGGGAACGGGGTCCTGATCGACGGGACCGCGCATGGCAACGTCCTCGGCGGTTCGCTGCGATCAGTGATTCCGCAGGACACGTTCTCCGGCAACAAGGGGTACGGGGTCGTCATCACTGGCAGTGCCTACGGCAACCGCGTCTTCGGCAGTTACATCGGAGCCGAGATCCTCGGCGTCAAGCGCATCCCCAACGGCGCCGGGGGTGTACTGGTCAGCGGCCGGGCGCACGGGAACGTCGTCGGCGACACCACGACACCCCCGGCCAACCTGATCAGCGGCAACACCGGGGTCGGCGTTACCCTCGGCGCGGGTACCAGCGGCAACTTCGTCATCAGGAACTACATCGGCCTGGACCGGTTCGGGCGGCGACTGCCCAACACGGGCAGGCCGGTCGTCAACGACGGCAGCCGCAACACGATCAGGGACAACCTGTCACAGCCGGTCAGGCACCGCCGGTAGCCCGGTCGCCGACCGATCATGCAGGGTGCCGCGCTGACCTGGCTAGCAGCTCAGCACCATGATGCGGATCTTCCGGTCCTGGATCCGGCGAGCGTAGGCCTCGTAACCCGGGTAGATCGCCCGAGCCTTGTCCCAGATCAGCTGCCACTCGGCTGGGTCAGCCTCGCGGGCGACCGCCTGGACGGACTTGTCCCGGAACGCGACCTGCAGCCGCGGGTCAGCACCGAGGTTGTACAACCAGGACGGGGTACCGTGCTGGCCGAACCTGGTCCCGATCACCGCGATGTCCTCGCCGTACGGCACGCCGAGCAGCGGAGTGGCCCGCGGCTGACCGGTACGTGCCCCGGTCGTGGTGATGGTCAGTACCGGGATTCCGGCGGCGATGCCAGGAAGAGTGAGCTGCCCATGACTCACCCGGAGCAGGAACTTGTCGATGTGATGCATCGACTTCGCGAACAGCCATGCCCCCGGACGCGACGAGGAGACGCGCCACATCGCCCGCTGTGCCGCGTTGGGCCGCGGAATCTGGTAGCTGATCTCCTGGATAATGCCCACGCCTAGAGCCTAGAGCGTCACCCGGTTGACCGCCGTGATGAGGACGTGCTGCGGTCAGCCGGTCGCCGGCGGCTGGCGCTCGAAGCCGACCTGGCTCTCGGCGTCGGCGAAGCCGACTGACCTGTACACCCGGATGGCGACGTCGTGCGGGTCAGCGACCATGACCAGGGTGTTGGCACCGTTACTGAGGCCCTGCTGCCCGGCGCGCCAGACCAGAGTGCCGCCCAGACCCTGGCGCCGTGCGGCCGGGTGCGTCTCGACGTTCTGGTACCGGGCGATGCCATCTCCGTCGCTGATCAGGCCGAGCTGGGCCAGCAGCCTGCCATCGGCGAAGGCGCCGAACCAGGCTCCGTTCCCGGCCTCGGTCATCGCCCGCTCAGAGTTGATCTTCGCCTGCAGGAAAGCCGGGTCGCTACCAGGCTCGCCTTCACTGAGCACCGCACGCAAGGCGGCCGCCTGGCGCCAGTCGTCGTCGCCGGTCAGTACCCGGCAGGTGGCCGCCAGATTCGGGTTCGGCGGCTCATGCACATCGCTGGCCACCATTACCGTGGAGCGTTCCATCCGCAAGCCGGCTGCCACTAGCTCCGCCGGCTTCACGGCGCCCGCCTCGGTGACGTCGATGCCGAGCGCGACGTGCTTCGCGCCGGGAAACTCGGCCGCGAACAAGTCGAGCCACTTCGCCGTCTCGCCGCGCCGCGGCGGCGCGGACAGCAGCATGAAGTTGCCCCACCAGTAGGTCGGGTTCTGCGGGCTGCGGACGGCGAGATAGTCGCCGCGATCGTCGATGTGACTGCCCTCGAGGAGCCGGACCATAAGGTCGGTGCGGTACCCGAGCGAGCGAACCTCCACCAGGCTGAGCGTACTGCTCCGGGCACCGTTGCGGGTCGATGTGTAGCCTCGGCAGCGTAAGCCCGGCTCCGTTACCTCTTCCCTAGGGAGCGCACGACATGAGTCTCTTCCAGCGGGCGCACGACATTGTGGCAGCCAAGGCCAACAAAGCCATCGATGCGGCCGAAAACCCGAACGAGATGCTCGATTACTCCTATGAGCAGATGCTCGACCACATCACCCAGGTGCGCCGCGCGCTGGTAGATATCGCGGCCTCGAAGAAGCAGCTTGAGCTCCAGGAACAGCAGCTACAGCACTCAATCGACCATCTCCAGGACCAGGCCAAGGCGGCGCTCGCCGAAGGCCGGGAAGACCTGGCGAGAGAGGCGCTGTCCCGCAAGGCCGCCGCCCAGGAGCAGATCAACGCCATGGAGCCGCAGCATCAGCAGCTCGCCGAGGAAGAGCAGAAGATGGAGCAGACGCTGAGCGCCCTCCAGCAGCGCGTCAACAGCTTCCGCTCGCAGAAGGAAGTAATGAAAGCGCAGTACACCGCAGCTCAGGCGGAAAGTTCGGTCAACGAGGAGGCCGCAGGCATTTCCAAGAGCTTCGGCGACTCGGGTGCCGAGCTGCAGCGCGCGCAGGACAAGATCGCCAACATGCAGGCCAGGGCCGGGGCCATGGATGAGCTGCTGCAGTCCGGGGTGCTCGAGGACGTTGGCGGCGGAACCGACGACATCCAGCGCGAACTCGACGAGGCGGGCGCGAACGCCGAGGTGGACAAGGAGCTGGCCGCCCTGAAGGCGCAGATCGGGGCCGGCGATGCGAAACCGGAATTGCCTGCCGGAAGCTAGCGAACCGGTCGCCGCAGCCGCTCTCCCGGCAGGTAGCCGTGCGCAGCAGGCCCGCCCGGACTAGCATCAACATATGGGATTCCTTTGACTGTGATCTGAACTAGCGGCCCGCGGCCCGCCTTCCTCGTCTGCCCTGGCAACGGATGACGAGGAAGGAAACGGCATGAGGTCCGCAGCACTGAATCCCGGCCCGGCCCCGGAACGATGGCCCGCGGCGCGTCGGCGGATGGTCCGGCCCGGCCTGATCGCCTTGCTCGCTGCGCTCGCAGTGGAGTTCGCCGACGAGCTTGTCGATGGCACCAAGAGCGCGGCGATGCCGCTGATCCAGCACGATCTGTCGCTGAGTTACGTCCAGATCGGACTGCTCGGCGCCGTCCCGCTGATCGCCGGCAGCATTCTCGAGCTACCTGTCGGGGTACTGAGCGGCACGGGGGAGCGTCGCCGTCGGGTGATACTGACCGGCGGACTCGTCTTTGTCGCTGCTGTCCTGGGAGCAGGCCTGGCCAGGTCGTTTACCGGCTTGCTGATCTCGCTGGTGGTGTTCTTCCCGGCATCTGGCGCGTTCGTCAGCCTGACCCAGTCGGCGCTGATGGACGCGGCACCGGACCGGCGGGCCCAGCACATGGCCCGCTGGACGCTGGCGGGATCGGCCGGCGCTCTGGCCGGCCCGCTGCTGGTCGTCGCTGTGCTTGGCGCTGGCGGCGGCTGGCGGCTGGCCTTCGTGCTGGTCGCGGGCTGCGGCCTGGCGGCCTGGCTTGGTGTCGCGACGGCGGGGCGCCGCGGTGTCAGCGATAGGCCGGGTGATCAAGCCCCGGCCGAGGATGACGGCGGCAGTGGCTGGCCAGGCTGGCGTGCGGCGGCGAGCATCGTCCGGCGCTCGGGTGCCCTCCGCTGGCTGCTGCTGCTCGAAGTCTCGGATCTGCTGCTGGACGTGCTGACCACATTCCTGGCCCTGTACCTGGTCGAATCGGCACATGCCTCACCGGCGATAGCCGCGGCCGGCGTCGCGGTCCGGCTCGGCGCGGGCCTGCTCGGCGATGTGATCCTGATCAGGCTGCTGGAACGCTACGACGGCCGGGTCGTGCTGCGGGCCAGCGCGGCACTGGCCGGGCTGCTGTTCCCTGCCTTCTTGCTGGTGCCGGGCCTCGCTGCGAAGCTGGCCATACTGGCCACGCTGACCATCACCACCGCGTCGTGGTACCCGGTCGTGGCGGCAGAGCTGTTCGGTAGCCTGCCCGGCCGCAGCGGGCTGGCCGTATCACTGTCAAGCGCGGCCGGGCTGGCTGGCGGACTGGGTCCGCTTGCGGTCGGGGTGCTGGCTGAGAATTTCGGCCTGAACTGGGCGATGGCCGCGCTGTGCCTGGTTCCGGCGGCAATGCTCACGGCTCCGGTCCGCAGTCGGCCCGGCAGCGGCCCTGGGTAGGGTTCCGAGCGTCAGTTCGCGTGCGCGGGAGGCAGCCGATGAGTGATCTTGAGGTAGTGACCACGGCGGAGCGCCAGGATCTCGACGACGAGGCCAGGGCAGCATTCCGGCAGACCTGGCCCGAGTTCATCTTTCACGACCCGCTGTCGGCCGAGTACATCGGCCGTGTCGAGACGTACTTCCCGTACTACGACATCATGCTGCTCGACGGGGGCGAGGTCGTGGCCGGATGCTGGGGTGTGCCGCTGCGCTGGGATGGCACCGTGTCGGCTCTGCCCGAGGGCGGGTATGACGGGGCGCTGGTCCTGGCGGTAGGGGGCCATGAGCAGTCAGTGCAGCCGGACACCCTGTGCATCATGGCGGCCGCGGTTCGGCGCGACCGGCAGGGTGGCGGACTGGCCGGCCAGGTGATGCTGGCGCTCCGCGAGCGGGCCGCGAGTTCAGGTCTGACGCGGGTCATCGCGCCGGTGCGGCCGTCGCTCAAGCCTCGTTATCCGCTGACCCCGATGGCGAGTTTCGCTGGCTGGTGCCGCGCCGACGGCCTGCACATCGACCCGTGGATCCGCACGCACCAGCGACTGGGTGCCACCATCCTTGGCCCGGCGCCCAGTTCGATGATCATTCAGGGCACGGTTGCGGAGTGGGAGCAGTGGACGGCGATGGCCTTTCCGGAATCGGGCAGCTACGTAGTGCCGGACGCTCTCGACCTGGTGGAGATCAGCCGGGAGCTTGACCGCGGTACTTATGCCGAGACGAACCTGTGGATGCGTCACCAGTAGTCCGGTGCGGCTCGGGGCCACCCGGGCGGCCGGGCGGACTCGGCTAGACTCGGCTGCCGTGGCTAGCACGGGTTCCGGGATCAGGGTGCGCTTCGCGCCGTCGCCTACCGGCATGTTCCATGTCGGCAGCGCTCGCTCAGTGCTGTTCAACTGGGCATTCGCGCTGCGAGAGCACGGCACCCTGGTACTGCGGATCGAGGATACCGATGCCGCCCGGAACCGGCCTGAATGGATCGACGGCATCGTCAGCGCCATGGCCTGGATCGGAATCGACGGCAGCCAGTATGAAGGCCCGTACCTGCAGTCCGACAACGAGCCCAAGCACACCGCGGCCGGCCAGCGACTGTACGAGCAGGGCCGGGCGTATTACTGCGACTGCACGCGCGACGACGTAATCGCCCGCACGGGTGATCAGCATCGGGGCTACGACGGCTACTGCCGCGATCGCGGCCTGGCGCCCGGTCCTGGACGAGCGCTGCGGTTCCGTGCTCCGGACGAGGGCGCCACCGTGGTCGAGGATCTGATCCGCGGCACGACCGTCTTCGAGAATTCCAGCATTGAGGACTTCGTGCTGGCGCGCGGCGATGGCTCGGTGCTGTTCCTGCTGGCTAACGTTGTCGATGACATCGACCACCGGATCACCCATGTCATCAGGGGTGAGGAGCATCTGTCGAACGCGCCCAAGCAGCAGTTGCTGTTCGGTGCGCTCGGGCAGCAGCCGCCGGTGTGGGCGCACCTGCCGGTGCTGGTGAACGAGAAGCGGCAGAAACTCTCGAAGCGCCGGGACAAGGTGGCGCTCGAGGGCTTCCGGGACGAGGGTTACCTCGCCACCGCGATGCGCAACTACCTGATGCTGCTCGGCTGGGCGCCGAGGGACGGTCGCGAGATCGTGCCCTGGGATGAGATGGTGGCCGAGTTCCGGATTGAGGACGTCAACCCGTCCCCGGCGTTCTTTGACGTGAAGAAGCTGCGCGCTTTCAACGGCGACTACATCAGGGCGCTGTCACCGGCCGAGTTCACGCAGGCGTGCCAGCCGTGGCTCGAGCCGCCAGCCGCGCCGTGGCCGCCGGAGCGTTTCGATCCGAAGGTCTTCGCGGAGCTTGCGCCGCTCGCTCAGACCAGGGTCGCGGTGCTGCCGGAGATCACCGCGATGGTGGACTTCGCGTTCCTGGCCGACCCCGCAACCGACGAGGCGTCCTGGGCCAAAGCGATGAGAGAGCCGGCGGCAGAACTGCTGGCCGCGGCCGCGGCGGCCTATGCGGACGCCCCGTGGCATGCCGATGCCCTTCGCGAGCGGCTGGAGGCTGTCGGCGCCAGCTTCGGCTTGTCGCTGGGCAAGGCGCAGGCCCCGGTACGGGTCGCGGTGACCGGCCGCACGGTCGGGCTGCCGCTGTTCGAGTCACTGCAGGTGCTCGGCCGTGAGGAGACGCTGCGCCGGATAGCAGCGGCCCGCGAGCGCCTCACCGGCCTGGCCTAATCCGGCTTGGCTGGCCAGCGGGCGCAGCGCCTCGGCTGGCTGCTGGCAGCGACCGGCGTGGCCGCCGCGGCCGTCGCCTTCGCTGCCCGGACGCCTGACGCCGTGGCCGCTGCCAGCCAGGACTGGTCGCCCTTCGTTCTCGTCGCCGGATTGCTGCTCATCGGCCTGGTGGCCGATGGCGACGGGCTGTTCGCCGCGGCCGGATCGAGCCTGGCCAGGATCGCCGGCGGCGGACGCGTGCTGTTCGCCGGCTCGGTTGTGCTGATCGGGGCTGTCACCGCCACGCTCAACCTGGATACGTCCGTCGCGTTCCTGACACCCGTGCTCGTGCACACCGCCCGCAGCCGCCGGGCCGGCGAGCCGGCCCTGCTCTACGGCTGCTTGCTGCTCGCTAATGCCGCCTCGCTGCTGCTGCCCGGCTCCAACCTGACCAACCTGATCGTGCTCGGCCAGCTCCACCTGACCGGCGGCGAGTTCGCCGCCCGGATGTGGCTGCCGTGGCTGCTGGCTGTCGCCGCGACGGCGCTGGTGGTGGCCGTCGGCGAGCGCCGTTCCCTCAGCGATGCGGCTGCGGATCCGGAACGGGCTCCGCGCCCGGTGCTCGGCGTCGGCCTGGCCGCGGTCGTGCTGGCGACTGTCCTCGTGGTCGCGGTCCGGTCGTCCGCGGTGCCGGTGCTGGTGACCGGGCTCGTTGCCGTCGGTATCCGGTCGGCTCGCGGCCAGCTAGCTCCCGGCCAGGTCTGGCAGGTCCTCGGTGTCCCGGTGCTGGTCGGCTTGTTCGGGGCGGCGGTCGCGCTCGGTACCCTCGGCCGAGCCTGGTCGGGGCCGTCGGTCCTGCTCTCGCACCTTTCCGGCTGGGCGACCGCGGGGTTCGCCGCGCTGGCGACGGCGGTGGTCAACAATCTGCCCGCTGCCAGCATGCTGGCGGCCCGTCCGCCGAGTCACCCGTTCCAGCTGCTTGTCGGCCTGAACCTCGGACCTAACCTGTGCGTGACAGGTTCGCTGGCCTGGCTGCTCTGGCTACGGGCCGCCCGCGACGCGGGCGCCAAGCCTTCGTTGGCCAGGGCCAGCAAGCTCGGCGTGGTCGCGGTGCCGATCTCCATGGCGCTAGCCGTCGCCGCACTCGCGGTCACCGGCGGCTGACCGATGCCCAGCGGATTCACTGCATCCCGATACGAATCCCAATCCGGTATCCTGAGCCTATGAGCATCCAGATCGCCGTCCGCCTGCCCGACAGCATGGTGGCGCAACTCGACACGCTGGTAGCAGCAGGCAGTGCGACAAGCCGGGCTTCGGTCATCGAGCGCGCTCTGGCCAGGGAGTTCCGCCGCCTGATTGCCGCCAGGGACGCAGCCATCCTGGCCGGGGTGAGCCCGGATGCGGACATGGACAGTCTCGCCGAATACGCGGCGCGCGCGCCGATGGACATTGACTAGTGCGACCCATTCACGCTGCGCGACTGGATAAGACACGCCCTGTGCTGATCCTGACCAGGGACCTCGTGCGCCCGCATCTGGCCCGGGTGACGGTGGCACCTATCACCACCACGATCCGCGGGCTGTCCACCGAGGTCCCGCTGGGTCCGGCGAACGGGCTCGACCACGAATGCGTCGTCAGCTGCGACAACATCGTCACGGTTCCGACGACCGCGCTCGGCCGCCAGCTCGGCTACCTGCTACCGGCCCAGGAAGCCGCCCTGGCTGCGGCCATCCGGGCCGCCTTCGACCTCGACTAACTGCTCGTCGCCGCATGATGAATGCAACGGTCCGGGCCTCATGCGTGGTCTGTGCGGATGAGGGAGGTGGCCATGGACGCCGCGGCTGACGCCGAATTCAGTGATTTCATGCATGGCCGCTGGTCCCAGCTGGTGCGCCTTGGCTACGGCCTGACCGGCGATCTCCAGCATGCCGAGGACCTGGCGCAGACGGCGTTCGCGCGCGCGTACGCGTCCTGGCCGCGAGTGCGACGGGCTGACAACCCGGATGCCTACCTGCGGCGCATCGTGGTGAATGCGAACCGGTCCAGGTTCCGCAAGAACCGCGTCGGCGAGGTGCTGACCGATACGGTGCCGGATCTGGTCAACACTTCGGCTGACCCAGAGCAACGAGACGACCGGGATGCCCTCGTCGCGGCCCTGATGCAGCTCCCGTACGGGCAGCGCGCCGCGGTCGTGCTCCGCTACTGGCTGGACCTGACGGAGACCGAGACCGCTGCCATTCTGGGCTGCTCCGTCGGCAACGTGAAGAGCCAGGCGTCCCGAGCGCTGGCCAAGCTCCGGGCCAACTCCTCGCTGCTGGAAGGAGGACTGCTATGAGCATCCAGAACGAGCGAGAGTTGCGTGACAGGCTGGCCGGCCTGCTGGACGGGGTCGAGCCGCATCCGGCGCCGGTCGCCAGCGTGGTGCGGCGCGGCAAGGGGATCAGGATGCGCAGATGGATCTCGGTTGCGGCCGGTGCCGCGGTGATAGTGGCCGGGGCGGCGCTGCTGCCAGGCCTGTTCCAGCAGTCACGGATAGCGCCGGCGCAGCGCACGCAGTACAGGGTGACTGTTCACCCCGCTGGCAAGCACGCGCCGGCCAGCCTTATCGCCTACGGCACGGTCAACGGCTGGAAATGGCGGGCGACAGCAACCGGATCTGCCAAGTCGGTCGCGGTGAGGCTGTGCGGGGGCAGTTACATAACCCTGACAGCGCCCGGCCCGGTCGGCTCGACCGGGGTAACGGCCTTTTCCGGTTTCAACAACGGGACAGGTACCGACTGGTGCATGGCCAGTGAGGTGAGCCGGGGCGTCAGCATGATCTCGATGGCGCTGGACAACGGCGCGACGGTTGAGCTGCAGCCGGTCAGCTACCGGGGACTGGCACTGATAGCGTTCGCGCTCCCGCCGCACGCCAGGATTTTGCGGCTGACCGCCTACGAGGGCGGCCGGGTCGTGGCCTATGCCATTCCGTTTAACGGGCCTTCGTGGCCGACCGTCGAGGCCTGGCTCAGGCCGGGCCAGCAGGCACCTGCTGTCGCTACGGCCCGGCTGCCGAGGGCGCTGGCCGGACCTGGCCGGTGGGCTGCTTCGGTTGCCGCCGGGCCCTGGGGGACCTGCTTGGTGATCCTGGTGGCGCACGGCAGCGATTCCAGCTGCGGGCCGTCCCAGCCGCAGCATCAGCTCGTCTCGCTGGCATCTGGCAGCGGCGGCGGCCCGACCATTGTCGGTACCCGCGCCGACGTCGCCTACGTGGTGCTGACCATGAAGAACGGCAGCACCGTCAAGGTAACGGTGGCCCGCGTTGCCGGGACAGGCTACTTCGCGATCGGTGCGATCAGGCAGCCTGCCCTGCTGCGCTGGACCGCATTCAGCGCGGCCTGGCCGGGACCTCGGTGGCGGCCCCGGCGTCCCCGGCGCGGCCAGGTCCTAGCTCAGCCATTGACCCGGCCGGGAGAGCGTCCTAGCCAGTGCGCACGGCGACGGCCGGAGGCTCGCGCGGCGCCCGCCGTACGGCTGGCGGTGTCAGCGCCGCCGGTCATGTGCTTGGCTTAGCCGGTGACTTCTGACGACTTCTGCGCGCGAGTTCGGGCCGGCGAGACTGTTTACGGCGGCTGGGCGGTGGCCGCCGGGCCGCTGTCGGCCACGGCGCTTGCCGCAGCCGGTCTCGACTACGTGGTCATAGACCTCCAGCATGGTGGCGCTACCGAGCATGACCTGCCGGGCATGACCGCCGCGATCCGGCTGGCCGGAGCCGCCCCGGTCGGCCGCGTCAGGCACGCGCACCCGGCCGATATCGGCCGCGCACTCGACCTCGGCTGCGCGGGAGTCATCGTACCGAACGTCGAGTCCTCCGCTCAGGCTGCCGCCGTAGCCGGCGCGTGCCGTTACCCGCCGGCCGGTTACCGGTCGGCAGGCGGCATCATGGCTCACCAGCAGGACCCGCTGTGCATCGTGATGGTCGAGTCCGTGCAAGCCATGGCCGACTTGCCGGCCACGCTCACGCTGCCTGGCGTCGATGGCATCTACGTCGGCCCGCGTGACTTGTCGTTCGCCCTCGGCTGCCCGCTCGACCCGCATGATCCCGTGCTCCGCCCGGCGTTCGAGCAGATCTGGGCCGACTGCGCGGCGGCCGGCAAGCCGGTCGGGGTGCACGCGACCGATGGCACTATGGCCCGGCTGTACCGGGACAATGGCTGCCGGCTTGTGACGGTTGCCGGCGACGTGGTAGCCATCGGCCGGGACGCAGCCTCGGGACTGGCAGCTGCGCGCGGCTAGCAACCCGGCCGGGCAGTATCGGGCCGGAACCAACCTTCTTCGTCGGGCACGCAGACAGCCCTATGCTGGCAGAGCACGCGGCGCATGGTCGCTGACCTAGCACCCGAATGGCCCCTCGGAGGCGGCAATGGGACTGATGGACAAGGTGAAGGCGCAGGCCACGCAGCTAGCGCAGAAGACTCAGGAAGCAGCGCTCGAAGGTAAGGCGAAGCTCGATCAGGCGCAGGCCGGCCGTCGTGGTGACGCGCTGCTGCGCAGCCTGGGTGCGGCGGTCTTCGCCGAGCGCACCGGCCGCGGCACCGCGGACAGCCAGGGCAAGATCGACAAGCTGATCGCCGACATCTCGGCGCACGAGCGGGAGAACGGTCTCAATCTCGCCGATCCGTCACCTGTCGTGCCGCAGCCAACCTTCCCCGCCGACCCGCCAAGCCCGTTCCCCGGTCCGGCGAGCACCTTCCCCGGCGCCGGCAGCACATCGTTCCCGGACGCCGGGACGACGTCGTTCCCGGACGCTGGTAACCCTGCTCCCGGTCCGATGCCTACTTTCTTCCAGAGCCCAGAAGATCCGGCCTCGCCCGAGTCAGGCTGAGCGAGCGCGTCCCGCCGGGGAGCGGACCGATCCCGGAGCTGCCGCCGGCTAGCGGTCAGTGGCAGGCGGCCTGAGCGGCGGTGCGCTGCTGGCCCGGCGCCGCGATCTGGGCAGGCGTCGATGCCGGGTGCCGCGCGGTCGGGGATGTGCCGCTGACCGCGTAGCCAGCAGCGCCGAGTACCAGCCTGATCCGGGAGAGACCGGTGACGGCACGCAGGGCGGCCCCGGGCAGAGCCGTGCGCAGCAGTGCCGCCGCTGCGGCCTGGCCCGGCGGGTAATCGATCACCGTGTGCGTCACATTGTGGTGCGGCCAGTTCAGCCCTGCCTTGTGGATGCCGAACCCGAGCCGGATCAGCTTCTGGCCCGTCGCCGCCGACAGGCCGGGCACCAGGGTGCCGTTGTAGACGTCAACGGAGACCTGTCGCTTCGTCACGGTCACCCCGACGGCTTTGTGCACCCGATGGTGGTGACGCCGAGCCGGCAGTCCGGTGTCGCGCCGCAGCTTGGCGAACAGTGCGCCGGCCGCTGCCTTGTCCCAGAGCACGGCCGATTCACCGGTCGGGGTCAGGTAGTTCACTGACGCCAGTGGCACCGTGGTGAAGGTCACGTCAGCTGGTCGCAAGCCACGCAGTTCGTCGGCGAGACGGATCAGGTTGAAGCCGCGGTCTACCTTGATGGCTGCGGTGACCGACGACAGGAAGTGCTGCAGGCGGACCGGGTTAGCCAGCGCGCCGGAGTTCGTGACCTCGCCGAACAGCGACGACAGCAGCTGCTGCTGGTCGTTGATCCTGGCCAGGTCGGACTGCGCGAACGAGTGCCGGTCACGGGCGAACTCCAGCGCCGTGACGCCGTCGACGTGGTGCCGTCCGGCGGCCAGCTTCAGACCGCTGTAGTGATCGTTGACCGCGAACGGGACGCAGATATTCACACCGCCCAGCGCGTTGATGACGTTCACGAAGCCGAGGAAGTCGACCTCGACGTAGTCATTGATAACCAGGCCGGTGGCATGCTCGACGGTGCGGACCATGAGCCGCGGACCGCCGATGCCGTCTGCGGCGTTGATCTTGTTCATACCGTGCCCGGGAATGCTGACCCAGCTATCCCGTGGCAGGCTGACGATCTGCACGCTTGCGTGGTTCGCTGGTATGTGCACCAGCATCATCGTGTCGGTGTTCGAGCTGATGTCGTGCCCGACGTGCAGCAGCCGTTCCTGGCGATGAGTGAGGCCGCCGCGGGTGTCGATCCCGGCGACCAGGATGTTGACGGGGCCGCTCGAGGGCGTTCCGGAGGTGTCGGCGTTGACCCGCGCGATGCTCGAGCTTACGTAACTTGTGAGAACCCAGGCGCCACCAGACAGCAGCAGGGTCAGCGCGGACAAGCCGCCGACCGCCGCAGTGGCCAGTCGCTGCCGCCTGGCTTTGCGGGCCGCTGTGATCCGATGCGTGAGCCGCTGCCGGGCGGCGCCGGAGCCCGGATCCGGCCAGGAACCAGGTGCATCGTCGTCGGCCATCAGCCCCCCAACCTCGCCACAGCTGACTGGCTAGGCTAACCCGGCCGATCGAGCCGGTGCGGGTAGCGACGCCGGCGGGGCCGGGAACTTTACCGGAACTTAGGAGCCCGGCGGCTCCGGATCACGCGGCAGCCCGAGTATCCGCTCGCCGATGATGTTGAGCTGGATATCGGTGGTGCCGCCACCGATGGTCAGCGCCCTGGTGACTAGCACCAGGCGGGCCCAGTGCCTGCCGTCGGGCTGGCCGTCCGGGCCGACTGGCTGGCCCTGGCCGCCGGCGAGCGCGCCAGATCCGGCAGACATTTCCCAGCACAGCTCGGCAACCTGCTGCGCGTGCCGCATGCTGAGCAGTTTCCGCACGCTGCCGGTGGCGCCGGGCTCGGTGCCAGACAACTGCTTGAGCGTCGCCCGCAGCGCTAGCAAGTCGATCGCCTGCCCGGCCGCCACCAGCTCGCCCACCTGCTCGGCGGGGGCCGCGCTGGCAGCAGCCGCGACCTGCAGGAGCTCGGGCACCCCGCAGCCGAACGTCCAGGACCGAGCCAGCGAGACGCGCTCATTGGCCAGCGTCGTCCGGGCGATCCGCCAGCCCTTGTTCACCTCACCGACCAGGCAATCGTCGGGCACGAACACATCATCAAGGAAGACCTGGTTGAAGAACGCGTCGCCGCCGATCTCGCGCAGTGGCCGGACCTCGACGCCCGGCGCCTTCATGTCCACCAGGAAGTAGCTGATCCCGTCATGCCGCGGCTCAGCTGGATCGGTGCGCGCGATGCAGATCGCCCACGACGCCTCGCGGGCCAGCGACGTCCAGATCTTCTGGCCGCTGATCTTCCAGCCGCCGTCGGTGCGCTCGGCCCTGGTGGTGATGCCGGCCAGGTCCGACCCCGCGCCTGGCTCGCTGAAGAGCTGACACCACAAGTAGTCCATGCGCAGGGTGGCGGGCAGGAAACGCTGTTGCTGGTCGGTCGTTCCGTACTGGATCAGGGCCGGCACGACCCACGCGCCGATGGCCAGATTGGGAACGTGGAGGCTGGCCGCACGCAGTTCCTGGTCGATGATCAGTTGCTCAAGTGCGCCCGCGTCCCGCCCCCAGGGCCGGGGCATATGCGGCATCACCCAGCCGCCGGCCGCGAGCGCGGCGATCCGGTCCTGGGCGGGAAGCGCGGCGATCCCGGCGAATTCGGCGCGGATCGCGTCCCGGAGGCCGCCGTCGCCTCCCGGCAGCTCCAGCCGCACCGGCCGGCGCTGGCCTGCCAGGGCCAGCGCTGCCACCCGCTCCTTCCAGTTCCGGTCCGGGCTTGCCGCCGCGATCAGCAGTGCCCTGATCGTCATCGCCCGGCGATAGTAGAGGTGCGCGTCGTGCTCCCAGGTGTACCCGATGCCGCCGAGGATCTGGATGCACTCGTGCGCGCACGACACCGCCGCGTCGGCCGCCAGCGCCGCCGCGGCGGCGGCGGCGAAGTCACGCTCCGCCTCGTCCGCACTGTCGAGCGCCCTGGCCGCATCCCAGACGACGGCAGCGGCCTGCTCGGCCGCGACGAGCATGCGGCCGCACCGGTGCTTGACAGCCTGGAACTGGCCGATAGGGCGGCCGAACTGATGCCGGATCTTGGCGTACTCGGCCGCAGTCTGCACCGCCCAGCCGGCCAGGCCGACGGCTTCCGCGCCGAGCAGCACCGCGGCAAAGTTGGCGACCGAGCCCGGGCCCAGGCCAGTGAGCTGGCGGTCGGCGGCGACGATCACCCCGTCGGCCTGCACCCGGCCGAGCTGCCGGGTGAGGTCGAGGCTGTCGAGCGCGGTGATCTCAAGGCTGGCAGCGTCGATGGCCAGCCAGATGGTCGCAGTGCCGACCGCCACTGGCGCGACTACCAGGTCCGCGCCGACGGCGCCGAGTACGGGCTCCGTACTGCCGGTAACCACGAGGCTGCCATCCGGCTCGGCAGTCGCTCGCAAGCCGTGCGACAGCGCGACGGCCCCGTTTCCTGATCCATCGGCAAGCGCCGACACGACCTTGCCGGTCAGCCCGGCGGATGTCAGTGCCGCGCTCGCGAGCACGGTCGGCACGAAGTTGCCGGGCAGTAGCGCCCCGCCGAGTTCCTCAACGGCGACGCTGAGCTCGGCGAGGCCGAACCCTTGCCCGCCATCAGCCTCGGGCACATGCAAGCCGAGCAGGCCCTGGCGGGCCAGGCCAGGCCCGAGAGTGTCCTGATACAGCGCCGCGCCGCGGTCCGCGCTGTCGGCCGCCGCTCTGCCCGCCGCCGGGCTGGTGCGCGCCGCCCAGCCGCGTACGGACTCGGCAAGCTGCACGTGCTCGGGTGTGAGAGCCAGGGCCATGGATCCACCTCTCCTGCCGCATCGGCCGGTGTCGCCGAGCATTCTAGAATGCGATTCGGTTTCAGGCCATAGTCAGCCCGCCGGCCGGGTCCGTCTAGCAGCCGGTGAACATCGCATGAAGTCGCCTTACGGGGTATTGCCCGGTGTCCGTGGCGGTCCTTGAATAGAACACGCGGCCATGGTGCCCATGTCGTCCGTGCCGAACAAATCCCTGCCGTTCGTGAGTGTCTGGGAGGCACGAGAGATGGGCACCGCCCTGCTGGCCAACTCGACGATCAAGCTGTCGTACGCCTGGAATTCTTTCTACTTCTGGGGCACCTGGGCAGTCTGCATCGTCGGAATCGGCATCGTCTTGTGGGCCGCGTTGAGGTCCAAGCGCTGGGATCGGTGGACGACTCAGGACATCCTCATCGTCGCCGCGCTCGGTGTCGTGCTTGAGGTTTACGACAACATCATCGGCGACCAGTTCCTCAAGCCGATCATCGATGTGATCCCCGGCGCGGACCTGCTGCAGCTGCATGACCTGCCGTACATGTTCCTGCTGATGGTCGGTGTCGCGCTGGTGCGCAAACCCGGCTGCGTCACCGCGATGGTGTTCATCAACTACCTGCTTGCCCAGCTGCTGTTCGGCAGCGGGCACGGCGCCCTGGACTGGACCGACGGCCTGACCCAGGCCATCTTCTGCGACCTGTACATCGTGGCCAGGCGCGGCCGGGTCTACGCTCCCGGCGCGAGCATCACCGCCATGGTCATCGATGGCTTGATGATCGGCCTGCTGCGCGGCGGCCCGAACGCGTTCCTTACCGACTGGACGTTTGACCCGTATCTGAACTCGACGTACTACACCTGGTACGCCATGTGGGTAGACACCTGGTCGAACGCGCTCGGCAACGGGATCGAGGCCGCCATCAGCGCGCCGCTGGCGCTCCGCGTGGCCAAGGCGGTCATCCCGACCATCGGCGTCCGGCAAGCCAGGGGCGCTGATGCCATCGACCCCTTCGCCGAGCCTGAGCCAGCCGTGGCTAGTGCGGCCGCCGATGCGTCCGCGGCTCCCGCGGTCGCAACCCCGGCCGCGGCTGCCGACGCGCTACCAGCGGACGGAGAGCTGGCGTGAAGCGGGTGGCAGTCTTCTTCGGGATCGTGGCGGTGCTCCTGCTGATCGACGGTGCTTACCTGGACCTGACCAATAATCAGGTCGGCGGTGACCAGGGCGCGCTGTTCGGGAACGCGAACGTCGTGCTGTCGGCGGGCACGACGGTGCTGGTCGCCGGTGGCCTCCTGGCGGTCGCCTCGATCATCATGTGGCTGCTGGCGGTGCGGAGGGAGCATGGCAATCAGCGCGAGTCCTGAGCTGGTCGCCAGCGACGTATCGTTCGCCTACCTGGGTGCTTCGACGGCGGCGCTGCGGCATATCAACCTTGGCGTCGCGGCGGGCGAAGTCGTCCTGATCACCGGCGCGTCCGGGTGCGGCAAGTCGACGCTGGCGCTGGCACTGTGCGGGCTGATCCCGTCGCGTGTCCATGGCCAGCTGCGCGGCGGGGTCACGTTCTTCGGGAAGCCGCTGACCGGGTTGCCGCCGCACGAGACGTCGCAGCTGGTGGGCATGGTGTTCCAGAACCCGAACCAGCAGCTTATCAACCAGACCGTCATTTCCGAGGTGGCGTTCGGGCCAGAGAACCTGGCCCTGCCGCATGCGGAGATCGTGGCCAGGGTCGAGTGGTGCCTGGACGTCACGGGCATGGCCGGCCAGCGGCACGCCGGGACGGTGACGCTGTCGGGCGGGCAGAAGCAGCGCACCGCGATCGCGGCAACGCTGGCGATGCGGCCGCGCGTCCTGGTGCTGGACGAACCGCTCTCGGACCTGGATCCGGTCGGCGCCCAGGAGGTGCTCGGCACGCTGCGCCGGCTGGCCCGCGATGAGGGCACCGGCGTGGTGATCATCGAGCATCGCGTTGACGAGGTAGCGCCCTGGGCCGATCGCGTTGTGCTGATGGACGCAGGCCGGGTGCTGCTCGATCAGCCGCCCAGGATCGCCTGGTCCGACCCCGCCATCTGGGCGACCGTCGGCGTCGGCGTGCCAGACGTGGTGCAGCTCGCGCACCTGCTTCCCGATGCCTTTCCGGCCGGCCTCGCGCTGTCCGTCGACGAGGCAGCGGACCAGCTGGCTGACGGCTGGCTGGTGGCGGCGCTCGGACAGGCAGCACTGGCGCGGTCGCTGGCCGGGCACGACAGCGGACATGCCGCTGGCAACGGCTACGCAGGGCGCCGCGACGTACCGGCGGCCGCGGCACAGTCCGGCGGCGGCACTCCGGCCCTGGCCTGGGACGGCATCAGCGTCGACTTCGGCGCGAACCGCGCGGTAAACGATGTGACCCTGGCTGTTGACGAAGGCGACTGGGTCGCCATGATCGGCGCCAACGGCTCGGGTAAGAGCACGCTCACCGGCCTCGCGGTCGGCATGGGTACGCCAAGCACCGGGCAGGTGCGCTTCCGCGGCCGGGCAGTCCGCCCCGGCAAGGTCTTCGAGAACGCCGCTCACGTCGCGCTGCTGCTGCAGGCGGCCGACGAGATGCTGTTCGAGGAGACCGTGATCGGCGAGCTGAAGTTCGGCAGCAAGTTCCGTGCCCTGCCGCCCGACCCGGTGCTTGATGTCGAAGGCGCGATCGAGTTCTTCGGGTTCCGCGGTCTTGAGCGGACCAGCCCGTGGGAGCTGAGCCAGGGCGGCAGGCAGCGCCTCGCGCTGGGGGCGCTGCTGGTTGGCGCGCCTGGCGTGCTCGTGCTCGACGAGCCGACGACCGGACAGGACGCGCAGCGGATGCGCGCCTTCCTGCGGCTGCTGGAGGCAGTCCGGAAACGGACCGGGCTGACAGTCCTCACCGTTACTCATGACATCAGGGGCCTGGCTGCCCGCGCGGCGCGGATCGTGCTGCTCGGCGACGGCGAAGTCCGGATGGACGGGCCTACCAGGCAGGTCTTCGCGCGTACCGAGGAGCTGGAGCGGTGGGGGGTGCTGGCGCCGCCGCTGGCAAGGCTGCAGGTGCAGCTGCTTGGCCGGTGTGACGACGTGCTGCTGACCGTTGCCGAGATGGCCCATGCGGCCGCCACCGTACCGGGCGACGCCCGCCGGGACTGGGGGCAGGTCCTGATGCACTCGCTGTTCGCCGAGACGGTCATCTCCTACCTGATCGTCTTCGCCGTGCCGATGATCCTGCCGGTCCTGTTCATCAAGCTGGTCGGCCTCGGCGGTCTGCGCGAGCTGGTCACCTACGAGGCGAAGGACACTCCGCTGCACAAGCTCGACCCACGGCTGAAGGTGCTCTACCCGATCGCGATGGGCATCCTCAGCATCATCCTGAACTGGGACTACATGCTGATCGTGTTCGGGCTCAGCCTGCTGCCCTGGTTCTGGCTGCGGCCGTCCCGGGCGAAGATCGCGGGTGCTGATGGTCATGGTCATCGGCCCTGCGCTGACCGGATTCTGGTCGCAGGGCCTGTACTACCTGCCGCATCCGCCCATCCACTTCATCTACCAGTTCCCCTGGACGATCAGCTGGCTCGGCTCGCCTGGCATCACCAGCTACGGCCTGGTCTTCGGCCTTGAGCAGACCTCGCGCGTGCTGGTGACCGTGTCGACCTCGATGCTGATCCTGATCAGCACCGACGTCGGCGACTTCACCTGGGCATTCGAGCGCTTCCGGATGCCTCCTCAGGTCGGGTTCGCGCTGACCGCAGCGCTGCGGTTCCTGCCCGACATGATCGCCAGGACGACTCTGGTGCTGCGGGCCGTCGAACTGCGCGGCTACGACCTGTCCCGGCCTCGGCTGGTCCAGTTGGCCGCTGGCCGGACTACGTCAAGCGGGTCTGCCGCTGCGTGGTGCTGGTCACTGTGCCGCTGCTGATCGGCAGCCTGCGCGGCACCGCCACCATGGCCATGGTCGCCGACGCGCGCGGATTCGGCGCCAAGCAAGCGCCGCGGCTCACTGAACGTGCACCCGCTAACGGCGTTCGATATCGGCGGCTACGTCATTCTCGTTGTGCTCGTGGGCACGGCGATCGTCCTGAACCACTTTCATATCGGCGCCCGCCCCTACTGACCTCGACCTGCTGCAGACCCGCGGTCGACCGGGAACGCCATCTGGCGGTTCCGGCCCGCATCGCCCGCCTCCATCGACACGAAGGTAGGACCCGATGCGTTACGACGCAGTCCTGTTCGACAACGGCGGAACCCTCACCCACCGCAGCTCGCCGGTAGCCGCCGCGTGCAGCCTGGCCGCCCGGCTTGGGCGTGGAGATTCCCGAGGAAGACGCGGCCCGGCTACTGGCGCCGGTCCAAGGAGCACAGCCGGACGCTGATGGCGGAGAAACGGCTGCGCCGCAACCTGTCGCGGCCGATCACCGCGCCGCCTACGTGACCGGATACTCGCCGTTCGACGAGATCGCGGCTGGCCTGGCCAACCTGATGTACGACGAGTGGAAGACCAATCCGCAGACCATGGTGCCTTACCCGGATACCCCGGCCGTGCTGAAGTCGTTTGCGGGGGCGGGAATCCCGATCGCGATCGTCAGCAACACTGGCTGGTCGATCGATGAAGGCTACGTAGCGACAGGTCTGGATGCCTTCATCCAGACCTTCGTGCTGTCCTGCGACCTCGGCGTCGCCAAGCCCGACCCGTTGCTGTTCCTGACCGCGTGCGAGCGGCTCGGCGCCGCTCCCGACCGGACCTTGATGGTCGGCAACAACCGGCTGGCCGACTCGGGCTCGATCTGCGTCGGCTGCTACTGCCTGATCCTGCCGCCGGTGCCACCGGGGGCTACCCGGGGCCTGCGCGCCGCTGCTGATGTGGCCGGCATCGCCTGGGCCGAGTGAGAAGGAGAGCGTTACATGCGCCCTGTGCCTATCACCCGCCTGCGTGCGCTGTGCACCGCCACGGTCGTGCTCGCAGCGGTGGCCCTGCCGATCTCCGCTGGCGCCGCTCCGGCTGGCGCCGTCCCGGCCGCCAGCGCCTCAGTCTCCGCAGCCGGTCAGTCCGGTGCTGTCACCGTGCCGCACTACGACCACATCGCCGTGATCATGTTCACCAGCCACGACTACGGCTCCATCCTGCACAACAGATACGCGCCGAACTTCAACCGGCTAGCCAGAAGGTACGGCCTGGCCAGTCACTATTACACGACGTCCGACCCGGACACGGCTAACGTCATGGCACTGCTGGCCGGCAACGACTTCGGCATCTCCGACGGCCTCCCCTACTGGGACTCTCGCATCAGCAAGACCAGCCTGCTCAGCCAGCTTGATAAAGCCCACAAGAGCTGGCGCGAGTATGCCCAGGGTCTGCCATACCCCGGCTACCTGGGCGACTGTTACCCCGGCAACTGCCTGCAGACGGATTCGCTCTACAACCAGACTCAGTTCAACGCCGTCCCTGACCTGAGAAGCGTGGCAGGCAACCCAGCTGAGGCTCGGAAGATGGTGCCGGCTGCCGAGCTAGCCACCGACACGCGGACTGGGCACTTGCCCGTTTTCAGCTTCATCGACCCGAACGAGTGCTCGGGCCTGCACGGTGGCCCGCCCTGGTGCGAGGACAGCTCCAGCAGTTACCACCAAGCCGATGACAACAAGCTGGTGGCCGGGGGCGACAGCTACCTCGGGCAGGTCGTGCACGAGATCATGTCCGGACCGCAATGGAAGCGGGGCAACAACGCGATCGTGATCACCTTCACCGAAGGTGACACCAAGCAGGGCTGCTGCGATGTCAAGGCGGGCACCGGTCACGTCGTTACGATCGTGATCACCAGTCACGGCCCCCGCCACCTCATCGACCCGGTCCCCTTCAACCACTATTCGCTGCTGCGGACGATCGAGAACGCGCTCGGGCTGCCCTGCCTGCGGCATTCTTGCGACAAGGTACTGGTGCCGATGGCCAGATTGTTCGGAGCCAGGGCCGACGCGACGGCCCCTCCGGCGCCGGTCGCCGGCCCGGCCTGGCCGCGCCTAAGGTCACCCGGCCCGCCGTCCCCGACCCGGCCGTCACGTCATCGTGGGCGGTAACACCGAGCCCGAACATCGGTCCGAGCGACAACCAGCTGACAGCTGTGGCGGCCCGGTCAGCATCAGACATCTGGGCCGTTGGCAGCTTGCTGCCGAACGCCAACGCGACCAGGGTGAAGACGCTGGCGCTGCACTACAACGGGGCTACGTGGTCGCACGTCGCGACGCCGGATGTCGGGTCTGAAGCAAACTCGTTCTACGGTGTCGCGGCACTGCCTGACGGCACCGCGTGGGCGACCGGCATCTACACCCCGGGGTCCGGGCATACCGGCCGTGCCCTGACCGAGCACTGGAACGGGCATCACTGGTCGGTCGTGCCGGCCGCTGAACCCGGCGCCAGCGACGACATGCTCTACGGTGTCGCGGGTGTCAGCGACGCCGACGTCTGGGCAGTTGGCGGCTACAGCGGCCCGGACGGCTTCTTCCACCCGCTGGTCGAGCACTGGAACGGCCACCGTTGGGCGGTAACCAGCGTCACGGGCCTGCGTGGCGACCACGGCATGCTGACCTCGGTGACGGCATCGCCGGGCGGCGGCGTCTGGGCGACCGGCCAGCTCGTCAACCACGCGCCGGATCAGCAGGTGGTCTTGCATCTGGAGAGCGGTTCCTGGGTGGTCGCGCGCGGCGTGGTGCGGACTCCGGCCGGTGCGGTCGCCAGCGGCTACCCGCAGTCGGTGGGCGCATCACCGCTCGGTCCGTGGGTGGCGGGCAACGACAGGGCCGGGCAGGCCGGCTTCAGCACGCTGGTCGAGGCCCTCGGCTCGGGCGGGCACCTCGCGCAGCTAAGGACGCCGAACCCGACTCGGCACGACAACTACCTCAGCGGGATCGCGCCGGACAACGGCGGTCACAACGCCTGGGCGGTTGGCTACAGCCTGGCCGTCACGACCGGCAACGCGTCCTCGCTCATCGAGTATGGCTCGGCGGCCGGCGGCTGGAAGACCGTCCCGAGCCCGGATCCGGGCGCCGTCAACAGCGGTAACACCTTCATCAACGGTGTGCTCGCGCTGGCCGGTAACAATGCGTGGGCGGTCGGCGACCTTCGACGGGGTGACCGGCCAGCGCACGCTGATCCTGCATTACACCGGCGGCCCCATCTAAGCGGCTGCGCTCGGAGGGGAGGAAGGCGTCGCGCCCTGGTCGCCTCTGCGTCTCATCGGGGCGACATAAGCCGATCTGTTCTGATAGAAGAAGGCAGGCCCGGATACCGCCCGGCCAGGCGAGGCCCCGTTCCCCCGAACGCGATCGCCTCGAACTCGATCGCCTGGCACCTCATCGATCAGGGGAGAGTCTGTGAGACCTGTCCATGCTGTACTCGCGTCCGTCGCAGCGACGGCAACGCTGGCCGCCGGCGGCGCTAGCGCACTGGCCGCGCCAGCAGGCCGCGCCGCCCCGTCGCTGGCCAACCCTGGCGCAGCGTCACCTTCGCTGTCCATCAAAGTCAGCGCCGGCGGAGACCCGGAGGTGGCCGCGATCGGCGCTCACGGTTCGCTGCAGTACTACACGCAGGTCAAGGGCAAGTGGACGCGCAAGCAACTCGCGGGGAAGAACACGGCGTTCTCCGGGCCGTCGCTGGTGAGCGGCCCGGGCAGCGACGCCGCGGTCGCCGTCGAAGGACCGCGCCACTCGCTGCTCGTCTACGTCAAGAACTCAGCCAAGTGGACGAAGCTCAAGGCCGCGGGCGCGAACTCGGCCTACTCGGCGCCGTCGTTCGTGGTGGGCGCGTCCGGCGCGGTCATCGCGGTTATCGGGAAGAACCACTCGCTGTGGTACTACTGGCTCGACTCCCTCGCCGGCAGGTGGCGCAAGCACGAGATCCTCAGCAGCGGCCGCGCTTACTCGGCGCCATCGCTTGTCGTCCGGCCGTCCGGCCAGGCGGATATCGCCGTGGAGGGCGCCGACCATACGCTGAGCTACCTCAGCGCCACCAGCCCGCTGCACTGGACGAACGATGTGATCGGCCCGATCGGCTCGGCCTACTCGGCCCCGTCCATGGTCGTGTTCAAAGGCGCCTTCAACCCGGGCACGGCGTTCATCACCGTCGAGGGACCGCATCACGAGCTCCTTGCCTTCGACAACGGACGAGGCTGGGCGAGCAGGCTGCTGGAGGGCTCTGGATGGTGTTACTCGGCTCCCTCGCTGGAACAGAACGTCGCCGACCTGACCCGTCCGGTCGAGATCGCGTTCCAGGGCTCGTCGCACTCGGTGACGCTGCTCTTCTACAACGCGGGGACTACGACGCCCGGCTGGCAGAACGACGTGATCACCCACGCGACGGGCGCCGTTAATTCGGCGCCAGCGCTGTTCGACCGCAGCGCCAAGCCTGCCGGCGAAGCTGACCTGGTGTTCCAGGGAACCGGCGACACCCTCTGGTACTACGCAGCGCCCAAGCCATCGACCAAAGGACTGGCGCCGAGCTTCGCCGGCCTGAGGATTGGCGGTGCTGGCTCGACCTTCGGCGGCTGACTCCCGCTCACGCAGGGCATCGGCCAGGCCAGTCTGATCACACAGCGACGCGGCGGGACCGCCCGGTCCCGCCGCGTCGCGCCGTCCCGGGGGTGACGGCCGGAAGCCGCTGAGTTGCCTGCTCAGGGCCGGGGTGACAGGCGGCGGCTGGTTAGGTACTATTGAGTAAGTTACCGGCCAGTAGTAATAGGCATATGGGGCGGAGTAATCAAATGGGGCACTTCAAGAGCAACCTCCGGGACATCGAATTCAATCTGTTCGAGGTGCTGAACCGGCAGGACCTGCTCGGCGCCGATCCCTTCGCCGACGTTGACCAGGAGACGGCACGCGGCATCCTGGACGAGGTCAACAGGCTGGCCGCAGGCCCGATTGCCGAGTCATTCGCAGACGCCGACCGCAACCCGCCGGTGTTCGACCCGGCCACCCACACGGTGCGGATGCCTGACTCGTTCAAGCGGTCGTATCAGGCGTTCATCGACGCCGAGTGGTTCCGCCTTGAACTGCCTGCTGAGCTGGGCGGTACCAGCGTGCCGCGGTCGCTCGCCTGGTCGGTGGCCGAGCTGGTGCTCGGGGCGAACCCGGCCGTCTGGATGTACTCGAGCGTCGGCTCGTTCTCGCATGCGCTGTGGCAGCTGGGCACGCCAGCCCAGAAGAAGGTCGCCGAGCGCGCGATCGAGGGACGGTGGGGCTACACCATGGTGCTCACCGAGCCTGACGCTGGCTCGGACGTCGGCGCTGGCCGTACCAAGGCGGTGCAGCAACCGGACGGCACCTGGCACATCGAGGGTGTCAAGCGCTTCATCACCAGCGCCGAGCACGACCTGACCGACAACATCCTGCACATCGTGCTGGCCAGGCCTGAAGGTGCTGGTCCCGGCACCAAGGGGCTGTCCATGTTCCTGGTGCCCAAGTACCAGGTCAACGAGGACGGCTCGGTCGGTGACCGTAACGGCGTGTACGTGACCAACGTCGAGCACAAGATGGGGCTCAAGGCCTCCACCACCTGCGAGCTCACTTTCGGTGCGCAGCATCCTGCGGTCGGCACGCTGATCGGGGACGTGCACGACGGTATCCGCCAGATGTTCATGATCATCGAGTTCGCCCGGATGATGGTGGGCACCAAGGCCATCGCCGCGCTGTCGACCGGCTACCTCAACGCGCTCGACTATGCCAAGACCAGGGTGCAGGGCGCGGACCTGACTCAGCTCACCGACAAGGCCGCGCCCCGCGTCACGATCATGAAGCATCCCGATGTGCGCCGCAGCCTGCTGCTGCAGAAGGCCTATGCCGAGGGCATGCGAGCGCTGGTGCTCTACACCGCGAGTCAGCAGGACGCAGTCCAGCTCGCTGCGGCCCGCGGCGAGCAGGACGAAAGGGCCGCAGCGCTGAACGACCTGCTGCTGCCCGTCGTCAAGGGCGTCGGTTCCGAGCGCGGCTACGAGCTGCTCGCACAGTCGCTGCAGACCTTCGGCGGCTCCGGTTACCTTCAGGACTACCCGATCGAGCAGTACATCAGGGATGCCAAGATCGACAGCCTGTATGAGGGCACTACCGCGATCCAGGGCACGGACCTGTACTTCCGCAAGATCGTCCGCAACCAGGGTGCCGCCCTGAACTACCTGCTGGGGCAGGTGCGGGAGTTCGCCGCGGCGGACAACGGCAACGGCCGGCTGAAGAAGGAGCGCGCGGCCCTGGCCAGGGCGGCGGACAACGTTGAGGCGATCGTCAGCGCGATGAACGGTTTCCTGGGCGCGAGCCTGGAGCAGAGCGCGCAGATCTACCGGGTCGGCCTGAATACAACCCGGCTGCTGCTTGCGCTTGGTGACCTCGTCGTTGGCTGGCTGCTCGCCCGGCACGCCGAGGTCGCGATCAGCAAGCTCGACCAGGGCGGCCAGAGCGCTGGTGACCAGGCGTTCTACCAGGGCAAGGTAGCGGCGGCCGGGTTCTTCGCGGCGACCGTGCTGCCGCGGCTGGCCGCCGAGCGGGAGATCGCCGAGGCCACCCCGCTGGACGCGATGGAGCTACCCGAAGAGGCGTTCTGACCGGTGCCGGCGGCCGAGCCGCGGCGGTGGCCAGCCCGCCGCCGCGGTCACAGCGACGGCTTACCTGATCTTCTCGGTTGCCTGCGGCTGGCGCGGCACTTCACTGGCGATCAGCTTCGCGACTTCCGCGATGGACATCGCGGTGGAGTCCACTATCAGGTCGGCCTCGGCCGCCAGCCACGGGCGGGCGGCCGCGAACGCGCCGAGATGATCAAGCCGCCAGTCACGGGCTGCCTGCTCGACAGCGTCCGCACGGGGATGCGCTGCGCCAGCACGTCGGGGTCGGCATCCAGCAGCACGTGAAAGACGTCCAGCGACAGGCGAGCGAGACCAGCCTGCAGCTCGCGCCAGTAGGACTCGATGAGCACAGTCTGCACGGCGATCAGGTCCTGGCCGGTCAGCGCGGCAACCTCGGCCATCACCGTGGGCACCAGCGTCCGCCACGGTGGCAGCTGCTGGAAATCGGTGAACTCCAGATCGCACAGGTTGGCTTTGAGCATGTAGCCGACCCACTCAGGATCGAACTGGCGGGCCCGCGGCAGCAGGTCCGCCAGTTCGGTGGCAGTGCTCGTCTTCCCGGCCCCGAAGGTGCCGTTCAGCCAGATGATCACGCGCTGTCCGCGGCCTCAGATCTCGTACTGAACGGACGCCCGGGAGGCAGTATGGGGTCTGCTCAGCCGGCCGATGATCTCCTGATGCACGGGGTGGTCCCGGTAGGCAAGGTAGCTCTCCGCGTCGTCGAAGTCGGCGACGACCGCGAAGTCGAAGTTGCCCTCGACCAGGCCAGCGTCCGAGCCCAGGTGATAGGCGCGCAGGCCCGCGATCGTCGGCGCCAGTGCGGTGAGTTCCGCGGCGAACTGCTGCTCCATGTCCTTGGTCATGGCGTCATCCCAGCTGAATACCACTACGTGCCTGATCATCGGATCCCCTCCTAGCAGTCCTGATTACTGGCCAGCGCGGCCCGGTTAGGACCAGGCAAGCATCCGCACCGGGTCGGTCAGCATGGCGCCCACGTCCCGCAGCACCGCCGAGCCCAGGTCGCCGTCGACCAGGCGGTGGTCGAAGGACAGCGCGAGCGTGCAGACCTTGCGCACCGCAAGCTCGCCGTCCACGACCCACGGCGCGTCCTTCACCTGCCCGAACGCCAGGATCGCCGCCTCGCCGGGAGACAGGATCGGGGTGCCGGTATCCACTCCGAAGATGCCGACGTTGGTGATGGTGATCGTGCCGCCGGACAGATCAGCCGGGGTCGCCTTCCCGGCCCTGGCCGTCTCGGCCAGCTGGCCGAGTGCCCGGGCTAGTTCCGGCAGGGTCAGCGCGTGCGCGTCCTTGACGTTGGGCACAATCAGGCCGCGGTCGGTGGTCGCGGCGATGCCCAGGTTCACGTAGTGCTTGACGACGATCTCCTGCGCCGCCTCGTCCCAGCTCGCGTTGACCATCGGATGCCGGGCCGCCGCTACCAGCAGCGCCTTCGCAACCAGCAGCAGTGGCGACACGCGCACCTCGGCGAACTCGGGCAGTCCGCGCAGCCGCGTCGTGGCCGTCATCGTCTCGGTGATGTCGATCTGCAGGAACTCGGTGACATGCGGCGCGGTAAATGCGCTCGCCGCCATCGCGGCCGCGGTGTGCTTGCGGATACCCCGGATAGCGATCCGCTCCTCCCGCCGCTCGCTGAGCCTGGCAGCGACCGGAACGGCCAGTTCACGGACGGGAACGGGGCCGTCCGCCCGGACTCCGTCCGCTGCCTGCTGGACGTCGGCACGGCTAATGGTGCCGTTAGGCCCGGTCCCTGTCAGCCCGGCCAGGTCCACGCCGAGGTCCCTGGCCAGCTTCCGGACAGGCGGCTTAGCCAGCACGGCGGTGCCTGCCCTGAACCGTTGGCGGCCGGGTGGCCCGGTGCCTTGCGCGTCCGGCGACTGGTCGTGCCCAGCTTGACGCCGTAACCGACCAGCACTGCCTGCCGTTCGGCCTTCGGAGCCGGGCTGCCGTGTATGCCGGGCTCGACCGCGCCCTCGACCGGCGGAGCCGGCACCAGGTCCTCGGTCTCACTGATCGCGCGCCGCCTGCCAGGCCTCGGCAGGCTGGCCGCCCGGCGGCGCGGTGGCCGCGCCCCCGGAGATGTCGACCGAGATGATCGGCGTGCCGACATCCGCGGTCGCGCCCTCGGGCACCAGCAGGCTGGCAACGACGCCGGCGTACGGGCTGGGCAGTTCGACGACCGCCTTGGCCGTCTCGATCTCGACGATGATCTGGTTGACGGTGACCTTGTCACCGGGGTGCACGTGCCACCTGACGATGTCGGCCTCGGTAAGGCCTTCTCCGACGTCAGGGAGCTTGAACTCCTTGAGATCTGACATGCGGGCCTCTCAGTAACCGAAAGTGCGGTCGACGGCGTCCAGGATCCGGTCCAGATCCGGCAGGTAGTGCTCTTCCAGCCGGGAGGGCGGATACGGAGTGGTGTAGGCGCCGACCCGTAGTACCGGGGCCTCCAGGTTGTAGAAGCATTCCTGCGACACCCGCGCCGCTACCTCCGCGCCGATCCCGCCAGTGACGACTGCTTCGTGCACGACCACGCACCTGCCGGTCTTGCGCACCGAATCGAAAATCGTCGCCATGTCCAGGGGTGCCAGCGAACGCAGGTCAATGACCTCGACGGACCGGCCGTCACTGGCCGCGGCGACAGCCGCCTCGGCGCAGGTGCGCACCATCGGGCCGTAGCACAGCACGGTCACGTCGGTGCCGGCGACCAGGACCCTGGCCTTGTCCATGGGCAGCGCCGCAGCGAGTGCGCTGTCGATGTCCACCTCGGCCTTGTCCCAGTAGCGACGCTTGGGCTCGAAGAAAATGACCGGGTCGTCACTGATCGCTGCCTGCTGGATCATCGTGTACGCATCGGCCGGGTCGCCGCAGGCGACAACCCGGAGCCCTGGCGTATGCGCGAACAGGGCCTCGGGTGACTCGCTGTGGTGCTCGACCGCGCCGATGCCGCCGCCGAAGGGGATCCTGACGACAACCGGCAGGCGCACGGTGCCGAGCGAGCGGTACCGCATCTTGGCGAGCTGGGTGACGATCTGGTCGAATGCCGGAAACACGAAACCGTCAAACTGGATCTCGCAGATCGGCCGGTAACCGCGCAGCGCCAGGCCGATCGCGGTGCCGATGATGCCGGACTCGGCCAGCGGCGTGTCGACCACCCGGGCTTCGCCGAAGTCCTTCTGAAGTCCGTCGGTAACCCGGAAGACGCCGCCGAGCTTGCCGACGTCCTCGCCCATGATCAGTGCCCTGGGGTTGGTCTCCAGCGCTTTGCGCAGGCCCGCGTTAAGCGCCTTGGACAGTGTCAGCGTGGTCATCGCGCGGCCTCCTCGCCGACAAACGAGTCAAGGTAAGCGGTGAACCCGGCGCGCTCGGCGGCGAGCTGCGCGGTGTCGGTGGTGAAGACGTCGTCGAACATCGACGTGGGCTGGGGATCGGCCATGCTGAGGCAGGCTGCCCTGACCCGGCTGCCAGTCTCGGCGGCCTCTGCTTCGACCACGTCGAAGAACGACATGTCAGCCTGCTCCGTGCGGATCAGGTACTGCTTGACGCGCTCGATGGGGTCCTTCAGTTTCCAGGCCTCCAGCTCCGCGGAGAGCCGGTACCTGGTCGGATCGTCGGTCGTCGTGTGCGCGCCCATCCGGTAGGTGAAGGCCTCGATGAGCGTCGGACCCTGGCCTTCCCTGGCGGCTTGCATGGCCTTGCGGGTGACCGCCAGGCAGGCAAGCACGTCGTTACCGTCAACCCGGACGCCAGGGAAGCCGAAGCCGTTCGCGCGCAGGTACAGCGGCGTCCGGCTCTGTCGCTCCAGCGGCTCCGAAATGGCCCACTGGTTGTTCTGGCAGAAGAAGACGACCGGGGCGTTGTTGACCGAAGCCCAGATGAAGGCTTCGTTGACGTCACCCTGGCTGGTCGCCCCGTCGCCGAAGTAGGCGATCACTGCCTCGCCGTCCTCGCCGACCGCGCCGTCCCGCTGGATGCCCATGGCATAACCGGTGGCATGGAGCGCCTGGCTGCCGATGACGATCGTGTAGAGGTGGAAGTTATGCGCGGTGGGATCCCAGCCGCCGTGGCTGACACCGCGGAACAGCTCAAGCAGCTTGGTCGGATCCAGGCCGCGGCACCAGGCCACGCCGTGCTCCCGGTAGGTCGGGAAGGCCATGTCGCCGGGGCCAAGCGCCCGGCCCGAGCCGACCTGGGCAGCCTCCTGACCGAGCAGCGACGCCCAGATCCCTAGCTCGCCCTGGCGCTGGAGCGCGATCGCCTCGAAGTCAATGCGGCGGACGATGACCAGGTCGCGGTACAGAGCCTTGATCTCATCCGCAGAGATCTCCAGCGGGTAATCGGGATGCTCGACTCGCTCCCCCTCAGGGGTGAGGAGCTGAATCAGCTCGGCCGGGTCCGACTGCCTCGCTTGCTCTCGGGCGGGAGCCCGTGCGGCAGTGCGGGAGACGGCTCGTCCGGCATCTTTGACGGCCACGTGCCACTCCTTGCATGCTCATGCCCGGTCGGGGTCTAGCCCGGACCGGCCGGTCGTAAGTCCATGTTGCTGCGACAGTACTATCGGCGCGCCAGGATCGGTCAAGCAGTGGGTACGTCCGGGGAACGATAGTGACGCATGTCACGAATCGGGTCACGGCGACCCACTCTCAGGCTACTGCCCGGTTCGGCAGATCCCTAGTCGCGTACGCGGCAGGCTGCTCGCGTACTGTTCGGGATGTGCCGAGATTCGTCATCGACGTCATGCTCAAGCCCGAGATCCATGACCCGCAGGGCGAGGCGATCGCCAGCGCCTGCCGGAGGCTTGGCTTTGATCAGGTTGCCGGAGTCCGCCAGGGCAAGCGCTTCGAAGTCGACGTAGCTGGCCCGGCCACGCAGGACCAGATTGCCCAGCTCGCCGCCGAGTTGCTGGCTAACCCGGTGATAGAGGAATTCACCGTCCGCCCGGCCTGAGAACGTCCCGGCAGCGCCGGCCTTACCTGATTGTTATTTTCCGGTGGCCGCTCGTCACCGGCCCGAAGTCGCCTCAACGAGCCGCCCGTGCCGGCGAAATAGCAGGTCAGAGGCGTGGCTGACGGCCTGCGCTGGCTTGTCAGTAGCGCACTGTTCGTCCAGAGATCGCCTAAGTTCATGATTACCGAAGCCTGTCCGGGGAAGCCTTCACAATATGAACTGACTGTTACCGCGACGGGGCTGAGGAGCGGATGCGATCTCGGGTGTTCCATTCTGGGGAGCCAGCCGCAGACGTGGAGTTCTGCCTGGTGTTCCCCCGAGAGTCGCTGAGCGTCCCGGTGATGCGCCGGGTACTTGGCGACACCCTGAGCCGCCTCGGCGTGGATGAGCGATGCATCGACGATCTCCTGCTGGCTGTCACCGAAGCGTGCACCAACGTGCTACGGCATGCCGGGCCGGGGCGGCGCTATGAACTAGTGGCCCACGTCGGGAGCAAGCGCTGCGTGCTTGAGGTGCTGGACAGCGGCCGGGGCTTTGACCCGGCCATGGTCACCCGCCGGTCGGTGATGCGGCGGCCGGTCCGGCCGATGCCGCGGCTGCGCCGTAATCCGACCCCGCCACCCGGTCCGCCGACCACGCTCCGCAACCGGATAACCAGGTCCAGGCGGCTCGCCAGGGAGCGAGCGCTCGCCGAACTGCCCGAGTCCGGCCGCGGACTGGCGATCATGCGGGCCTGCGTCGACGACGTCACGATGCAGAGTAAGCCGGGACAGGGCACCATCGTCTCGCTGCAGAAGCGCATCGAATGGCGCAGCGATGCGCCGCTGCCGCTGCGACAAGCCTCACAGCTCAGGGACGCCGGCTGAGGCGGTAACCTGCAGGCATGAGCCGCCCGCGAGGACGCCCATGACGACCCGGATCGGAGTCGTTACCTTCCCAGGTTCGCTCGACGACCTTGACGCGCGCCGTGCTGTGCAGCGGTCCGGCAGCCAGCCGGTAGAGCTCTGGCACGGCGAGGCGAGCCTGCATGCAGTGGACGCAGTCATCCTGCCGGGCGGCTTCTCCTACGGCGACTACCTGCGCTGCGGTGCTATCGCCAGATTCGCGCCGGTCATGGGGGAACTCATCCCGGCCGCTGCCAAGGGCCTGCCGGTGCTCGGCATCTGCAACGGCTTTCAGATCCTGTGCGAGGCGCACTTGCTGCCCGGCGCGCTGACCAGGAACGAGGGTCTGCACTTCGTGACCAGGGATATCAAGATCACGATTGAGAACACGACCTCAGCCTGGACCTCCAGGTACCAGGCTGGTCAGCAGATCACCGTCGTGCTCAAGAGCGGCGAGGGAGCCTACATGGCAGACGCGCAGACCCTCGCCAAGCTCGAAGCCAATGGCCAGGTGCTGGCGAGGTACGCAAACGGCAATCCGAACGGATCGGCAGCCGACATCGCCGGAGTCGCGAACGAGGCGGGCAACGTGGTCGGCCTGATGCCCCACCCGGAGCACGCCATCGACCCGCTGACCGGCCCGGCTGCCGACGGCCTCGATTTCTTCACCTCGGTGCTGCAGGCGGTCGCCGCCGCATGACCAGTCCGGAGACAGCCACCCAGCACGCCGTTCCCCCATCCGTGACCCAGGACACGGTGTCCGCGGCACAGGCGACGCCGGACCGGGCGCAGCCGTTCGCCGCGCTCGGGCTGACCGCAGCGGAGTTCGCGCGCGTCGTCGGCATCCTGGGTCGCCGGCCGACAGACGCCGAGCTGGCCATCTACTCCGTCATGTGGAGCGAGCACTGCTCCTACAAGTCCTCACGCAGGCACCTGCGCCAGTTCGCTGACAAGGCACCCGCTACCGATGTGCTGCTGGCAGGCATGGGGCAGAACGCCGGCGTGGTCGACATCGGTCATGGTTACGCGGTTACCTTCAAGATCGAGTCGCATAATCACCCGTCCTACGTGGAGCCGTTCCAGGGCGCGGCCACCGGCGTCGGCGGGATCGTACGGGACATCCTGGCGATGGGTGCGCGGCCGGTGGCCGTGATGGATGCGCTGCGGTTCGGCCCCGCCGACGCGCCGGACACCCGCCGCGTGCTGCCCGGGGTGGTGCGCGGCATCTCGTTCTACGGCAACTGCCTGGGGCTGCCCAACATTGGCGGCGAGCTCGCCTTCGACCCTTGCTACGCCGGAAACCCGCTGGTCAACGCGCTGTGCGTCGGCGTACTGCGACATGAGGATCTCAAACTGGCGGCAGCGACCGGGCCCGGTAACCAGGTGATCCTGTTTGGCTCGCGTACCGGCCCGGACGGCATCGGCGGCGCGTCGGTGCTGGCCAGCGCGTCGTTCGGCGGCGCCGGTGAGGGCGCCAAGCGGCCGAGCGTGCAGGTCGGTGACCCGTTCATGGAGAAGCTGCTGGTCGAGTGCTGCCTGGCGCTGTACCAGGCGGACCTGGTCGTCGGCATCCAGGACCTGGGTGCGGCGGGGGTGGCCTGCGCCACCACCGAACTGTCGGCGGGCGGCGGGACGGGCATGCGCGTCCGGCTGGATGCGGTTCCGCTCCGCGACGCGTCGCTCGGGCCAGCTGAGATCCTGATGAGCGAGTCGCAAGAGCGGATGATGGCGATCGTCACGCCGGCGAACGTGCAGCGGTTCCTGGATATCTGCGCGAAATGGGATGTCCAGGCGACCGTGATCGGCGACGTCACCGACACTGGCCGGCTGGAGATGACCTGGCATGGCGAGCAGGTCGTGGACATCCCGCCGGGCACGGCCGCGGCCGAAGGGCCTGTCTACGACCGGCCCGCCCGCCGTCCGGATAGTCAGGACGCGCTGGCTGCCGACGATGCCGCCCGGCTGCCGCGGCCGGCATCGGGCGATGAGCTGCGGGCCGACCTGCTGCAGCTGCTCGCCTCGCCCGAAGCCGGTGACCGGACCTGGGTCACCGAGCAGTACGACCGCTACGTCCGCGGCGACACCGTGCTGGCGATGCCGCACGATGCCGGGTTGCTGCGAGTGGACGAGGCGACAGGCCTCGGGGTGGCGCTGGCCACCGACGGCAATGGCCGCTTCTGTCAGCTGGACCCGTATGCCGGCACGCAGCTGGCGCTGGCCGAGTCCTACCGGAACGTCGCGGTCACCGGCGCACGGCCGCTCGCGGTGACCAACTGCCTGAACTTCGGCTCACCGGAGGATCCGGCGGTGATGTGGCAGTTCACCGAGGCCGTGCGCGGTCTCGCCGATGGCTGCCAGCAGCTCGGCGTGCCGGTCACCGGCGGCAATGTGAGCTTCTATAACCAGACCGGCGTGACAGCCATCCAGCCGACTCCGGTTGTCGGCGTGCTCGGCGTGCATGACGACGTCCGGCGCCGCGTCCGGTCCGGCTTCGGCCAGGCTGGCGCCAGCATCGTGCTGCTCGGCGAGACCAGGGAGGAGTTCGGCGGGTCGCTCTGGGCCTGGCTCAAGCACCGGCACCTTGGTGGCCGCCCGCCTGCTGTCGACCTTGCGGCGGAACGCGCGCTGGCCAGCCTGCTGATCACCGCCGGGGCGCGCGGCCTGCTCGACTCCGCGCACGACCTGTCCGATGGCGGGCTGGCGGTAGCACTGGCCGAATCCTGCCTGGCCGGCGGCATTGGCTGCACCGTGACGTTGCCGCCCAGTCCGGCCACCTCACTGTTCAGCGAGTCAGCGGCCCGCGCAGTGGTCGCGGTGCAACCTGGTGACGACGAGGAATTCGCTCGCCTTTGCGAGCTCACCGGCGTATCCGCCGCGGCGATCGGAGTGACCGGCGGAACGGCGCTGGACGCCACCGGGAGCTTCCGCATCCCGCTGGATGAGCTGGCTGCGAGCCACCGGAGCGCCCTGCCGGGTCTGTTCGGCTGACAGCGTCAGACCGACGACCACCAGAAAGCGATGAGCTGGCTGGTCGGGTGCGACGCGCCGCAGGCCGCGAGTCCGGTGCCGTAGTCTCCGTCGGCTAGCCGGCCCGTCATCGTCAGGCATTTACCGTCGCTGCTGCTCGCGTACTGGTAATAGTCGTGACCGCCGACGATCACGGCAGGGTTGAGCCGGTGCCAGCGCTGCTGCGCGCTCAGATTGCAATGCTGGAGGGCTAGGGCCGGGGCGGTGGCCGGGCCGGTGGCCGTCAGGCAGGTGTCCGACGCCAGGAAGATGAAGATGTAGGTGCTGTTGCCCATCAGGTCCGCGGTCCACTGCGGTGACCCGGCCGCGAGCTGGGCGGCGCCGAGCGGCCTGAACTGAGGTGCCAGCGCCCGGCTGTTGATCAGCTGCAGCGGTTTCCCGCCGCCGGTCGCGGCCGCTCCGGAGTTGACCACGAGGCCGACGGACTCGACGCTGATCGCACGGCTGGGCAGCGGGCTGGCGTGCGGCACCGTGGGCTGGTGAAACGCCAGCACGTAGACGGTCGCGGCGCCGCCGGCCAGCAGCAGCGCGACCGCGATGCCAGCCAGCATGGGCAGCCGTGCCCCGCTGGTGCGGGAGGCTGCGGTACGGCGCTGACCGGGCATACCGAACGATTACCGGTTACCAACCGCTGATGGTGGCAGATACCGGCAAAAGCAGGGGAGAAATTTTGAGCCGCCGTCGGTGCCGAGCCCTCGCGGCCGGCTTCGCCCGGGCAGGTGTCAGCTAGCCTTCTGAGCTGTGCCAGCGCGTAGTCCTGACCTCAGCCGCTTGCTCGCGGCGGTCAACGAGCAGCGAGCGGCCCTCGGTGAGCCCGCCTGGGCGGGCCTGGTGACCGAGCGGGCACTGGGCCAGGCCAGCCTGGTGAGCGTGCAGGCGGCGGTCGCCACCGGTCGTGAGCCGGCCAGCGCCGCGCTGCGGGCGGCGGTCCGGTACACCCTGCGGCTGCTGGCGGACCAGGCACCTGGCCGGACTGTCGAGGTACGGATCCCGCCTTTTGCCGCGATCCAGTGCATTCCCGGCCCGCGGCATACCCGCGGGACACCGCCGAACGTGGTGGAGACCGATCCGATGACCTGGCTGCGCCTGGCCACCGGTCAGCTGGACTGGGCCGGAGCGCTGGCAACCGGGCGGCTGCTGGCCAGCGGTCAGCGATCTGACATCTCTTCTTACCTGCCGGTGGCGGCCAACGGCTCCGACAGGCCAGCGAGTCACTAGAATTAGCTGGTGATTAAGCCCGATGGCCTGTTGTCACATGATCCCGACCCAGCAGATCAGCCGCCGCGAGACGCCTGCGGCGTGTTCGGCGTATGGTCACCCGGCGAGGACGTAGCCAAGCTTGCTTATTACGGCCTGTACTCGCTCCAGCACCGCGGCCAGGAATCGGCTGGCATCGCGGTAAGCGATGGCAGCAGGATCGTCGTTTACAAGGACATGGGCCTGGTCGCGCAGGTCTTCGACGAGTCGGTGCTGAACACGCTGCAGGGCCATATCGCGGTCGGCCATTGCCGGTACTCCACCAGCGGCTCGTCGGTCTGGGAGAACGCCCAGCCCACTTTCCGTGCTACCCCGTCGGCCAGCCTGGCGCTCGGCCACAACGGGAACCTGATCAATACGCTCGAGCTGACCGCGCTGCTCGGCGGCCAGGCCGCCGCCCTTGCCGGGCGGGCCACGTCCGACACCGACGTGCTGACGGCCCTGTTCGCCGCGACCGGTCTTGGCGGCAACGGCAACGGCACGAGCGCGCATCCCGGCGTGGAAGCAGCGGCGCTGGCGGCGCTTCCGCTGGTACGCGGCGCCTTCTCGCTTGTCTTCATGGACGAGCAGACCCTGTACGCCGCCCGCGACCCGCAGGGCTTCCGCCCGCTGGTGCTCGGCCGGGTAGCCAGGGGATGGGTGGTTGCCAGCGAGACGGCGGCGCTCGATATCGTCGGCGCCGCTTTCGTCCGGGAGATCGAGCCTGGCGAGATGGTGGCTATCGATGAGCAGGGTGTCCGGTCGCACACCTTCGCGCCCGCGGCACCGAAGGGCTGCCTATTCGAATACGTCTACCTGGCCAGGCCGGACACCGCCATCGCGGGAGTAAGCGTGCAGTCCGCACGGGTCGCTGTGGGCAAACGGCTGGCGGTCGAGTACCCGGCCGACGCGGACCTTGTCATCCCCGTCCCGGAGTCGAGCACCCCGGCCGCGATCGGCTACGCGCAGGCCAGCGGCATCCCCTACGGGCAGGGACTGGTCAAGAATTCCTACGTTGGCCGCACCTTCATCCAGCCGAGCCAGACCATCAGGCAGCGCGGCATCCGGCTGAAATACAACCCGCTGCGGGAGGCCATCGCCGGGAAACGGCTCGTGGTAGTCGATGATTCGATCGTCCGTGGCAATACTCAGCGCGCCATCGTGGCGATGCTGCGCGAGGCAGGGGCGGCGGAGGTGCACGTCCGGATCTCCAGCCCGCCGGTGGCCTGGCCCTGCTTCTTCGGGATCGACTTCGCCAGCCGGGCCGAGCTGATGGCCGGCAACCTGACCATCGAGGAGATCAAGGAATCTATCGGCGCCGACTCGCTGGGTTTCGTGTCACTGGCCGGGCTCATCGAGGCCACCACCGTGCCTGCCGACCGGCTGTGCCGCGCGTGCTTCAACGGCGAGTACCCCATCTCGGTGGCTGAGGATGAGAAGGGCAAGCACCTGCTTGAGCCGGCCTGCTCCGCCGGGAGGCACTGCGTTGACTGGTCAGCGCCCGGCCCAGGGCCAGGGTGACAGCACGCCTGCAGTCAGCTACGCGGCAGCCGGGGTGAGCATCGCAGCGGGGGACCGGGCGGTGGACCTGATGCGCGCCTCGGTGGCCCGAACCGCTGGCCCGGAGGTCATCGGTGGTATCGGCGGGTTTGCCGGGCTTTTCGACGCGTCCAAGCTGGCGGGCATGCGACGGCCGCTGCTGGCAACCTCCACCGACGGCGTCGGTACCAAGGTCGTACTGGCGCAGCGGCTCGGGCAGTACGGCACCATCGGCCAGGATCTCGTCGGCATGGTGGTCGATGACCTGGCGGTGTGCGGCGCGGAGCCGTTGTTCATGACCGATTACCTGGTCTGCGGCCGGGTCGATCCGGACCGGGTCGCGGCGATAGTCGCTGGCATCGCCGAGGGCTGTGTGCAAGCCGGCTGCGCTCTGGTCGGTGGTGAGACCGCCGAGCATCCGGGGCATTTCGGTCCGGACGACTTTGACCTGGCCGGCGCCGCGACCGGGGTGGTGGACGCCGACCGGCTGCTCGGCCCCGAGCGCGTGCAGCCCGGCGACGTGGTCATCGCGATGGCGTCTTCAGGCCTGCATTCCAATGGCTTCTCGCTCGTCCGCGCCATCATTGACGCGCCCGGAGCCGGACTGGACCTGGACGCCCAGCCCGCCGAGCTCAGCCAGACCCTCGGCGAGGAACTGCTGACGCCAACTCGCATCTACACCCGGCACTGCCTGGCTCTGGCCGACAGCTGCGCGGTGCGGACCTTTGCCCACGTAACCGGCGGCGGGCTGGCGGCCAACCTGAGCAGGGTCCTGCCGGCCAGCGCAGATGCGGTGCTGGAACGAGCGAGCTGGCGGCCAGCCGCCGTATTCGGTCTGCTAGCCGGTCACGGCAAGGTGCCGCAGGCCGAGATGGAGAAGGTCTTCAACATGGGCGTCGGCATGGTCGCGGTGATCGCGGCTGCGGACGCGGATCGCGGGATGCGGCTGCTCGCCGAGCGTGGCGTGCCAGCGTGGCTGGTCGGCGCAGTTACATCCGGGACCGGACACGCCCTGCTGACCGGCAATCATCCCGGCTGACATCGCGAACCCGTGACCCGCGATCCCGCTGAGGGCGGCCGGACTGCCCGATCCCGCTGAGACCGGCCGGCGGTGCGATTCCGCTGAGGCCAGCCGGGCGGTGCTCAGCGGCCGTGGGCTCCCGCCACACTGTGCTCGCCGAAACCTTCGTCGGAGTCCCAGTCCTCGTCTTCGCCGTCGTCATCAAGCGCCGAGTCGTCGTCCGCGTCGTAGCGATCGCCAAGGTCCGCGTAAGCGGAATCTCCGTTAGCGCGCTCGGTGTCCGCGTCGACGCCCAGCTCAGCCCGCAGTCGGTCAAGGTCGGTACCGCCACCGCTGTATTTCAGCTGGCGTGCCACCTTGACCTGCTTGGCCTTGGCTCGGCCGCGCCCCATTGGCTCGACCCCCTTTAACGTACGGAACCCGATGGGTTCCTGGTCACCGCACTCTCAAGTGCCCGTTACCACACCAATGCACGCGGTTTCGTGCACACAAGGCTAACCCGCCGCCGCTTCGCCACCGGAGCGGGACGCGCTCGCCCTGACGTACAGGTACAACCGTACCTGCTTTGGGCGCCGGGCGCCTCCGATGATTCCGCCGAAATAGATCAGCGGCCCAGGTAAATCCCGCGCAGCCTGCCGATCTCGGCGATCCGCCGCTCCGCCAGCCGGTCCGCCGCCACCGCGGGCGGCACGCCCTCGGAGTCAGCCAGGGCAAGGATCGTCCTGGTCGTGCCCAGGATCTGAGCTGCCCTGGCCTTGGCCCGCTCGAAGCTGAAGCCGTGCAGTTCGTCGGCCACCTGGATGACGCCGCCGGCGTTGACCAGGTAGTCGGGCGCATACACGATCCCGAGGTCAGCCAGGGTCTTCTCCACTCCCGGATGCGCGAGCTGGTTGTTCGCGCCGCCGCAGATTACCTTGACACTGCCCAGTGCGCTGACGGTGTCGTCGTCGACGGCGCCGCCAAGCGCGCATGGCGAGTACACGTCGAGCGAGCTGGCCAGCAGCTCGGACCGGGTGCCAGCCACCGTCACAGCCGGATGCCGGGCTAGCACCTGTTCCGTGGCCGGGTGACTGGTGTCGAAGATCACTACCCGGGCGCCGTCTTCCATGAGGTGGTCCACCAGTCGGTGCCCGACCTTGCCGACGCCCTCGATGCCGACGGTCTTGCCGCTGAGGCTGGTAGTTCCCCAGACGTGCTCGGCCGCGGCCCGCATGCCCTGAAAGACGCCGAAGGCGGTCAGCACGGACGAGTCGCCGGCCCCGCCGTTCGGTACTGTGCGCCCGGTCACGTAGCTGCATTCCCTGGCGATGACGTCCATGTCCTCGCTGTAGGTGCCGATGTCGCAGGCGGTGATGTAACGGCCGCCAAGGGACTCGACGAAGCGACCGTAGGACCGCAGCAATGCCTCGGACTTCAGGGTCGCGGGATCTCCGATGATGACGGCCTTCCCGCCGCCGAGGTCGAGACCGGCGAGAGCGTTCTTGTATGCCATTGCCTTGGACAGGTTGAGCACATCCGCTAGCGCCGCGTCCTCGCTGGCGTACGGATAGAAGCGCGTGCCGCCGAGCCCCGGCCCGAGCGCGGTCGAGTAGATGGCGATGATGGCACGCAGCCCGGACTGACTGTCCTGGCAGAAGACGACTTGCTCGTGGCCCGACTGGCCAGCTGCGAGCCCGGCCTCAAAGACTGTGGTCACTTCGGTGAACTCCCGAATCGCTGCCCCGCATCTCCGTTGGCGCGGGATTCGGCAACCAGCCTATAGCGGGCTGAGCGGTCGGCTGGGCCTAGTGACAGGACTACCGGCGCGTAAGGGTTTGCCGGGACGGGTACGGCATGTCACGATTAGTCATGCTGCCTATTACGCGACAAGTGCCGGAGTTCCGGCAACTGTCCCTGTGGGAGCGCATCGCAGCGTCGCGATACCGTCACCGAGAGTTGCTCGGCGGCGAACTGCTTCGGCTGAAATCGCCTGAAGCCGATTATCTGGCCGAAGTACGGGAATTAAGACAGGACTCGGGCCGGTTGCATGGAAACAACTTAGGTGTCATGCAACCACACGGAGCGTCCTGCTATCGGCCAGCGAGCGTACCGGTAGGGGACCGGCTCGCAGTGCTGGGGAGCGCGTCCGGAGGGAGGGAGAGCCGGCCAGCGCCGGGGAGCCATAACCGGTCCCCGGCCATGATCAAGCCCCTTAAGGTGCCGACCTGGAGGAGATCGGCCCAGCTAGACAGGGGTGTGTAGGACGTGGCGGCAATCGAGCTAAGTAGCTGATGGGAGGCGCGGATGACTTTTCCGAATCCGCCCGTTGCGACGGTGCGTGTCGCTAGAATCACGCAGCGTGACAGGTTGCAGCGGCGCATCGCGGCGACTCGCAAAAGAATCTTTGCTCCCGGTTGTCGACTTGTCACCGCTGGTGATGGCAATATGGTCTGAGTGGACCATATGGGACATCCGAGGCAGGCTCACATAACGAGCCACGAACAGCAACAGAAGTAGGGATCGCAGTACCGGTCCAGGAGGAGAGGCCGTCACAATGTCAGCACGTACACCAGAGGCTGAGCCGCTGCTTACGCCTGCAGAAGTCGCAACAATGTTCAGGGTGGATCCGAAGACAGTTACTAGGTGGGCAAAGGCAGGCAAGCTCACGTCGATCCGGACGCTCGGCGGTCATCGCCGGTACCGGGAGACTGAGGTCCGCGCCCTTCTGGCGGGAATCCCGCAGCAGCGCTCGGAATGAGGCACGGCCGTCTTGCTGGCGTTCCAGCCAGCCAGCGGCCAGTAGCCAACCACATTGGGGGGGTCGGCCCCGGCGGCCAGCACACCGCATCGGGGGGCGCGCTTCGCGTTCGATGCGATGATGAGCATCGGTCAGCGGAAGCCGGGGTCGATCCGGCCATCTGGACAGCGATCCAGAGGCGGAGCTGCCTGAGGCAGCATCAGCAGGATTCCTAGCAAGATCAGCAGCCCGGCCGGCGCCGGGCCGTTTCGTCTTGGCCAGGCCGCCGCGTGGAGTGCGCCGCCGACCTTGACACATGTGCTTGCTGTCCGGCCGCCGCTGCCCGTATTCGGGGCACCAGATCCGCGCAGAGAGCTCGCGGTCCGGCTCGGCTCTCTTCCATCTACCGGTTCGGGTCGGGAAATATCAAGCTAACCGTTTGTAGCCGCATAACAACTTTTCGTAATCGCCCCTCCGGGCAGCATCGCGACGCGATACTGAGGGCACGTGCCGCCGTAGCCCGGCGCCCCGGCGGCCCGCGTGACGTCCGTGCATCACCACTACAGCCAGACCGTGAGCGTGGGTGAGTGCGTTGCGTCCCTGGGGATCCGCTCCTGAGCGGAACGTGCGGCGCCGTGGGGAGGGGGAGGTACGCGCTATGCGTGATCCGGGTCTAGTGCAGCGTGCGGAGCGTGCGGCGATCGCACTGGAGCGCGCGTGGGGGCAATGGCGGAGCCAGCATGGTCTCGATGCGCAACCGCCAACGCCGGTGTCGAGCTATGTCGGCTATTCCCTCGAGGAGCCATGGGGACAGCCTCGGGTCGTGTTCGGGGTGGGCGCGGAGGAGGCAGAGCTGCTTGCCGCCTTGCTCGACGGTCACGATTGCGTCGGACCTGTGCACGCCGAGCTGACCGATTGGCGCCGCTCGGCCGCTGGTGCCGCGACGGCGAGCTACCCGGCACCATCCTTCCCGGCCGACGATCGCCTCCTGGTGCCGGTTCAGGCCCCGTCCCCGGCTGAGTCAGCTTCCACCGCTGAGTCAGCTTCCACCGCTGAGTCAGCTTCCGTGGCTGAGCACGACGAGCCGGGCGCACCGCAGCAGGCCGGAAGTGAATCAGCCGAGCGTGAGCCAGCCGCAACCGAGGGCCTTGACCGGCGCTGGCCGCTCAGCCAGCCGTTGCAGAGCTCAGGCCGCGGGCCGAGCGCGAGGCCGAGCCGCTTGCGGTCGTACCGGCTGAGGAGCTAGCGCCGCTGCCCCCGCTTCCGATCGATGGCGAAGATCATGACGGGCCCAGCCAGGGGCCTGGTTACTGCGGGCCCAGGTACCAGGGCTTTCCGCCGCAGTACCAGCCCGAGGGCACCGGACGACCGAACCCGGAAGCGACTGCCAGCGACGAGAACGCTGACGGGACTGTCGGCGACGAGCTCGACCGGGCAGTACCGCTGACAGTGTCCCGGCTGAGTCGTTCGCGTCGCTCGCAGCGAGGCGCCCACGAGGCTGGCGGCTGGGGTCAGGACGAAGACCGCCAGCAGGCGGCAGCGGACACGGCTGTGTAGTCCCCGCCCTCCGGGCCGGCCGTGTCGGCATCGCGGTGCCGCATGTCGGCAATGCGGCACGCCGACAGGCCGAGCGTGACGACCACGGCCCGTCCGATGGGCGCCCGGGACGCAGTGTCGGCAGGATGCCGCACAATCAGGTTGTGCGGATTGCGCTGGTGCCTGGTCCGGGCCGGACGGGCCTGCTGTGCAGGCTCGGCGACGACGGGGCCGCGGCTCAGGCGGCCCAGCGCGTGCCTGATCTCCCGGCGGCCGTTGCCGGTCTGGAGGCTGGCGGTGACGTGCGCTGGGTATGGCCGTCGGCTGAGCAGGTCTATCCCGCGCTGTTGCGAGCAGGCGTCCCGGTCGCGCGCTGTCATGACGTCCGGCTGATCTCGGCGCTGCTGCAGGGGCGGGACGGCCCGGCTGGCATCGAGCCGGTCGCTGCCGCCGTGGCCCGGCTATCGGAGTCGCCCGCGTCCGCCCGCGCCTCGTCCGACCGGGCGCAGATGTTGTTCGATCCCGGCCAGCCGGGCGAGCCCGACTTGCAGGCCGTCATGGACGACGTCATGAAGGTTCATGCTGATCAGCTCACTGGCATCGGCGCGGACTCGAATGCAGCGAGGTTCGGCCTGCTAGCGGCTGCGGAGTCGGCCGGTGCGCTGGCAGCTGCCGAGATGACCGCGGCCGGGCTGCCCTGGCGGGCCGACGTGCACCAGCGACTGCTGGCGGAGCAGCTCGGTCCCCGGCCGCCGGCGGCCGCCGGTCCGCAGCTGCGCCCGGCCCGGCTCAGCGCCCTCGCTGCTGCGATCTCGGCGACCCTTGGTGCACTGCGACCCGTGAACCCCGATTCGCCTGCCCAGCTACTGCGCGCGCTGGCGGCCAGCGGGATCCGGGTTCCCTCGACCCGGTCCGCGGTGCTGCGCGAGGTGGATCATCCGGTGATCCCGCTGCTGCTCGAGTACAAAGAACTTGCCCGGCTGCATACCGCCAACGGCTGGTCGTGGCTGGATACCTGGGTCACAGATGGCAGGTTCAGGCCCGAGTTCGTGGTCGGCGGGGTCGTCTCCGGTCGCTGGGCGTCTCGCGGTGGCGGTGCCTTGCAGATTCCCAAGCTGTTGCGCGCGGCCGTGCAGGCAGACGCTGGCTGGACACTCGTGGTCGCTGACGCTGCCCAGCTCGAGCCGCGCATCCTGGCAGCGCTCGCGGGGGACCGGGTTTTCGCACAGGCGGCGGCTGCCGGTGACCTCTACGAGGCGGTGGCGACGGTCATCGGAGCGGATCGGGCCACTGCGAAGGTGGCGCTGCTGTCGGCCATGTACGGCGGCACTGGCGGCGACGGCGGCCAGTCGCTGGCGCTGTTCCGGCGGCGGTTCCCGCAGGCTTCGGCGTTCGTCGAGAGCGCGGCGCGGGCCGGGCAGGAAGGTCGCGTGGTCAGATCCGTGCTGGGCCGGACCTGCCCGCCGCCGTCGGCAGCCTGGCTCGCGACGACGGCTGAGGCGGTCGACCCTGAGCTGGAGCGAGATCCTGGTGCGGGCGCGGCGGCGCGCGCTCGCGGGCGGTTCACCCGCAACTTCGTCGTGCAGGCGAGTGCCGCGGACTGGGCGCTGGTCCTGCTGGCCACCTTGCGCGGGAAGCTCGCTGAGCTCGGCGACCCCCCTCCGCAGCTGGTGTTTTTCCAGCATGACGAGGTGATCGTGCACAGTCCGGCCGCGAGGGCGGCCGAGGTGGTCACCGCCATCGAGGCGGCCGCAGCTGCTGCCACGGACCTGATCTTCGGTCCGACAGCAGTGACGTTCCCGATGACGACCGCCGTCGTCGACTGCTACGCGGACGCCAAGTAACAGCGGTCACCGGCCCTGGCGCTCAGGATGGGCGCAGCGCGGTCACTCGGAGGCCAGGTAACTGTGTCGTGCCCGGCGCGGCGCCGGGACATCGGACGCCGCAGCCGGGACGGGCGGCACCTCGCTGGTGCAGTACAGGCACTTGCGCGCGGCCACCGGGATCTGGCTCAGGCAGTCCGGGCACTCTCGGGTCGTCGCGGCTTGCTTCCGGGCGGAGAGTGCTGCCAGCCTGGCGGCCGGCGCGACGATCAGGTAGTAGACCACGGCTGCGATGACCAGGAAAGAGACCGCGGCATTCAGCACCGCGCCGTAGGTGAACACCGCGCCATGCAGCGTGAACGAGAGCTTCGCAAAGTTCTGGTGCGTGCCGCCGACGGCGGTGATCAGCGGCGTGATCAGGTCTGCCACCAAGGCCTGCACGATCGCGTTGAAGGCAACGCCGATCACCACCGCGACCGCGAGGTCGATCAGGTTGCCGCGCATCAGGAACTTCTTGAAACCACTCATAGTCTGCTCTCCAGGACGGGTCTGTCCGGGCGGCCAATGACCCTGACGGGCATGCCCGGACGACCGCGACGTTATCAAGTTGCGGCGGCCCGCGTGACCATCGCTAGCGTGCGACCGCTAGTCCGAGGGTCAACTGCACGAGGTCGCCGTGTAGCCGACTATCTCCTGGTAAGCGTGTTTGTCGATAGGGCTAGCTTTCACCGTTGAGTCCAGCAGGCCCTGCACCGAGGTGGCCTTCATCGTCTGTGCCTCGTAGGTTCTGAAGTCCGCCACGACGGTCGGGATCGCGTTCTTCAGGCTGGCCGGCGCTTCTTTCTCCAGCGCGGTGAAGTTCTTGATCCCGTTGTTCAGCAGGCTGTCGAGCGCATGCCGGGCCTGTCCGAGTGTCATCTTGGTGGTCGGGTTCTGGCCGGCCATGCTCTGCATGGCCGCTCCCACGTCATTACAGAACTTGGCCGCGCCTGCCGCCATCGTTGCGCTGGGCTGCGACACCTCGCCGGGCGTTGACCCCGCTGACGCGCCACAAGCGCTCAGCCCCAGGCACGCCGTCCCGGCCATGACTGCCAGGATCGCCCTGCGGTGCCCCCTGGTCGGTTCCCCATCCATCATCGTTTCTCCCCTGTTGCAGCCGACGGGAGGAATTCTTGCCGATCAAGCACGGCAACGTAGCGGATTGTGATTAACCGGTTACGGAATCGCACTGAATGAGCGTTGTGATAGGCAGGATTCATGCCCGCAGTTGCCGCTCGAGCGCCGGAGTTGCCGTGAGCCTGGAGGTCACGGTGCGCGGTATCACGATCCCGCCCGAGGAACTGTCCTGGCGGTTCTCCCGCTCTCAGGGTCCTGGCGGGCAGTCGGTCAACACGACGGACAGCCAGGCTGAGCTTTCCTACGACCTGGCCGGTTCCGCCGCGCTGCCCCCAGTGCTGAAGGAGCGGGCGCTCGCTGCCCTCGCTGGGCGGCTGTCCGGCGGCGTGATCACGGTCGCCGCCAGCGAGTACCGTTCCCAGCTCCGCAATAGGGAGGCCGCGGCCACCAGGCTCAGCACGCTGCTGACCGAGGCGACGGCCCCGCCGCGTCCGCCGCGCAGGCCGACGAGGCCGACCCGCGGCGCCGTCGAGCGACGGCTGGCCGAGAAGCAGCGCCGCTCTCAGCTCAAGCGACAGCGTCGCATCAGCGACGAGTAGCGCTCAGGCGTCCCCGTTCCCGTCCGCGATGCCAGCAGCTGCCTGGTCAGCCGCTCGTCATGGTGGCCAGCCTCGTCACCGTGTTCCAGTTGCGGGCCGTTGCGGCGACGCCGAGCAGCCTCTCCAGCGCGGTATTGGTCAGCTTGGTGTCAGCCGCGCCTGCCGGGCACCACAGGTAGGCCTCCCGCCTGCGAACCCAGAGCGCGTCAGGTTCGAAACGGACACCATCGAGTGCGGCGAGCGCCGCCGCCGCCGGCTCCTTGGCGAGGAAGGCGACGAAGTAACGGGACGGGTTCTCGGGCTCGCCGCCCAGCGGGTTCTCGCGCACCGCGGCCGCTATCTGCTGGCCGGTCCGCACCATCACGGCGCAGCTCACACCCAGTCTGGCCGCAACAGCGTCGGCGATGTCCCGCTCCAGCGCGGCCGGCCGGGCCCGCGAGCTGAAGACCGCGTTGCCGCTCTGCAGGTGAGTGGCGAGGTCGGTGTAGCCGAGCTCAGTGAGCACGGCGCGCAGCTCAGCCATCGGCACCTTGTTGCGCCCGCCGACGTTGATGCCGCGCAGGAAAGCGGCGTACCGCATGCGGTGGCTCCTTCCCGCGGCCGACCACGTGGCGTCAACAACAGCAGCGCCAGCGGTGCAGTGGTCACGTGCTCATGGTTCATTCTGCCGCCGGGCGACGCAGGCCGGAGGAGCAGGTCAGGCAGACCGCCGCCGCTGCCGTCAGTACGCTGGACCGATGGATACCTCCGGGCGGCGTCAGCCCAGGCGGGCCGCCGGAGGGCGAACCGAGCGCGACCAGCGGCGGCGCGAACTGTCGCAGAACTACCTGCGCGACCCGGACGCGGCGCGGCAGTTCCTCAGGACCGTCCGTGCCGACCCAGCTGGATTGTGCCTGGAGGTCGGGGCCGGGGAGGGCATTCTGACCACCCGGCTGGCGGGCATGTTCGCTGAGGTCATTGCGTACGAGGTGGACGAGAGCCTGGCTGGCCGGCTGGCAGCCAGGGTCGGCGAGCGCCCGCAGGTCAAGGTCGTCATGCGCGACTTCCTGACAGCCCGGCCACCCGCCCGCCAGTTTCAGGTCGTCGGTAACGCTCCGTTCTCGCTTACCTCGCCGATCATCGACTGGTGCCTGCACGCGCGCCGCCTGACCGTCGCGACGCTGATTACCCAGCTGGAATACGCTCGCAAGCGGGCGGGCGGATATGGCCGGTGGAGCCTGCTCACAGTGAGCACCTGGCCGCAGGTTCGCTGGGCGATGAAGGGAACGATCGCCAGGACCCAGTTCCGCCCGGTGCCGCGCGTCGATGCCGGCATCCTGCAGCTTGAGCGCCGGGCCGAGCCGCTGATCAGCCCGGCTCGGCAGGCTGCCTACCGGCGCCTGGTGCAGGCCGGATTCAGCGGCGTCGGCGGGTCCGTGCAGGCCTCGCTACGGCGGACCTACCCGCCGGACAAGGTCGCGGCGGCGTGCGCCAGCGCGGGCGTCGAGCGGCGGACCGTCGTCGCCTTCGTGAGCCCGGACCAGTGGATCGAGATCTTCCGGGTGCTGGACGGCAGGTCGTCCGAAAAATCGTCAGTAACAATCAGATAGCTCACCGAGCTTCTTAAGGCTGTATTAGCCACTAATCCGGGCAACTCTGATAGCGTCCCCGACCTGGGGTTTTTCACGCAGCGGCCAGCTTTGCCGCGGTAATCGTAAGGCTTTCCTGATGCAACGATCGTTCTTCACCACGGCTGCGCGTGCTCGCGGCAAGGCAGCGGCAGGCCTGGTGGCGGTCGCAGCCACCACCCTGGCCGTCGCCCAGGCAGGTGCTGCCGTGGCGGCGCCGGTGACCGGCGCGATGTCGGCGGCCGGCCGGGCGCCGGCCACCAGCCTGCACGCCAGCGCGGGGCTACCGCAGCGACCGCTGACTGCCGCCCAGGCCGCGGCGCTGTCGGCGGGTGTCAGCCAGCACGTGATCGTCTTCCTGAAGAACGAGCCTGCCGTCCGGTCTAGTGCCCGGCCCCAGCTGGCGGCCCGGTCGGCTGCGATCGCTGCCAGCCAGGATGGCCTGGTCCGCGAGCTCTCGCAGGTGCGCGCGACGCACGTCGTCGGCTACCGGCTGGTCAACGCCCTGGCGGCGACCGTGTCGACTGGCGAGGAGGCGCGGCTGAAGGCCAACCCGGCCGTCGCCAGCGTCATCCCGGATGCCATCTTCGCGGGCCCGTCAGCCGCCGCGGCGCCGGCGAGCGCCGCGGCGCCGGCGAGCGCCGGGGGTGCCGCCGCGACGATCAAGCCGCTGCCCGGCGCCTGCCTGGGCCACGGCAAGGCGCAGCTGGAGCCGCAGGCGCTCCAGGTCACCAGCACCCAGTCGCTGGCCAGGAACGCTAAGACGGCGCGCTCGCTCGGATTTACCGGCACGGGTGTCACCGTCGCCTACATTGCGGACGGCATTGACATCCACAACGTGAACTTCATCAAGGCCAACGGCAAGTCGGTCTTCACCCAGTACCGGGACTTCACCGGCGACGGCACGCTGGGCACCAGCGGAGCCGGCGGGGAAGCCTTCCTCGACGCGAACTCCATCGCCGGCCAGGGCCGCCACGTCTACAACGTGCAGCATTTCAGCGCACAGTCCTTGCCCGCTCCGTGCGATATCAGGATCGAGGGGGTCGCGCCGGGCGTCAGCCTGGAAGGCCTGCGGGTCTACGGAGTCCGGAATGCCACGACGACATCGGCCTTCCTGGACGCGATCAACTACGCGACCGTGGTAAAGCGGGTCAACGTGCTGAACGAGTCGTTCGGCAGCAACGGCATCCCGGACACCTCGCTCGATGCGATCAAGAAGTTCGACGACGCCGCAGTGAAGGCCGGCATCACCGTCGTCGTTTCCAGCGGCGATTCCTCGCCCGGCACGAACACGATCGGCTCGCCCGCCACCGATCCGAACGTGATCGCGGTGGGCGCCAGCACCGACTTCCGTGCCTATGCGATGTCCAACTACCTGGAGGCCGACAAGTTCGGCAGGACCGGCTGGCTGGACGACAACATCAGCAACATCAGTTCCAGCGGCTTCAGCACCGACCGGTGCGGGAATCGACCTGGTGGCTCCCGGTGACTCCAGCTTCACCTCCTGCACTGCGAGCAGCAGCCTGTATCCGGACTGCCGCAACGACAAGGGCAATCCATCGGACGTGCAGCTCACCGGCGGAACGAGCCAGTCGGCACCGCTGACCTCCGGCGTGGCGGCACTCGTCATTCAGGCCTTCCGTAAGACGCACGCTGGCCATACGCCCGCGCCCGCGGTGATCAAGCAGATCATCATGAGCTCGGCCACCGACCTCGGCGCCCCTGGCGACGAGCAGGGTGCTGGCCTGCTGAACGCCTACAAGGCCGTGCAGCTCGCCGAGTCCTACGCCAAGCCGGCTGCTGCCACCGGGGACACCCTGCAGACCAGCGTGACCGCCGTCTCCGGCCTCAATGCCGCGAATCCGCTAGACCAGCGGCCGGGGCAGATCGACATCCAGGACTACCCGGGCACGCCTGAGACGGGCACCTTCACCGTCACCAACACCGGCTCCAGCGCCCAGACAGTGCACTTGTCGACCCGCGCTCTCGGCCCGGTGAGCAACGTGCAGCAGGGCACCGTGACGATTTCCAATGCTCACAGCGGCCACTTCACCGACTTCGCCGGCTTCAAGGACAACTACGGCGAATTTCACTTCACCGTTCCGCCCGGGCAGCAGCGGCTCAACGCTGCGATGGCCTTCCCAGCCAAGATCAACTCATCGCAGGTCACGTATCCGCTGACCATGATCCTTGTCGATCCGAAGGGCAGGTTCGCCGCGAGCTCGCTGCCCCAGGGTCTCACCCGGAGAGGGAACGAGGACGTGATCCGCCCGGCACCCGGCCGGTGGACTGCGGTCGTCTTCGGGCCAGTCGGCGGCGGGCCCCTGGACGGCACCACTGGTACCGTCCACGTGACGGTCAGCACCCAGCAGCTCGTGTCGTTCGGCGTACTCAGCCAGACCACCCTGACGCTGGCCAAGGGCGAGCAGTCCGCGCCAGTGACACTGGCGGTGCCGACGCCAGCATCGCCCGGCGACCTGGCCGGCTCGGTGGTGCTGAACGCCGGCCACGGGGCCAGCACGATCCCGGTGCTGCTGCGCAGCTTCGTCCACCTGACTGGCGCGCCAGCTAGCGGCAGCTTCAGCGGCACCGTCACCGGCGGCAACGGCCGCGGGCCCGGCCAGTTCGCCTTCTACCAGTTCAGCGTCCCGTCGGCCAGCAACCAGGACATTACCGCCTGGGTGCACCTGGCCAACGACCCGCAGAACCTGGTCAACACCTATCTGGTAGACCCGGCTGGCGAGATCGACGGCTATGGCTCCAACCAGTACGCCTCCAACTCGGCCAGCGGCTTCTCCGGCCAGCTGACCTCGTCGTCGTCGGCGGTAAACGTCCAGCCGGGCACCTGGACCCTGGTGGTGGAGTTCGTGGACCCGACCGGCAACGAGCTGTCTGATCCCTACACCGGCAGCATCAGCCTGACGCCGGGCGCCGCAGTGACCGGCCTGCCCGCCACCGAGCGGGACGTTCACGATCCATGTCAAGAACACCACGGGCGCGACACAGGACATCTTCCTGGACCCGCGGCTTGGCGGATCGAAGGCGTACGTGCTGAGCTCGCTCAGCAATAACACCGCGCGGGTGCCGATGAGCGCCACGGCTAGCCCGCCCGCGTGGCTGGTACCGACCGAGTCCAGCAGCGTGACCGTCACGACCAAGACGGCGGCGGCGCGTCCGTTCACGTTCGACCTGAGCCCGCTGATCGGCGACCCGGACATCGCGTCCTACCAGCCTGCCGCGGCGGGCGGCGCGAGAGCGCCATCGGTCACGGTCGCTCGCGGCGGTGCCCAGGGTCCGCTTACGCCAGGCGCCTGGTCCGCAGTACCCGCGCCTGCGGCGGCCGGCGGCTTCCGCACTGCGGCAGCCAGCCACGAGAACGTCACGCTGAAGGCCACGGTCACGACGGCGCCTTTCGACACGGCCTTCGGTTCCAGTACTCAGGATTTCTGGTATGCCTCGGTGCACCTGGCGACGCTCGGCACCTTCAGCCCGGTCACGGTGCCGGCTGGCGCTACCGCCTCGATCACGATCACGCTCAGCGGTACCGGGCCGGTCTCCGGGATGCTGTACGTGGACAGCTTTGTGCCGATTCAGTACCCAGTCGGCGCGTTCCAGCAGACGAGCGGGAGCGAGCTCGCGGCGATCCCGTACTCCTACACCGGCTGACCGGGCCGAGCCGCCGGGCGTGCGCAAACTCGCAGCAGCGTGCGCCCGGCCCGGCTGAACCGTTCTTCGCCGGTTTACCTCTCGGTGGCCGCTGTGTCGCGATAACGTCGCACCAGTCGCTTCCTGGAGTACTCCATGCACACTGGCCCGGTCGTTGCCGTCCGCGGAGAAATATCACACGAGGTCGAGCCAGAGCTTGCCAGGATTGAGGTCAGTGTCGCCGCCACGGCGCTCGTGCGGTCGGACGCCAGGCGCCTGCTGACCGAGCGCGGTGCGATCGTGGACCGGATCCTCGGCGAATTCGCCGAGGTCATCGAGAAGACCGAGTCATCGGGACCACGGCTGAATCCGCAGCTACCGGCCAGGCCCGGTAACGAGCAGCCGGCCGGCTATCACGGCGTCATTCACTACGCGGTCACCGTGACCGGCTTCGACCGGCTAGGCGAGCTGATGGCCGAGCTCGCGAAGCCGGAAATGACTGAGGTCGGCGGTCCGTGGTGGGATCTGCGGCCGGACAGCCCGGTCTACCGTGAAGCCCGCATCGCGGCCGTCTCGGACGCAATCCAGCGGGCTCGTGACTATGCCGGCGCGGTGGGCAGTCAGCTGGCCGGCCTGATCGAGCTGGCTGACGCGCATCTGCTGTCCGAGGCGCGCGGCCCGGCCGAACCGCGACCACTGTCAGCGTCGTCCGCGCGGCTGCCGCACCGGCCGAGGGCGACGCCGCACGATGAGCCCGTCTTCGATCTCTCGCCTGCCCGGCAGCAGGTGCGGGCGACGATCGAGGCGCGGTTCGTCATTTCCGAGCCGGATCTTCATCGCTAGGGCGCGCTGGTGCCCGTCCGGCCGTACTTGTCCTCCAGCCGGACGACATCTTCCCGCCAGCCTGGCTGCGCGGTCGAAGCCTCAGCGAACGTCAGGTCGGTGATCGCCGTCACCCGGTGCACCGCGCCAGGCGGCAGGTGGATGGTGTCACCAGGGCCGAAATGCTTGCCTGTCAGCTCGGTGTCGGACGGCCCGTACTCGAACAGCGCGGCGCCTGACAGCACGCTGATGGTCTCCTCCTTCTGCAGGTGGTACTGCAGGCTGAGGGAATGACCGGCGGTGACGTGGATGACCTTGCCGACGTACTTGCCCTCGACGGCGGCGAAGATGATCTCGTGGCCCCATGGCTTGTCCTGCCTGGCCGCCTGGTACACGCGGGCAGCGGCTGGCCCGGGCGCGCCGTTCTGGGCAGCACTAACGGCGCTGCCCGGAGTCGCAGCGCCGCCCGACATCACGGTGCCGCCTGTGGTCACAGCGTCGTCTGCAGTCACGGTGCCCTCTCCAGTTACGGTGCCCTCTTTAGTCAAAGTGCCCTCTTTAGTCACAGCGTCCGCTGCCGAGCCGACGACCCGCAGCGGGGCCGGCGACCGCACCGACCATCCTAATGATCCGTCGGAGCCGCCAGGCCGCTGCTCCGCAGGCCACGTAGCCGGGCAGCGGCGTCGGCCAGCACCTTCTCGCGCTTGCAGAAGGCGAACCTGACCTGGCTGAGGCCGGCCTGCCGGTCGTCGTAGAAGACGACGTTCGGGACAGCGACGACGCCGCAGCGATGCGGCAGGCTCCGGCAGAACGCCAGCCCGTCAGGCTCGCCGAGGCCGGCGATATCGGTGGTGATGAAGTAGGTGCCCTGCGGGGTGAACACCTCGAATCCCGCGTCGCGCAGGCCTGCTGCCAGCAAGTCACGGCGCTGTCGCAGCCCGGTTCCCAGCGCGGCATAGAAGTCGTCCGGCAGGGCCAGCCCGGCCGCGATCGCGTACTGGAACGGGCCGCCGCTGACATAGGTAAGGAACTGCTTTGCAGTCCTGACGGCGGTCACCAGCTCCGGCGACCCCGTTACCCAGCCGATCTTCCAGCCGGTGAACGAAAACGTCTTGCCCGCCGAGCTGATGGTCACCGTGCGATCCTGCATGCCCGGCAGGGTGGCAATCGGAATGTGCTCGCCCGCGAAGACGATGTGCTCGTACACCTCATCGGTGATCACCAGCAGATCGCGCTCGATGGCCAGCGCGGCAATCGCGGTCAGCTCGTCGCGGGTAGCGACCATGCCGGTGGGGTTGTGCGGCGAGTTCAGCAGGATCAGCCTGGTGCGATCCGTCACCGCGTCCCGGAGCGCGTCCAGGTCCGGGCGGAACAGCGGCGGCCGGAGAGTCACGGGGACTCTCCTGGCGCCAGCCATCGCGATGCACGCGGCGTAGGAGTCGTAATAGGGCTCCAGCGCGATGACCTCGTCACCCGGCTCGAGCAGGGCCAGCAGGGCCGCGGCGATGGCCTCGGTCGCACCCGCGGTGACCAGGACCTGCCTGTCAGGGTCGAGGTCGAGCCCGTAGAACCGCTGCTGGTGCGCACTGATCGCCAGGCGCAGCTCCGGAATGCCAGGCCCTGGCGGGTACTGATTGCCGCGTCCGGTCAGGATGGCGTCCACGGCTGCCTGCGCCACCTCGGCCGGGCCGTCGGTGTCCGGGAAGCCCTGGCCGAGGTTGACCGAGCCGGTCTCGACGGCCAGCGCGGACATCTCGGCGAAGATCGTCGTGCCCATGCCTGCCAGCGCACTGTTGAGCAGGGCCCGAGCCATCTGGGCTGCCTCTCGCCTCACTGCCGGGCCGGGGCCCGCGGATGGCGGCCGTCGCCGTCCGGTGCCGTGACGATACCGGCTAGGGCGCGGTTGCGCGATGATGGGGCGGTGTCTGGTGACGACCCGCTGGCCCGGCTGCGAACGATCTGCATGAGCCTGCCCGAAGCGGCAGAGCGGGCCAGCCATGGCGAGCCCGCGTGGTTCGCCGGGACCGGAAAGATGTTCGCCTGCTTCGCTGACCATCACCACGACGACGTGCTGGCCTGCTGGTGTGCCGCTCCGGCGGGCCGCCAGCAGGAATTCACCGGGATGGATCCTGGCCGCTATTTCGTGCCGCCTTATGTGGGTACGCGCGGCTGGCTGGGGGTGCGGCTCGACGTCCCCGTGGACTGGGCCGAAGTCGCGGAGATCGTCCAGGACGCTTACCGGGAGGCGGCCGGGCGGCGGCTGGTAGCGCTACTGGACGCGGTGCCGCCAGCGCACCGCCACCGCGGAGACGATCACATTGCTGAGGTATGACCCGCTAGCCGGGTCGAAGGTGCCGCCGCAGGTGATCAAGCGCAGTTCGGCGGCGGGGACCGGGCCGTAGACGGCGCTGGTGGGGAACCGAGTCTTCAGGTAGGCGCGCACGGTCAGCACCCGGAATGCGGCCAGCGACCCGTCCGCCCGCCGGATCAGGATGAGGTCGCGCGGCCGGAGCAGGTGCAGTCGGAAGAACACGCCAGGGCCGCGGTAAGAGTCCACATGGCCCGCGATCACAGCGGCGCCGAGCTCACCTGGCCGCGGGCTGCCGGTGTACCAGCCGGCCACCGCAGCCGAGGTAGGCACCTGCAAAGTTCCGGCGGCAGTTCGGCCGAGCCGCATTAGCACGGACCTGACGCCGATGGCCGGCACGATCAGCTCAGCCGGGGCAGCCACCCTGACCGGGCGCGCGGCATCGGGTAGCCGCCCGGAGTGACCGACGGGAACGACGACCGACGGGGGCGGCCCGGCCTGCAGCGCGGGCCGGCCCTCGTGACTAGCTACCAGGAGGCCCGCTAGCGCGCCAGCAAGGCTCAGCGTTCCGGATATGGCCACCCCGGCCGCGACCGGCCGCCGCCGTGCCCGGGCCCGGCATCGCGACCAGGCCCGGCGCGTCCTGCCCCGTCGGCCGGTCGCCCGGTGCCGTCCCAGTGACCCGGCCGGGCACGGCTGTACTGCCGTGCCCGCCCGGCCGGGCCCGGTCACCTAGCGGGCATGGGCGCCGGCCTGCCTGCGGCGCAGCCTGGCCGCCCCGCCCGCGGCGACGAGAAGGCCCGCTGTCGAGGCCGCGACCCAGGGCAGCAGCGGCGGGCCCGGCCGTCCGGCGGTGCCGCCAAGGCCGGTGGCCGCGGCCCCCACCGGGACGCTCGAGCTTCCGGCCGCGTCCTGCAGTACCTGGATCACCAGGTGACCCGGGTCATCAAGGACCACGATGGTGTGAATGCTGCCGGCCGACATCGCCGCACTGGCGGACACGTGCTGGCTGCTGCCAGTGACCCGCACCATGCGGGTGCCCGGCGTGACCGCCTGGTAGCCAGTCGTGGTGCCGAAGGCAAGCGCGCTGGCAATGGTCGCGCTGCCGAGGCGAACCGTCACCCGCTTCTGCTGCAGGGATGCCTGGATGATCCGCACCAGCGCCTTCCCGGGCGGCGTAGCCAGCCGGTCGGCCAGTACCTGCAACCGCAGTGCCCTGAACGGTCCCATGCCCGCGACGGTGTAGGCGTGCCCCGGCGCCACGCGCACGAGTGCCGACAGGACTGGCTTACTTCCCGGCCGGGCGCCGGCGGCCCGCATAGCGACCGTGTAATCTCCGCTCGCTACTCGCTCATAGGGCGACTCGGTGCCATAGGCGACATGCTTCAAGACGATCCGGGCCGCCGGGTTTCCGACCGAGTACAGGTAAACGTCGACGGCCGGCGTATTCGGTGATAGGTGCGCCAGCCGCAGCCAGCCGTATCCGGATGCCGAACCAGTGGCTGATGCACTAGCCGGCGCCGCGATTACGGCCACCGCGAGAATTGCCGCGACTGCGGCAAGTGGCCTTGCGAGGCGTAACCGCCAGGATGCTTGCTGCATATTCTCCTCATTCCGCCCGGTGCTCAGCAGTCCGGGCACTTATTTCTCGGATAGGCGAGTTATCTCGCTCGGGTGGCAGCGCCCGTCAGTAATCCGAACGGGCCCGGCGCCGGATATTCACAGCGGACGGCGAGCTGTCCGCCGGCCAGCTGGACGATGGCTGTCCGGCCCGGTCGGTATGGCGGTTGCTGGGCGGCCAGGAAGCGGAGCACCGCATGCGCCCAGGCAGCATCCGCAGTGGGCAGGCCGGTCTCGATCAGGACCGAGCGCAGCGGAACGAAGGCGCTGGCGCCCGGCCCGCTGTCGCCGAACCCGATCACCCGCAGCGGGTGCAGATCGGCGAGCGTCGCGAGGGCGGCAAGCAGCCGAGTGTCCACCCGGCCGGATCGCAGTTGTCGCGACGCCGCGGCTGGCACCCGCAGCCCGGGATTGCGCAACAGCTCAGCCCCCAGGCGCTGACGGGACTGCAGGTCGGCCGCCACCGCCGACAGGTAGGCGGCGGCGCCGTCGGGCGCGACGGCCCGGATGTCGATCCGTGCCGCGCCGTCGCCGAAGGTCGCCAGCACCGCCGGTGCGTAGACGGTGACGAGCCGGCTGCCGAACTCGTCGCGTACCGGCGAAGTCGCCGCCACGATGTTGGATGCCAGCGGGTCGACGGCGCCGCCGGAACCGAGAACTACCAGGTCCCCGGCCGGGACTCCGCGCTGCTGGATGGCGGCGCACATGGCTGGGTCGCAGCTGATCACCGAGGTGGCAGCGACCTGGCTGGCTAACCACGCGGCCGCCTGTGCCCGGGCCAGGCCCGCTGGATTGCTGACCTGGCTGGCTGGGCGGCTGGCCGGCTGGCCATCCGCCAGCAATGCCGCGCAGACACCGGCAACGGCCAGCGCAGGCGCGACGATGGCCACCGCCAGCATGACGCGGGAACGCCCGGCCGGTTCTGGTCTCCGTGCCGCCCGCTGAGCCCGCGGCGCGACCTGCTCCGCCGATCGAGCCGGGCCTGCTGGTACCTGCTGCACTGCTGCTTGCCCGGCTGGCGCCAGCGGCGGACTCGCGGGCTTGTGCACCGGGCCCCGCAGCCGGACGGGATCCGGCGGCTGGCATGGACCTGGCCGGCCAGTGAACTCGAGCGCCGAAGGCCGCCGAGCGCCGCGGTCGGCGGGGGGCTGCGCTGCGTAGTTCCGGGGTGTCAGTCCTGCTGGCGGAGGGCTGGCTGGCATCGGCGGGTCCGGGTGCTGGCTGATCGGCGTCGGTGCTGCCTGCGGTGGCCGCGCGCTGCCGCTGCGGCCAGGCCAGCGCGTCTCTCGGCAGCCGCGGACCGGCGGTAGTGCCGCTCGGCTTTGCGATACTCGCCCGCTGCCTGAGCAAGCACGCCCAGACTGTGCTCGGCCCTGGCGACGCCATCGTGGTCTGCTAGCGCACTGCACATCGCCGCCGACTCGGTGTACCAGCGCACCGCGGCGGGGTGATCGCGGCGTACCGTCGCGATGGCGCCCAGTTCAGCCAGCCAGCTCGCCCGGCTGGCCGAGACACCAGGAAGCAGGTCCAGAGTCGACTGGATCAGCTCTGCTTCGCGGCCAAGATCACCCCAGGCGTGCAGCTGAGCGCACACGGCACGGGTCACATCGCCGGCCTCAGCCACGTCGCCGGAGCAGAACAGGTGGTAGCGGGCCTCAAGCAGGTCGTGAAGGTCGGCTCGGCGGTCTTGCGGCCAGGCGGCAGACCGCCATTGCCAGTACGCGGCGGCCCGGCCATGCGCCTGCGCTAACTCGGTCCCGCGGCCGCGCGCCTCGAGTTGACCGTGCAGTTCAGCAGCGACCCACCGGTCAACGAGCCAGGCAGCTGGCGCGGCATTCCCCGCTGGCACGGCATTGCTGGCTGGCGCGGCATTGCCGGCGGATTCAGGCGCAGCCGCGGACAGCAGCCCTGCGGTCAGGCAGTCGGAAACCAACTCGGTCAGGTCGGCGGGACCCTGGTAGGGCGGCGCCGGCCCTTGCCGGTCCGGTGAGCGGGCGGCGGTCCAGTCGTGGCTGCCCACGCTGAACAGCACTGCGTTGCGATCCGCAGGCTCCCGATAGACCGAGACGGCGATCAGCAGGGCCATGGCCCGAGGGCTGCCGGGCAAGGCGTCCAGCACGGAGGTGCCGGGCAGCACCGGGCGGTCCGCCAGCGGGGAAGCCGACATAGCAGCGCCCGGCACAGCAGCGCACGGCACAGCAGCCGCGTGGCCGGCTCGATCCGGGAGGACAGGCCGGTCCGAGGCGTCACCGAGGGTGAGCGATAACTCGGTATCTCCCGCAGACCGGACTGGCCTATTTACCAGCAATGTGGTCTCTTTATCACAATCGGATACTGCAACACGACGGATATATAGCACACCGGCTGGCCCGCGGATGCCCAATTAACGCGACAGCTTCCGGAATAACAGAGATACTGTAGACCGCTGCCTTTTAACTACTGTAATCAAATGACATTACGACTTAGTATCGACTCCTTTCGGTCTGGTAGACCGATTAGCAGGGGGCCGGTTACACAGCGAAACAATGCCGTGCTCAATATGTCCCGGCATGCAAGAAGACGGCCCCGTTGCCGGAGCCGTCCCCTTGAGTTGTGCAGAGCCTTGAAGCTATGCGTGCTTTACCGGCCGGATGGCCGGCCTCTGGCTAGAGCGGGCGGACCTGCTCAGCCTGCGGGCCCTTGGCGCCCTGGCCGGCGGTGAACTCGACCCGCTGGTTCTCTTGCAGACTACGGAAGCCGTCAACCTGAATCGCGGAGTGGTGCACGAAGACGTCGGCGCTGCCGTCGTCTGGGGCGATGAACCCATAGCCCTTGTCGGCGTTGAACCACTTCACGGTGCCCTGAGGCATGTGCCTTCTCCTACTGGGTGATCTCCGGGATCCACGGACGAGGATCCTGGGTCGCCACGACGTCGGGCTCATGACGACGGACGTCCGGCGACAGAATCGCCTTCGGCCAGCCACCAGTAGCTCGCGCCGCGTACGCAAAATACGAATGCAACCACGACTATCAAACACCATCCGCTGAGCTGACGTGTCAGGGTCCCACCGACTTGGCGCGCCGATATTCCCCTGCGCGCGGCCTGACGGCCGGGAATTGCCTAGCTGGCAAGGGTTCCAGCGCGCCGGCGAGGCCGGCACGACCGGTTGAAATTAACTTCGGCGCAAGGCCCTGGGCCGTGGTCCGGCTGTCCTGGAATAGTCCGCTGTATCGGGAAAGGCGGTGGAGTTTATGGCATCGCCGTCGCTACCCGTTAATGGATGTTATGCCTCAAACATACGAATACTGCTGACCGACCCGGCGGGACAGCCTGAGCCAGGACGCTCCACCTGGTCGGCAGCCAACTGCGCTGCGCGATCGGGCCCGATCCTGCCGGCGTCGTCCGGCCGATGTCAACTCCGAGCATCTGACCGAGGTTTACTCAGCCGACCTGCAGGATCGTGCGTTGTGCTGAACAGGTAAGCCCGGCGGTCAGGCGGGATCCCAGACTCGCAAGCCGGGTGGCGAGCAGGAGGAGTCAGATGCCCAGCCTGATGCACCAGCGCGCACAGCTCGAGAGCCGGTGGCGGGACCGGCTGGAGCGGATAACCGCGCTGTCGCTTGCCTATCACGACATAGCGCAGCAGGATCCGGAATCCAGGCGGGCCAGGCTGATAGCCCGGCAGGCGGTGGCTGAACGCCACGCGCTCGCCGAGATCGAGGCTGCGCTGGACCGGCTCGCAGCCGGCCGTTACGGACGGTGCGAGCAATGCGGGAAGCCGATCGCCGCAGCGCTGCTGACGGCCCGCCCGCAGACGCGGTACTGCGCAGCCTGCGGGCAGCGCTCGCGGCAGGTTCAGCAGCTCGCATATGCGCGCTAGCGAGCGGCACGTGCCTGGTCAGGACACCGTCACTGCGATGTCATCGACCAGGAAACTGGTGATGTGCGTGCCGCCCAGCGTCTGCACCCCGGTGAGCTTGACCGTGATGGTCTTGCCGATGTAGTCGCTCAGCGGGAACACATGATGGATATAGCCCGGCGAGACGTTCAGGTTGGAGTACGTCGCGAGCCTCACCGGACCCGAACCGGTCGCGGTGACCTGCACCGTGCTGGTGTCGTAAGCATGACCGGCCGGATCGTTGCTGATCACGTCCAGCCAGAACGACAACTGCGCGCCGGTGCAGCCAGATGGGATGGTGACCGTCTGCGACAGCGTGTCGGTGTGCTTGCTCACGTAACCGCCCAGCCAGGCCAGCCACTTGCCGGAGTGCGCGGGCGTTCCGGCTACGCCTCGCTGCACCACGCCGGCCGATGTCGCCCATGGGGCTGGTTTACCGGTCTCGAAGCCAGGGTTGCCGAGCAGTTGCTGAGCCGGACAGCCAGTGACCGGCGCGCTCACCGTCCAGGTGAATGCGGCCGACCCGATGGCCCCGCTGCTATCGGTCGCGGTAACGACCACGCTGTAGTCGGCAGCAGCCGTTGGCGTGCCCGTGATGGTGCCGCCGTGGCTGATTGCGAGTCCCGCTGGCAGTCCGGTGGCGCTGTAGGCGAGCAGCTGGCCCGGCGCGGAATCCGAGCCGGTCAGCTGGAGGCGGACTGCTTTCCCCGTCATGCTTGCCTGCGGGCCGGGGCTGGTCACGGTCACCGTATTACCTGTCGGCCGGAACGCGGCGATTCCGTCGGGCGTGCCAAGGCCTGTCGGCCCGTCGTATCCGGACTGCGCGGTGCAGAGGTAGGAACCGCCGCATGATCCGTCCGCACCGGAGGTGACGTCGTAAAGGCTGGCCGCATGCTGATAGGGATACTGTGCCGGGTAGGTCCCGGCGGCCGGCTTGCCGGCCAGCGCGTAGGCCGAGGCGATGAGCGGAGCGCCGACGCTGGTGCCGCCGACCTCCAGCCAGCCCGTGTGGTCGTAGGAGTCGTAGATGGCCACGCCGGTATTCGGGTTCGCATCCGCGGCGACGTCGTTGGCAGTGCGCCGGGCACAGCCCGGATCGTGCTGCCAGGACGGCTTGGCGTCAACGGCCGAGCAGCCCGAGCCCGTGCCGCCGCCGCCGGCGCTACTGCCCCAGGCCGACTCCGCCCAGCCGCGCGCGCCAGCCGCGGTTGTCAGCGTTGTCCCGCCCACGGCGGTTACGTACCGGGAAGCTGCCGGGTAGATGACGCCGTAGCCGCTGTCCCCGGCCGCAGCGGTGATCACGACCCCAGGATGGTTGAAGTACTGCGCGTCGTAGCTGCTGTCCGAGTGTGACTCGGTGCCGCCCCAGCTATTGGAGATGAAGACGGCGCCAAGGCGGACGGCCGCGTTCTCAGCGGCGAACAGGCTCGCCTCGCTGGCGCTGCCGGCCTCTACCAGCAGAATGCGGCACTTCGGACAGATGGCCGAAACCATGTCCAGGTCCAGTGACACCTCGGCGGCCCAGCCAGTGTGACCTGCGGCAGGGGGCAGCGGGCTGGCTGCACCGTTCTGGTTCACCTTGGTGAAGCAGCCCGCTCCGCAGGCCGGCAGGCCCCAGGCAGCGCGGTAGGCCGCCAGGTCGGCGGCAGCGGCCGGATCGTCGTAAGCGTCGACGATCGCTACCGTCTGCCCGCCGCCGGACGTGGCGGACGGCAGGCTGTACGCCGACTGGAGCTGGACCGGTCCGTAGCCGTCATGTGCGGGGGGAGCGGCCAGTCCGGCCGGCGCTGCGGTGGCACTGACGCCAGGGCCTGCTGCGCTGCGCCCGCCTGTGCTGGTCCTGATCAGCACCAGGCACGACATCTGCCCTGGCTGCGCGGCGACTGAGCAAGCCCGGCGATAGTCGCGCTGGCCCAGCGACCGGGGCTGATGTGATGCCGACCGGTGCGCAGCGGACTGGTGTGCTGCGGGGCGGGTGGCCGGCTGGTGTGCTGCTGGCCGGCGCGTTGCAGGCAGGTGCGTTGCAGGTCGGCTGACCGTGGCGTGAGCGGCACTAGTGACGCAGACCGGACCGGCCAGCGCCAGCGCCGTAACGCCCGCTAACTGTGCCAGCTGCCACCGCGCTAGTCCTGCCGCCTGCATGGATCCGGTCCAGACTCGCACGCCGTGCCCTCCTGTGGGTGACTCGCAGGTATGGCGCCTGCTCTGGCCGAAAGATGGCCAGATAGCTGGTCTCATCCTGGCGGCCGCGCGGGACATCCGTGCTGACAACGAGTAAACGTCCGGCTACCAAACGCTATCGGCCGAGACGGGCAGAACATGTCGTTGCGCCTGGATCCAGGGCCGTCAGGGCGGGCGTCAGTGCGCCGTCAGGCGCTATCTGGCCAGGGCCACGTGGTCCCACTGGCCACTAGCGAAACAGTGGAATTGCTTAATGCGAATCATCAGTACAATTCTGCAGATAACAATCTGATAAATGTGATTTACCTCATACCCTTGTAATGCCATTTGCGGCCACATGGCTGGCGAACATCGGGCAGAGTATGCGTTCGACAGCACCCCGCGTGCGTGACGGCTGCCGTGAGCGGCCCCGTCGCCCTGGACCTGCGACAAGTCCGCACGCTGCGATGCCTCGTCAGGCCCCACCTGACTTGGCAGTCGGCGCAGGGTGATAGCCGAGCGCGCGAGGCGCGCCCGACAGAAGGCACGTTTTGTCCCTCCCCAGGACATCCAACCTCCCCCAGTCCGAGCTTTCCGAGAACGATCTTCAGCGGCACGATTTCCGTCAGCACGACCGCAGGCCCGCCTGGACAGCCAGGCGGCATCTCGCCCTGGCCGGCCCTGCGGTGGCCCTGGCGGCCGTGGCCGGCTCCCTTGGTGCCTGGTCCGTCGCCTCGGCTGCGCAGCCAGCCGCGATCTCGCGGCCGGCGCCCGTCATCCGGACGACTCCGGCGCGGCCGGCCAGTGTCGCGGCGCGCCCTCGGCCGGCCAGCCTGGACGCGCTCTTCGTGACCGTCGATGGCCGGAGCGGGGAACGCCCGGATGCGAGCGGCGGCGGAGTCAGCGAAGGCGGTAAAGGCCACCGGCTGACTGCCAAGCAGATCGCCCGGCAGCTGCTGCACAGGTTCCGCTGGCGTCAGCGCCAGTTCCACTACCTCAACCTGCTCTGGTCGCGGGAGAGCAGCTGGAACATCCACGCGCTCAATGCCTACTCGGGCGCGTATGGCATCCCGCAGGCCGTTCCGGGCTCGAAGATGGCAAGCGCGGGCCCGCACTGGCAGAGCAGCGCGCGGACCCAGATCCTGTGGGGCCTGCATTACATCAAGCAGCGCTACGGCTCGCCGGAAGGCGCCTGGAATCACGAGATCAGCGCTGGCTGGTACTGAGGCACCGCCTGGATCCCAGCGCACTGGGATCCAGGCGCAGGCTGCGAAGCATCGGGTGGCGCCTAGTCGCTGCCGTCAGGAACCAGCGATCTGCGCGCGCTGGCGCCGGGCCAGTCCGTTGTCAGCGGGCTGAGATAAGGTCAGACCGGCCCGGATCCAGGCAGCCCGGGCCGGAAAGGTCTGGCCTGGCGCCATGGAAGCTCTGACCGGGTTCGTGTTGCGGCACCGGCGGCTCGTCGGCCTGTTCTGGCTGGTCGCGTTCGTGGTGGGCGGCTACGCCTCGTCCGTGCTGAGCAGCCATCTGAGCCAGAGCTTCGAGATCCCCGGTACGGGCAGCGACATCGCGGACGCGGCGATCGTGGCGCACTACCGCAGCGGCGGCCCGGAAACGCCGCTGGTTCCGGTGATCAGGCTGCCCGCCGGCATGACGGCCAGCCAGCCCGGGCCGCGCGCCGACCTGCTGGCAGGGTTCGCTGCGGTAGCCCGCATCGGTGCCACCGGCCAGGCTGCCAGCCGGGTTGTCTCGTATGCGAGCACGGGCGACCGCGGCTTCGTGTCCGCCGACGGCCGGACGACGTTCGGCCTGATGTTCACGCCTACCAACGGCAACTCGCTGCAGGATCCCGTGATCCCGACCGCAGCGGTCCGGGCCACGCTGCTGCATTACCTTCCGCCGGGCTCGCAGGTGCAGGTGACCGGGCTGTCGCCGCTGACTACCTCGGGCGGTTCCCGCAGCGGACCAGGGGTGCAGGGCGAGATAGTGATCGGCGCGCTCGGTGCGCTGGCCGTGCTCGCGTTTGTCTTCGCCTCGCTGCTGGCCGTAGTGCCGCTGCTGATCGCCGGCTGCGTCGGTGACAACCGCGTTCCTGGCGATACTTGGCCTGACGTATCTGATGAACGTCAACTTCGTGGTGCAGTTCCTGGTTGGACTCATCGGCCTTGGCGTCGCCATCGACTACTCGCTGCTGCTCATTACCCGCTGGCGGGAGGAGCTGGCGCAGGGTAGCGACAACCAGGAAGCGATTCGCCGGGCGATGCATACGGCCGGCCGGGCGATCGTATTCAGCGGCATCACTGTTGCGCTCGGCCTGCTGGCGCTGATCGCGCTGCCGATCCCGTTCATCCGCAGCATCGGCATCGGCGGCATGCTGATCCCGCTGATCAGCGTCGCCGTCACGCTGACGCTGGTACCCGCGATTCTCGCCGGGATCGGGCCGCGGCTGGAATGGCCGCGGGTACGGCACGAGGGCAACCCGAGCCGGGGCTGGACAGCCTGGGCTCGCCTGGTGGTGCGCTGGCGCTGGCTAGCGGCGGCCAGCGGTCTTGCCGTGCTGCTGGTGCTCTGTGCGGCGGCTCTCGGCATGCATGTCGGCGATGCGAGCACCAACTCGCTATCCCAGCGGGGCCCGGCGCGTTCGGGCGTCGTCATGCTGGAGCAGGCGGGCATCCCGGTGGGAGTACTGGCCCCGGTCGAGGTGCTGCTGCCGGCCAGGCGCCAGCCCTGGCACGGCGGTCTCCGCAGTCAGGCAGACGCCGGGCATCCGAGCCGCAGTAGCACCGTCCGGGCCTGGCTGGCATCGCGGAGGTACCTCGCTGATCGTGGCCCTGCCGGTCGCGGACGGTGCCGGGCCCGGCGGCCTGACGACAGCCGCGGCGGTCCGTACCGCGGTGGCACGCGCCGAGCCGCAGGCGCTGGTCGGCGGTTACTCGATCGGCCTGGTCGATCAGATCCACTCGCTCTACGGCGACTTCCCCTATGTGCTGCTGGGCTTGGCGCTGATCACCTTCATCCTGCTGGCCAGGGCGTTCCGCTCGCTGCTGCTGCCACTGAAGGCGATCCTGGCGAACCTGCTGTCAGTCGGCGCGGTCTACGGCGTGCTCGTGCTGGTCTGGCAGGACGGTTACGGGTCACAGCCAATCTGGGGACTGCCGGCCACCGGTGCCATCACCGGCTGGATTCCGCTGTTCGTGTTCGCCTTCGTCTATGGCCTGTCGATGGACTACGAGGTCTTCATCCTGAGCCGGATGCGGGAGGAGTATGACCTCTGCGGATCGACGAACCAGGCCGTGATCACCGGCATCGGACGCACCGGCAGGCTGGTCACCTCGGCCGCGCTGATCCTCTTCCTGGCAATGGCGGCCCTGGCCAGCGCGCCTTTCACGTTCCTGAAGATCTTTGCGACCGGGGTCGGGGCCGGCATCCTGCTGGACGCCACCGTCGTCAGGTCGCTGCTGGTGCCGGCGATCGTGTCGCTGCTCGGCCGATGGAACTGGTGGCTGCCAGCCTGGGTCGCCAGGGTGCTTCGCGTGCCGCCAGCTCCGCTGCCTGAGCGACCCAGGGCTTACCAGGCAACGCGGTAGTGAGCCCGGTGCCTGCTGCCCAGCCGGCCAGTGCAACGGAGCAGCGCGGCGGATGCGGTGCTGGTGCCGGCAATCGCGCCTGAAACTATCGGTCTGCGGGCAACCGGTAGCCGCAGACCCGGCGGGGGATCCGGTTAGCCGGTCCGGTCAGCAAGGGGAGGAACCGTAATCGTGGCGTATCAGGTCCCGGCCAGCGACATCGTCTCCATCATCGATGCGCCGCCGACGCCGGCGGCGTCAGTGGGCCCTGGCCGCAGGTTCGTCGCGCTCGTGCACTACGAGTCGCATCCGCCGGTGGCCCACCTGGCCCGTCCGTGGCTGGCGCTTGCGGGTCTCCGGCTCGATCCGGCGATCCGCGGTCGGCAGCGGACTCGCAGGCTGACCGGGATCTCCGTACTGGCGTTGCCGGGCGGCCAGCCGCGCCAGCTCGAGCTGCCCGCAGGCAAGTCAGTCAGCGTGCCGACCTGGGCGCCGGACGGCTTGCGGTTCGCGTTCACCGTCGACGAGCCTGACGGCGTGGCCGTCTGGGTTGCCGACGCCCAGTCCGCGACCGCCGCCGAGGTGCCGGGACTGCGGGTGAGAGACGTGCTCGGCGGCGACCCAGCCTCCACCGGTTCCACCGTCCGCTGGTCACGGGACGGGGCATCGCTGGTCGTGCTCGGCGCGCCGGAGGCATCCGCCGCGGCTGGGCCCGAGCCGATCGAGCCACAGGTGGAGGAAACAGCGGGGAAGCGCTCCCAGATGGCGACGTTCACTGACCTGCTGCGCACCGACGCTGACGCGGATGTGTTCGAGGCGCTGGCTACGTCCGTCCCGCTGCGGGTGAACCCGGAGTCGGGCGCGGCCGTACAACTCGGGCCGCCCGGTCTCTACTACTATTTCAGCGACTCGCCGGACGGCGCTCACCTGCTGGTTTACCGGCTGCAACGGCCGTTCTCCTACCGGGTGCCGTTCCCCTACTTCGCCCGGCGCGTTGAGGTCTGGTCGGCCGCCGGCGAACTCGAAAGGGTGATCGCCGACCTGCCGGTCAGCGATGAGGTGCCACGTCACGGCGTACCGGTCGGGCCGCGGATGGTCTCCTGGGAGGAGTCAGTGCCGGCCAGCCTGGTCTGGACCGAGGCACTGGACGGCGGTGACCCGGTCGCGAAGGCTGCCCATCGCGATCAGGTATTCCGGCTCCAGGCCCCGTTCGACGCCGAGCCGCAGGCGTGCGTCCTCGTCGAGCACCGCTGCCTGGGCTGGTACGACATGGTCGAGGCGGGCAGCCTGCTGATCACTGAGCACGACCGCGACCGTCGCTGGATCACCTCGCGGCTTACCGACCTGGCCGATCCAGGCACTAGCCGGGTTATCTTCGACCACTCCGCTGACGAGTCGTACCGTGACCCGGGGTCGCCGATGATGACCGTGCACCCGGATGGCACCCGCACGGTGCTGCAGGACGGCAGCCGGATCTACCTGCGCGGCGAGGGTGCAAGTCCGGACGGTGACCGGCCCTTCCTGGACTGCCTCGATCTGGCCGATCTGCGCACGGAGCGGATCTTCCAGTCCCCGCAGACTAGCTATGAGCAGGTCCTCGGCTTCGTGGCCGAGGACCGGGACTCGCTGCTGATCTGGCACGAGAGCCGGACTGAACCGCCGAACCTGGCGATCGTGCGGCTGAGCGATGGCACCCGTACCCAGCTCACCTCCTGGCCGGATCCGCACCCCCAGCTCACCGGCATGGACAAGCGCCTAGTGACCTACGATCGCGGCGACGGCGTCCAGCTGACCGGCATGCTGCACCTGCCGCCCGGCTACCAGGCCGGGCGGGACGGCGCGCTGCCGCTGGTGATCTGGGCCTACCCACTCGACTACGGCGATGCGGCGACCGCAGGCCAGGTGCGCGGCAGCAGCGAACGGTTTACCCGGCTGAGCGCCTCCGACCCGGTGTGGTTCGTGCTGCGCGGCTACGCCGTACTGAACAACGCCACCATGCCCGTCATCGGTGACCCCGAGACGATGAACGACAGCTACGTGGAGCAGATCACGGCGGCGGCGGCCGCCCACATTGACGCGCTGGCGGGACTTGGCATCGCCGACCCGCGGCGGGTCGCGGTAGGCGGCCACAGTTACGGCGCCTTCATGACCGCCAACCTGCTTGCCCACACCGAGCTGTTCGCGGCCGGGATCGCCCGAAGCGGAGCGTACAACCGCAGCCTCACGCCCTTCGGCTTCCAGGCCGAACGCCGCAGCTTCTGGGAGGCGACAGATGTCTACGACCGGATGTCGCCGTTCCGGTACGCCGACAAGATCACGACTCCGCTGCTGCTCATCCATGGCGAGCGCGATGCCAACTCCGGCACGTTCCCGATCCAGTCGGAGCGGCTGTTCCAGGCCATCCAGGGCACCGGAGGCACGGCCAGGCTGGTCGTGCTGCCGCACGAGAGCCACGGCTACCTCGCGCGTGAGTCAGTGCTGCACACCCTGGCTGAGCAATTCGGCTGGCTGGAGCGCTGGCTGGGACAACCAGCTGAGGATGCGCCCGCAGGCTAGCTAGCGGATGTAGCGCTCGGCCATCGACGGGTAGTCATGAATCTCGTCCTTGGCGAACCACACGTCGATCTCGTGGTGCGGCTTCCTCGACATTGCCGGACGCGTGCACCAGGTTCGCTACCGCGATACCCCGCTCGTTGGCATAAGCCCGGCTCATGTGAGCGAAATCACCCCGGATCGTGCCGGGCGGAGCCTGATCGGGATAGGTGGAGCCGACGAGCTTGCGAGTGCAGGCGACCGCCTCGACGCCCTCGAGCACCAGGGCAATCACCGGCCCGCTTTGCATGAACTCGGCCATCGCGTTGTAGACGGCAGGCCCGAACCGGTCTTCGAGATCGAAGTAGTGCCGCCTGGTCAGGTCGGCGTCCATCCAGACCATCTTGGCCGCGACCACCTTGAGCAGGGCATCCTCGAAGCGGGCGAGCACGCGCCCGAGCCAGGCCCCTGGCTACCGCGTCGGGCTTGAGCAGCACCAGGGTCCGCTCGACTCCGGTGTCGTTACTCATGATGTTCCTCTCACGTCAATCTGGCCGCCTCGTTGCGGGCCCGCACAGCTTAGCGACGTTGCCGGGTCGTTTCGGCACCAACTGGCCAGCCCGGCACCGCCTGCTGGCAGCGCCGCCAGCCAGGCCGCCGCGGCTGACAGCGCCTCCTAGGGCAGCACATGACGGGACGAAGAAGACTTGGCACTGCTAGTCGTGCCCATTCTCGCTACTCTCGTAACTGCCGGATACATCGGCCCTGGCACGTGAACCGGGGTCAAACCGACGAGATAGGGACCGGCCAAGCCGCTGCGCGGCCTGCGCGGCCTGGTCCCGGTTAGGCAGTGGCGCTGTGCACGACACCTGGGCAGTTCGAGACCTGCCGGTGCTTGATGCGACAGTTGGCCTGCTCGAGCAGAGCTACATGGTGACTGTCACCGACATCGCGGCCCGCACCGGCCTAGACCCGGCGCAGGTAGCCAAATCGCTGGAGGCGCTGGACCCGGTCTACGTCGACTTCCGGAAGACCACGACCGGCGGCGACCCGCGGTTCTGGTACGTCTTCAAGGTAACGCCGGAGGCCAGGCGGGCCGTCGGCCAGTGGCCGACGGCCGAGTCGCTGATCGGTGCGCTCGCCGACGAGTTGTATGCCGCCTCGCACCAGGAGACCGGAGACGAACGGCAGAGCCTGCTGGCCTACGCGGCTCGGCTGATCGGCGACACCATGCGCGACCTCGCCGTCGACGCCGCGGCGCGGGTGCTGTCCCCGGCGCTGGGTGACGTCACGCTGCCAGCGCCCGAGCCGCTGCCGACCGCCGGCGGCCGAGCAAGCTAGCGGGGTCCGAGCCTGCAGCAGTAACGTCCGCTGTCCGGCTCACGCCGGCTGCGGACATGGCGCTGCCGGCGGCCAGGCCAGCCGGCCCGCCGCGACGGCGCAGGCTGGCCGGCCGGCGGCGACGCCGGGCGACGAGCCTGCCGGACTACCGGCCTGAGACGGCTGAGTCCGGCCTGGCGATCGCCTGATCTAGAGCCGCTGCCGGAGCCGGCCACGTTCCCTGCATCCTTGGCGGGACGCAGAAGGGCGGCGCACCGTCAGGCGCACCGGGTGGCCGACTGGTCCGACGGCAGTGACTGACCCGGACGCCGCGGACACCGACCAGGGCCCGGCGCAGTGCGCGCGGGGACGCCGCGAACGCCAGTTAGAGCCGGTCAGCTGTTAAGGCGTGCCTGGCGCCGTCCTTCGTCACTGGCCGTCCGGCGGGCGGCCCTGTCGGCGGCCGGATCGGCGGCATCGGCTGACTGCTCAGGGTGCCGGCGCGGACCTGACCAGAGCGCGGGCACTGCATCCACGGCGCGGGCGATGGCGTAGGCCGCCTGCTCGTAGTTCACCCGCCAGCCGACGAAGTCGGGCCACGCGTTCGCTCGCGCTCGCGCTCGATCGGGAAGTCCACCTTCCGCATCCGGGCGATGGCATCCAGGAACTCCTCGTAGCTGAGGCTGATGCCGCGGCTCGACGTCAGGCTCTTCGGGGATGGCGAAGCCCATCGCCCTGGCGATCTCGTTGAAGCAGGTGAAGCCCGCCCGCAGGCACAGCCTGGCCGGCACGACCGGCGCCTCCTGCGGCGAGAGCGAGAGCATGAGCGCGGCGGAGTCGAGCACTGCCAGCAGCGCGGTCACCCAGGAAGACTTGGGCCTCGGCGATCGGAACCAGACCAGCGGGAGATAGGTGGTGTGACTCTCGGCGACGTCGGCCGCCCACCGTTCCCAGTCCGCGTACAGGTCGGGCAGCGTGTCAATGGTGGAGACGCCGGAGCCGAGAGCGTAATGCGTGCGGGCCAGCAGTTCGGGCCCCCAGCTCGGCACGCCGCCCCTGGCGTTGAGCAGGGCGACCGCGTTCTCCCGGCGGTTGAACTCGGAGTACAGGGTGGGCAGGTAGGCGATCTGCAGGGTGACGGTGATGATCCCGGTCAGCGAGGCGATGTCGAGGATGGCCTGCTCGGCAGCCGCCGTGGGCGGCGTCCGAGCCGATCTCCCATAGCGCCGGGTCCGGCGGTCGGAATGCTCTCGTGATACCGCCGTGCACCAGCGGCCAGAAGATCAGGGAGAAACCGACAAAGAACATCCCGAGCCAGCCGACAAGCTGAGCCAGCAGCAGCGTCGCCGCGTGCGTGGCGAGGATCCGGTCGCGGCGGCGATAGTCGGCGAACGGCCTGGTCACCACCACGAATACGGCGTTGACCAGCTGGTCTATCCTCCGGGTCAGCCAGCTGGCGACCGACCGGGGCACGATCAGCGTGCCGATGACGCTGCTCGCGGAGGTGGCGACGAGCAGGACCCCTACGGCCGCCGCGATGTAGCGCACGGCCTAGCGGAACGACCATGGTTCTCCTCGTCACGATCAACTGAGCCGCGCGGCGGCAGACTAGCGCACCGCTGACACCCGATCAGACCGGACTGATGCGCGCCCTGACAGGTCGGCGGACCGGTGCTTGCCGCTAGTCCGGCCGGTCCGGACGCGAATCGCATTTCACGCACTTGCGTGAGACGCATTCGCGTGCAATTCTCTTTATGCAGTTTTCGCTGGCCTGATCACGCCACGAGAACTTGGCGGGCAGTTGCGGCCTTGACCCGCTACGGAGGGACCGCGCAGGTGGACGCCAGGGAGTACCAGCAGGTGCTCGGGCGCAGGATCGCCCAGGAGCGCCGCCGGCACGGGCTGTCCCAGCCTGAGCTGGCCGCCAGAGTCGGCCGTCCTGTCGCGTGGGTGTCCGAGCTGGAACGCGGCGTTCAGCCGATCGACCGGCTCTCCGTTCTCAGATGTCTCGCCGACGCGCTGGAATTACCGCTTGCGGAACTCACTGCGGGCACGCCGGCCGACGCTGGCCCGCCCCGGCGATCCTCGGCCGCCGAGGGCATGCGCGTGCTGCTGGCCGGTGCGCATGCGCTGTGCGCCATGCTGGGCGAGAGCACACCGCCTGCGCTGGCGACGCTGCGGGCGGACACCGAGCGGGCCTGCGCGCTGGCGCGGGCCGAGGGGTACGACGAGCTCACCGACGTGATGCGCGGGCTGCTGCCCGGGCTGGAGGCGGCGGTGCGCGTGCCCGCGGCCGCCCAGCAGGCGGAGGCCTGGGAGCTGTCGGCTATCGCGTACCAGACCTGCTCGGCCGCGCTGGTCAAGCTTGGTGAGCCGATGGCAGCCTGGATCGCGGCTGACCGCGCGATGGCGGCGGCGGAGCAGGCGGGCAACCTGCTGCTCGTGGCTGCCGGGCAGTACCGGCTCGCGCTCGCCTTCCTCGACTCGCGTGAGTATGTACTGGCAAATGAGACCGCCCGGACCACCGTGATAGCGCTGCGCGGGCTGGCTGAGCTCGGCGATCCGGACGCGCTGTCGCTCTGTGGCGGGCTGACCCTGCTTCGCGCCGCCGTCGAAGGCCGGCTCAATCATCCGGCAGCCGCCTACGGCCACCTGGCGAAGGCGCGGCTGCTAGCGCACCGGCTGGGCGACCAGCATGCCAATGGCATTCCCGAGTTCGGCGCGCAGTACGTCGCGCTGTACGAGATCGCCGTCAGCGTGGATCTCGGCGACTCCGGCCACGCGCTTCGCACCGCTGCGTCGGTCGACCCGGCGTCCTTGTCGCCGGGTCGCCGGGTGCGCATGCTCATCGACGTGGCCCGCGCCTACGGGCTGCGCGGTCAGGTCGACGAGGCGACGGAGGCACTCGCGCGGGCTGCGGAATGCGGCCCGTTCTCTGGCCGCGACCAGGACCGGGCCAGCAAGCTCGTGCGCGAGCTGATGGCCGCCCGGACCCCGCCGCCCGCTGCACTGGCCGCGCTAGCCGAGCGGATCAGCGCCGTACCCGCGGTCCGCGGCTAGCGCCCGGCCAGCGCCGGGTGGCCGGCTGCTAGCTGTCCGCCGGTCTGGTCCGCGGCGAGCTGAAGCTGCTCAGGTCGGCGAGCGGACCGAGGTGGCGCAGCTTGGGGCGGCTGATGACAGACCTGACCAGCTGAACCCGGCCGTCGACGATGTCGATGCTCAGCACGCTGATCAGCGATCCGTCCGCGCCGACAGCCAGCGCGCCAGGCTGTCCGTTGACCTCCGTGAGCCGCAGCGAGCCGCCGGCTGCGCGCAGCTGCTTGCCGACCGCGATCAGCAGCCTGCCGACATGCTCGCGGCCGGTGATCGGCTTACGCCAGAACGGCGGCACGCCGCCGGCGTCACCGTGCACCTCGGCGTCGGCCGCCAGCAGCTCGAGCAGGCCGTCCATGTCGCCGTTGCCGACAGCGTCGAAGAACCGGGCCGCCAGTTCGTCGCGCGCGACGGCTTCGACGTCGAAGCGGGGCCGCTCAGCCTCGACATGCTGCCTGGCCCGGTGCGCCAGCTGCCGGCAGCTAGCCTCGCTGCGCCCGACCATGCCCGCGGTCTCGTCGTAGCCGTAGCCGAACACGTCATGCAGCAGGAACACGGCCCGCTCCAGCGGGGTAAGCCGCTCCAGCAGCAGCAGGAACGCCATCGACAGCGAATCTGCCTGCTCGGCGTGCTCGGCCGGGTCGACGGCAGGCTGCGCCAGTGCGGTCGCGCTGGGTCAGCAGCGGTTCCGGCAGCCATTCGCCGACATAGGCCTCGCGCCGCGACCGGGCCGAGCGGAGCTGGTCGATGCACAGCCGGGTGGTGATCGCGGACAGGTACGCCTTCGGCGATTCCGGCTGGCCGCGGTCGGCCACCACCCGGTGGTAGCGCAGGAACGCCTCCTGCACGATGTCCTCGGCCTCCGTCACGCTGCTGAGCATCCGGTAGGCGATGGAGAACAGCAGCGGCTTCAGCTCCTGATAGACCGCCGCGGTCTGGTCGGTGCTGCTGGCGTTCGCGGCTGGCCGGGGCGTCATCGGGCCGCCTGGCTGGCAGGGTAGGCCTGCGTGAGCCCGTAACGGAACCCGTCGCGCCAGCTTGGCCAGACCGGCTGCCAGCCCAGCTCGCGCTTGGCCTTGGCGTTGGAGCAGCCGCGGATCTGCGTCATCATCGACAGCCCGGCCTCGCCAGCGGCCAGCCGTCCCGATCCAGGCGGGCACGTGCAGCGGCGGCCTGGCGCCAGCGCCGCTGGCCATAACGGGTAGCCACTCGGCGACCGTGGCAGGCTCGTCGTCCACGATGTTGTACATGCCCGGCTGGCCGTTCGTGACCGCGGCCACGGTCGCTGCGGCGGCATCGGTCACGTGCAGGAACGACCACACCCCAGCGCCATCTCCGATCACCGGCAGCTGCCGCCGCTTGAGTAGCCGGATGAACTGGTCGGAGGAACCAGGTCCGTACAGGCTGCCGTAGCGCAGCGCCAGGCCGTCCAGCGGCGCCGATGTCACTGCCTGCTCCAGGTGGCGGATCGCGTCCAGGGTGGCCCGCTGAGCGGCCGGAGGCTGGGGGTCAAGCGGGTCCTCCTCCGTCTTCACCTGGCCGCCGGACCGGATATTGGGCCAGCCCGCGATAGCTCTGCGCGATGACCCGGCGGACGCCCTGCGCGGCGGCGGCCGCGAGCAGGTGGTCAATGCCGACGGTCCGCAGCTGGTTCGTTGCCGCGAACGTCCGGTCAAACTTGCGCAGGTTGAGCCTGGCCGGTATCGCGGTCATCTCGTGCACGATGACCTCGGGCTCCGCACGGGCCACCGCCTCGCCGACGGCCGCACCGTCCAGCCCGTCCAGCACGAGCGGATCGGTTCCGGCGGCGCGCAGCCCATCGAGCTTGGCCGGGCTGCGCGTGGTCGTGCTGACCTGATGCCCGGCGGCCACGAGCTGCGGAACCAGCTGCCGCCCGATCGCGCCAGTCGCTCCGATTACTAGCACGCGCATCGTGACTCACCCTCCTGCGGGCCAATGCCCTTCATCCGATCAGATGCTGATACCAGACCTAAGACGAGGCAGGCAGCCGGGCTGTGACATGGCGGCCGTTGGACGCTGCGATCCGTCCGGCGACCCTGAGCAGATCGGCGAACTCGGCGCGGACCCCGAGCAGCCGCACCGGCCGCCGGTCGGTGAACTGCCCGAGTGCAGCCAGCGCCGCGTCCTCGATGATCTCCGGGTCGCTGGCGGCGCTGGCCAGCGGCACGCCATGCGTGCTGGTGAAGAACGGCCGGTACCGCACTTTGACCACGATCCTGATCGGCTGGCCGTCCCTCCGCCGCGACGTCCTCGGCGACCCGCCCGGCGATCGCGGCGACCTCAGCGCGGACCTGTTCCCAGTCCGCCAGGTCCTGCTGGAAGGTGACCTCGCGGCTGCGCGACCTCGGGACGTATGGCTCATCGGTCACGACCGAGGGATCGAGCCCGCGCGCGGTCTGGACCAGCCATGGCCCGATGGTCGGGCCGAACCGTCCGGCCACCATCGCGATGTCGGCTTCGGCGAGCTCGGCCACCGTGCGGATGCCTAGCTCCGCCAGCTTCGCGGCGGTCTTGCTGCCGATGCCCCAGAGCGCGCTGGCCGGCTCGGCACCGAGCACCTCGAACCAGGTCCGGTGGGTCAGCCGGAATACCCCGGCGGGCTTTCCGAACCCGGTGGCCAGCTTGGCCTGGAGCTTGTTCTCGCCGATGCCGACAGTGCAGTTCAGTTGCGTAGCCGTGTTGATCCGCTGCTGGATCTGCCGGGCGAAGCCCTCCGGATCGTCGGTATGCACGGCCAGGAACGCCTCGTCCCAGCCCATCACTTCCGTCACCGCGTCAAGCCCTCGCAGCACCGACATCACCTGCGCTGACGCGGCCTCGTAAGCGGGCCGGTCGACCGGCAGGAAGATGGCGTCAGGGCAGCGGCGGAGCGCCGTCCGCAACGGCAGCCCGGAGTGCACGCCGAACTCGCGAGCCTCGTAGGACGCCGTCGCGACGACGCCGCGCTTGCTCGGGTCGCCGTCGCCGCCGACCACGACCGGCAGCCCGCGCAATTCCGGACGGCGCACGACCTCGACGGCCGCGATGAACTGATCGAGGTCCACGTGCAGCACCCAGTCGGTCACCTGCCCAGTCTCCCCGGTGCCTGCAGCCTGTCCCAGCGGCTTTCGCCAGGACCGCTAAGCTCACCCAGATGGCAGGCCGCGGCAGCACCCGCGCGACCGAGCTGCTCGCCAGTCTCGGCATCACGCACAACATTCACCGGTACGCACATGACCCGCGGCATCCGTCCTACGGTCAGGAGGCTGCCGAGGCGCTCGGCGTGTCACCCGGCCGGGTCTTCAAGACACTCATCGCCGATGTCGACGGCCAGCTGGCTGTCGGCGTCGTTCCGGTCGCGGCGAGTCTAGACCTGAAGGCACTGGCGGCAGCGGCCGGCGGCAAGCGCGCGGTGATGGCCGACCCGGCCCGAGCAGAAAAAGCATCAGGATACGTAACGGGTGGCATCACCGCACTCGGCCTGCGCAGGCCGCTTCCGGTCATAGTGGATGAATCGGCCCTCAGCCACAGCACCGTGTTCTGCAGCGCCGGACAGCGCGGGATGGAGATCGAACTGGCGCCCGCAGACCTCATCGCAGCCGCGGGCGCGCGGACCGCTCCGATCGCAAAGTCCGGAGCCAGCGTGAGGTAGCCACCGCCTAGCCGAGCGTGTCCTTGCGGCGGAGCTTGCCGTTCGGCTGCCGGCCATGCGGATCAGTGGTTCCCGTCAGCAGCCTGCGGGCCTCGTCCTGCTCGTGCTCGATCACGTGCATGACGGCGTTGATGAGCGCGAGGTGGGTGAATGCCTGCGGGAAGTTACCCAGATGGCGGCCGGATTTCGCCTCGATCTCCTCGGCGTAGAGCAGCAGCGGGCTGGCATAAGACAGCACCTTCTCGCACAGGTCCCGCGCGCGCTGGTGCTCGCCGATCTCCGACAGCGCCGAGACAAGCCAGAACGAGCAGATGGTAAACGTGCCCTCGTGACCCGCGAGCCCGTCGTCGGTCTCCTCCACCTGGTAACGCAGCACCAGGCCGTCCTCGGTCAGCTCCTCGGCGATCGCCATGACGGTGGCCCGGATCCGCGGATCATCGGGCGGCAGGAACCGTAGCAACGGCATCAGCAGCAGCGACGCGTCCAGTGCCCAGGTCTCGTAGTGCTGGCAGAAGACGCCGCGGTCGTCGAGCGCGTTGGCGCAGATGTCGGCGTGGATCTCGTCGGCGGCCTGCTGCCAGCGGTGGGCCGCGTCGTGGTCGTCGCGGATCCTGGCCAGCCTGGCGCCGCGGTCGGCGGCCACCCAGCACATGAGCTTGGACGAGGTGAAGTGCCGCGGAGCACCGCGCACTTCCCAGATCCCGCGGTCGGGCTCGCGCCAGCACTCGAGCGCGCGTTCCACCTGGTTCCTGGCCATCTGCCAGACTCGCTCGTCGAGGCGGTCGCGGGACCTGGTGTGCAGGTACAGCGAGTCCAGCACGACGCCCCATACGTCGTTCTGCTGCTGAGCGTAGGCGTCATTGCCGATCCGGACCGGCTGGGCGCCCTGGTACCCCTGCAGGTGCTTGAGCGTGTGCTCGGACAGATCGCATCGGCCGTCGATGCCGTAGACGATCTGCATGTTCCCGCGTATCGCGCTCCACCACCTCGGTGAGGAAATCGAAGTAATCGCTGGCTTCCCACTCGAAGCCAAGCGTGTACAGGCCCCACAGCGCGAACGTGGCATCCCGGATCCAGCTATACCGGTAGTCCCAGTTGCGCTCGCCGCCCGGTGTCTCCGGCAGCGAGGTGGTTGCTGCCGCCGCGATGGCGCCGGTGGGCGCGAACGTCAGGCCCTTGAGGGTGAGGGCGCTGCGGGCAAGATAGTTGCGCCACCGATGGTCCGGGAACTCGCCGCGGGCCAGCCAATGCTGCCAGTGGTGCGCCGTCCACACCTGACGCCGGTAGGCCTCCTTGTAGTTCTCCGGCGGTGCCACCCGGCCCCAGGACAGGGCGCAGAACCTGGTCTCGCCGTCCCGCAGCAGCGTGCGCGACCGTGCGCTCGGTCCTTCGAGGCCGATCCGGATGTCCGACGTCAGCGTCAGCGTGAGGTCGCAGTCCTCCGCGCTGATCTGAGCCTGGTAGTAACCGCGCTTCGTGTGCCGCCAGCTAGCGCGCTGGCGTCCGTAGTCGAACACAGGCTCGCAGTCCATGGTGACCTGCACGGTCCCGTGCACGCACCGCACCGTGCGCAGCAACGTGTGCTCGGCGTCGTAGTCGGTCGGCGGCCTGGTATGCGAACTGCGACCCGGATGCTCGTGCCGCCACGGGCCGATGAGCAGGCAGTCGCGCACGACGATCCAGCCGTCGCCGCAGTCCCAGCTTGTCTCGACCACCATGGTGCCGGGCAGGTACCGCCGGTCTGCGGGCTCGGAGATGTTGTCCGGCCCGAACAGGAATCGTCCGGCTTCGCGATCCAGCACCGCGCCGAACACGCTCGGGGAGTCAATCCGGGGCAGGCACATCCACTCGATCGCGCCGCTCGGCGCTACCAGCGCCGTCACCTCGCAGTCGGACAGGAAGGCGTAGTCGGCGATCGGCGGATACGGTGATGCGGCCGTCTGTGCCAGCAGGCCGTGCCCGGTGCCGGGTGCCTGTCCCGTGCCGGGATCGCTGCCAGGTTCCAGGGACACCGGTATCGCCCCCAGATCTGCTGGCCCCCCGCCCGCGAGTCCAGGATCTGCCAGCTCCGGGTCTGCCAGCTCCGGGTCAGCGAGCCCGGGTCAGCGAGCTCCGGGTCGCCTAGGCCCAGGCTGGCTAGCTCTCTGGCACCCTCCGCGTCGTCCGCAGTCACCCCGGATAATCTGCCCGGCCCGCAGAGTGCCAACCGTGCGCCCACCGCACTTTGAGCCCGCGGGCACCCAAATTTAGCAATCTTCGCTTAGCGGACACCTCGCGGGCGGAACTGCACGCTGATCCGCGGACCGGTCGGCTTCGCCGTTTTTGGCACCGCGTGCTGCCAGGTGCGCTGGCAGCTGCCGCCCATCACCAGCAGATCGCCATGGCCGACGTCGAATCGCAGCGCCGATCCGCCGCCGGCCGGACGCAGCAACAGCGGCCGCGGCGTGCCCAGCGAGAGTATCGCCACCATCGTGTCCTGCGAGCTGCCCCGGCCGATGGTGTCCCCGTGCCAGGCCACGCTGTCCCTGCCGTCCCGGTACAGGCACAGACCGGCCGTCACGAATCGCTCGCGCAGTTCGTCCGCGTAGTGCGCGTCGAGCGCGTCCCTGGCGGCGGTCAGCATCACATCGGGCAGCGGCTCGTCTTCGGCATAGAAGCACAGCAGCCGGGGAACGTCGACCACCCGGTCGTACATCGTTCGCCGCTCGGCCCGCCACGGCACTACCTGGAGCAGTCGGCTGAAAAGCTCGTCCGCGCCCGTCAGCCAGGCTGCCTGCACGTCAACCCAGGCTCCGTCGGCGAGCACAGTGCGCTGAATCTGGTCCAGCGGGCCCGGTCCGGGCAGGCCGTCCAGATCGAGCAGCGAACCCTGCAAGCACTCGTTCATGAGTTCGATTGTATGCCGTCCAGTCAAATAAGTGTTCGTATCATCGCCGCGGCCCGGTCGAAATCTCGAGTGCGTGCGGGATGGTTAGCCAGCTACGGTGATAGCCGGTCAAATCGTGAGAGGAAGGGAAAATGGAGCAGCTGTCTAAGCGGCTAATGAGCTGGGCGTCGATTCTGGAGGAGCAGACACGACGGCAGGCAGAGCGAACCGCGACGCTACCCTTCATCTTCCCGCACGTAGCGCTGATGCCAGACGCGCACCTAGGCAAGGGGGCGACGGTCGGCTCGGTAATCCCGACGATCGAGGCGATTATCCCGGCGGCTGTCGGGGTTGACATCGGCTGCGGCATGATCGCCGTGCGTACCCAGTTCACCGCCACGGACGTGGCCGTGCGCCGCGAGCTGGCTACTCTTCGGGAGGCAATCGAGCGCGCCATCCCGCTGTCCGCAGGCGTCTACAACACGTCGGTCGAGCGAGCTGACACTGGGACCAGGATCAGCGAGCTTGAGCAGCTTGACGGCGCTGACAGTGCCGACGCGATCGCCGGCAACTGGCGGCTTCAGCTCGGCAGCCTGGGCAGCGGCAATCATTTCATTGAGTGCTCAACTGATGAGCAGGAACGTGTGTGGCTGTTCTTGCACTCGGGCTCGCGCGGCGTCGGCAACAAGCTGGCGAACAAGCACATCAAGATCGCACGGCGGCTATGCGAGAGGTGGTGGATCCAGCTGCCAGATGCTGACCTGGCTTACCTGCCTGAGCACTCGCCCGAGTTCTGGTCTTACCTCCGGGACCTGCGGTGGGCGCAGCATTTCGCGTTGCTGAATCGTGAAGAGATGATGGCGCGCGTCATCGACTGCCTGCAGGAATGGATCGGCGCTCCGGTCGAGGAGAGCGAGCGGGTGAACTGCCATCACAACTACACGACGCAGGAGGAGCACTTCGGCAAGAAGGTCTGGCTGTCCAGGAAGGGAGCAATCGATGCCACGGCTGGCCGGCCTGGGCTCATCCCCGGATCGATGGGCACGAGGTCCTACGTGGTTATCGGTAAGGGCTGCCGGCTGGCGCTGAACTCGGCGCCGCACGGGGCCGGCCGGATGTTCAGCCGAACTGCCGCGCGCAAGAGGTTCACTCGCGCGGAACTCGACGCTGCCATGGCGGGCATCGAGTGGCGGAGGACAGACGCATTCCTTGATGAGATTCCGGGAGCCTACAAGGATGTGGATCAGGTGATGGCCGACGCTGTCGACCTGGTGGAGATCCGGCACATGCTCCGCCAGATCGTCAACGTCAAGGGTGACTGAGGCCCGGCAGGCCTGGCCACTGGCCAGGCCTGCCCGGCTGGTAGGCGGCAACGCCGTCATTAACTAGCCCGGCGAGGGCCGGCTGATGCCGCAGTTGCTCGTGCGCCACGGCCTTATGCCGCGCGCGACACGGACGACTTGCTGACCGTGGTAGCCCCGGCTGACAGCCGCGTCCTGGTCAGCATCACGGCGAGCCGCGCCCTGTGATTCGCCGCTGCGGCCCGCCGGAAATCGGCGTCACGCTCTGCCGCCACCGCCTGGGTGAGATAGGGGTGCATGGTGCTTCCTCCTTGAGTCCGGGCCCCGGATGAGGCCCGCACCATGCACACTCGCGGTAAGGCCCGGTACCGCGGATCGGCAGTACTCCCTATTTCTGCCGCGGAGCCGCCTTAGGCGGCCGGTGCCGTTCACGGGTGCGGAATCACCCGGCCTCTGGGCCAGGCAACTCCGCATTCACGGGACCAGCAGCTGCGACCGCGTATGCGCAGCGGACCCCGTTCCCCTCACAATGGCCTAAGGCGGGCGCAGGCGGGAGACACGGATGCGAGTGATCGTTATCAGGCACCATGAGATCGACGACGCTGGCTTCATAGCTGACGCGTTCCGCGCGCGGGGGGCTGAGCTAGCCGTGCACCTCGTGCCCGGAGATGGCCCCATGCCCGCGCTCGACGGCGTCGACCATGTGGTTGTCCTGGGTGCGTCCTGGTCGGTGTATGACCACGCCCAGGTGGGCCAGTGGATCGGGGCCGAGCTCGCCTGGCTGCGGGCGGCCGACGCGGCCGGCGTTCCTGTCCTCGGTATCTGCTTCGGGGCGCAGGCCCTCACGGCGGCCCTTGGCGGCCGGGTCGAAGCCGCTCCCCGCAAGGAGATCGGCTGGACGACGGTGGACACGCTCGCGCCAGAGCTGATCGAGGAGGGCCCGTGGCTAGAGTTCCACGGTGATCTCTGCGTGCCGCCTGCCGGTGCGCGGCTGCTGGCGCACACCGATGTGTGCGTCCAGGCCTTCAGCCTGGGCAGGCACCTTGCCGTCCAGTTCCACCCGGAGGTGGACGCGGCCCAGCTGAGCCGATGGCTAGCCGATGGCGGGAAGGCCGAAGCCGAGCGCGAAGGCCAGGACCCGGACAAGCTCGTCGCGCAGACCGAGGCCGAAGAACGGCAGGCCGCACTGCGGGCGGCTGGCCTGGTCGACGCGGCGCTGCGATTGGCTCGCGCCTGCTGACCCCGACGGCGGCCCGGACGCCCGCGTACCGGCTGAGTGCCAGAAAATCCGTGGTTCAGATGGTGACAACCGAGCGTCATTCGGTACAGGGTGTACCTGGAAGTAGCGAGGGTCAGCTCGATGAGGGGCAGGTGCGATGCCAGACATCCTGACGGTCTACGCCGGTACTCAGCCGGACAAGCTCGCCGTCATCGATGACAAGGGCAGCGGCGATTCCGTCCAGTGGACGTACGCGCAGTTCGAGGCCGAGGCCAACAGGGTGGCGAATGCACTGCTGACACTGGGCGCCGCAGCCGGCCAGAAGGTCATCTGGTGCGGCCCGAACTCGCCGCAGGTAGTCGCGGTCATGAGTGCTACCCGCAAGATCGGCGCGGTGGCAGTCCCGCTGAATTACCGGCTGACCGTGGAGGAAGCCAGGTACGTCATCGGCCACTCCGACGCGGAGATCGCGTACGTCGATGCTGAGTACGCGCACCTGTTCGCCGGGCTGGTCGGCGTCCTGCCGAGCTTGCGGCACGTGATCGTGGTCAACGGCACGCCGCCGGACGGCATGCTCGGCAATGACCTGATCGCCAGCGCCTCCGATCAGCCGCCGCCGGAACTGAGTGACGAGGTGGCCGCCGGCGCGACGATGATCTACACGTCCGGAACTACCGGAAAGCCCAAGGGCGCCGTCCGGTACGGCACCGATCCGGACACGGTGGCTGGCCTGCTGAACCTGATCGGTTACCGGCCCGACGACATCTACCTGACCTCTGGCCCGCTCTACCACAGCGGACCTAGCGCCTTCATGACCGTGGCCCTGGTATTCGGTCAGACCATGCTGGTGCAGCGCAAGTTCGACCCCGAGGACTGGCTGCGGCTGGTCGATACCTACAAGGTCACCTCCACGTTCTCAGCGCCTGCGCTGGTCCGCATGATCTGCGCGCTGCCCGATGAGGTGAAGCAGCGTTACGACCGGTCATCCATGCGGGTCATGCTGGCGAACGCGGCGCCGTGGAGCTTCGCGCTGAAGCAGCGCTACGTGGCCGATTTCCCGCCGGAATCGCTGTGGGAGATCTACGGCTCGACCGAGCTTGGCGTCGACTGCGTGCTGGAACCCAAGGATCAGATGCGCAAGCCCGGGTCGTGCGGTAAGCCTGCTCCAGGCATCGAGGTCGTGCTGCTCGACGAAGACGGCAACGAGGTGACGGCCACCGGCCCGGATCATCCAGGTGAGCTCTACGTGCGCTCTAAGGGCGTGTTCAACGAGTATTACAAGCAGGAGGACAGCTACGAGGCGGCCCGGCGCGGCGATTACCACACCGTGGGGGACATCGCCTACTGGGACGACGAGGGCTACCTGTACATCTGCGACCGCAAGACCGACATGATCATCTCGGGCGGCATGAACATCTACCCCGCGGAGATCGAGGCGGCGCTTGAGCAGCACCCGGCGATCTACGACGTCGCGGTCTTCGGAATCCCGTCCGAGGAATGGGGCGAGATAGTGCACGCGACCGTGGTCCTCGCTCCCGGCAGCTCGCTCTCTCCGGACGAGATCGCTGCGTACGGTCGTGAGCACCTGGCCAGCTACAAGATTCCGCGGTCGGTTTCGTACCTGGACGACCTGCCGCGGACTGGTTCCGGCAAGATCCTCAAGCGGCAGCTGCGGGCGCCGTTCTGGGCGGGACGTGCGGCGAAAGTCGGCTAAGTCGTCGCATATCCTTTGTTAGGTGATCGCCGACGAGTGCCCCGTCCCGCTGGCAGAGCTGATACCTGATCCGGACCGCTCGGTGCTGGCCATCGAGCCGCCGGGCACCGAGGCGGGGACCTGGGCAGGTGCTCCGAGCGCCATGCTGGCCGGAGATGAGATCTTTCTCGCCTACCGCCTGCGCCGGCCCGTGGGCAAGGGACGCGGCTACGCGATCGCGATCGCCCGCTCGGCCGACGGCGTCCGGTTCCAGACCGTCCAGGTCATCACCAAGGACGAGATGGACACCGAGTCGCTGGAACGGCCCGCGCTGGTGCTGACCCCCGGCGGCACCTGGCGCCTGTACCTGAGCTGCGCAACCCGGGGGACCAAGCACTGGCGAGTCGAGTTGCTGGAAGCATCAGCCCCGGACAGATTCGATCCGCGCCAGCGCAGGACTGTCCTGCCGGGTGATGCGGCCCTCGCGGTCAAGGATCCGGTCATTGTCTGGCACGGTGCGATCTGGCACCTGTGGGCATCGGTCCATCCGCTCGGCGATCCGGACAACACCGACCGGATGAGAACCGACTATGCCAGCAGCGCTGACGGGATCGACTGGACCTGGCACGGCAGTGCGCTGCAGCCCCGGCCAGGAGCCTGGGACTCGCGCGGAGTGCGGGTCAGCGCGGTGCGGTTCGGCACCGATCGACTGGTCGCCTACTACGACGGCCGGGCCAGCGCGGCAGAGAACTACGAGGAGAGAACCGGCGTCGCCGTAGGCGACTCCCCGGCCGAGCTGACCGCGATCGGTCAGGTCCCCGTTGCCCAGTCCGCCGCCGGGGCGGGTGGCCTGCGTTATCTCGACGTCGTCGAGCTGGGTGATGGCCGTGAGCGCATCTACTACGAGCTGACCCGCGCCGACGGGCGGCACGAGCTGAGAACCGAGCTGCGGTCCGGCGCAGACGCGCTGGCCTCTTAGTATTCGCGCGGGCGGCCGTTGCGCGCTTGCGACTGGCCGTCCGGCCTCGCGCCCACCAGACCGCCGGAGGTCTCCCTCGGCCGTACCCAGTCGCTGAAGTCGTGGCCGGTTATCGAGCTGAGCAGGCTAACGTCTTCCTCGTATTCACCGATCAGCTGCGCTCGCTCGTCCCACGTCAGCGGCCGCCGCGGCGCAGCTCCCTGCTGCAGGCGCCGCTCCACCCGGTCCGTCAGCGCCGAACCCGCGTGCCCTGGCAGCCGCGCGGTGATCGCTGAGCCGCCCCGTGCCAGCCTGGCCAGGGCCAGGTGCCTGCGGGTTTCGTGCGGATGGGCCGTGACGTTCTCCCTGGGTACCTCGCTGATGAGACCCGGCTCGACGCCGAGGAACCGGCAGACCCTGTCCAGGGTGCCCGCCGGGTCGTCGATCATCTCCCGGTACCGGATGATGAACACCTGGTCAGCCGGGAACACGGTGTACAGCTGTTCGAGCTGACGGCCGTACCGGCCGAGGTCCTTGTAGCGCCAGAAGTCGGCCCAGCCGGCCGCCGTGCGCTGCGCCTCGGCCTGGCAGGCCCGAATGAAGTCCCCGATCGGGTCCAGTCCGGCCGACCACAAGTGCGCCCAGTTGGAATGCGCTCGCTCGATCGGGTCCCTCAGCACGATGATCATCCGGGCCTGCGGGATCAGGGCGCGGATGCGTAGCTGGGCGTCGTGCCGGTACAGGTAAAAGGGCGTCGACTCGCCGCTCAGCGCTCCTGGCGGCGCTGTTTCGAACAGAGCCTCGTAGTCGGCGCGGCGCCAGACATGCTCCCGGTACGTCTTGGCATCTCCGGGCCCGCCCTTGGCCGGCGGCGGCCCGTCGGTGAGGAAGAACTTGGGCTCCTTGACGGCAGACATGAACAGGGCTGGGTGGCGGGCTAGCGCTGAATGCAGCGCCGTCGTGCCAGCCTTCGGCGCACCTGCGATGAAGAAGTCCGGCAGCGGCACGGCTCCTCCTGGCGATCAAACCTACTTGGCATACGTTATTACTAGGATAATCCTCCGCCCGTTCACCGGTACCCGCTTGGCGCGCTCCGAATCCGCCTGGCGTTGGTCAGCTGGCGTCAGCGGCCGTGCCGCGGGCGCGGCCGGAGATAGTGGCCGCTCCGGTTCCGGCGATTCGCGCGGCCACCATCACCGGGATGATGGTCAGCAGGATCACGACCGTGACCACGGCGTTCACCTCGGGAAGCTGCTGACCTAGCCGGATCGCGCCGAATATCCAGATTGGCAGGGTGTTCTGCGCGCCCGCAGTGAAGACGGTGACGATGACCTCGTCGAACGACAGGGCAAACGCCAGCAGCCCACCGGAAACTAGCGCCGTCGCGACACCTGGCAGCGTCACGTAGAGCTGGGTCTGCCAGCCGCGGGCACCAAGATCGATCGATGCCTCCGCCAGGGAGTTCGGCATCCGGCGCAGCCGCGCTATCAGGTTGTTGAACACGACCACGATGCAGAACGTGGCGTGGCCGATGACGATGGTCCAGATCGAGAACTGTATCCCGGTGAACGAGAAGAACGAGTTCAGCGCGATGCCGGTGATGATGCCAGGCAACGCAATCGGCAGCACGAGCAGGAAGGAGATCGCCTCCCGGCCGAAGAAGGTGAACTGGCGCAGGCAGTAGGCGACCGCCGAGCCGAGTATCAGCGCGACGCCGGTGGCCACCAGGCCGACCTTGACCGACAGCAGGAAAGCGGCCCGAACCTGCGGGTCGTGCCAGGCGATCGAGAACCAGCGCAGCGTGAATCCGGCGATCGGCCAGCTTTCCACCGTGGAGGTGTCGAAGGAGTACAGCACGATCAGGATGATCGGCACGAACAGGAATGCCAGTACGACCGCCACCCAGACGCGAAGGGCGATGCGCAGGCCTAGGGGCTCCATCTACAGCTCCCTGAAGGCGCCGACTGACCGCGCGAGCAGCAGGTAGCACGCCATGATGGCGATCGGCACGAATGCCATCGCGGCAGCGAAAGGCAGGTTGTTCGCGGTGCCGATGTTGGAGTAGATCACTGTGCCGATGAAGACCGAGTTCGTCCCGCCGATCAGCAGCGGCGTGATGTAGTCGCCCAGGGTCAGTGAGAACGTGAAGATCGACCCGGCCACTATTCCGGGCAACGCCAGCGGCCAGATGACTGACCGGGTCGTCCGCCAGGCCCGGCCGCCCAGGTCCTGGGATGCCTCGATCATCGACGGCGGGATCCGTTCGAGCGCGGCGTAGGTAGGTATCACCATGTACGGCAGCCAGATGTAGCAGAAGACGATGAAGACGGCCGTATTGCTGTCGATCAGGCTCAGCGGCCCTACCGAGACGCGGGCCAGGGTCCAGTTCAGCAGCCCGCTGTGGTTGAGGATCAGCTGCCAGGAGTAGACCTTCGCCAGGTAACTCGCCCACAGCGGCAGCAGGATGGCGACGAACAGGACAGTCCTGGTCCGGCTGGTGGCGACCCGGGCCATGTAATAGGCGAACGGGAACGCGACGATCGCGTCCACGATGGTCACGCCAGCGGCCATCCCCACCGTCCTGGCGATGATGGTCCGGTACGCGGACGTCGTCAGGATCTCGGAGAAGTTGCTGAAGCTCCAGATATGTTCCAGGTTCCCGGTGAACGCGTTCGTCTGCCAGAACGCGGTGATCAGCATCACCACCAGCGCGGCGACATAGATCAGCAGGAACCACGCGAGCGGCGGCGTGAGCAGGAGCGTGGCCCGGGCCCACGGTCGGCGCCACAGCGCCGCCGAAACCCGGGACCACCCTCCTGGCACGCTGCCGCTGACTACTTGACCTGCGTGTTCCACGCGTTCACCCAGTCCACGTACGGCACGCAGTCTGGCTTGCCGTTGTCGCAGGTCGGGACCGGCGTCTTCCAGAGCTGGATGGACTTCAGGTAGGCAGCCGGGGCATTCGCGTGATATTCCGCGCACGAACCTGGCTGCAGCTTGTCCATGTAGGGGCAGGCGAGACTGTTGTCCGGCGTCTCGCCGTAGCTGACGGCCTGCATAGCCTGCACCTTCGGTGTGCTGATGTAGCGCATCCACAGGTAGGCGCAGTTCGGATGTGGTGCCTTGGCCGCCAGCATCCAGGTGTCTGCCCAGCCGGTAGCGCCCTCGCTCGGAATGACCGAGCCGATCGGGAACTTTGTGGCCTTGAGCGTGCTGACCTGATAGGGCCAGCCGGCTCCGACGACGACGTCTCCGTTCTTGAAGGCGGAGATTTCCTCAGACGCCAGGCCCCAGTACGACTTCAGCAGCGGTCGCTGCGACGCAAGCAAGCTCACGGCCGCCTGGAACTGCGGCTGCGTCAGCTCGTAGGGATCGGTGATGCCGAGCTTGGGGTTATGCGTCTTCAGGTAGAGCGCCGCATCCGCGATCTGGATGGGGTTGTCCGGGACGGTGATCTTGCCCTTGTACTTGGGGCCGTAGATCACGTTCCAGGACGTGGGCGGGGTCGGGAAGGCTGACTTGCTGTACATCAGCACGTTCGGACCCCACTGCAGCGACACCCCGTAATGCACACCGTTCACGGTGTTGAAGGGCGGGGACTGGAATGCCGGGAAGAAGTTCTTCCAGTCCGGGATCAGGTTGACATTGACTGGGTGCGCGTCACCTGCATAAATGATGCGCAGGTCAGCATCGCCAGACGAAGACACCATGTCGTACTGGCCGCCGCCGCCATTGTTCATGAGGGCGACCATCTCGTCCGAGGTGTTGGCGTACTTGGCGTTCACCTGGCATCCGGTCTGGGTCTCGAACGGCTTAACCCAGCTCGGCTGAAGGTAACCTGCCCAGGCGATCAGGTTGAGCTGTCCCTCGCCCTTGCCGATCTTCTGCAGTACCGGCAGGTCGGCCGTGGGCACCTTGCCGACCGCAGCGGTGCCGCCGCCGCCGGGCGTGCTACCGCTGCTGCCGCTGCTGCCGCAGCCGGCCAGCAGGCCGACGGCAGCGAGCATCGCCACCGCTGTCCCGGTCCGGCCGTGCCTTCCTCGTAGTGCCTGCATCTCGTGCCACCCTTCCGTGCCGGCCTGTTTAGAGGCGGGCGTCCTCCCCTTGCGAAATAGCGATGGTCTGCTCCGGCAGCCAGGCGATACGGGCTGCTGTCCCGTTGAGGTCGCGGCCCGGCAGTGGCGCGTGCTCGTTCTGCCGCGCGACGACAAGCTCGCCGCCTGCATCGAGAGCGACGGTGTATCTGGTCAGCACTCCGACGTACACGACGTCCTGGATGCGTCCTGTCTCGACGTGCGCGCCGGCCGGCGCAAGCTCGCCGTCGGCCAGCAGGCGGATCTTCTCGGGGCGGACGGTGATGTGACGGCCATCCCGCTCGATCAGATTCGAGATGCCGATGAAACCGGCCACGAAGTCCGTCTGCGGCCGCTCGTATACCTCCAGCGGCGTGCCGACCTGCTCGATCCGGCCCTGACTGAGCACCGCGATGCGGTCGCTCATCGAGAGCGCCTCTTCCTGATCGTGGGTCACGTACACAAAGGTGATGCCGACCTCACGCTGCACGTGCTGGAGCTCCAGCTGCATCTCCTGCCGCAACTTCAGGTCGAGGGCGCCGAGTGGCTCGTCGAGCAGCAGCACCTGCGGTTCGTTGACGATGGCCCTGGCCAGCGCCACCCGTTGCCGCTGGCCGCCCGACAGCTGGGTGATCTTCCGCCCGCCAAACCCGCCGAGCCGCACCATCTGCAGCGCCTTGTCGGCCCGCAGCCGCCGCTCTGCCTTGCCGACGCGCCGCACCCGAAGGCCGTACTCGACGTTCTCGACCACGCTCATGTGCGGGAAGAGCGCGTAGTCCTGGAACACCGTGTTGACATTCCTGGAGTACGGCGGCACCTGGGAGATCTCGCGGCCGGCCAGTTCAATGGTGCCGGCGTCCGGCCTGTCGAAACCGGCGATCAGCCGCAGCAGCGTTGTCTTCCCAGATCCAGATGGCCCCAGCAGAGTGAAGAACTCGCCCTCCGCGATCTCCAGATCCACCCCGGCCAGCGCGGCTACGCCACCGTAGTTCTTCCGGAGCCCGATCACGCGCACCGCGGAACGCTGGGCGGCGGCAGCGGCGTCTCCAGCAGGCTGTGACGAGTCAGATCCGGTGATCATTCGGCCCGTTCTACCACGTCAGCGGTCACTGCGACAATGAATGGCTCATTGATCGTGATGCCACTGCAATCAGACAGCACTGCCGAAACCGTCGCGTGGAAAACTGTCGGACCGGCCCAGTAGCGTGCGGGGTGGGGCAACGGAACGGCTGCCTCCTCGATCTGCCAGGAGGACATGATCATGAGCAGTTCCGCACGAGCAACGCTGAGCGGTGAGCGCGCCGATCTCATCCAGGCGCTGGACAAGCAACGGGCGTTCCTGCTCCAGACCGTCCGCGGTCTCAGCGACGAGCAGGCGGCTCAGCGCACCACGGCCAGCGAGCTGTGCCTTGGCGGCATCATCAAGCACGTGACCGCGGTGGAGAAGCGCTGGGCGGATTTCATTCTGGTCGGCGCGTCCGCGATGGGCAGCACCGCATGGGATGACGAGTCGGCTGTCCAGGCGTACCTCGACGGCTTCCGGATGCTGCCGGGCGAGACGCTTGAAGGCCTGACAGAGGACTATGAAGCGACGGCTCGCCTGACCGACCAGCTGATCGCGGAGCTGCCCGATCTCGATGCCAGCCATCCGCTGCCGGAGGCGCCCTGGTACGAGCCGGGAGCTAGCTGGTCGGCCAGGCAGGTCGTGCTGCACATCCTGGCTGAGACGGCGCAGCACGCCGGACATGCTGACATCATCAGGGAGTCGCTGGACGGCGCGAAGACGATGGGCTGACGCGGTCGGGCTAGCCCCGTGCCGTCGCGGGTAGGGATCAGGTGTGACCGACAAGGGGCGGCGGGCGCCGACAGCTGAGCTTCGGCCGATGCTGGCGGTGGCCGGCCAGCTGCCCGCCGACGACACGGGCTGGGCCTACGAGATGAAATGGGACGGGCTGCGGGCCCTGGCGTTCGCAGCGGACGGTGCCGTCGCTTTCAGGTCGCGGACCGGGCGGGACATTACCCACGCTTATCCCGAGCTGGCAGGTCTTGCCATCGCCGCTGGACCGGCGCAGGCCGTGCTCGACGGCGAGATTGTCGCTTTTGCGGGCGGAGCCTGGCCGGAGTTCGAGGCGCTGCAGCAGCGGATGAATATCAGCACTGCCGCGCAAGCCCGCGTTCTTGCCGCGCAGGTGCCGGTGACGTACCTGGCCTTCGACCTGCTCTGGCTGAACGGCAAGCCGCTGCTGGACCAGCCCTATTCGCGTCGCCGGCAACTACTCGACGGTCTCGGCCTGCACGGCGCGAGCTGGCAGACGCCGCCCTCGTTCGTCACCGAGTCCGGCGCAGACCTGCAGGCCGTGTCGAAACAGCACGGCCTGGAAGGGATCATGGCTAAGCGCGCCGAGTCGCGGTACGAGCCGGGGCGCCGGTCACACGCCTGGCGCAAGATCAAGAACGTGCGACGGCAGGAAGTCGTCATTGGCGGCTGGAAACCAGGTGAGGGCGGCCGGGCCGGCCACATCGGCTCGCTGCTTGTCGGCGTCTATGACAACGGCGAGCTTGTCTACAGCGGGCACGTCGGCACCGGATTCACGCAGCAGGCGCTGCAGATGCTCGGCCGGCGACTGGCGCCTCTTCGCCGGTCTGCCTCGCCCTTCGCAACGCCGATACCCGTGGAAGATGCCCGTTCCGCTCATTGGGTGGATCCTGAACTGGTGGCCGACGTGGAGTTCGCCCAGTGGACGAGGACGGGGCGGCTGCGGGCGCCGTCGTATAAGGGCCTGCGTTCTGACAAGGAGCCGGCGGAGGTGATTCGTGAGCCCTGACGCGCGCAAGGTGCCGGTCGAGGTCGAAGGCCGCACGCTGATCCTGTCGAACCTGGACAAGGTCCTGTACCCGGCGGCCGGGTTCACCAAGGCGCAGGTCATCGACTACTACCAGCAGATAGCGCCGGTCCTGCTGCCGCACATCGCCGGCCGGCCGGTGACCATCAAGCGCTACCCGGACGGCGTGGACGGCAAGTTCTTCTTCCAGAAAAACGCGCCCTCGCATCCCGACTGGGTGTCGACCGCAGACATCGCATCGCCCGGCTCGACCAAGGCGCGGGAGACGATCGAGTACCTCATCGGCGCGGATCTGCCGACGCTAATCTGGGCCGCCAACCTCGCCGCGCTCGAATTGCACACGCCGATGTGGCGATACCCCTCGGTAGGCGAGCCGGACCTGCTGGTGTTCGACCTGGACCCAGGCCCGCCGGCCACCGTCGTCGAATGCTGCCGGGTCGCGCTGCTGCTGCGGCCGCTGCTGACGGAGATGAAGCTCGACCCGGTCGCGAAGACTTCCGGCGGCAAGGGACTGCAGCTATATGCCGCGGTGCACGGCCAGACCTCAGAGCAGACCAGTGACCTCGCCAGGGGCCTGGCCGAGCACCTCGAGCAGGAGCACGCCGACCTGGTTGTGTCGCGGATGACCAAGGCGCTACGGCCCGGCAAGGTGCTGATCGACTGGAGCCAGAACAATGCCGCGAAGACCACGGTCGCGCCGTATTCGCTGCGGGCCCGAGCCCAGCCGACGGTGTCCACTCCGGTCAGCTGGGACGAGGTCGAGGCGTGCCAGCGCGCCGCCGACCTGGTCTTCACCGCTGACGACGTGCTGGCCCGCGTCGAGGCGTCGGGCGACTTGTTCGCGCCGGTGCTGGGTCGCCGGCGGGCGACCGGCCGCAGGCCGCGACCTAGCGGCTGACCGGGCGGCATCGACCGCGTAGCCGGAAGAATCTGGTAGATGCCGCGATGTGCAACCGGTAGCGAAGTATGGTGTCTGCCAGTAGCGGGAGACATCGCTTTAATCAGGACTATCCGGGAGCCGCCGTATGCGGTTCAGCGTTCTCGGCCCGCTCTCGGCGGAGGCGGACGACGGCACGCCCCTTGTGCTCAGAAGACCTTCGCAACGCAGCACGCTCGCGGTCCTGCTGTTGCACGTCGGCCAGCCACCCACTCGCGGCCTGCTGATCGAAGCGCTCTGGGGCGACCGGCCGCCCGGCGACGCGGAGACCGCGCTCCGAGTCCGGATGCGCGATGTCAGGCGCGCGCTAGCAGGCCATGACCGGCTGGTCACTCATCAGTCCGGCTATCAGGTCCGGGTCGGCCCCGGCGAGCTCGACGCCGACAACTTCCGGGTGCTTGCCGGGCATGGTCGCGCTGCCCTCGACCATGGCAGCCCCGAAAATGCAGCCCGGCTGCTGGACCAGGCCGGCAGTCTGTGGCGAGAGCCCGCGCTGGCCGACCTACCCGACACCCAGGTCATGCAACCGATCGCGGCCGAACTCGAGGGCCTGCGCCGGGACACCAGCGAACTGCTGCTCGACGCGCGGCTGGCACTTGGCCAGCACCGGGAGATCCTGCCGCGGATCCGCTCGCTGATCGCCGCGGATCCCTTCTGCGAGCATCCGCACGTACAGCTGATGCTTGCGCTGTACCGGTGCGGGCAGAAGGCTGCGGCGCTGAGCGCCTACGGTCGGCTGCGCGACCTGACGGCACGCGAGCTGGGTCAGGACCCTGGTCCGGAGGCCAAGATGATGCTGGATCAGATCCTGGCTGACAGCCCGGCGCTGCTGTTCCGGCCGCAGGTCCTGGTGGCTCGCGGGGATCCCCGGCCTGGCTGGGCTCCGGTATCGCAGCTGCCGGCGCCGCCGCCGGACTTCACCGGCCGCCTCACGGCGATCGAGGCGATCGCCCGTGGCACGCTGTCCGGCGAGCATTCGGTCACGGTGATCACCGGTCCGCCCGGTGCTGGGAAGACCGCGCTGGCCCTCCGCGCCGCGCACCTAGCCAGGACCACGTTCCCCGATGGTCAGCTCTTCGCCAGTCTTGGCGGACCGGCGCAACCGCGGGAGCCTGCCGAGCTGCTGGCCGAGTTGCTCCGAGCGCTCGGCGTGCCAGCCGAGCGGGTGCCGGCCAGCAGCGCCGAGCGGGCAGCTTTATACCGGTCGGCACTGGCGGGCCGCAAAGTGCTGCTGCTCGCCGACGACGCCGCGTCAGCGGCGCAGGTCCGGCCGTTGCTGCCGGGCGCGGCCGCGTCGGCGGTCCTGGTCACCAGCAGCTCCCGGCTGGCGGATCTGGAAGGCGCCGGACGGGTCGCCATCAGCGGCCTCAGTAGCGAGGAGGCGCTGACGCTGCTCGGCAAGATCGCCGGACCCGGCCGGGTCGAGACGGAGCCCGAGGCTGCGGCCGCCATCGCGAGAGCCTGTGCCGGGCTGCCGCTGGCGCTGCGGATCGCGGGTGCCCGGCTGGCAGCAAGCCCCGGACTGAAGCTGGCCGAGCTGGCCGGCGCCATCTCCGACAGCCGCGCGCTCCTCCGCGAGCTCGTAGTCGGCGATCTGTCGGTCAGCCGCAGGCTCGACATGGCCTGGCAGACGCTCGACCCGGCCTCGCGCCAGGCTCTGCGCACACTGGCCCGGCTGGGTCAGCCGGATTTCCCCAACTCGCTGCTGCTGGCCGCCGCATCGGGCGTGCGGGCGGTCACTGAGGCGCTCGCGGACACCGGGCTGGTCGTCGAGAATCCGGACACAGGCCATTACCAGCTTGCGCCGCTTGCCGCCTGCCATGCGGTTGCGCAGCCCGCGCCTTCCGGCGAGTAGCCCGCAGTCCTGCTCGCCGCGACCCAGGCTGCGGCCGCCACTCGGCTCGCCAGTACCGGACCCTGCGGACCGGCCCCGGTCTGCGGACCGGCCTCGGTCAACCGTGACGACCTGCCCGCTCACGCGGCGCTAACCACGCGCTCACGCAGCAGTCCTAGGTTCCAGATCACTGGCTGACGGACCGCATGCCATGTCGCGGGCCGCGCTACGACCAAGCCCTGTCGACGATGTACCGGAGCGCTGAATGACGCATCTTCACCGACCCGCCCGGCAGACTCAACGGGTCTGGTTGCCGTCGCGCCGATGCGCGCGACCAGACCTCTGTCTCGGGCCCGGCGGCCTGATCTCAGCAGTCATCCTGGTGGTAGCAGGCTGTTCCAGCGCTGTCGGGCCGGTGCGGCTGCCGCCGCATTTCCCCCACGTGACACGCGCGGCGACGGTTGAGCGCGGGCCGTCACCGCGCCAGCGGGTCCTTGCCGCATTCGGCGGCTACACCGCGGCGTTGCACGCAGCCGATATGTCGGGCAGTGCGGTCCAGGCTCGCCGGCTCCTGCGGCCCTACCTGCTGGCCGGCCGGATTGCTGGCGTCGTGCAGACCGAGCGCGGCATCTGGGCCAAGGGCGAGCGGTTCTACGGCCAGGCTGTCCTGCACGTGCTGACCGTCCGAGTAGCCGGGCGGCACGCGTTTGTGCACGACTGTGACGACACCAGCGCCATGGGGCTGGTGAATGCAGCCACCGGCCTGCCGGTGCCGGGAACGGCCGGCGTTCCCGCCGACAACGTCGTCACCAGGCTTGACCTGGTCCGCGGTCAGTGGCTGGTCGCGTTCCAGCTCGTCGAGGACGTGCCGTGCGCCGCCTGAGCGGGGTAGCAGTACTGCTGGTCGGGCTGCTGGCCGCGTCGTTGGCAGCGGTGACTGCGGCTCTCGCATCGGCAGGCAGCGGAGCGTGCAGCCCCTATATCGACGGGAACGTGGTCCCGGTGCCGTGCTCAGCCGCCGGAAGCACCATCGGCAGCTCTGGCAGCAACGCCGGTTCTGTTACGTCTACCTGCACGGTTACGCCGCTGGACCAGAAGCAGGCAACCGATCTCGGACTAGCCTGGCCGCCGCCGGCCGGCCACAGCTGGGCGCTGCTGACGTGCTTTGGCGGCGTGTCGCGCTCGGCGCCTCAGGCCGGGCTGGTCAGCACCGCGACGGGCACGCCGGAGGTCACCCCGCGGCAGCTGCTCGCCCAGGCGCTCGGCGAGCTCCGCGTCCCGTACCTGAGCCCGGTCACGGCGCCCCCGCGCCGCAAGGAGGGCCTGGTGGGCCTGCCGGAGTGGTACTGGATCCCGGCCGGTGCCTGGCATGCCGCAACGGTGACCGTACGTGCCGGACCGGTCTGGGCCACCGTAACGGCGAGGCCGCTGCGGCTGACCTTCGGCCCAGGCGCGGGCCTGCCGCCGGTCAGCTGCGCTGGTCCGGGGACCGCCTACGATCCCAGTCAGCCGGCCCGCGGCCAGCACACCGGCTGCTCTTACACCTATGAGCAGCCGTCGTCGGGCCAGCCCGGCGACGCGTTCCAGGTATCGGTCACCGTGACATGGCGTATCAGCTGGACCGGCTCAGACGGCCAGGGCGGCGTGCTGGCAGCCGCGCTGCCGGTACCGGTGAGCTTCGCGCTGCGAATTGCGCAAGGTGAGGCGCTGGTGACCAGCCCGTGACACATCAGCCCCCGGCCGAACTCGGCCGCGCGTTCTTCCCTGACGCTGACGTCTCGCCCAACGGATCGGCCGGCAGCAGGCGGTCCCGGCGGGAGCGGAGCGCACCGCTGCCTCCGGCGCTGCGGCGCCGCCGAAGGCCGGCGATGATCGCGCTCGCCGTCGCCATGGCGGGCACGGGCGCGCTGACGAGTGCCGCGTTGTACCGCCATGCCGATCACGGCGAGCAGGTCGTGCTGGTAGCCGCGCCAGTACCGGCCGGGGCACGGATCACCGCGGCCGACCTGTCCCGGGCCAGCGTTACGTTCTCACCGGCCATCCAGGTCATTCCCGCCGGGCAGCTGGCACAGGTGACTGGCGAGATAGCCGCGGTAACCCTGCGGCCTGGAACACTGCTGGCGCCTGCCGACCTGACGGCGCAGCAGCCTCCGATGCCAGGCCAGCAGCTCGTTCCGGTGGCGGTCAAGCCCGCCTTGCTGCCCGCGAGCGGCCTATCTGCGGGCGATCACGTCCTGATCGTGCCAACGCCCGGCGATCAGGGCGCGGCCGGGTCGGCCGGTGCGCACATATCGCTGGCCGCCCCGGTTGCGGCCACCGTCGCAGCCGTAAACGCCGTCACTGACCAGGACGGCCTGGATGTCGTTGACCTGCTCGTCCCTGCTTCCAGCGGACCTGCTGTCGCGCAACAGGCATCGACGGGCCAGTTCGCGCTCATCGTGACGAAACGGAGCGGCTGACCGTGGCAGACATATACGCGCTGGTATCGGCGGGCGGAGCACCCGGCGTGACCACGGCGGCGCTTGCCCTCGCGCTGAGCTGGCCGTCGCCCGTCGTCGTCGCCGAGTGCGATCCCAGTGGCGGCGACATTCTCGCTGGCCTGCTGTGCGGTCAGGTGCCTGCCCGGCACGGACTGACGGAGCACGCGCTCGAGGCGGCCCGCGGTGCTCAGGCAGCTCACGCCATCCTGGTCAGCCAGCTAGTTCCGCTCGACCCATCCCGGCGGACGATGCTGCTGCCGGGCATGACCGATCCGCGCCAGGCGACCGGGCTAGGGTCAGCGTGGTCGGCAATAGCGGCGACGCTGGCGGGCCACGAGGCCGACGTTATCGCCGACTGCGGTCGGCTTGACACCGGCGACGCTCAGCCGGTGCCAGTGTTGACGGCCGCGCGGATCGTTGCTGTCGTGCTGCGGCCTTCGCTGCGACAGGTGTGGGCCGCTCGGTCACGGATCGACATGCTGACCCGTCTCCTCGGCGGGACCGGGCGTCTCGCACTCCTGATAACCGGCCCCGGCCCGTACTCACCGAAGGAAGTAGCCGCCGCGCTCGACGTCGAGGTGATCGCGCAGCTGCCAGCCGACACCCGGACTGCCGCGGCGCTGTCGGACGGCGCGCGCAAGCCAGGAAAGCTCGCCAGCGGGCAGCTCATCAAGTCCGCCGGCCGTGCCGGCCGGGCGCTGCGGGGCCACGGTCAGGATGCCACCACCCAGCCAGCTGAGGCGGGTGTGCTGCCGTGACGCTCAGCTGGCCGCCCGCCCCGCCCGATCCGCTGGCGGGGCTCGGCCTGCCCACATCACCGGAGTGGCTCGCAGCGTCACCGACAGGTCCCGCGGCAACCGCATGGGCCAGGTCAGCTACGGCGCCCGCATCAGCTAACGTAGCTGCGCCAGCTGAGGTGCCAGTATCAGCTGAGGTGCCTGCGGCGGGAGCCGCAGCGACCGGTCTCACCGACCCGTTGCTTATCGCAGGTATCTCCGAGATCACTGAGATGATCGCTGCGCAGCTGCACGACAGGGCTGAGGCGGCGGACGTGCGTCCGGTCATCAGGTCCACCGCGCGCGACTGGCTGGAACGCCAGGTACGAGCCGGACTGATGCCTGCGTCCGCAGGTGGACAGCTCGATGAGCTGGCTGGCGCCGTCTACGACCGGCGCTACGGCCTTGGACCGGTTACCGCCTTTCTTCGCGATCCTCAGGTCGAGAACGTCGATATCAACGGCTGCGACAACGTCTGGATCACTTACGCCACTGGCGAGCGAGTCGCAGGTCCGGCAGTCGCGGCGAGCGACGCGGCGCTGATCACGATGATCCGCACCTGGGCCGCGCGCGGCGGGCAGACTTCCCGCGACTTCTCGGCCGCGGCTCCGCTCGTCAATGTCGCACTGGCAGGCGGAACCCGGATGACCGCGACGATGTCAGTCACTCCGCGGCCTAGCGTTTCGCTCCGCCGCCACGGGCAGCTCGATGCCACGCTGGCCAGGCTCATACAGCTGGGCACCATCGATTCGGGCCTCGCGGGATTCCTCGCGGCTGCCGTCCGGAGCCGCTGCAACATGATCGTCACTGGCAGCGTGAACGCTGGGAAGACCACGATGCTCAGGGCGCTGGCGAGCGAGATACCGCCGGGCGAGCGCATCGCCACCCTGGAATCGGAGTACGAGCTGTACCTGCACGAGATGGCCGAGCACCCGGACGTCATCGCATTCGAGGCACGCGAGGCTAACTCCGAGGGCGCCGGCGGCATTAGCTTGCATGACCTGATCGCTCACGCACTGCGGCATAACCCGCGCCGCATCCTTGTCGGCGAAGTACGCAGGAACGAGATCATGCCGATGCTCGAAGCGATGAACTCGGGCCAGGACGGGTCGATGTGCACGCTGCATGCCAACTCGCCGACGGAGGCGTTTGACCGCATCCTGATCCTGAGTCTGCGCGGCGGCCTGGCTCTGGCCGAGCGGGCCATTCACCTTCTGGTCGGGATGGCCGTCGACCTGATCGTGCACCTGCGCCGCGGCTACGACGGCTCCCGGACGGTCCGGTACGTGTCGGAGATCATCGAGGTTATGCCGCCGGGGGACACGGACCGGCCGGCCGTCAACCGGCTTTACCTGCCGGACCCCCAGACTGGCCGTGCTGCCCCGGCGTGCACGCCCTCACCGGGTCTGCTGACCCGCCTGAATGCCGTCGGGCTGGGCACCGAGATCCTCAGCCAGAGCCGCCATCGGGTGCACCAGCCTGCGGGACGGCAGCGGTGACTGCGCTCGCCGCGGTAGCCGGCGCGCTCACGGCGGCTGGCCTGGTCATTCTCATGCATGAGCTGACGAGGCGGTTGCCACCAGCCGGCTCGGTGCGCCGACGCAGCGTGTCGGTGTCCCCGGCCACCAGGACGCGTGTCTTGCTTGCGGCATCGGCCGGCGTCCTCACCGTGGCCCTGACCGGGTGGCCAGTGGCGGGTGTGGCCGCAGCCGCGGCCGTGCTCTGCTGGCCGGCGATTACCTCCACGAAGGGGGCAAGGCACCAGGCGGCAGTGCTGGAAGGGCTGGAGCAGTGGACCAGGAGAGTAGCCGACATGCTGGCCGCTAGCCGCGGGCTGGAAGACGCGCTGGAAGCATCCGTAAGGTCCGCACCCGCCGCGATCGGACCGGCAGTAGCGCGTCTTGGCGGCCGGCTGTCGGCACGTACCGGAACCGAGGCGGCGCTGCGTGCGTTCGCGGCCGAGATCGGCGACCCGGCAGGTGACCGGATCGCCGCCGCCCTCATCATCGCCACCGGACAGCGCGGCGGCAGCGTCCGGACGGTGCTCAGCTCCCTGGCCACGATGATTGGCCGGGACGTCGCGGCCCGCCGGGAGATCGACGCCGACCGCGCGCAGCACCGGACCACCGTACGGTGGCTGACTGCGTTCGTCGCTGGCTTCACCCTGTTCGCGGTGCTGAACCGGTCGTACGTCGCGCCCTATAGCACGGCGACCGGCCAGCTAGTGCTCGCGCTCGTCAGCTGCCTGTACGCGGGCGGCCTGGGCTGGCTGCACCGGCTTGGCCGCGAGCCCACGCCCGGACGGTTCCTGGACGACACCAAATCCGGACGGCGCAGATGAACCCGTGGGTGCTCGGGCCGGGCCTGCTCGCTGGTCTCGGCTGCTGGCTGGCAGCCAGCGAGCTCTGGCCGGCTGGGCCGAATCTGCGCGCCGCGCTTGACCGGCTGAACGGCAGCGGTCCTGCTGCTAGCCCGGATCCTGGCACCGGACTGGCCGCCCGGCTCGGACTGCGGGTCGAGTCAGCCGCTCCGTGGTTGCCGGTGCCGGCGGCAGACCTCCGCCTGCTTGGTCAGGACACCAGCGACTGGCTTGCCACTAAGGTTGCCGTCGGCGCCGCCGGGCTCGCGGTCGTGCCAGCAGCAACTGGCCTTATCGCCCTCATGGGCACGCCGGTGACCTGGACGCTGCCGGCTGGCGCGTCGCTCGCGGTGGCGGCCATCTTGTTCTTCGTGCCCGACCTCGTGACAAGGATGACCGCCGCGAGCAGAAGGACCGACTTCCGGTATGCCCTGACCAGTTACCTCGACCTGGTAGCGCTGGCACGCCGCGCAGGGGCCGGCCCAACCGATGCGCTCGAGGCAGCCGCCGAGGTTGGCAAGGGCTGGGCGTTCACCCGCATCGCAGCCGCCCTTGAGCAAGCTCGGCGGGCGAGCAGGCCGCCGTGGGACGGGCTGGCCCGACTGGCCGCAGACACCGGGATCGACGAACTCGCCGACGTCGCTGACATCGCGGCCGTCGCGGGCGAGGAAGGCGCCCGGATCCTGGACACCCTCAGTGCCCGGGCCGAGTCAATGCGGGCTCAGGCACTCGCGGCGACCAGAGCCCGGTCAAGTGCGCGGAGTACCACGATGGTGCTCCCGATCGCACTGCTGGCCGGCGGATTCCTGGTGCTGCTGATCTTCCCGGACTTCTACCGGCTGTTCGGCTAATCCTGAGAGGAACCTACCGATGAATCTTCCCGCCGCTCTCCGGCATCTCGGCTGCCAGCTTCGGATGCGGGTGGCTGCTGTGCGTTCGGGCGAGCCAGATCGTGGCGCGCTCAGCCTGGAGTGGGTCGCCATTGCCATCGTCCTGGTCGCCGCCGCGCTGGCGCTCGCCACGTTCCTCACTGGCAAGCTCGGTGCACTCGAGCAGCTGATCAAGACCTGACCGATGCGCCGCGCACTTGCCAGCAGAGTGCAGCCGGCTGACACCGGGCGATGACCGCGGCGCGCTGACGCTGGGTTATCTGGTGGTTCTGCCGTTCCTGCTGCTGTTCATCATGATCATGATTCAAGCCTCATTCTGGTTCCTCGCCAGGGAGGCAGCTCTCGCGGCCGCCCGGCAGGGCGCTGACGCCGCGCGGGCGTTCGGGGCGTCCAGGGCAGCGGGCCCGGCGGCAGCGCTCGCATTCGCCCGGCGATCCGGCCGTGGGTACCTAGACGCTCCGGCGGCAAGCAGCGCTGGCAGCAGCAGGACAACGGTCTCGATCACGGTGACGGGCCGGGCCCCGAGCCTGGTGCCCGGCCTCATAGTCGCAATTTCCGAGACGGTCCAGGCACCAGCTGAGGAGTTCCGGTCATGAGCAGGCGGCAGCCTGGCCGATGGCACCAGGCATTCCGCCAGGCCAGGTGGCAACTGCTCGCTGACGGGCATGCGGCTGACGGCAGCGCAGCGCTGGAGCTAGTGATCCTGGTTCCAGTCTTACTCGGGCTGCTGGGGCTGGTCATCGCCGCGGGGAGGACCTCGCTAGCGCAAGGATCTGTGGATGCTGCGGCTCGGGATGCTGCGCGGCAGGCGTCCATCGCCCTCACTCCGCTGGCGGCCGAGTCCGCCGGTACGGCCAGTGCGACGGAGGCTTTGCGCCAGGACGGCCTCGGCTGCCGCCCGATCGTGAGCATCAACGTTGCCGGTTTCCGGACCGCGCCAGGGCAGCCCGCCATGGTGTGGGCAACGGTGACATGCACCGTATCGCTGTCCAGCCTTGCCCTGCCGGGGCTGCCGGGCTTTCACACGATGCGGGCCCGGTTCGGCAGTCCGCTCGATATCTACCGATCGCGGTGATGCCGTATGACGACACCATTGTGGCTGCACGTCCAGGACCGCGACCCTGACCGGGGCGCCCTGTCGCTCATGATCGTGGTCTTGTTCGTGGCCTTCGCCGCGCTCGCCGGGATCGTGGTGGATGGCGGTGCAAAGCTGACCGGCGACGAGAACGCCGTCGCTGTCGCGCAGGAGGCGGCCAGGGCCGGGGCCGCGAGCGTTGACCTGTCTGCTGCTTACGCAACCGGATCCTTTGCCGTCGACCAGCGGCGCGCGCTTGCCGCGGCCCAGGCCTACCTTGCCGGAGCCGGCTACCACGATTACTCGGTCACCGCCTACGGCAGCGCGGCCATCCGCGTCAGCGTCACTATCACCGAACCTACGCGGTTCCTGTCGATGATCGGGGTGGCGTCGTTTACCTGCACAGGAACGGCAACCGCGGCGCTGGTGACTGGCGTGACGGGAGGACCATGAGGACTCGGCCACGCGAGGTGCTGACTGGGCTAGTGGCGATTGCCGTCCTGGCCGGCATCATCGTCGGCTTGCCAGTTCTGCTCTACCGGCTCGGCGGCTCACCGCTGCCGCGACACCTGGTCGGCTGGCATCGCCTCGCCACCATCCTGTCCAGCCGGGACGACGGGGCGATCTTCCTGGCGGCGACCAGGGACTGTTCCTGGCTCGCCTGGCTGACCTTCTCCGCGTCCGTGGCGGCTGAGGCGGGTGCGGCCGTGCGCGGCCACGGCGGTGCGCGGTTCCGGCAGGCTGGCTTCCAGGGACTCGCGGCGCGCCTGGTGGCACTGGCCGCGCTGACGGTCACTGCACCGCCGGCCCTGACGCTGACCGCTTCGGCGGTGGTGGTCAGCGCCCAGCACGCCGCCAGCTTGCCGATGCCCGAGCCGGGGCCGCCGGAGGCATCGCCGGCAGTCATCGCCGGGCCCGCTGCCGCAGCCACCCCGGCAATGCCCGCCGTCAGCGTCGCGGAAGCGGGTACCGCCATAAGGGTTGTCGCCGTGCGCAGCGGCGACTGCCTGTGGTCAATCGCGCAGCGATACCTCGGTTCTGGCGACCGGTATCCCGAGATCGCCCGCCTGAATTACGGCCGCGATGTCGGCGACGGGCAGATCTTTATCAACCCCTCGCTGATCGAGCCGGGATGGCGGCTCCTCATCCCGGCTGGCGGCAGTCCGGCCGGGCAGGCAAGTTCTGACAGCGACACAGCCGCCGGCCTTCCGGCCGACCGTGACGTTCCCTCCTCGCACGTCGGTCATGCTTCCCGGCCCTTCCGTCATGCCTCGCGGCATATCGGTCATGCCACTCCGGACTCGCATTACCGGCGACGGCACCCGACCGCAGGCGACGTCACCTGGACCGGACTGGCGGATAACAGCAAGCCTTCGAGGCAACGCCCGGCCGCCAGCAGCAGCGGTGAAGCTGGCAGCCCCAGTAGTGGACAGGGTGCGTCCGCCAGCCCGACGCGGGCAGCACCTGACGATAACCGGGCGTCCATCAGCGCCGCCGGATCTTCGGCGACCGACGCAGCGACGGGCAATCCGCTCGCCGAGGCAGGCGCGTTCGTCGCGGGCGCGCTCGCCGGGTCGACCGTCACCTACCTTGATGCTTTCCGCCGTCGGCAGCGACTGGAGCGGCGGGCTGGCCGGAGAATCGCGCTGCCCGCCGACCCGGCTGTACTGGCGGTCGAGCATCGACTGCGAGCGTCCGCCCCGGCGGAGACGCCCGGCACCCTGCGTGACGGGCTTGCCTGTCTGGAAGCGTCGATCATCCGCGCGGGTCAGGCGCTACCAGACATCGTCGGCCTGCACGTCACGCCTGACATGATCGAGGTTTTGCTGGCAGCCCCGGCGGCGGACTCGCCTCCCGCACCTTTCCGGGTCAGTCCCGGCCGGCAGGGTATGTGCTGGCAACTGGACGCTAGCGCGCTCGGCGAGCAGGCCCGATCTGGCTGCCACCTGCTTCCAGGCCTGTTCACCGCGGGAGCTACCGCCGACGGCTTCCTGTTGCTCGACCTGGAAGCGCTTCAGGTCACCGGCTGCGACGGCCCGCCGGACCTCGTTGATCGGGTCATTACCACCGTCGCGGCGGAGCTGGCCACCGGTCAGTGGGCGGGCTGGTACGACCTGATTCTTGTCGGCTGCGACGAACTGGGAGCCGTCGGGCGGGCCGAGCACGCGAGCACGCTGGACGAAGCGCTCACGCTTATCGAGGCCCGCCGGGCCGGCACCCGCCGCAGACTCGCATGCAGCCAGCAGTCCGATGTCCGGCAGCTCCGGCTTGCGGAGCCTGACGACGAGGACTGGGCGCTGACCATCGTGGTCAGCAGGATCGAGCCGTCGCCCGGTCAGCTCCAGCGCCTGATCGATCTCGCCGAGGATGGCGCCGGAGGAGTCGCGGCACTGCTCGCCGGCGATGCGGAGACCGCGAGCGGCCGGATGGCTCCCACGGTGCTGCAGCTGGCTCCGGACCCAGCCGAGCCGCGGCAGATAGTCGCCGGCATCGTGCCACTGCAGATAACCGTGCGACCCCGCGCTTTGTCGCCCGCTGATTACTACGCGATCAGCACGTTGTTCCGGGTCGCCGCAGACACTGCCGACGTGAGCACAGGCGACGCGGCCTACGCCAGGTTCACGGCATCGCACTGGATTCCGCCGTACGCGGTTGGCGCTGACGAGAGCCTGCCGACTGATCAACTGCCGTGGGAGCAGGACTGGCGTGAGCACCCGGTGGAGGAGGAGCTGCCGGACGAGAAGTCGCGGTGGGAGCAGGACAGGCGTGAGCATCCACTGGACGAGCAGCTGCCCGGCGGGGAATCGCCGTCGGAGCACCTGCTCGAACATCGGCCGGCCGAGCACTGGCCGAGCGGCCCGCTGCACAGCGAGCTGCCGCTTGACCAGCGAGTGCGACCCGACTCGCTAGCACAATCCGGGCTGGCTAGCCGGGGCGCCGGACCGCGGCACGCTTTCGCCAGCCCGCTCCAGGTAAAAGTGCTTGGGCCGTTCATCACCACCGGGGCCGAGGAACAGCTGCAGCCCAAGCAGGCCGAGCTTGTTCTCGCACTCGCGCTGTCCGCACCGGCAGGACTGTCCAATTCCGCGCTGTGCACCTTGCTCGGCCCGGATCCCGACCATCCGAAACCGCCCGACGCCGTCAGGCAGGTCATCTCACGGGCTAGGCGCCGGCTGGGCCTGGCAAGCGACGGGCAGGAGTACATCGTCCACACTGGCAACGGCAATTACATGCTGCATGCCGACGCGACCCTCGACTGGACCGAGTTCCGGGCGCTCGTGGCGGCCGGCGGTGCCGAGGCGCTGCGTGCCGCGGTCGCGCTTATCCGGGGCGAGCCGTTCACTGGCAGCTACTTCTGGTGGATTGATGTCCCGCTGCTCGAGACTGTCCGTGCAGAGCTCGTGGACGCGGCCACGGCGCTGGCTGAAATTGAACTGGACGCCGGGTCGCCGCGCGCAGCCGCGCGGGCGGCCAGGGCCGGTTTGCGCGCTGAGACTTGCGCCGAGCAGCTATGGCGAATGCTGATGCGCGCGGAGTATGCCGCCGGCAATCTGGCCGGCGTTGGCGAAGCCTGGCGCGGCTGCCTCGATGCAATCGGCGACGTATCGCCGGGCGGAGAGCCGCACCCCGACACGGAGGCGCTCTTTCACCAGCTCACGCTGTCAGCCAGCGATCATGTGCCCGCGAGCGGCCACGTACCCCCGAGCGGCCATGCGACCGCCCGCGACAATGCGACCGCCCGCGGCAACGGGACGGCCCGCGACAATTCGACCGCCCGCGGCCACGCGACCACCCACGGGCCTGTGCCCGGCCACTGGCCCGCGCGCAGCCAGCGGGATTAGATTTCGGGCGATGCTGGCCAGGCCTAGGTCACCTGTCAAGAAGGCGGGCCATCCGCTACCTCCTCGGGCCGCAGCGCCCGGAGCACGCAGAACTCGTTGCCGTCCGGGTCGGCCAGCACGACCCAGGTCACGTCGGCGCCCTGGCCGATGTCGACCTGACGCGCACCGAGCGCCTCCAGCCGGGTCACTTCAGCCGCCTGGTCTGTCGGCCGCAGGTCAATATGCAGCCTGTTTTTCCCGGTCTTGGCCTCGGGAACGCGCAGGAACAGCAGGTCTGGCGCGATGCCGTCTTCCGGGCTGCCAGCCGGGGGCTCAAGCACGATCTCGTCATCCTCGTCGAACGTCCGGCGCCAGCCCAGCGCCTCCTCCCAGAAGGAGGCGATCTTGGCGGGATCGGTGGAGTCGATGCAGAGGCACTGAATGCGAATGTTCATGGGGCGACTCTGACTTGCCTGGCCCGGCGCTGTCGACCCGGTTACCGGATGTCAGGAGAGGACTACACCGAGTCTATTGGTTTTCGCATGTGTTGCCTCTAACGTGCTCATTAGTCCCAGCCGGGCCATGCGTTGATACCGCCATCTGTAGCTGCCAGCGTCCCGGGGCGCCTCACAGCTACTGGCGGCTGGCTCGAAGCTGACACAGTCCGCAAGGAGGAAGCCCGTTTATGAAGCCCCCTACCCCGTCAGGTTCGCGGCGAATGACCGCTTATCTGGCAACAGCCGCAGGATCAGTGCTGCTCCTCGGCGCAGTCGCCGGCCCAGCCATTGGCGCGACTGGCAGTGGCCACCCTTCGACCGTGCACGTCCCGCAGGGCGCGGGCGCGAACGCCCTCTCGGGCCTGACAGTCTTCGGCCCGACGCCGGCCAGCACGCCTGAGACGGTGTCCTTCATCCTGAAGGCCAGGAACACCGACGACCTGAAGGCGAACGTCGAGGCCGGCATGCCTGGGCGGCTACCTTTCGGTCAGCCAGTTCGCCCGGGCCTATGGCCAGCCGCAGGACAACATCTCGGCGCTGGAGAACTACCTCGCCGGATTCGGCATCTCCGCTACCGCTGACGCGGACGGCCTCGATGTCACCGCGACTGGCACCGCCGGTCAGTTCGACAGTGCCCTCGGCGTACAGCAGCAGCAGTATCAAGGTTCCTGCCACCCGGTCCGTCCGACGGCAATCCTGGCCATGCGGCCCGGATGATCCATGGCACTGACCAGCAGCCCGTGCTGCCGTGGCAGCTCGGCCGGTTCGTGCTGTCGGTCCTCGGCCTCATCAACTACCCGACCTTCAGCAGCCTTGCGGTGCACAGGCCGGCCCTCGCGGCTCGCGCGAAGCCAGCCACGGTGCAGACAGGCAGTCTGACGCCAGCGGACTTCGCCAGCCAGTACAACCTCAGCCCGCTGTCCGCCAAGGGCGCGACCGGGGCCGGCCGGACGATCGGCATCGTGACGCTGGCCAGCCTGAACCCGGCTGACGCTGAGTACTTCTGGAACAGCGTGCTCGGAATCAGCACGCTGCCGAACCGGATCACGCTGGACAACGTGGACGGCGGCGCCGGACCGGTGTCGGATGCGGCTGGCTCGGGCGAGACCAGCATTGACGTGGAGCAGTCAGGGGCGCTCGCGCCGCAGGCCAACATCGTCGTCTACCAGGCCCCGAACACCGACTTCGGCTTCGTGGACGGCTTCTACACCGCGGCCAGCCAGAACATCGCCGACACCGTCTCCGCGAGCTGGGGCGAGTCGGAGTCCTACATCCAGGCTGCCGTGAACAACGGGCAGGAGTCGGCGACCTACGCGATCGCGTTCGACAATGCCTTCCTCGAGATGGCCGCGCAGGGCCAGTCGGCGTTCATCTCCGCTGGCGACTACGGTGCCTACACCCCGATCGAGGACCTCGGTACGACGAACCTCGGGGCTGGCAACCCGGACAGCAGCCCGTGGATCACCACCGCTGGCGGCACCACGCTGCCCGGCACTATCCCGCTGACCGCAACGGACTCGGCGACGATCTCGTCCGAGCGCACCTGGGGCTGGGACTGGCTGTGGCCGCACTACACGGACTTCGGCGCACCGTCGGAGTCAGCATTTGCCTTCGGCGAGCCCATCGGCGGTGGCGGCGGCTACAGCGTCATCGAGCCCACCCCGGCTTACCAGCAGGGCGTGCGCGGCGTGCACCACTTCAGTGCCGTGCAGTACCTGCAGCCGACGAACTACCAGACCGTCGACGGCATGTACCTGCCGACCGCCTGGAACCTCAACGCGTCGCCGTCGGTGACCACGGGTTTCGGCACCGGCCGGGCCACTCCGGACATCTCGGCTGACGCCGACCCGTTCACCGGCTACTTGCTGTACTTCGCCGAAGCCAGCTCGGGCCCGGCCCTGCAGGCCGGCTGGGGCGGCACTAGCTTCGTCGCTCCGCAGCTCAACGGGTCGGCCGCGCTGATCGACTCCTACCTGGGTCACCGGACTGGCTTCTGGAACCCGGCGGCGTACGCGCTCGCTCAGGGGTCGCACTCGCCGTTCACCCCGCTGGACACCGCCAGCGCGAACAACGACAACCTCTACTACACCGGTACCGCTGGCAACGTCTTCAACGTTGGCAGCGGCCTTGGCACGCCGAACCTGGCACAGCTGGCTCGCCAGCTGGGTCGCCTGGGCCACTGCCGGCCAGAAAACGGCCGGCCGCAGGCCGGCTGCCAGGTCAGTCAGATCGCATCACCGGATGGTCCCGCAGCCAGCCAGGCTGCGGGACCTTCCGCCTTCGGGCCGGCCGCTAGATTGAATGGGCACCTGCATTCCGCAGAGAGGACCTGACGGTGTCATCAGCCGATCGCCCGGTAAGCGGGCCCGCCATGTGGAACCCGTTCGCCGCCATGGGCAGTGTCGCCGGCAAGACCGTGACGATCGTCCGCGGCGAAGGCTCCACGATCTACGACTCCGCCGGCCGCTCCTACCTGGACGCCATCGCCAGCCTCTGGTACTGCAACGTCGGCTATGGCAGGACCGAGCTGGCCGATGCCGCCGCTGCGCAGATGCGCGAGCTGGCCGGCTATCAGGCCTATGAGATCTTCTCCAGCGAGCCGGCCGAGGAACTCGCGGAGCGAGTCGCCGCGCTCGCGCCGATCAGGGACGCGAAGGTGTTCTTCACCCCGGGCGGCGGCTCCGATGCCATCGACACGGCGGCGAAGCTGGTCCGCGCCTACTGGCGCACGGCTGGCCAGCCCGGCAAGCAGGTGATCATCGCGCGGTCGCATGCCTACCACGGGGTGAACGCCTACGGCACCTCGCTGGGGGGCATCCCGGTCAACACCGAGCCGTTCGGCCCGCTGGTGACGCTGGTGGAACATGTGCCCTGGGACGACGCGGCAGCACTTGCCAAGCTGATCGAGCAGGTCGGCGCCGACCGGGTAGGGGCGTTCTTCTGCGAGCCGGTCATCGGCGCCGGCGGCGTGTACTTCCCGCCCGATGGCTACCTCCAGCAGGTGCAGCAGGTCTGCCGGGACAACGACGTGCTGCTCGTCGCTGATGAAGTCATCACCGGGTTCGGCCGCACCGGCGAATGGTTCGGCAGCCAGCGGTACGGCCTGGAGCCAGACCTGATGACCGTCGCCAAGGGACTCACCTCCGGCTACCTGCCGCTCGGCGCGGTCATCGCCGGAGCCAGGGTGGCCGAGCCGTTCTGGCGCGCCGGGTCCGCGGAGATCTTCCGGCACGGCTACACCTACTCGGCGCACCCGGCGGCCTGCGCGGTCGGCCTGGCCAACCTCGACATCGTCGAGCGCGAGCAGATGGTGCGCCGGGTGCGGGAGCTGGAGTCCGTGCTTGCCGCCGCGCTTCGCCCGCTATCGGGGCATGAGCTGGTCGGCGAGGTCCGCACCGGAGCTGGCCTGCTCGGCGCTGTCGAGATTGCTCAGGCCGCACGGGAAGCGGATCCCGCGCTCGGCGCGCGGCTCGTCACGGCAGCACGCGACCACGGCCTCATCACCAGGCTGCTGCGCGGCGTAGCGCTGCAGGTGTCCCCGCCATTCGTCATCTCCGAACCTGAGATCGCTCAGATCGGTGCGGTTCTCACCGCGGTGCTGGACGCGGAGCTGCGCTAGGCGCCACGCCCTAGCGCGCCACGCGCCAGCTCCCAACGCCAGCGGCTAGCCGCTAGCGGCCGGCTTCGTGCGGGGCTCAGTGCGGCCGCGGGCACGGTGAACGGGTGCTCGCGGGCCATCCGGATGATCGTGCCGAGCGGCAGCGCCAGCCACGGGAGGTTCAGCAGCAGGACGATGCCGAAATGCGGGCTTGCATGGACGCCGTTGTATTCCTCGGCCAGGATGATCAGCACGACGGCGCTCATCGAGCCCGACCAGATCAGCGCCGGCACCCGGATCCACTCCCGGCCGCGGCTGATCGCGTACAGCGCCGCAACGTAGAACGGGCCGTTCCACAGCACGTCAATCCAGATCGTCATGCGCCAGAACGCGGGACGGGCCATCAGCAGCGGGTCGTACTTGCTGCCGTAGGAATGCACCATGGTCACGATGGCGTGCGGCGGCCACGCCGGATAGGAGAAATGAGCCGGGTTCGCGATGGTCAGCTGCTCGATGTCAACGAAGTAGGTGATGAAGAACAGGTTGACGGCGAAGAAGGCCAGCAGGATCCAGTCGACCCGGCGCTGCCGCAGCGGGATGATCTGACGCGCGCTGGCGACGCCGGCAGTCGTGCCAGTTGTCATAGAGTCCACTAAATTATGCTAATGGCAAACCCCGTGGCCCCGCCGGCTAGTGATCATCAGCTGATGACCGGAGTTCCGCCGTTTCCCGTGGAACGTCAGGTCACGCTGGCCAACTGGCAGGATCCGCCGTTCAACCGGTGGGCATTCCAGCACATCCGGGAGCTGATCCCGACCGCGCGGATCAGCCGCGGCGCCGGGTCGCCCCGGCGGCTGCCGGTCGCGGCACGGGATATCAGCGGCATTCGGTTCCGCTCCGGTGGTCAGGACCTGACCGTCGGCGACATGCTGGCCAGCACCTACACCGACGGCTTCCTCGTGCTGCACCGGGGCAAGATCGTCTGCGAGCAGTACTTCAACGGCATGACGCCCGATGCCCCGCACCTGCTGATGTCGGTGTCGAAGTCGGTGGTCTCAACTGTCGCCGGAATTCTGCGGGAACGGGGCGTGCTGGACGTCTCAGCGCCGCTCCAGTCGATCGTGCCGGAGCTCGGCGGCACCTCGTTCCATGGCGCGACTGTGCAGCATTTGCTGGACATGCGCGCGGGCACGCACTTCGACGAGAGCTACGACAACCTCGAGTCGGATGTCCGCCGGTATGAGCGCGTCTATCTGTGGCGGCCTGACGACACCACGTCGCGGCCAGCCGACGCGCTGGAGTACTACCCGACGCTGCACAACGACGGCGAGCATGGCGGGCCGTTCCGGTACCGGTCCATCCTCACCGACGTGCTCGGCTGGGTCCTCGAGCGCGCTGCCGGTGCCCGCCTGCACGAACTGATCGCACAGCTCGTCTGGCAGCCGATGGGTGCCGAGTTTGACGCGGAGATCACCGTCGACGGCCGCGGTAACGCGATGGCCGACGGCGGGATGTGCGCGACGCTCCGGGACCTGGGAAGGTTCGGGCTGCTGTTCGCCGGCGACAGTGCTGCGCCGCCGGCGGGATGTCGTCCCGGCTGCCTGGATCCGCGATATCGTGGCCGGCGCGGCCGGACGGGCCGGCTGCCTTTGTGGCCGCCGGTGACGCGGCGGGCTACCCGGCCGGTGCGCACTACCGGAATTGCTGGTGGGTGCGCGAGCCGTCGGTGCCGCTCTTTCACGCCGCAGGGATCAACGGCCAGCACGTGTTCGTGCATGCGCCCAGCCAGACTGTGGTGGCCAAACTGTCCACCTGGCCGACGGCGCTCAGCCCGGCGGCCGGCGTGACCGTGGATGCTGTCCAGGCCATCGCCGCGCACCTGGGCAGCTAGTCGTACCGGCCCGCGGGCCAGGCTGCGGTGAACCGGCGGCTCAGGGCGCGATGGCCGCTGCCACCGGATAGCTTCCCACTGTCACGGTGCCCAGCGTCTTGCCGGTGCTGGTGTCGAGCAGGGTGACCTGCCCTCCGTAGGTGCCCACGACGACGGCGGTAGACCCCGACGGCGCCAGGGAGATGGCCGTCGGGTAACTGTAGGTGGCAACCGGGATCGGCCTGCCAGCGTGGCCGGTTGCGATGCTCACCGGCGTCACCGTCCCGGAGATCGTGTTCACCACGAAGGCGGTCCGGCCACCGCGCGCTATTACCACCGCGGCCGGCGATGACCCGACCCTGATGGCCGCCCGCGCCGTGCTGGTGGCCGTGCTGATCGGGATGACTGACTCGGAGTCACCGCCGACGGCGAGCACGGTCTTGCCGTCCGGGGTTATTGCCAGCGCGTCCGGCGCCTGCCCGGCTCGGATTGCCGGTCCCGCCCGGCGGCTGGCGACGCTGATCGGCGTGACGATATCGGAGCCGAAGCTGGCGACGTAGGCGGTGGCGCCGTCGGGTGCGATCGTGATCGCGAAGGGATAGCTGCCGACCCGGATCTGCTCGCCCGCGTGGCCGGAGCGGACGTTGATCGGCGTCACGGCTGAGCCGCCCCAGTCGAGCACGAAGGCGGTCCGGCCGTCCGGCGTGATCGCGATGGCGTGCGGCTGGCTGCCGACGTGGATGGGTGCCTGTGCCTGCCCGGTCTGAAGGTCGACCGGGGTGACCTCGTTCGCGCCCGCGTCGGTCACGTACGCGGTCTGCCCGTCCGGCGTGATCGCGATGCCTTGCGGGTCACTGCCGACCCGGATCGGCGGGCCAGCCTTCCGGGTCAGCGTGCTGATCGGCGTGATGCTGGCGGACCGGCTGTTCACCACGTACGCGGCCGCGCCGTCGGGCGTGATCGCGATCGCCTGCGGATCCTTGCCGACCGGGATCGGGCGGCCAGCGTGCCGGGTAGCCAGGTTGACCGGCGTCACCGTGTTTGAGGCGGAGTTCACCACGAACGCGGTTTGCTGCGGTGGTCCATGCCGTGCCCCGCTGGCAGCGGCCGCACTTCCGGTGGTGATGGCCGCGCTCGCGGCTGCAGCAGTCCCGGTACCGGCGCTCGAATCAGACCGCGGGTTCGCCGGCCGGGCACGGCCAGCCGCGTTGTCCAGGGCGGGGGCAGCGGAAGCCCCGGCCGGCCGGTCAGCCGCAGGTCCGCGGCTGAACACGTCGCTGGCCGCCGCAGCGTACCGGTCATTCGCGGTCAGCGTGCCCAGTCCGAGCGCGCCCTCGATGGTCCGCAGCAGGCTGTAGTGGGTGTAACGGACGTGCGACAGGTAGCCCTGCCGGACTCCGGCCGATCCGATTATTACCGTCGCTACCCGCTGGGCGGGGTGCTGGTGGTCGTATGCGTCCTCGTCGAACGTGATGATCGCCAGAGACCGCTGCGTCCGCCACGCGGGTGAGGCCATAACCTGCCCCAGTTCGGTGGCCAGCAGGTTGTCTCCGTCCCTGATGCCGCAGCCCTCCATGTCCGCGCAATCATCCGGGGCGATCCAGGCGAAGTTGGGAGTGCTGGCCGCGCTCGACAAGTCCGCCTGCAGCGCCTGCAGCGGGACCAGGTGCGCGGAACAGTAGCCTGGTCGGCCGCGCACGTCGGCGAAGTAGGTCATCGGCATGTCGTCGTCCCAGTAGCGGCCGTGCACGGTGTCGTCACACGGGCCGTTCGCACTCTGCAGGTAGGCCTTCCACGTCTTATGCGCGGCGTCGACCAGGTCGCCGATGTTGCGCGCACGGATCGTGTACTGCGGGTTCTCTTCCAGCGGGTTGGTGAGCGGGACGCCGAACGTGCTGCCGCCGGCCAGCGCCAGGTAGTTGCCATCGCTCGGATGCTCTTCCGCGAACACGTCAGCCAGCAGGCTCGCGTGCGGCAGCAGTCTGTTCAGGAATGGCGCCAGCCTGGTGTTGCCGATGACGGAGCGATAGTCCTGATTCTCGAAGTAGAAGAGGAAGACATGCTGGTACCGGGGCACGCGCCCGGCGGGCGGCGCGAGTCGCGGGCGCCGGGCTCGGATCGAGACGGCGAACCGTAGATCATCGGCGGCCCCCCGGTTGTAACCCGCGTACGGCGCGTACGGGCCGTCGTTATTCGTCAACGACGTCGTGAGGGTCAGCAAGATGACGGCCCTCGCCGTGCCAGCCGGAACCGTGCCCGTGGCTGACCGCCGGGCCAGGGCGACGTCCGCGCGATAACCGTCGACCGGGCCGATCGCTGCGTGGCCGAGGACAACGCCGCGGGCTGACAGGAACGTGACGGTTACCGCCGCTCCGCTGTGCTTGTCGCCGCCCAGCCACGCCGACAACCGGAACCGCGCGCTGGCTCCGATGCCGCGTCCGCCTGCTCGCAACGCGATCACCTGCCGCAACCGTGCCGTGCCACCCGCGCCGCCGGCGAAGAGCTGACCGTGGCGCGCGCCCGGCCCCGGCCCGGCGGCACCGGGAAACCGCGGAGCGCCGTACCGGACGACGGTCGGCAGGCCGCTGACCACCTGCCAGCCGGGGATCGTGACAGCATCCCAGCCGCGCCTGGAATACGCGCCCGCCTCGGCTCCTGGGTTAAGGATCAGGTTGACGCCCGGCCGGGCATTAAGGGTTACTGCCCCAGTCGCCCGCGCGGCCCATGCGGGCGCTGTCGCGAGCACTGCTCCGGCGCTTGTCAGCGCGGCCAGCACAGCGATGACCTGGCGCCAGCTTCGTCGGTTCATGGACATTACCTCCGTGCGGCCGCGCCGGCCTATCGCGAGTTCAGAGGCTGTTCACCATTTGTTTGAATGTTCAGTTAAATTCTAATGGACATAGTTTCTGGCGGTCTAGAGCCAGCCAGAACCGAGCCGCAAGACGGGCCACCTGGCCCGCGCCGCTCAGTTGATGACGGAGTGGATCACGACCGGCGTCGTCACGATCTGGTCGACGTCATCGAAGATGCCGGGCAGGTTCTGATATCCGCCACTCGGGTTGTGGTGCAGCGTCGAGTATTCGATCTTCAGTGTTCCCTTGCCGCTGTCCACGACGAAGAAGACAGCGCCGCCTTCGCCGCCGTGCGCGGCGTTGTAGCGGATGATGCTGCCGCCGATAGTGACGTTATAGCTGTTGCCGTCGGTGTAGATGGCGCCGCCGCTGCCGCCGCCCGGAGTTCCGGGTCGCTGCGGATTCTCACCCAGGCCGGTTGTCTTGTTGTGCGTCATCACGCTGTTGAGGACTTCCCAGCTGGCGTCGATGCTGCTCAGCGCGCCGCCGTTAGAACACCGGCCGCCGCTGAAGGTGTCCCTGGTGATATAGACCGGGCTGCCCTGCCACATGCCGAGCGCGCGGATCGCGGCACCGCCGAGGTCCGGTCCGACCCGGAAGCAGCGGTTGCCGATGAAGCCGGAGTTCACCACCTTGAGCTGCCCGCCCTCGTCGAAGATGGCACCGCCGCCGTAGTTGGAGGTCTTGGTCTGGCGAGTGCCGGAATAGGCGTCCTTCAAGGCGATGTTCTGCACTACCAGCTGCGGCCACTGCTGTTCCCAGCAGTTGCTGGTGGTCCATTTCTGCTTCTTGTCGCAGGTGTTCATGTACAGGATCCGGCGCTTGCCGCCGCCGCTCAGCGTGATAAGCCCGCCGCCGTCGATGACGACCCGGTGGCTGGTGTTCACGACCTTGGCGGTCGCCGTCATGAGGATGGTGACAGGCGCAGGTCCGCAGTTGAAGGTGATGACGCCGCCCTTGGCCACGGCCCGAACCACGGCGGCCGCCGTGCAGCTAGCCGGCGTGCCCCGGCCGATGACGTGATTGGGGTGGGTGGTGCTGACCGCGCGGGCGGCCGGCGGGACATAGACATGGCCGGCCGGGTTGCCGAACTCAGGCGCGGAGCGGGTCGCGACGGTAAGCGCGGCCCGGACCGGGATCTGCCGCGCTGCCGCTGCTGAAGCCTGGCCGGTCTGCTGTGTCGCCTGCGCATACGCCGGGTAGCAAGCCGCGCCGGCTGCCAGCACGGCGAGTCCCGCCGCGAGTGCCGCCACGAACCTTCCGAAATCGCCCATTGACCGCATGACGCAACATGCTAGACCTGACCCCCGAGATCATGCCGTTAAGTCGCAAAGTCCGCTCCGGTAGTCTCGGCGCCGTGCGGGAATCTCGCTTCGTCGTGCAGCTGCACGACGCGACCCGGCTCCATTACGACCTCCGGATCGCATCCGGCGGCGTGTTCCGGTCGTGGGCAGTGCCCAAGGGGCCGTCGCTGGACCCGGCAGTCCGGCGGCTTGCGGTTCCCGTGGAGGATCATGACCTGTCCGCGGGCGATTTCGAAGGCGTCCATGATGGCCAGGGCCACGGCAGCGGCGCGGTCATCATCTGGGACGAGGGACCGGCCGAGATCGTCAGGGATGCACCAGGCCACCTGTCGGTGCGCCTGCACGGATCGAAGCTGACTGGCGGGTTCGCCCTGACCAGGACTGGCGACCGGCGCTGGATCCTGGTCAAAACCCGCGATGAGCAAGCCGAGCCAGGCTCGGATATCGCGGCGCAGCGACCGGACAGCGTCCGCACGGGCCGGTCCTGGCAAGAGGTGGCCGCCCGCGTGTAGGCCGGGCGTCAGCGGGCAGTGCGTCAGCAGGCGGATCTCCGGGAGCGCGAGACGACGGCCGCCGGCTAGCAGGAGACCCACCGCGAGGAGGAACTAGCAACGTGACTGCGATACCAGAGATCTTGCTAAACAACGGCCAGCGGATCCCCCAGCTCGGGTTCGGGGTGTTCCTGGTGCCGCCCGCTGAGACAACCGACGCGGTGAGCACCGCACTTCAGGCCGGTTACCGTCACATCGACACGGCGCAGATGTACGGAAATGAGCGCGAGGTCGGCGAGGCGATCCGGAAGTCCGGACTGGACCGGGCCGAGGTCTACGTGACGAGCAAGCTGAACAACGGAGCACACCGGCCAGACGACGCGCGCCGGGCATTCGACGGCTCGCTGGCCGCGCTCGGCTTCGACTACCTGGACCTGTTCCTGATCCACTGGCCGTTGCCGACCCGGTATGACGGCGACTTCGTGTCGACCTGGCGGACGCTGGAGGAGTTCTATCACGACGGGCGCGCCAGGTCCATCGGCGTCTCCAACTTCCAGCCACATCACCTGCGGCGGCTGCACGGCGAGAGCCAGATCACCCCGGCGGTCGACCAGATCGAGGTCAACCCGTACCTGACCCAGGATGAGGTGCGGCGATTCTGCGCGGAGCACCAGATCGCGATCGAGGCCTGGTCGCCGCTCGCCCGCGGCAAGGCACTCGGCGATCCGACCATCCAGTCCATCGCGCGGAAGTACGGCAAGACGCCGTCGCAGACGATCCTGCGCTGGCACATCGAGCGCGGCGACATCGTCTTTCCCAAATCGGTGACGCCAGAACGGATCAGGGAGAACATCGATATCTTCGATTTCGAGTTGTCCGGCGAGGACGTCGAGGCAATCAGCGCGCTCAACCGGAACGAGCGGACTGGCCCTGATCCGGACAAATTCGACATGATGCCGAGCTAGTCCGCCTGAGCGACTTCGTCAGCGCGTACCGCTAGCGAGCCTGCCGGGACCGCGATCCTCAGTGCGGTCCCGGCAGGCGTTCAGTTGTCAGCCGGCCTCATGCACCGGGGTCGGGCTAGGAGGTCGGGCTGGGGACCGGGATCGGGCCGGCTGGCACGTGCTCGGGGTCGAGCCCGTGCCAGGCAGGCACCCGGACCGTGCGATGCCCGTGCGTGCCGCCGATGATGACCTTCCGCAGCGAGATGTCGTTCGCGCTGCTCACCTCGTGCAACAGGTGCTCGGGGTTCGCGATGATCTCGATGTAGTAGGTCCCGTTCGGCAGATCAGTGACCTCGAAGGACTGGTACGGCACCGACTGGAAGTAGGTGTCACCCCAGCCGAGCGGCAGCAGCTCCTGCACCCAGAGCGCGCTCGGGCTGCCGCAGTTGCCGGCGATGCCGGTGTACTGCGGCTGCCAGGTGGCGTGCCGCAGCAGCATGTCGATGCCGTCGGTGGGCGCGATGCAGAATCCGATCTTCTTGCTGACGACCACGACCTTCTTATGCGCGTTCAGCAGCTTGTACTGCGCGAACTGCTGGAAATGCCAGGCGTTGTAATTAGCGAATCCCATCGTGCCGACGCGGGCGCGCCCGATCAGGTGACCGTTCTGCCAGAAGTACTGATAGGCCTGCATCTGGGTTGACCCGTTACTGCGGAAGCCCTCGACGTCGAGCTCGGCATGCCCGGCTATCCAGACGGTCGCACCGAAGTCGAGATACGTATCACCGCTCTTCTTCTCGTTCATGGTTGAGATACCCCAGGACGGCAGCGGGATAAGGTCGGGCAGTGCTGACGCGGGCGGGTTCTTCAGCGTCGGCGCCGCGGGCAGGCTGGGCAGCGCCGGATGCGCAGCACCGGGACGGCTCGTGCTCATCTTGACGAAATGCGCCGGCACGTGAGCCCCGGCACAGCAGCCGAACGGCCCGCAGCAGCCTTTGGACTTAACCACCTTCAGCTTGACCGTCACCGTGGCGTCCTTGGCCGGGATGCGGAACAGATGAGCGTAGGCGGGGCCGATGGTCTCGGTGTAGTAATAGGTGCCGAGGTGCAGTTTGTAGCCGGTAAAGAACTGCGATGTGTCAACAGCCCAGCCGCGGGCTATGCCCCAGACCTCACCGAGCGAGAACGGGTCGAAGGCAGAGCACTGCAGCGGGTAACTGGAGGTTCGAGCACTGCCGGGGTTGGTGCGCGCCAGCTGGTAGCCGTCCGGGCAGAACGTCATATTGCTGCCCGCGATCACCGTCCCCTTATGGTTGCGGATGGTGACATGCAGGAAGTGGCGGAGCCCGTTCCAGCTGTCCAGAATCTTGCTGGGCAGGGTGTGCCGGACAACAGTGCCGTCTGCGGTGCGAATCGCCTGGGAGATGGTCAGTGGCTGGGTGTAGCTAGCCCGCTTCACATCGAGCTGGAACGGGCCGCCGAGCGAGGCCACCCAGATTCCCGGGTCGAAGTACACCGGGCCCTTGCCGAACTTCCCCACGGTGATCGTGTGCTGGGCCGCGATCAGCTTGAGCGTCGGGCCCTGGATCGCCGCGGCTGCCGGCCGCGCGGCCCCCAGTGCTGCGCCGGCCCCGACGCCGCTTACCCCGAAAGCCACCAGGCCTGCCGACGCCGCCAACGCGATGCCTCGCATTCGCTTCTTGCGGGCCAGCCGAGATAGTCCCACCGTTACCTCCCGTCACGGACAGTGCGTCCGCATATAGCCGATGCATCCGCACTTTAGACGCTTCCTTACCGGGCGACGGTTGCAATTTGGCGGCAATCAATTAATCGGGCCGCACTCCAATTCCGAGATGCAGAATGTGCTCATGCCCGGCCGCACCCGATCTCGCTGCCATAAGGCCAGTCCGGCTGTCATCGCCTGGCTGGCGCTGCTGGTCCTGGCCGCCTGCGGTTCGTCCGGGCACGGAACTGGCGGCTCGCAAGTCACCGGGGCGCCGTCGTCGCGGGCAGCGCCCGGCCAGCCCGGCGGGCACGCGCACTCGCCCGGCTCCGCCCGCGTTCCCAGGCCCGCGCACACGGTCGTCGTCGTGATGGAGAACCACTCCTTCGCCGAGATCATCGGGAGCCCGGCCGCACCGTTCATCAACTCACTTGCGAACGGCGGCGCGCTTTTCACGCACTCCTACGCGATCACCCACCCGAGCGAGCCGAACTACCTTGCCTTGTTCTCGGGCAGCACGCAGGGTGTCAACAGTGACGATTGCCCGGTCACCGTTGCCGCGCCGAACCTGGCTACCGGGCTGATCGCGGCCGGCCAGAGTTTTGCCGGCTACGCCGAGGACCTGCCTGCCGTCGGCTCGCAGGCGTGCGTGGCCGGTGAGTACGCACGCAAGCACGTGCCGTGGAGCGACTTCAGCAATGTGCCCGGCTCGGTGAGCAAGCCGTTCGCGGCCTTCCCGGTCAGCGGCTTCAGCAGCTTGCCGGCCGTATCTTTCGTGGTCCCGAATCTGTGTCACGACATGCACGACTGCAGCGTGGCGACCGGAGACTCCTGGCTGCAGGCGCACCTCAGCGGTTTCGCGCGCTGGGCGATGACGCACGACAGCCTGCTCATCATCACCTGGGATGAGGACGACGGAAGCCAGTCCAATCAGATCCCGACGATTTTCGTCGGCCAGCGGGTCCGGCCTGGCCGTTACGCCGTGCCGATCAGCCATTACAGCGTGCTGGCGACGATCGAGGCCGCGTACGGCGTGCCCCGTTCCGGTCACGCAGCCACCACCGAGCCGATCACCGCCATCTGGACGAGCTAACGCGCGCCGGGCTGTGCTGCCCTGGCGCCGGATCGCTAGCCGGCCCCGATGGCGGCTAGCGTGCCGAGCATGAACGTCAGGATGGCCATCGTGCCGTGGGCTACCGGTATGAGCGGGCGGTAGTCGAGCCGGGGTGGCCCTGGCTGCTCCAGATTCGCGGCCAGCAGCCGGTCGACTAGCTGGCCGGACAGTTCCTCGTCCGCCAGCGCCCTGGTGAGCAGGTCGTCCGGGATTGACCTGGACGCGGCCTCGTTCCCTCGGTAGCCGGCGTCGCGAAGGTCCGTGGTCGGACTGGGCTTGCCGCGGTGCGCGGGATAGGGCGTCCACACCGTTACGGTCGAGATGCCGAGTCCGATCGCAGGCATCAGCAGGCCAATCGCGAGCCACGCAGCGACCGCTGTGTCCGTCGTCAGGAAGATAACCCAGCACACGAAGCCGGAGAAGGCGAGTCCGGCGTGCCCGGCTAGCACTGGCACGGACATGGCGTCCGGCCGGGACCTGCCCTGGCGCCGGCCGCCGCCGATGATCCAGCTCCGCAGCATGTAGGCGCCGAGCGCCTCGGTGACCAGCCAGCTGGCGAAGGCCACGAGCGCCAGACCCCGGCCAGCCGGGTGGGCCAGGACGTCAGTCCCGGCCATAAGCAGGCAGCCATGCCCGCGGCCCGCGGCCGGGCCGGTCCAGTAAGCGCAGCTGCTGGCCATCGTCCACAGCGGTGCCGCCTAGGGGTCGGATCTGCGGCAACCTCCCTGTAATCCACCCGATCACATCGCGCCTCCGGCCGCTAGCCTCGGGGCAGGGGTTAGCCGGCGCTGCTCGCCGTCCGGTCCGCTCTCATGATCGGAAGTAGGACGGCATACTGGGAGTCGTAACGTTATCCCGGCATAGGGTGGCTGATGCGGTTCCGAGCAGGCGTGGCGATCGACCTCGGCACTGTCAACACGCTCGTCTATCTGGCGGGCCGCGGCCTGGTGATCGACGAGCCATCGGCCATCGGGATTGACCGGTCGACCGGAGCCGTGGCGGTTATCGGCCGCGCCGCTGACGCGCTGACCGGCAAGGACACCCAGGACATCGAGGTCCTCCACCCGCTTCGCGACGGTGTCATCGCCGATCTTGACGCGACCGCGGCAATGCTGCAGGCGTTCCTGCGGCGAGCCCAGTTGCGCCGGGGGCTGCTGCGGACATCGGCGGTGGTCTGCCTGCCGGGCGAGGTGTCCACGGTCGAACGGGGCGCGGTGGTCGCTGCGGCCGAGGCAATGCGGCCGCGCTGCGCCGTGACGCTGGTCGACGAGTCGGTGGCCGCTGCCGCCGGGGCCGGCGTTGACCTGGCTGCCGGGTCAGGCGCGTTCGTGGTGGACATCGGCGGCGGCACGACCGAGGCAGCCGTGCTGGCGGGTGGTCACGTGGTCCGGGCTCGCTCGCTGCGGATCGGCGGTAACGCGATGGACGAGGCGATCAGCCGCGCCGTCCGGCATGAGCTCGGTCTGCTGCTCGGCCGGGATGCCGCCAGGAACCTGAAGATGACTGTCGGGCTGGGTGACGGCGCCCCCGCCGATGTGGAAACCGTCGGCGTGGACGCTGCCCGCCGGACGCCGCGGATCGAGCGCGTCCCGGCGGCGCTGGTCTCCGCGGCGGTCGAGCCGTGCGTCCGGGCCATCATCGATTCGGTGCGGGAACTACTTGCCGATATCCCGCCGAACCTGGCTGAGGACGTGTTCCGCGGCAAGATCCGGCTGGCTGGCGGCGGAGCGCTGCTCCCTGGCCTGGCCTACCGGATCGAGGCTACTGCCGACATCCCCGCCGTCGTCGTCGACGATCCGTTGCGCTGCGTCATCAGGGGAGCCGCGCACATCCTCGAGCACGGCGCGGGCGCCGCCTGACAAGCCTTCCGACGGACCGCTGGCCAAAGTGCGGCACGCGGGCACCGGTCATGCCGCTAGCTAAGCCCAGCACATGCCCGGACGGCTGCCACACTGCGATCGATGTCCGCCTCGGTGGTGCTCCAGCCGCTCACGCTGACCCGCATCGCCCGCACGCCCTGCCAGGTAGTCGGACCGCACCAGCAGGTCCCGTCGTCCTGGACCGCGCCGATCACCTGGTCCGTCCGGCCGGCAGATCCGAACGAGACGAGTACCTGATTGAGGCTGACTTCGTTCAGGACCTCGAAGCCTGCGTCGCGCATCCCGGCCGCGAACCGGCGGGCCAGGCGGCACGACTGGTCGACCAGCGCGGCTAGCCCGTCGCGGCCGAGCGAGGCAAGCACGGCCCACACCTCGACTCCGCGCGCCCGCTGCGATGACTGCGGGGTGACGCCCATCCCCTCCGCGCTCGCGCTGCCTGGCAGGTAGGCCGCCGACGCCTGCATCGCGGCCACCAGCGCCTGCTGATCGCGCACCAGGGCGACGCCGCAGTCATAGGTCGTGTTCAGCCACTTGTGGCAGTCGGTCGCCCACGAATCTGCGGCGGCGATGCCCGTGACGGCACCGCGAAGCTCCGCGGATGCGGCCGCCCAGAGGCCGAACGCACCGTCAACGTGGACCCAGGCGCCGCAGGCGCGTGCCCACTCGATCAGCGGGACGAACGGGTCGCTCGCGCCGGTGTTCACGTTTCCGGCCTGCAGGCAGACGATCGCCGGGCCGCTGACCGCGGGCAGCTCCGCCGGGTCGATCCGGCCCTGGTCATCGACGGGGAGGACGACCGCGCGGTCGCGGCCGAGGCCGATGATGCCGAGCGCTTTCCGAGCGGTGGTGTGCACTTCGGCACCCACCACGACTGTCAGCGGCGGCGCGCCCACCAGGCCCTGGGCCGCCGCGTCCCAGCCGTGCCTGGTCAGCACGGCATCTCTGGCGGCAGCCAGGCAGGTCGCGTTCGCCATGGTGGCTCCGGTGACGAAGCTGCCCGCGGTGCCGGCCGGCAAGCCGAGCAAGTCGGTCATCCAGCGCAGGGCCACCGCAGTGAGGCGCGCGGCCGCCGGCGACATGACGGTGAGCGCGGCGTTCTGATCCCAGGCCGCGCCGAGCCAGGCCGCGGCCTGCGCGACGGGCAGCGCACCGCCGGTGACGAACCCGAAGTAGCGCGGTCCGTTGCTCGCTACCGTGGCCGGCGCCCCGGCATCATCCAGTAGCCGCAGGACCTCCGGTGCAGCCAGGCCGGGGCCCGGCAGGTCGAAGTCAAGCTCGCTCAGGCCTGCGAGCGCCTGCGGGCCGGGTGCGACCCGGCGGTCCGCGACATCACCGAGGTAAGCGAGCGCGCGGTCGCACGCGTCGCGCAGCAGCGCGGCACGACCAGACAGCATGTCCTGAACAGGCAATTCGGTCATAGGACTAGCCGGTCAGATCCGCGATGAACTGCTCAACCAAGCTCGCGAACCGGTGCGGCATTTCCTGGTGCGGCGCGTGACCGGCACCATCGATGATCATGATCTCCCCACGCCACAAGGTCGGCACCGTGATCTGCTCCAGGTACTCAAAGCTGACGAGCTGTTCGCCGGCTCCGTGCAGGATAGCGATCGGCTGGGCGAGCTCGCCGATGATCGCGAGCTCATCCGCGAACCTGCCTGCCGCGATGCTCGCCGCCAGCCCGGCGCGGGCTGCCCCGTCGGTCGCCAGAATGTCGGCGACGAAGTCGTCCAGCGCGAGCGACGATCCCGGCGCGGTGAAGCTGGCCGCGTAGGCCTCGGCGTCGGCCCTGGCGACGTCCGCACTGAATCCGACGTTCATGACCGGGTTGGGGAGGAACGCGACGTTCATCTGCTGGGCATCCGACACCGGTGGCGTTCCGAAGATCGTCAGGCCAGCCACATCCGGCATCTCCGGCGCCGCCTCGAGCGCGATGTGCCCGCCGAGGCTCCAGCCGACGATGACGGCGCCCCGCGCGTCGACATTCCTGGCGAAACCCGCAAGTACTGCGGCGTAGCCGGGCAGTGAGTACGTCGCCTGGTCGGTCGCCGGGGCCGAGTTGCCATGGCCCGGCAGGTCGAGCGCAAGCGAGCGGAAACGGCTGCCGAACTCCGACTCAAGCAGCGGCTGCCAGGTCCGGGCGGACGACGAGTTTCCGTGCACGAAGATGACCGGACGCCCGGTTCCCTGGCTTTCGAGATAGCTGATCTCCTGCGCGCCGACGTCGACCGTCTGCTTCTGCACGAGGCCGTCCCCCCTTCACATCCGCGTGATGTGGCCGATTGTGTCAGGCTCGATGTGAAAGCTGCGGCTTGACCGCGAAGGTTCAGTCGGTCAGGGTCGATGTGATAGCCCGGCGGCCGTCGCCGGGTCCGGCAGTCGCCCCAAACCCGGAGGTTTGCCCGGTGGAGGACATTGCTGACAAGTTCCTGGAACTTATCCATGAGCTAGAGGACATAACGGGCAGCGTGACCGCACAGCGGGCGCTAGCCGAGTTCGACGAGACAACCCTGCAGGTGTTCTGGAAGAAATGGCCGCACGTGTCTTCCTGGGCCGGGCAGCTGTGGGGGATGCTGTCGGCCGAACTGGCCGGCCCTTCCTCCCAGCACGATCCGGACCTGGACGAGATCGGGGAGAGTGGCTAGGCCATGGCGGACCTGCGCGACCTGATGAGCACCACGGTGGTATCGGTCTCACCAGGCAACTCGGTGGCGCATGCCGCGGCTGCGATGGTCGCGGCGGGGGTAGGCTCGGCCGTCGTCATGGAGGGCCGGTTCCTGTCTGGCATCCTCACCGAGCGCGACGTGCTGCGGGCCGCCGCGTCGGGTGAGGATCTGCGCGGCTCGGCGGTCTCGGAATGGATGACGCCCGATCCCCAGTCGGCCGAGCCCGGCGCGTCCGCCGAGGAAGCCGCCCAGCTCATGCTGCTACGCGGCTTCCGGCACCTGCCCGTCGTCGATGGTCGCGAGGTATGCGGCGTAGTCAGCCTCCGCGACCTGTTCGCGGCCCGCATCCGCCGGTGACTCGTGCAGGCTAATATCGCAGATATGCTACTCTAAAGCTGTTTGAGTCGCATGAACGCGACGGCGGTTTCGGCAGGATCCTGGCTGTGGGCTCTTTGTTGACTTGACTTGCCGCCGTTAAGCGCCGTCTGGGGAGCGAATGGCTACCGTCAGCACGCCCATTGCGGTCGCGGCCGCGCAGCGTCAGCTCGGGTCTGACCTCGCCACCTGGCGGCGCCTGCGGCGGTTGACGGCCGCGCAGGTTGCAGATCGAGCCGGATTGTCACGGCACACGGTGATGAGACTGGAGAACGGAGAAGGTGCCAGCCTGGAGAATGTCCTGCGAGTTGCCCGCGCGCTTGGCGTGCTTGATCTGCTCGCGGCGGCAATTGATCCGTACGCCACGGACGTGGGCCGACTTCGCTCTGAGGAAGCTCTGCCAAGCCGCGTCCGGACACGCAGGACGGACCGGGAGCCGTGAGCACGGACGTCGATGTATTCGTGGCGGTCGGCGACCGAAACATCCGGGCTGGCCGGCTGTATTCGCATCGCCGCCGGGGCACTGAGTCGGCCAGTTTTCTCTACGACGACAGGTACCTGGCTGATCCGGCGGCCTTTGCGCTGGACCCGGCACTGCCGCTGACGGCTGGCACGCTGCAGACGGCAGTAGGGCGTGCGCTCTTCGGTGCGTTTACCGACAGTTCGCCAGACCGCTGGGGGAGGACTCTGATCCAGCGTGCTGAACAAGCCCGTGCGAAAGCCGCCGCTACAGTGCCGCGGACAGTCACGGAGCTCGATCTGCTGCTTGGTGTCCGGGACGACCTCCGGCAGGGCGCGTTGCGATTCCGGCAAGGCGACCAGTCACCGTTTCTGGCCCCCGAGGACTTGGGAGTTCCGGTCTTGACCGATCTTCCGGAACTCCTGAATATCGCCGCCCGAGTCGAGCTCGATACGGCCGACTACAAGGAGCTGAGACAGCTCGTCCGGGCAGGCAGCTCGCTGGGCGGCGCGCGGCCAAAGGCGCATGTCCTGGACAAGGCTGGACACGTGGCCATCGCCAAGTTTCCCAGTGTCTCCTCGGATGCGTGGGATGTGATGGCGTGGGAGAAGGTGTCGCTCGATCTTGCCAAGAACGCTGGCATCACGGTTCCTGGCTCGCAGCTCATCCGCGCCGGACGGCAGCATGTGCTTATCGTCGACCGGTTCGACCGCATCGGCCAGTCGCGGGTTGGTTATGCCAGCGCCATGACGATGCTTGAGGCCGGGGATGGTCAGCAGGGCAGCTACCTCGAGATTGCCGAAGTCATCGAGGAGCGGTCGCCAGCAGCCACGAAGGACCTGCGCCAGCTATGGCGGCGGATCGCGTTGTCGATCCTGATCTCCAACACCGATGACCATCTGCGTAATCATGGCTTCCTGCATGAACGGGGCGAGTCGTGGAGTCTCTCGCCCGCCTTCGACCTCAACCCGGATCCGAGACCAGGGCCTAAGTTCCTGAGCACGGCGATCGACTTCGCCGAAACCAGAGCAAGCGTGGACTCGCTCATAGGAGTCGCCGGTTATTTCCGCCTGAGCTCCGGCGAAGCGATCGAAGTCCTCGCCGACGTTGCGCGGGCCGCTGCGCGCTGGCGAGAGGTCGCCGCCTCGCACGGACTGAAGCAACGCGACATCGAGGCCATGGAGCCAGCCTTCGAGCACCCGGAAGCCGACCGGGCGCGCAGGCTGACGGCGCCGGCGTAATGCATTGAGCGGCGGCGTCGCCCGGCTAGCCAGACGCGGAGGCGGCGGCGCGGAGAGAGCGGTACAGCAGCTGCTGGTCGCCGAGTCGACGGCGCAGCTCGCGCTCCAGACCGCCGATCGGGACGAGGTTCTGCGGTGCCCGCGGATCCTTGTGCGGCGAGCTGGCCAGCGGTGGCAGGACAGACGCGCTGATGTCGGCCAGCCGCCTGACTTCGGGACCGGGGAGGTCAGCCGAGCACTCGAGCCGGACGACACCTGACCACGGCGCACCTGGGGAACCTGGCAGCCGCAGGTACCACGAATTGCGCCGCCAGGAGGTACCCATAGTGAACGCTGGCGTGCGCTGGCCCGCGTGCAGGGCCGCGACGACGGCGGCCTGCGGAGCCGGCAGGTACGCGGTGTGGTGGGTCTTGATGTAGCCGATCGTGCGGTCCAGATGCGTCCGCCCGCGCAGCGGCCCGTCGACGAACAGCAGGTCGTCGCCGTCCGGATTCTCCTTCCGGAACAGCAGCGCTAGCTGCACCTCAGCTTCGCTGAGCCGCTGCTGCAAGGCGAGCGACAGCTTGTCCATGCCGGGACCGGCCGCAACATGAACCGGATAGCGGGCATGCCGGCTGTCGATGTCTGGCCGCGTCCTGCGCCGCCGTGAACAGGCCGCGCTCGACGGCAACCTCGCTGATCCGCGCCGATCCGTTGCAGCAGACCAGGCCCGCCGCGAACGACGCCGCGATGCCTGGCGCGGGCTGTGGCTCCGACCCATGCACCCAGATGCGTGCGTCAATGCGGCGCACACCGTCGAGGAACAGCAGCGTCTGCGGGACGGGAACGGAGTCGTCCGGAGTCAGCGGCCGCCATTCGCCGGCCGGCAGCTCCAGGTCAAGGTCCAGTTCGGCGGTAGAGTCCGGCAGCGTCTCCTCGCCCATGTCCTCGCCGAACGCCATGCCGTAGCCAGGGTCCCACGGGTCGACCGAGAACGAGACCGGGGCCGCCACGGTTGTCATGCGCGCTCCTTGACCAGCGTTGATGTGGTACCTGTGCGGTTCACCACGAACCGGACTGGCACCCGGTCGGCCAGCTCGGTGACATGAGTGATGACGCCGACCATGCGGTCCGAATCGGAGGCCAGCTTCTCCAGCGTGCTCGCGACCGTCTCCAGCGTGTCCGGATCCAGCGTGCCGAAGCCCTCGTCCAGGAACATGGAGTTCAGCTCGCGCCTGCCCGAGGACAGCCCGATGACCTGACGCGACAGCGCGAGCGCCAGCGCAAGCGAAGCCTGGAACGTCTCCCCGCCGGACAGCGTGTTGACGGGCCGCCGGGCGCCCGCGTCCTCATAGTCGATCACCACGAGCTCGTTCCGCTCGTCGCGGTCGAGCTCGTACTGGCCGCCCGATAGTTCCATCAGGGTCGCGGAGGCCTCCCGGACCAGCGAGTCGAGTGCCTCACTGCACAGCCACCGCTCGAACGACGTGGCCCGCAGCAGGTTGCCGAGCAGCCCAGCGACCTGCCCGTCTTCCTTGTGCGCTGCGATCTGCTTGTCCAGCGCGGCAGCCTTCTTGCGGTCGTCCCGGACGCGCTGCAGTTGCGCCTCGGCGCGGACGCGGTGCTCGGCAACGGCGGCAGGCGCCCTGACGGGCGCTTCGACGCCGTCGATGCCATGCTCGGCCAGCTGCAGTGCCAGGGCGGCTGATGCGTCGATGCGCTGCTGCTCGAGCGTGGCTGCGGCTTTCTCCAGCGCGGGCAGCTGGTCCTGGCGCTTGCCATGCTCGGCGCTGGCCCAGCTGGCCAGCGCGGCCCAGGCGGCAGCGAGATCCGGCCCGGCCGCCGAGCCAGCCGCACTGCCAGCGCTGCTGGCGCCAGGGCCGACGGCGGGAGCGCCCAGGCCGACCAGCTTGTCTCGCGCGGTACTGAGGGCGGCCCAGGCGCGCCTCTCGTCATCCACCAGGGCGGCCCTGGATCTTTCGGCCGCGGTCAGTTCGGCCTGCCGCGCGGCTGCGTCCCTGCTAGTCGTGGCGACAGCCTCGTCGGCCAGCGCGATTGCCTCCAGGTGCGCCGTCAGGTCGGCCTCGGCCGGTGCAGCTGCCATCACCTGCGCGGCCTTGTCCAGCCGGCTCCGCGTGGTGTCCAGCGCAGACTTAGCGGCCGCGGTGCCCTTGGCCGCGTCCTGATGGGCGGTCCGGGTCTGGCGCTGCGATCGGATCGCGGCCTCCAGGCCTGCCTGTGCAGCGTCGAGATCCGCGGGCGGGTCCAGCTTCGGCAGCGTGGCCACGGGCTGCCGGCACACCGGGCAGTCCTCGCCGACGTGCAGTCCCTGCGCCAGTCCCGCGGCGGCGTGCGCTCGGTGTGCCGCGTCCAGCCCTGCATGTGCGGCGGCGACGGCGTCCTCGGCCATTCGCAGCCGGGCGGCCAGCTCATCCTCAGCCTGGCTGCGGCTGGTCAGTGCCGCTTCCTGCTTGTCGGCCTCGGCGACAAGCTCGCGCCGCAGCGCGTACATCTCCAGCAGTCGCTGGGTATCAGCCTTGTCCGGTAGCGCGGTGCGTGCCTGACTGGCCCGCTCGGCCGCCAGCGCAGCCGCCTCGCGCCGCTGCTTGCCGCCGGTGACCAGCGCCTCGGCCGCCGCGATCTGTTCCGCCAGCCCGGCGACCTCCGCCGGTACTCGCAGGCTGGCGAGCGACGCGGCCTCGTTCCCGACATCTTTGCGGAGCTGCTCCGCCGCGGCCGCCTGCTGCTGAAGCTCCGTCAGTGCGGCGAGGGCAGCGTCCACCTCAGCGGCGAGCGCGGTCAGCGCGGCCAGCCGCCCGGCGGCGGCAGACTCGGCCTCCTCGGTGGCATCCGCGAGCTGGTCGCGAGCCTGCTGGGCGGCTTCCCGCAGGCTGTCGGCGCGCTGGGCGCGTTCCCTGGCCCGCTGCCCGATCTCCTTGTAGACGCCGAACGCCAGCAGCTCTACCAGCAGCCGCTGGCGGTTGGCCGGGGTCGCGCGGAGGAACTCGGAGAACCCGCCTTGTGGCAGCAGCACCGACTGGGTGAAGTGCTCGTAGCTGAGGCCCAGGAGCTCCTGAACCCGGGACTTGACCCGGTCTGGTCCCTCGGCCAGCTGCTCGACGCTCGCCTCGATGATCTCGGCCAGCGGTGCGTCCGCGGGGATCGACGGGTCGAGCCGTTCCAGCCGGGCCGCCCTGGTCGTGACCTGGCCGCGCTTGTCACGGGCTAGGTCACGGGCAGCAATGTAGCGCTCGCCGGCCAGTTCGAAGATGAGCGCCACCCGGCAGGTGTTCGCCGACGGGGCAAGGGCGGAACCGATGGCGTTCTCGTTACCCCAGCGCGGCACGGTGCCATAGAGGGCGAAGCAGAGCGCGTCGATGACCGTGCTCTTGCCGGACCCGGTGGGGCCGACGAGGGCGAAGAAGTCGACGTCGGAGAAGTCGATCTCGGTGGCGTTCCGGTACGTGCCGAAACCGTCGAGCAGCAATCGCAGCGGGCGCACCGTACGCAGACCTCCCCGTCTCGCCGTGCTGGCGGCCGGGTCGGCTCGCCAGGCGACTGGACCAGTCTGGCGGACGGCACCGACACCCGCGCTGGTTCCTCCGCAACCGTCCATCGTGGCTGCTGCCGTGCGTCGTGCAGGTGACGCGGATCGCCTGGCCGCGCAGCGAGAGGCACGGAGGTTGCCATGGCCGTTCAGCAGGAGCGCCGGATCGCCAGCTACTGGCTGGAACCTGGCGGCGCGGTTGACGCCGCCGCGGCGGCCGGTGCTAGCTATCGGAGCCGCGCCGTGCTGGCTAAGCTCAGTCGTGGCCGCGCCGGCGAAGACCGGATCTTCTCGTGATGGGCCGAGACGCAATGCTGGTTGTGACCGGCAGCCTGATCATCGGGCTGGCTACCGTCGCCGGGGCCTGGCTGGGCCGCCGGGGCGATACCCGGCGCGAGGTCTACTTCGGCGCGGCGGCCGGGGCGCTGCTGGTCATCGCGGGTGTGCACATACTCCCGGACGCCTGGTCGGCAGCTGACCGGGCCGGAATCTCCGCGTGGGCGATCCTTGCCGTAGCCGCAGCATCGTTCGGGCTGGCCAGGCCTGGCGGTGCGCCGGGGCTGCGCATGCCAGCTCGACCGGAAGGCAGCAGGCGGAGCCAGGCACCGCATCGGCGCTGGCCGTGCACCGGCTGCTGGAAGGGGTCGCGCTGGCACTCGGCGGCTCGGTCGCGGTAGCGGTGGCGCTGTTCGTGCACGCGTTCGCTGAAGGACTGGCTGCCGGGACACTGCTGCGGTCGGTGTCCAGGCGCCGGGCGGCGCTGTGGCTGGCCGCCATGTGCCTGAGCCCGGTCATCGGTGCGGCGGTGGCGACCGCCGGAGTGTTCCCGGCCCGCGCGGAGCCGCTACTGCTGGCCGTGGTCGCCGGAGTGCTTGGCCAGGCCGCGAAGGTAAGCTTCGGTGCCGCCTTCCGCACAGCGCAGGCGCGGCTCGCTCAGCTCGTGCTGTCGGCGCCGGCAGCAGCGGCCGCGGTCGCTGCCGTCATCACCACGCTTGCCGTGCGTGGCGTCGGCTAGCCGGGCTCGCGATTACCCGAGGATGGAGCCTCGATGAGGTACATGCTGATGCACTACATCGACGAATCGCTGCAGCTGAGCCCGGAGGACGATGCCGCTTTCGAGGTGGCGCTGGACGCCTGGGACACCGAGATGCTGAACCGCGGCGTGCTCGTCGGCGGCGGTCACCTGCGGCCGGTCAGCGACGCGACGACGATTCGCGTGCGTGACGGCGAAGTGCTGATGAGCGATGGCCCGTTCGCCGAGACCAAGGAGCAGATGGCCGGTTACAGCGTGCTGGAGTGCGCGGACCTGGACCAGGCGCTCGAGGTGTGCTCGCGGCACCCGACGGCCACGATAGGGACCTTCGAGCTACGGCCGTACTCGGACGAGCAAGAGTAATGGCGCGGCGTCGACCGGCGCTGCGACCGGGCAGGATGTCCCCGGCTGCGTCCGGTCATGCCTGGTCGGCCTGGACTGTGCCAGTCGCGCCGGGCTGGCCTTCGGTCATGTCCTCGAGCAGTTCGGCGAACATGCGCTCCACCCGCTCGTCGTCGACGTTCTGCTCGGCGAGGTAGTCGCCGAAGAGCTGGAGCGCTGAGCGGCCAGCCCGGCTCGGCCTGTCTCCGTGCGTACCGGGACGCGGCCGGTGCGCGTCGTCTAGCTGGACTTCGAGCGCATTCGGCAGCTTCTCCCTGACCAGGTCGCCTAGGCCGGCCCTGGCCGACTCGGCCAGGATGACCCGGAGGTAGGCGTCGCCCGCCTGCTCGCCTTCGTCGATGACGTGATCCAGCGACCCGCGAAGCGTCCTGAGCTGGCGGCTACCGGTGATGTCGACGCGCCGGGCGTCGGCGCGGATGCCCGGCGCCGCCGTGACGATCAGCGCACCCGGATCGTTGGCCTCCTCGCCGAAGTCGATCGCCAGTGGCGAGCCCGAGTAGAAGGCCGGGCAGGGCGCCGGAATCTCCTGCTGGCGGTGCAGGTGCCCGAGCGCGGCGTAATGCGCGGATGACGGGAAGATGCTCGCTGGCACCTCGTACTCGAAGGCAGTCTGCACGTCCCGCTCGCCACCGCCGCGACGGCCGCCGAGCACGGTGGCATGCGCCATCACGATGTTGACGCTGTCCGCCCTGAACTCCCCAGTGAGCAGGGCGATCATGCTGGCGACCCGGCGGGCATAGTCGAGCGCGTGCTGAGCGGCCTCGTGCAGCAGCAACTCGGCCGCCCGGACCGCATACCGCTGGGAGAGGAACGGCATCGCCGCTAGCGTCACCAGCTCGCCGCCTCGGGTCGTCAGGCGCAGCGTTCCGCCGGCCGCCGGTGCCTTAGGCGTGCCGAGAATGTGCAGTCCGAGCTCGCCGAGGACCGGCCGGTAGACGTTGTCGAGCAGGCTGGCGTTGTCGTGGTTTCCGCCGATGGCGACGACCTGGCGGCCGTCTTCACGAAGTGCGAGCAGGGCGCGCATGACCAGCCCCTGCGCCTTCGGGCTGGGTGCCGATGACTCGAACAGATCGCCGGCGATCAGCACCAGGTCGACGTCCTCGGTCCTGGCCGTCTGGATGATGCTACGGAGCACGGCGTCGTGCTCGTCGGACCGGTCCCGGCCCTTGAGCACCTTGCCGACGTGCCAGTCGCTGGTATGCAGGATCTTCATGGCGGACCTACGCGATTCTGCGGCGAGCGGGGTCGGCGGCGGGAGCTGCACCTGGTCGAGGAGGCGGCGCAGGGTCTGCTGGTCCTGCGCGCTGAGGCCGCTGATCGCGGCACCGTGTGGGACTCGCTCGGCCAGGGCAGCCGCGGCGGCGAGCTGGCGCCGGCCGTCCGGCGGTCAGGCTGCAGGAGGGTGATCGCGGCGGTCGGCCGGATGCGGGCCCCTGGCGACCAGGCCCCTGGCCTCCAGGCTGTCGATCATGTCGGTGACCGTCCGCGGCGAGACGTGCAGGATCTCGCTGACCTCGCGCATCGACTGGTCGGAATCTTCCAGTGCGCGCATCAGCTTGTAGGCAGGCGAGCGAGAGCCCGCATTCGCGCAGGCCGGCGTCGGCGCTGGTGCGGATGCGGTGGGCGGCATAGAGGATGGCGTCCACGACGTCGTGGCCGGTCTTGGGCTTCATCGGCGAGCACCTCCTGGCTGGTCGTTCCCCGGGCCTGACCGGGTCCGCAGGGCCACTGGATGGCCAGCGCTTGCTGGACCGGTTCGCTGCGGCGATGCTGAATAAATCTCACTATCTGGTCGTTATTCCTGAGTATACTCGACTCATCCGGGGCGCTCCGCGACGGCGCTCTGGGCTCGCCGGGATCGCAGCCGAGGCCGAGCGGTCAGGAAAAGGAACGTTCGTGCAAGCACGCATCAGCCAGAAGGTAGCGGTCAGCGTCGTCTTCGTGGCGGCCATGTTCATGTCGATCATGGACGTGACGATCGTCAACGTCGCCCTGCCGACCATCGGCCGTGACTTCGCCGTCAGCCCCGACGGCGATCGACAGCATCTCGATCGGCTTCCTGGTCAGCCTGGCCGTGTTCATCCCGGCGTCCGGCTGGCTGGGCGACCGGTTCGGCGGCAAGCGGGTGATGCTCACCGCGATCGTGGTGTTCACGCTCGCGTCCGCGCTCGTGCGGGCTGGCAACCAGCCTGGGCGAACTGGTGGCGTTCCGCGTCCTGCAGGGCGTCGGCGGCGGCATGCTCGCGCCGGTCGGGATGGCCATGCTCTTCCGCGTGTTCCCGCCGGAGGAGCGCATCCGGGCCTCGTCGATCCTCACCGTGCCCACCACGCTGGCGCCCGCGCTCGGCCCGGTGCTGGGCGGGCTGCTGGTCACCGACCTGTCCTGGCGCTGGGTCTTCTACGTGAACGTGCCGATCGGCGTCGGCCGCCCTCCTCTTCGGCGCCGCTGTTCCTGCAGAGCGTTCCGCAGGCCAAGCCCGGCCGCTTCGACCTGCCCGGCTTCCTGCTCTCCGGCCTCGGCCTCGGCGCTGCTGATGTACGGCATCTCTGAGGGCCCCAACCACGGCTGGCATGCGCCCGAGGTGCTCGGCACCATCGCGGCCGGCGCGGTGCTGCTCGCGATCATGGTGTTCGTCGAGCTGCGCACGACCGAGCCGCATGATCGACCTGCGGCTGCTGACGAACAGGCTGTTCCGCGCCAGCAACGGCGTGATGGTGCTGGCGTCGGTCGCCTTCCTCGGCACCCTGTACGCGATCTCGCTCTACTACCAGGATGGCCGTGGCCTGAGCGCGCTCGGCGTCCGGGCTGAGCACGTTCCCTGAGGCGTTCGGCGTCATGGCCGGCGCGCAGCTGGCCAGCCGCTGGCTGTACCCGCGGCTTGGCCCGCGCCGGCACATCGCCATCGGGCCTGGTCGGCACGGCGGCGTCGATCGGCCTGCTCGCCCTGCTCGGGCCGGCGACCAGCCTGTGGTGGCCGCGAGCTGCTGATGTTCACCCTGGGCCTGTCCATGGCCCAGGTATTCGTGCCGGTCCAGGCGGCTGCCTTCGCGACGATCACGCCCGGCGGCGACGGGGCACGCGTCGACCATGTTCAACACGGTCCGGCAGCTCGGCGGCGCGATCGGCGTGGCGCTGCTGACCACGGCCATCGTGCTGGTCGGCCCGGTCCATGTCGTCGGCGGGCAGGAGGTGGCGAACCTGACCGCCTACCGGGTTGCCTTCCTGGTCGCGGCGGCGATCTGCCTGCTCGGCCTGACCGCGGCGCTGCGGATCAGCGACGCCGACGCGGCCAGGACGATCCCGGCGCGGCGCGGGGCCAGGCGGCCCGAGCTGTCCGCGCGCCAGCCCGCGATGAGCATGGCGGACTGACCGGGCCGCAGGTCACGGTGGAGGCGATCAACTACACCGGCATCTAGGCTGCCCGGTTCGGCTGCGCCGTCAGCCGGTCGCTCACGCGGCCTGCCGACGCGCGGCCGCTACTTCTTGGCCGCCGTCTTCTTGGCCCCAGTCTTCTTGCTGCTCTTGCCTAGCTCGCGCCAGCTTGACTCGGAGACCTCGACGTCGTAGCGCTTTGCGGCCTTGAGTATCCGCTTCCACGCCTTGTCCCGCTCGGCATCGCTGACCCCTTCGACCTGGTCGAAGCGGGCAATCGCGTTCCGCACGTGTTTGGCGTCGGTCAGCGGCTCCTTGCGCTCCGCCGGAAACGCGAATTCCTTGTCCGCCAGCTTGTCCTTGTCCGCGGTGCTCAGGCCCTGACTCTGCTTGGGGATCTTGGCGCCGTGAGCTCGCTTGCTTTGCACGTCGCGGGCCTTGACGATGTTCTGCCTGGCGGCTTCCTTCTGCTTTGCGGTGGCCATCTCGGCTCCTCTTGAGGTGAGTCTTAGCAGTCCGGCGGTGCCCTACCCGAGATTGACGAGCGCATGCTCCGCCGCGGACCGGCAGTTACGGACCGGCAGTACTACGGGCAAGCGGTCTGCATTTCCTTGACCAGTGGCTGAGCCGTCGCCTTCAGCTTCTGCACCGCTCGCGTCATGTTCGTCAGGTTCGATACCGACGGGTGCGCAGCCAGCGTCTGGGCGTCCTTGCTGAGCTGGCTAAGGGCGTTCGACAACTGGCTGGCCTGCGCCGAGAACGCCCCGCCCGCCTGCCCCTTGAGAGCGGTGAGTTCCCGCTGGACCGTCGCCAGGTCTCCCGATGCCTGGCCCACCGAGCCCGGGCTCACGGTTATGTGGCTGAGCTTGTCCAGCGACGTCCGCAGCGACGTGATCTGTGCGCACGGGATCCCTGCACTGAATGTCCCGGAGCCGTTGGCCGCCACAGAAGGGCTCGCGGAAGGACCCGACGTGCCTCCGGTGGACGACGAACCGCAGGCCGCGAGCAGGCCGACGGCCGCGAGGCTTACGGCCGCAATCAGCGAATTGTGATATTTCGTCCGGGCAGGGCGTGTTCTGGTGTGCATCCCGTAGTGGTTAGCCTGCGGCCGCGATTAAACGCCTCCGCCGCAGCGACCCGCGAACAGTTGCGTCCCGATGGTCGGCTTTCACGCCGAGGACCGCGAAGGAACCGAACGTTCGGACCGGCTGGATCAGCTGGTGTAGCTGACGAATGACTTGGACGGCACCATCGCGCCGGTGACCTGGTAGCAGACGACGTCGCGGACCGTCACGGCGCCTGGACCCGGGCTCGTGGCCCAGATGGTGTTGAGGTTGCAGACCCGGGCCACACTCGACGCTCCGGTGACGAGCACGGTGTTCGGCAGGATGCCCACGTGCGGGAACGTCACCAGCCACTCGCCGAAGCCGGACCGCCTGATGGTGTTGGTGGCGCCGACCGAGCTGACGTTGACGCCCGGCGGCGCGGGCGCGTAGGGCCCGGCCACCGTCGGCTTGTTGTTCAGCGTGTAGGCGTACAGCTTCGGCTTGGCGCCAGTGATGGCGCGGCCTCGCTGATAGCTCAGGTCCCAGCCGGTCTTCACCGGCTTGCCTGCCGCCGTGAAGCAGCGGACAGTGATCACCTGCTTGGTCGGCGTCCAGGTCTGGCCGCCGACGTCGCAGATGGCCGGCTGCTTCGGATCTACGGTGGTCACCTGAATGCTGCCCGAATGCGTGGACGGGCCTGCCCCGTGCAGGGTGACGCGCCACACGCCGACGCTCAGCGGGATAACGGCGTTCGGCATGCTCGTTGAGTTGTACGAGTCGACGACGCCGGTCGGGGCGTCGTGCACATAGGCGTACTGCAGGCCACCCGGCAGCCTCCCGGAGCTGGAGGTGAACATCACCGTGAACGGCACGAATGCTGGTACGCCACCCTTCTTATAGCAGCGCACGGCAACGATCTCCTTGCCGCCTAGCGGATACCACCGCTGCGCTTCGCACCAGGCGAGCTGGTCGGTGACGGCAGTCACGTGGACGACGCCCTGCTTGAAGAAACCGATCTTCGGGAATTTGACGAACTCCTGGCCGACCAGACCCGGGCTCGCGGTGGGAGTCGGTGACGGCACGCTCTCCCGCCAGTGCGTCGCGGCGACTGGCCCGCTCGGCTTCAGGACCAGCGCATATGCCCACGCCTGGGTCGCCGCCTCGGCTGTACCGGACGCCGCCACGGCCAGCCCGCAGCCCATTGTCACAACCGCCAGCGTCGCCGCCAGCCTCCGCCCGAGGAGCCGAGACCCGAGAAGCCGTGACCTGAGAAGCCGTGACCTGAGCTGTCGAGGGCTGATCATCTGCCGCTCCTTCGCGCGTGCCAGCGCGGGCAGGCAAAAGGCGTGCCCTTGTTGAGAGTAACGGCTAGGTAATGCCGTTACCAGACCGGAAGAATGGCGGCTGGCTAACTCCGGCTGGCTTAGCTCCGGGTCGCCGCCATCGGCTGGGCGAGCCCGCCCACCGGGATATAGGTCCCGACGGCGGTGCACCACCGACTGCTGGTGCAGGACAGCGCGTAGGGGTAGCCCTGCTGCGCCGTTCCGCCAGTGGCGTTGCCAGGCTCCGGGATCTGGATGGCCTTGCCCCAGTGGCCGCTCGTCCTGCTGATGGCCATCCAGAGCCGGCTGCCAGCTGCGCTCACGTATCCGCCGACGGCCTGGCAGAAGCTCGGCTGGCAGCTCACCGCATACAGTCCGGCCCCCGCGTTCGCGGCCGCATTACCCGGCAATGACGCGATGGCCGTCGCAGCCGACCATCGGCCGGCAGACTCGGAGACCGCCATGGACGTGCTAGCCCCTGCCTTCGTCGTGTAGTCACCGACGGCGATGCAGGCTGCCCGGCTTGTGCAGCTCATCGAGGCCAGTCCGGCATGCGGGTTGGCGGCGGCGTTCGCAGGAAGCCGGATCTCCGCCGCGCGACCCCACCGGCCGTGCGACTGGGCTACCCGCATGGCTTCGAACACGCCCGCCTTGGTCAGGTACCTGCCCACAGCCAGGCACGAGCCCGGCTGCTGGCATTCCACGGACGCAAGGCTGGCGTCGCTGTGCGACCCGCCGGACGCGTTGGCTGGCAGCACGATCTCGGCCCGCCGCTGCCAGCGGCCGCGGGTCTCGGTGAGCGCCGTGGCGTCGTAGCCGAACGCCTTGTTGGTGTAGAACCCGACGGTGGTGCAGTTACCTCTGCTGGCGCAGGCAACCGAGAAGAGCTCGGAATATGCCTTCGGCGAGGCATTCGACGGCTCGGCCGCGATCTTCGCCGCCCGCCAGCGGCCCTTCACCTCGGCGGAAATGAATCCGCGCCCGTTGCCGAAACCGTACTGAGCGCCGAGGTAGCCGACCGCCGTGCAGTCGCCGGGTGAGGTGCAGGTGAGCGCGGAGATCAGGCCGCTGCCGAACTTGTCATAGCTGGTGTGCGGAAGGGCGAGCGGGCGGGCGCGTGCCCACGTGCCGCCCCGAGATCCGGTGACCACCATGGCGGCTATGTGCCCGGCGGAGTTGACGTATTCGCCGCCCGCCACGCACTTCGCCGTGCCGTAGCAGCTGATGCCGAAGAGCCCCGCCGATGGCTCGAAGTACGTGGTGACCGGGGACCGGACCTCTGCTGGCGACCAGCCGGCTGCTGCCGGATGTCCGGCGGCGAGGGCCGGTGACGTCAGGCCGAGCGCTGGACCGGTCGCGACGGCGGCGATGACACCGGCGGCCGTCAATCCTCGCCGCGGTCCACGCAGATTCAGCAGATTCGAGAATCCACCTGAATGCATTGCGCCTCCATGCATTGTGTCCGGCTGCCAGGTGTCCGGCTGCCAGCCACCCAGCCCGCACCAATGTAGAACGTCGCGGGGTGTCGTGGGTGGCGAGTCCTGGCGGACCAACCGGGGCGCGCCGTTGCCGCTGCTGGTGAGAGGATCAGTTCGCGCACCGAGTGAGGGATACCCGATGGACGACGTGCTTGGCGAACTTGAAGGGGAGGCCCTGATCCGGGTCGGGGGGTGGAACCCGAGTTACGCGCGCGTCCTCCTGATCGAGCACGACGCCCACAATGCGGTGATCGTGGTCGACGGGAACGGGGACGGTGCCGAGCTGGAACTTGAGTACTGGCATCGCGATGCCGACGGCCGGTGGCGCGGCGGCTCCAGCTCCGGCCACGGGCCACTGGACACGATGCCCGCGCTGCAGACGTGGAGCGCCGGCCCGTTCGTCGTCGCCCTCGGCCGGGCCGAGCCGTCTGCGGACGTCAGCGTTCAGTACGGCCGAGAGCTTTACCGCCGCCGCGCGAACGAGCATGGGCTGTGGGGGTTCGTGCACACGGTCAGCTCCGCCTGGGGGCCGGACCTGCCGACCGTGGCCGCCGGGTAGCGGCCGGTCCGATCCACGGACGATGGGAGGACGGCACCGAGCCGGCTGTCCCTCGCTGACACGACCTTGGACCGCGAGCCTCAGAACGGCGGCGGGTCGTCGCGAGCGCCGGGGATGGTGGCGAACGGGTCCGACGGGACCGACGGCCCGTCGTCGACACCGGACCACGTTCCCCTCTCGCTCGGCCTGGTAGCCCAGGCCGGGAACGGGAAGTCGACGGCCAGCGGCACCGGGATATCAGGTTGCGCGATGAACATGGTGCCTGGCTTGGCGATCATCGCCCTGGCGCGCTGGGCGGGCGGCAGGAAACCGTACTCAGGGCGCTCGGCCTCGGCCGCGTCCAGCGCCCGGCCACACGGATGGCGCAGTTGGCGAGGATGCGGCGCTCGACCTCGCTGGCGGTCTGCTGCGCGCCGATGAGGATGACGCCGAGTGAGCGGCCGCGTTCGGCGACATCGAGGAGGATCTGCTTAATGGGGCTGTCGCCTTCGCGCGGCGCGTACTTGTTCAGCTCGTCGAGTACGACGAACATGAGCGGGCGCGCGGTGCCCTGGCGCTCCTTGCGGGCGAACTCGCCGCGCAGGGTGACGCCCACCACGAACCGCTGTGCCCGGTCCGGAAGGTTGTGCAGGTCGACGACCGTGACCTGGGCGCGGGAGGTGGAGATCGATCGCTCACCGCGATGGGTGAGGTCGCCGCGGATGATGGGCGTAAGCGGCTTCACCGCGGACCGGAGCCGGCGAAGCAGGGCGTTGACGCTGCCGGTGACCGCGCTTCCGGCGACCCAGCTGCTGCGGGTGGCGTCGTCGCCAAGCTCGGCTTCGAGCAGCTCGACGAGATCGCCGAAGGACCGGATGATCGTGTCATTGGCCGGGTCGACGCCGGTGATCCGGACGGCGCCATCGCTGCCGGTGGGCTTGGCGTCGCGGCGCAGCCGGGCGGCGACCTGGCCGATGAGCATCGTGTACTGGGCGCGTTCGTCCTCGGCGTCAGCGAAGACGAACGGCAGCAGCTCGTCTTCGCAGAACTCCTGCAGGGTCCAGTAGAACGGGCTGACGGCCTTGTCCCGTGCGGTGACGTCCGGCGTGCCCGCGCTGTCGCCTGGCCGCGGCGGAGCGAATACCCGCACGTTCTGGAACGGGGCCGACGGCAGCCCGAGCGCGCCGTAGCGCTCGCGGTCGCCTGGGGCCAGCCTGGAGTTCGCGTAATCCAGGAAGAGGAGGTCCTCGCCCTTGACGGAGAAGACCAGCATCTTGGTGTTGTGCGCCTCGGCGGCCAGCACGCCGCAGTTGAGGATCGAGTGCAGCAGGAACAGGGCGAAGCTCGTCTTGGTCGCGATGCCGCTGACGCCGGAAATGGAGACGTGGGCGCCCCGGGTGCCGTCGAGGAACTCGAAGTTCACGTAGACCGGCTGGCCGTCACGGCCGAAGCCGACCGGGACTTTCTGATCGCCCATCTCGTCGAAGTACAGGGCTTGCTCGCGCTGCTTGCCGGTGGCCCTGCTGACGGCCGCGCCTGGCATCGGCGGCACGTAGATCTCGGGCTCGACTCTGGTGACGGAGACCTGGGCGACCTCGGCGACCTCGGCGGGCAGGGCGCCCTGCTGGATGAGGAAGACGTCCGAGGCGAACTTTGCCCCTTCGTGGATTGCCTCGACGTTGGTGACGACGCCGGAGACCTGGACTGGCGCCTGGCCGGGCAGCTGTCGCTGCGTGACGACGACGTCGTCGAGCTGAAGGTACTGGTCGGGGGAGATGGCCACGGAGAACTGCAGGGGGGTCGCCGCGACCGTTCCGACGACCAGGCCGACCGTGTCGCGATTGTGCTCGCTCGCGATGCTCACTGCACCCTCCGCTGGCCGATCGGCCATAGTTCGCCCGTGCCGTCACCATCGTGGCAGCCGGTCCTGCGCGGAGCAGGCTGTTTCAGTGGCGGCGAGCCAGCACCGTGGACCGTCAGCCATCATCTAGGACAACTTTTGGCCACGCAGGCAGTCGGCGAGCTCAACCTGAGTCGTCTGTGGCCCTATCGGCAGGCGGACGCGAGGCCTGCTCCGCGGCTATGAGCTGCGCCACCGCCACCGTCAGCTCATCCAGGGCCAGCAGGTCACGCAGGCGTGCGATCTCGCGCCACGGCACCTCCGGCTGCGTCGCCAGCATCTCCACGGGCAGTGCTTTGACTGCCTCGCCGATCACCACCAGTCGATACAGCAAGGCGTCAAAGGCAAGCTGTGCCTGGTCGTCAGCGCTATCCGCCTCCGCCCGATCCAGCGCCTCCAGCGCCTTGCGCGCTCCCGGGGCTGCTTCGCTGATGTCGGTCAGCCGGTCTTTCGGGGCTCGGCTCATAGCGGGACTGCTTCGCCCAGCGCGCGCTCTCGCACCGGAGCGGCCATGACCTCGACCGCAGCCACATCCACGGGACTCCCGACCAGGCGCTCGATCTCGCCGGCAAGTTTGAGCAGCGGGAACAGGCCGCGCTCGCCTGCGGGGAAGTCGACGAGCAGGTCGATATCTGACTCAGGTGTATCTTCCCCGCGTGCTACTGACCCGAAGACCCTGATGTTAGATGCGCCTACTGCCGCAGCCGCCGCGAGAATCTCGGCGCGGTGCTCTCGGAGCCTGGCCGCTGCCGCACCTAGCGTTTGCGGCTTGCTGGCAGCCGGGCCAGACAGCACCAGCTTGTGCCCGGCAGCATTGAGCAGCCGTGCCAGGGTTCGCACAGTCGGGCTGGCGGCGCCATTCTCGTATCGTGCCACCATCGCCTGAGACGTTCGCGCACGCCGCGCCAGCTCCGCTTGCGTCAGCCCGGCCTCTCGCCGAACTCGAGCAAGAAGCGCACCGGCATCTGCAGTCATGAATCTACTATACCTTTTCAGGCATACGACAGCCTTGTGATCGCCGTTGGCGAGACCTGCCTCCTTCATGGGTCGTGAGGTGAGCAAGAGTGGACGGAATCCGACTGCCTAGCGATCGTCGCGACCGCGCCGATGTCTGCTGAGCACCGCTCACGCCGAGGACGGCGACCACTGGTCTGCGAACGTCTCCATCTGGCGGATGACCAGCTCGGTAGCGCCCGCCTGCGCATCCGGCGGATAGCCATGCTTGGCGAGCAGCCGCTTGATCGTGGAGCGCAGCTTGGCGCGCACGTCATCGCGTGACATCCAATCGGTGGTCACGTCCCGCCGCAGTGCATGCACGAGGTCGCGCGCGATGTCGGCCAGCACCCCGGCGCCCATCTCACTGACCGCCGACTCGTTCTGCGCGACCGCGTCATAGAACGCCAGCTCGTCCTCAGTCAGCGCGGGAATGAACTGCCGGCCTCGGTCGGCGTCTGCCGACACCTCCTTGGCCAGCGCGATCACCTCGGCGATGATCTCAGCGGCCGTCAGCTGCTGGTTCGTGTACTTGCGCATCAGCTCGGTCAGGCGGTCGGAAAAGCTCCGCTGCCGCACCACGTTGTGCCGTGTGACTCGGCGCATCTCCTGCTCGACCAGCCGGCGTAGCGCTTCGATGGCAAGGTGCGGACGCTGCGCCTGCTGCATCCGCTGGATAAATGCCTGGTCCAGGTGCGACAGGTCGGGCCGCTCAATGCCAGCGGCCGCGTAGATGTCGGTAATCCCGCCGGCCTCCACCGCACCCGCAGTGAGCTGCCGCAGGTACAGCGCCACGTCGGCCGGAATCGGCAGGCCGCGTGCTCGGCGCTCCTCGGCGTCGAACTTGGCGACCCAGACCCGGACTTCCTCGAAGTAGGCGATGTCGTCGCGGTAAGCGTTGACCGAGCCGCTGCTCGCGCAGAGCGCGTAGAACCGGGCCAGCCGCGACGACGCCTGCCGGAATCGCTCGACCAGGCTCAGCTCGCCCTCGGCAGGCTGGTTCTCCGGGTTGGCCGGGTCACGCAAGTACTCGACCGCGCCGAGCACAGCGTTGATGTGTGCGCGTGGCGACCTGGAGCCAAGTGCACCCCGCCAGTCGTACCCGGCCAGGATCACGCTGCCGATCGTCTCGTGCAGTTCCCTGACTTTGGCGACGGCATCGTCAAGATCGCGGCCCATCGGCCGGGCAGTTTGGTCGTCGGCGGTGTACTCGGCCAGTGCTGCGTACAGGTTGTCGGCCAGCGGAGCGTAGCCGACCAGCAGGCCGTCTTGCTTTCCGCGGAAGGTGCGGTTCACCCTGGCGAGTGCCTGCATCAGCGCGGCCCCGCGCATCGGCCGGTCCAGGTAGATCGTGTGCAACGGCGGCGAGTCGAAACCTGTCAGCCACATCGACTGGACAATTACCAGCTCCAGCTCGTCGTCCGGATCCTTGGCACGGTGCTGGATCGCCTTGTTCTGCGACGGCCGCCGCACGTGCTGGCGGATCGGGTCGGGATCGCTGGGGTCGCCGGTGTAGACAACCTTGATCTTGCCGCGAGCTACGTCAGCAGAGTGCCAGGCCGGACGAAGCGCGACGACCTGCTCGTACAGGTGGGCGCAGATCTCCCTGGTGGCGCAGACGACGATGCCCTTACCCGGACAGCCGATGAACGGTTGCATCTGGCCGGTCCGCGCCTCCCAGTGCTCGACCAGATCGGCGGCGAGCACCCGGAGCCGGTCCGGCGCCCCGTATAGCTCGTTCATCACCGCGACGGCCTGCTGGATGCGCTCTCGCTCGGAGTCATCGAGCTCCGCGGTCAGCTCGTCCGCGCGCTCGTCGATCACTTCGGGGTCCAGGCCAGCGGGCAAGTCAACCGGGATGAGCCGCGGTTCGTAGTAGACCGGCACAGTCGCGCCGTCATCGACGGCACGGGTGAGGTCGTAGATGTCGATGTAGTCGCCGAAGACCCGCCGGGTGTCGCGTTCGGCACCCGAGATCGGCGTGCCGATGAACGCGATCATCGTGGCATGCGGGAGCGCATCCCGCAGGTGCCGGGCGTATCCGTCCAGGCTGTCGTAGTGGCTGCGGTGCGCCTCGTCGACGATCACGATGATGTTGCGGCGTTCCGACAGCAGCGGGTGCGGCCGCCCGGCTTCTCGCTCGGCCTTGGTCCGGCCGAACTTCTGGAGCGTAGTGAACAGGATGCCGCCGGTTCGCCGCCCTGACAGCTCGGTCCTGAGCTCGTCCCTGGTTGCGATCTGGTGCGGCTCCTCCGGTAGCAAGTCGCTGCGCTCAAAGGTGTCATACAGCTGGTCGTCCAGGTCGGTGCGATCGGTGAGGACCAGCACGGTTGGGTTGCCGAGCGACGGGCTGATCAGCACCTGATTGGCGTAGAGTTCCATCTCCATCGACTTGCCCGAGCCCTGGGTGTGCCAGACCACGCCGGCGAGCCCGTGGCTGCGCGACGCTTCGATCGTCTTGGCGATCGCCTTGGCGACCGCGAAATACTGCTGCGGCCGGGCGATGCGCTTGATCAGCCCGTGCTCGCCAGACCGGGCGAACGCCACGTAGCCGGTGAGGATCTCGATCAGCCGGGCCGGCTGGAACAGGCCGTGCAGCAGCAGGTTGATTGCCAGGTCTTCGTCGCGGCCGGCCGGTGGCGGCTGGAGAACGGGAACGCCTTCGTCGTCGACCAGCCAAGGCCCGAAATGCTCGAATGCCGTGAACGCGGTGCCGTACCTGGCCGTGATCCCGTCGCTGATCGCGCACACGACATTGGTACGGAACGCGGCCGGGAACTCTGCCACGTACGTCATCAGCTGCGCGTGCGCACCGGCAAGATCGGCATGCTCGTCGCCCGCCTTCTTCAGCTCGATGATCCCGACCGGGAAGCCATTGAGATAGGTAACGAGGTCCAGACGCCGCCGGTGCTCTCCGTCGACCACGGTGACCTGGTTCGCGGCAAGGAAGTCGTTGGCTAACGGGTCGCGAGTATCGATCAGCCGGATCGTCTGGTTCCGGTGAGCGTGAGTCGTGGGCTGAGCTAATCATTCCCAGTCGGCTACGCGCCGCGATCGCGCGGATCAATCCCGGCATCCCCCAGGCGGCCGTCGAGGAGGCCGCGGCACTCGTCCTTACCCCAGCGTCGATGGACGCGCGGGCCGAGAATCACCGGGTTCACGAGTTCCTCACCAAGGGCATCCGGAGCGTGGTCTGGACCGACGCGTACGGGGCAGAGCAGAACCCCTGGCGAAGTTGCGCGACAAATTGCTGCCGCGATTGATGTCGGGGGAGATTCGGGTGCGCGACGCGGAGAAGGTCGTCGAGGACGCGGTGTGAGCGGCATGAGTGAGGCGGCGTGGGAGGCGCTGGCCATGGACGCCCTCGGCGAACTTGGCTGGGAGCCGCTCGAAGGAAAGCGAGTCGCTCCTAGCGGAGGACTCAGTATCAAGAGTGTGGCGCAGCGCGAAGAGCGGCCGCGCAGCAGTATGAAAGGTTCGGAGATCCTTTTCGTCAGGCACGCGGACTGGCAGGGCTAGCACGTTGCTGCGATTGAGTCCCGGCACTGCCGAGTCCGAGTTCATAGCGCCAAGCTCCAGGTGTCGAAGCATAAAGAACGCGAACTCCGCTGGTTGAGTTCCTCGAATGGCATCTCGGCGAGGTCTTCAAGGCATCTTGAGTCGCCGGCGCAACCTGACGTGGTGACTTCCGATCGGATTGCGATTAATGTCCTGAGAGCAGACCCTGGACGGAACCTGCCAGGTGGCCAGCCGTCATGAGCGGGTCTGGATGGCCGCGAGCAAGGAGCACCTCACCATGGCGTACGACCTAGCAGCTGACATTCGGCTCGACCCGAGGATCCGGGCGATCCTGGCCGGCATACCGCTGGAAGCCGGCGGCGATGTGGAAAGCCGCGAGGCACTCCTGGCCGAGGAGAACTCGGAGGAAGCGCGCAAGCAGGCCGAGCTGTTCAAGTCGTTCATGGACCTGTGCGACACCGAGGAGGCCGCTCCCTCGGCCGGCCTGCGGGTGCACACCGAGAAGGTCGTGTCCGCGCCGGACGGCAACACCATCAACCTGCAGGTCATCCGCCCCGACAACGACGAGACGGTCGCATGCGTCTACTACATCCACGGTGGCGGCATGGCGTCGCTTTCGTGTTACGACGGCATGTACCGCGGCTGGGGGAAGATCATCGCGGCAAACGGTGTCGCCGTCGTGATGGTCGACTTCCGCAATGCGGTCGTACCTTCCTCGGTACCCGAGGTGGCCCCGTTCCCGGCCGGGCTTAACGACTGCGTCTCCGGGCTCCGGTGGGTTGTCGCCAACGCCGGGCGCCTCAACATCAACCCGGATCGCATCATCGTTGCGGGCGAGAGCGGCGGCGGCAACCTGACGCTGGCGACCGGCCTCAAGCTCAAGCAGGACGGCGACCTCGGCCTCATCAAGGGTCTCTACGCGCTCTGCCCTTACATCCGCGGCACCTGGCCCACGCCCGAATGCCCGTCCTCGACAGAGAACAACGGCATCCTGCTCGACCTGCACAACAACCGCGGCGCTGTCGGCTACGGCATCGAGGCCCTGAACGAGGGCAACCCGCTGGCCTGGCCGTCGTTCGCGACCGCTGCGGACGTCGAGGGGTTCCCGCCCACAGTGATCAGCGTCAACGAATGCGATCCCTTGCGTGATGAGGGCATCAACTTCTACCGCATGCTGATGAGCGCCGGGATAGCCGCTCGCTGTCGCCAGGTTATGGGCACCATGCACGGAACCGAGATCTTCACGATCGCCTGCCCGGAGATCAGCCGCGACACCGCCCGCGACCTCGCCGCCTTCTGCAAGGGCTAAGGGCGTTTGTACTTCGGCACGAACGGTTACTACGGCATGGTGCCGATGTTTGGCTACTAGCCGAAGTATGTGGAGATCGCAGGCGAGCAGCGATGCACGGCGATCAGGCCGTCCGCGTCCGCTGCACACTCGGGGCTGGGCTGGCCGGATCGGCTGGGCACTTGCGGATCGCGTCGCCGACACGGACGGTTCCGGGAACGACGACGCGAGCGTTCAGGCCGCGTAGCCGCAGCTCGCGGCCGACCGGGGAGTTGACGAACCGCAGCGCGTCGACGCCGAACCGGGCGGAGAACTTGGCGCAGCCGGTGTGCGGCTGGTCGCTGACCTCGAGAACTGCCGAGCCGAGCGCCAGCCGGGTGCCAGGCGGCAGGTTAGCCGTGCTGAGGTCGAGATCGACGTAGAGCTGATCGCCGGCCAGGATCCGCCGCTCGGGATCGTGGGCCACCAGCAGGGCGGCGCGGACGTTCATCACCGTCACCTGCATACCCGGATGTGACGACCCGTCGGGCGTGCGGCTACTGCCTCGGACCGGCCAGGTGTCGCCTTCCAGCCCGGCGTCCAGGTCAAGCGTGCCCTCGGCGAGTACCTCGCGCTCGTCCACGGCCGGACGGCGCACGATCAGGTCGACCGTGCCGCTCTCGGCCGGCGAGGCCCGCACCTTGCCCAGGCCAGCTTCCAGGTCTGCGGTACTGAGATGCTTCACCCCGTCATCATCTCGCGCCCGGCCCGCCGACACGAACTTGTTTTCTCCGACGCGTCAGTGATCAGAGATCCAGCTGCCGTGGAAGCCGAGAGGGATCCTGGCCGGCAGGTGAACGCGCGCCACTGGTTCCCCGGCAAAGTCCTGCGCGGCGAGGATGACGAGGTCAGCGGCACCGCGGTCCGGGTTGTGCACGAAGCCCATGACATAGCCGTCGTCTTCCGCGCCCGCGGCCGAGGCGGGGGCGAACACTGCCTCGCCAACCGTGGCGTCCGGCCCGAATTCGTGCGCCTCTGCTGTTCCCTTCTCCAGATCGTGCTTCAGCAGCACGTTCGCAAAAGCGCCGTCCGCAAAGTCCCCGGTGCCTGCCACGGTCGCCCGGCTGACCTCGCCGATCACTGCGCTGTAGCCGAACCGGTGCGGCCGGGAAGTCAGCCGCTCGTCGATGCGCGGGAATTCCTGGGCGCGGTCGTCGAGTCGCTGCTGCGTGACCTTGCCGGCGGCCGGGTCGACGATCCAGCGGTCCAGCGTCAGCGGGCCGCCGCCGTCCAGCACCGACACGTCGTATGCGCCCTGGTAGCGGCAGAGGTCGACCACGACCCTGTCCCCGTCGTCGTATGCGTTCAGCGTGTGGAACACCCAGCACGGATCGACCTCGAACCAGCGGACGTCGCCAGGCCCACCCGACCGGGGCAGCAGCCCGACCCGTGGCTGATGGTCCGGGTTCCAGGTGTAGGGCAGCCGCTTGCCAGCCGCGACCGCGTCCATGCTGAACGTGACCGGCAGGTCAAACAGCACGATGTACCGGCGGGTCAGCGCGAAGTCATGCATCATCGGGCCGTCAGCGACCGGGATATCGGTGGTGTGCGTGACCGCGCCGGTGCCGTCGATGACGACGTGCTGAACATATGGCCAGGCCCAGTAGTAGGCGACCGCGTGCAAGTCACCGGTAACGGGGTCGGCTTTTGTGTGCGCGGCGAACCCGCCCGGCAGCGTTCCGCCAAAATCGCACGGCCCGACGGTCTCCAGTTCGCTGGTGAGCTCATAGGGCAGCGAGCCCGCCTCGACCGTCGCCAGTGTGCGGCCGCCGACACCGATGACGTGCGTGTTGGCGGCGAAATCCTGCTCGTGGACCGGTCCGCCAGCCCAGGTCTCGCCGAGGGCCGCGGCCACGACCTTGGACCGGACCCACCGGTTGCGGTACCACTCGGCCCGGCCGTCGCGCAGCCGGACGCCGTGCACCATCCCGTCGCCCAGGAACCAGTGCTGAGCCGGGTCATCCAGCCCTATCGGATTCGGCCCGTTACGCAGGTAGCGCCCGGTCAGCTCCGCGGGCAGCTGGCCGGTGACCGGCAGGTCGAACGCCGTGACCTCCTCGGTCACCGGACGGAACGGACCTTCCAGGAAGCGATTATCGGCGGGCATAGCGGGCGTCCCCTCCCCGGTCGGCCGCTGCGGCCCAGTTCAGCGCGGACGGGCCGACCTCCCTCTCAGCATGCCACGGCCTCGTTCGCTGCGAAGGTTGACGGCGGGCTGACGCGGGAGGCAACCCTTGGCAACACGGCAATACTGAACGGAGTTGCTCGAGCTACCACGGCGGGCCGCCAAGATTGTGAAGGTCATCAGTCTGCAGGAGCTGGTAGAAGCTGCGTGCCTCGTGTTCTTCGCAGAACCCGCTGACGACGGCCTTGTGCAGAAGATCGCGAGTGCGCAATCCGGCTGACTCGGTTAGCGCGCCCCAGAGCACTAGCGCGTCCTCGTCGTCGCTGGCGAAGGTGAGCGAACGATGATGAGCGATCGCGATGGAAGCCGCCTCGCCTGCATCGAGTCGACGAGCCCTGGCGCCGAGCGAGTGCCGCCATTGGCGATCGTATGAGTCACGCGATTGCAGTCGAAACCGCCAGCTGAAGTTCGGCAGCCTCCATCGCGACAACGGAAAGTTGTGATCCGCTCAATCTGAGCAGGTCGTCCATACCCTGTGCCGCGGCTAAGGCCCGGCTGCTGAGCCCCGACCCGAGCCCGGCTTTGTCCGCCTGACGGATCAGCGCGTCTCGGATTCCGCGCAACTCGCTGGATTCATCGGCGTTCTGGCTGTGAACGCTCTCGGCAACCTGAATGCGGCCGTGGCAGATCGCGATCAGGTGTTCCGTCCAGCCGATGACAGCGAAACTCCGGGCTACTGAGGAGTCGATCAGCACTCGTGAGGCCTTACCGGTCCCGATTGGCGAACGCGGCGGCCTCCAGGTCGAGCTGGAGCCGACGGTCATCGTCGCCAGCGGCGGGCCGCGAAAGCAATTGCCGGACCTCTTCTGTGCTGGTACCGAGAATCTCGGCGGCGTCTCCGCGCGTGATGGCGGAACGCTCAAGCGCAATACGGACCAGCAGAAGCATCCGAGCCGGGAATCGCTCTAGTTGATGGAGCTGGAAGCTTCCCAGGTCTGCCGGATTCACCGGATAGCCGAGTGCCTGAGCGAGCCGGCTGGGGGAAACATCTGCTAGACCGTCGAACGTGTCGCGGGATATGAGTCTCTCCTGCAGAAGCCGAACGCGCATCGTTGCGAAGCTGACTCCGAAGTGCCGTTGCAAGTGCACGACGACTGCAGGGTCGGCGAGGAGATCGAACGCAGGCAGCTCGCCGGCCAGCCGGCGCAGGGCGTCCCCGGGGACCAGGAACTCGCCCGCGAACGCATCGGCAAACGGTTCGCGGCCGTGATCGGCGCCAGGCATCGAAACGATGACGTCGGCCGACTGGGAATGGAAATAAGCGTGAGCAAGCTCATGCGCCAGCGTGAAAACCTGCCGTCCTAGAGTCATCTGGCAGTTCACGGCAACGCAGAACCCGGCCCGCGGATGGTTGTAGAACAGCCCAGATGGTGACCGGCCAAGATCTTCACCTAGGGGCAGCCGCCACACCAGCACGTGCGCGTCGAGGAGCTGGAACGGGTCCGCGAGCGGGCCGCCTCCCAGGCCGAGCTGCTGGCGCAGTTCCCTTGCAGCCCACGCAGCTTCCTTCGCGCTTGCCGTTCGCGCTGCGGTGAGGGGACTCCGGCCGGGGCCTGGAAGCGCAACGCCGGTGTCGTTAGCCAACTCGACGTAGTCCGTCAGATACTGGTCGATCTGCCGAAGCCCCGCCTGGGCGTGGTCGCCGAGGGCCAGCGGAGCGGCGCGGTAGAGCACTCCTGTCACATCGATGGCGGAGCATGCCTGCTCCTCGCCGGCGAGCAGGGCCTCGATGGTCGTGCCATACAGCCGGGCGAGCGACACTGCGGTACCTAGCGGCGTCTGTCGCTTGCCTGCTTCGTAATAGCTCAGCTGGACGCGGTTGATCCCAGCAGCGTCGGCGGCCGCCTCTTGTGAAAGTCCCGCGCGTAGGCGGCTGCGCCTCAGCGTCTCACCGATGTTCTCCAGCGCTGAACTCCTTGTTGTTACAATATCGTGCAGTCAGATTATCAGCGTAACATCTAGCCTGAGGTGCGTCCAAGGGTGACGGCAAGGGCGCGCTGTACACGAAGACCGCGCCACGGCAGCTGCCGCCGCGAGCAGCAGCCATCCGACCGGTATGCGGCGTCGGGTAGATCGAGTGATCATCTGTGCTTCCTCCGCGATTCGCCTCGCCAGGCAGCGCGCCAGCCCGGCCTTGGCCAGCGCCGACGCGACTGCCGGGAGCTAGATGTTGCCGTCGCCGTCGCTCGGGCCGCCGTTGTTGTCGCCGTCGCCATCACCGCCGTTGTGCTGCGGGATGAGATTGGCGGGCGGCGGTGCCGGATGGGTCGTGGCCGCAGGCGGCGGCGCGGGAGCCGCAGGCTGGGTCATCACCGGAGCCGGCGGAGCGGCTGGCTGCGTCGCGGGCACGGAGTGCGAGCGCATGGGATGAGCGGCACGCGACTGCATCGGGTCAGCGTCTGGTTGCGACGGCTTGGTAGCCGCGGGCGTGACTGGTGCTGTTGCCGGTGCGGGCGAGTGCGATTTCGGGTGACCTGCGCCAGATCCGCTCTGGACCGCGGCGCTACAGACTGCTGCCAGGACGGCAAGACTGCAAAGCCGGCCGCCGATCGGTTCAGGATCGACATGACGTGTCCTCTTCCGTTCTCGACTGTGTCCTGGAACCGGCGGCCGCCGTGCGTACACATGTAGTCACGAACAGATACCGCGGTGGGTTCGATCCGGGGCGAAGTCGGGCCAGGGTCCGGTAGCCTCGGTGGCGTGCACGGCGCGGCGCTGCCCGATGGGCCACAGCCTGAACTGGCAGCTCGGGGCCTGATCCGGCAGCCGGGTGACGCCGCACTGCGGCGAATCTGATTCCCTGTACTGCATGACCGCACCACCAGATGCCGGGGCGGCCGGGTCCGGCAGCCCGGCGCCGCCCGCTTCACCCGCTGGTTCCGCGCCCGCCAGTTCCGCGCCCGCCGGTTCCGCGCCCGCCGGCGCCGGGCTGCACGATCCGGCCGGGCTTGCCGATCCTTCTGCTCCGCCGCAGTGGTTCAGCGATGCGATGGCCGCCGAAGTCGAATGCGGCTCGGTCGAGGTCGACGGAACACCGATCGCCTACCGGGCGTGGGGCGAGCCGGGGGCGGCCGGCCTCGTCCTCGTACACGGCGGCGCGGCGCACGCCCGCTGGTGGGACCACATCGCCCCGCTACTGACGGTGGGTCACCGGGTCGTCGCAATCGACCTGTCCGGGCACGGCGACAGCGGCCGGCGCGACCGCTATGAGCTGACTCAATGGGCACAAGAGGTGCGCGCGGTCGCTGCGGCGGCCGGAATCTCCGGGCCGCCGGTGATCATCGGGCACAGCATGGGCGGCTTCGTCGCGCTGCGCGCAGCGGGATTGTACGGCTCGGACCTGGAAGGCGTGGTTGTCATTGACTCGCCCGTGCAGGACCTCACGCCGGAGGAGGAGGCAGCCCGCCAGCATCAGGCATTCGGCCCGTTGCGGGTGTACCCGACGCGCGAGATTGCCATCTCCCGGTTCCGCCCGATCCCCGACCAGCCGGCCCTGCCCTACGTCGCCGCGCACATCGCGAGCACGTCGATCCGGGCGGTCGAAGGCGGCTGGAGCTGGAAGTTCGACCCGCGCATCTTCAGCCGAACGCGGGGTGGCCTGGCGCTGCTGACCCGGCTGGACTGCCGGGTCGCCCTGTTCCGCGCCGAGCACGGCATCGTCAGCCCGCAGACCAGCGAGCAGATGTATGACGGCCTCGGCAGGCTCGCCCCGCTCGTGGTGATCCCGGCCGCCGGGCATCACATCATGCTCGACCAGCCCATTGCGATGGTCACTGGCATCCGTACCCTGCTGTCGGACTGGGACCACTCACTGCCGGCCGGGCAGCCGGCCCGGTAGCTCGCCGTGAATCACGCGGCTGAGCCTGCGCGGTGGCTGGCCTCTCAGCGGTGTGCCTGAGGATCTAGCCGACCCGATGCACAGCGGTTGCGGCGGCGACAGGTGCGGGCGCGCTCGGCACTGTGCATATCGTGGACATCATGACCCCGCGCCCTGACGTCACGACACCGCGGCGGAGCACGGCACCCGGCCGGCGACGGACTAAGGCAAGGTGAGGGTGATCGACGTCGAGAAGCGCATGGTGATCGAGTACGGATTTGAGCTCGATGGCGTCTGGCTGCCGCTCGCCATGCTGAGACGGCTGGATGAGCACGGGCCCTGGAACGTGCCGTTCACCGAAGCGTCGACCGAGCAGGCTCGGGTGCTGCTAGCCCATGGCCTGGCCGAGCGCCACAACAGGGGACTGTCCCGTGCTAGCGGTCTGCAGAACTTCATCGACGCGGTGCCCTTCGCGCCGACAGACACGTTCAGCAAGATGACGCCGGGCAGCGACGAGCTTTCACCCGGCTGATCCCGCATCTCGTCGGCATCCTTGGCCACGAGGACCTCGACGTGCACCGTGGCTCCGGTCGCGTCCGTCATCACGCACCTGCGCATTTGTCCGGTCCGCTGGCCGGCCGTGAGCGGCATGGCCGGGCATGCTTCGGCAAAGCGCCAGTACAAAGCCGAATCAATGTGTGCGCCGCGGGTATGGCGAAGGGCCGGGGGGGAGGGAGACAATCCGAGGGGGACCGGCTGCAAAGGCGCGGCCGTGACTCCCGCTGGAGTGACGATGATGGTGACGCCCACAACGACGTGGATGAAGCTCAGCCGCCGGCTCGGCCGTGACGGTAACCCGTTGCGCCGGCGCGCGGATCTGATCGCGGCGTGGTTGATGCCGCTGACCATCGCCACGTTCCTGACGCTGTGCCCGGTTGCCGCGGTCGTGACCGGCGCCTGGGTCCGCGCGGACAACGCAGCGGCGCGGCACGCTCAGCTGTCCTGGCACCGGGTGGAAGCGGAACTGCTGCGTGCGGCACCTGGTCCGGGGATGACTGACAGCGGCGCGAACTCCTGGGTGGTGTGGACGCCGGCGCGCTGGACGGTGAACGGCCAGCCGCATACCGGCTACGTTCCGGCCCCCTCGAAGTCTCGGGCGGGCAGCACCCTGGCTGTGTGGCTGGATCAGGCCGGGAACGTCCGCACGCCGCCGCTCACCCCCGTCCAGCTGGGAAACCGGGTGGTCACTGCGACGTTCTTCACCCTCGCCATCCTCGCGGTGCTGCTCGCTGGCCTGGACTGGCTGATCCGGCGAGCTCTCGATAACCGAAGGCTGCAAGCCTGGGAGGCCGCGTGGCTGACCGTTGGCCCGCGCTGGAGCCGCCGGGATTAGCTGTCGGCTAGCCAGCAGTTCCGGACAGGTCAGCCGGATCATGGCAGACGCCGTCCAGCCGGCCTGTCACCAGGCCGTCGGTGACAGGTACGGCTTCCGGCCCTGGTGACCGGGCCCGCTCATGCACCCGCCATGTCGACCCATAGGCTCGCCTTCGCGGCTGCCGACAGGAGGGAACGACATGAACGGAGCCGAGGCCGTCGTCCGCACGCTGGCGGACTGCGGGGTGGACACCTGCTTCGCTAATCCCGGCACCTCGGAGATGCATTTCGTCGCCGCGCTGGACGCAGTACCGCAGACTGCGGGGCGTGCTGTGCTTGTTCGAGGGCACGGCGACCGGCGCGGCCGACGGATACGGGCGCATGACCGGCCGCCCCGCAGCGGCGCTGCTGCACCTAGGCCCTGGCCTCGCGAACGGGCTCGCCAACCTGCACAACGCCCGTCGGGCGCGCACCCCACTGCTGGCGATCGTCGGCGATCATGCCACTTATCACAAGCGCTTCGACGCTCCGCTGGAATCCGACATCGACGCCCTTGCCGGAACCGTGTCAGGCTGGGTTCGGCGCAGCACGCGCAGCGCAGACGCGCCTGCCGATGCAGCCGATGCGGTGGCGGCCGCGATGTCCCCGCCCGGTCAGGTAGCGTCGCTCATCCTGCCCGCCGACGTAACGTGGACCGACGGCGCCGCGCCGGCCTATCCGCGAGCTGTCCGGCTGGCGTCGCCGGTAGCGTCCAGGCTTGTCCACCGGGGCCTGGGCGTGCTGCGCGGCGTGGGAACCATCGGGCAGCGCCCGGAGTCGCGTGCGATCCTGCTCGGCGGCGCCGGGCTGACCAGGCCCGCGCTGGAGTCTGCCAGTCGAATCGCCAACGCCACCGGCGCCCGCCTGTTCGCGGAGACGTTCCCGGCCCGGCAGGAGCGCGGTGCGGGCATCCCGGCAGTCGACCGGCTGGCGTACCTGGTCGAGTTCGCGGCTGGCCAGCTAGCCGGCACGCAGCCATCTGATCCTGGCTGGCGCTACTGCGCCCGTTTCCTTCTTCGCTTATCCAGGCAAGCCCAGCACGCCGGTACCCGGAGGGCTGCCAGGTCCACGTACTGGCCGCGCCAGGCGACGATGTGCCGGCCGCGCTGGCGTCGCTAGCCGATCTCGTCGCTCCCGATGCAGCTCCGTCCGCGCAGGCGGCGACGCGTCCCAGCCTGCCCGACGGCGAACTTACCGCGGAGGCCGCCGCCGCCGTCATCGGCGCGCTGCTGCCCGAGGGCGCGATCGTCTGCGACGAGGCCAACACCTCCGGCATCTGGCTGCCCGCCGCTACCGCAGGAGCACCGCCGCACGACTGGCTCAGCCTGACGGGGGGTGCGATTGGCCAGGGCCTGCCGGTCGCCACCGGCGCCGCCATCGCCAGCCCCGGCCTGCCGGTCCTGGCGCTGGAGGCCGATGGCAGCGCCATGTACACAATCTCGGCATTGTGGACGCACGCACGCGAGCAGCTCGATATCACGACAGTGATCTTCAGCAACCGTTCCTACGCGATCCTGAACATGGAGCTGACCCGAACCGGCGCGCCGACCACCGGCAAGACGGCGCGGGACCTGCTCGATCTGTCCCGGCCGTCAATAGACTTCGCGGCGCTCGCCGCCAGTCTTGGCGTTCCGGCGAGCAGGGCGCACACCGCGGCAGAGTTTGCGATCCAGTTGCGGAACGCGCTCGCCGAGCCTGGCCCGCACCTGATCGAGGCCGTGCTGCCCGCAGCGCTATAGCTGACGGCTGGCCGCGACCGGCACCGCGCAAGCAGCCTGGCTGCGCTGCCTATCGATGCCACTCGTAGTGGTGCCACTGGCTGCCGTTGCCAGACTGCCAGCCTCGCCGCGCACGCCGCCGGAACCGGGCCGCCGCGAAGATCCCCAGCACCATCGTCGCGAGCCAGATCAGCAAGGCGATCTTGACGAACGCGAAGAAGACAAAGCCAGCGCCAGGCAGCGCCACTGCGACGATGAACGCGATGAGCAACAGCGGAAGCAGCCGCGGCCCGCGGCGGACCACGACTCGCGGTGGCATGGCCCACAGCGGATTCGGCCCGCCCTGCGGTGCTAATAGTCCAGGTTCAGGCAGGTCCGTCATGACGCCGCGCAAGTCTCCGAAGGTCTTGGCGGTCAATGTCGCAGTGATCCGCTCATCCAGTTCCTCGGCGCTAAGCCGACCCTCGGCATAGTGCTCGCGCAACCGGCCGGCGACGCGCTCCCGGTCGGCGTCTGAAATCCTGATGCGATCGTCCATTGTGGGCTACCTATGCTTCCCGCTCGTCGTCGGCTTCGTCTGTTTCTTCGTCGGCTTCTTCGTCCGCGTCCTCGTCGTCGGCAAGGATCCGGTAGAGCTCGCGCCGGGTTCGCTCCAGCAGTCGCTCGGCCGCACGGACCTGTGCGGGGGTGCCGGCATGCGCGATCTGGACGATGCCGCCGCCCAGCCGAGCGGCCTCAGCGAACAGGCCAGGCACCTGCCAGGCTTCCTGCTGCTCCGTTGACTCCCACGCACCGCGGGCCATCTCCGGGTTCTGCTCGACATAGTCGCGGCCGGCCTCTGTCAGGCGGAACGTGCGGCGGCCACCGGACTCCTCGCCTTCGATGAGGCCCTCGTCGGCAAGCTGGGACAGTGCCGGATACACGGCGCCGGGGCTCGGCCGCCAGGCGCCGCCGCTGCGCTCTTCGATGTCGGACATGATCTGGTAGCCATTGCGCGGGCCATCGCGCAGGAGCGCCAGGATCGCCGCTCGAACATCGCCGCGGCTTGCCTTCCGGCCGCGCGGGCCGCGCGGGGGTCCGGGCGGAGCGGGCTGTCCCGGCGGTCCGGGCCACCATCCGCCGCGCGGGCCGACGAAACCGCCGCCCCAGTGCCCGGCGCCTCTGCGGCCGCCGAAGTCCCGCTCCCACGGCCCGCCGCCCCGCTCGTGCCCGTGGCCGCCATGGCTGCCGGACATCGCCTTGACGGCGCGCCGTAGGTTGCCGAGCACGTCGCCTCCGCAGAACATGGTGAACGGTCCTGCTCCGAAGTCGCCCGCCGGCGACGACGCTGCTGCCGACATCTGGCCCACCTCTCTCGCGATACGATCACGATATATCGGCAGCCTACGTCGGCACCTCGCGATTGACAAGTCATATCTCGATCATGGACAGGTCTGCGGCTGTGGCCCGCCTAGCGGCCGTTGCAGCAAGACCGGGCGTGCGCAGGTCGCCGGACCGCGATCCTCCCGGCGGGTAGCGCGAGGATCAACCAGCCCGGGTCGCGCTCTTCCTCATGGTGTGCCAGCGGCAGGCGTTAATGCCCGCCGCCACCGCCGCCGCACTGGATCGTCTCCGGAGACTGGGCGCTGGCCGACGTGGCGCCACTGGTCACGGTGACCTGAACGGGCTGCCCGCAGGCCGCGGACCCGCTGAGCTGGATGAGCACCGTCCCGCCGGCCCCGCCGCCGGCCGTGATCGCGGCATGCTGGCAACTGACCCCGGAACTGGTGGCCTGGCAGGTCCAGCCGCTCCGGTCGTGATGCCCGGGACCACCGCCTGCGAGGTAAGAGCTGCCCGCTGGCAACACGATCGTCGCGGTCAGCACGGCCGTCGCCGAGCTTCCGTTGTCGGTGACGCTGAACACCACCCAGTCCGGCCAGCCCTGTCCGTAGACATCGATGCCTGCCGCCAGCTTCACATCCGGCGTCGGGGAGGGGCTGGCTGTCGAGGTCGGGCTCGGGCTCGGGCTCGGCGACGCCGGCCGACTGGCGGTCGCACTCGGTGTCGGCGGTACACCAGGCCGGGACGTCGTCACATCCGGCGACTCGGCCGCCCGGGTGGGACTGGTCGTCGGCCGCGGGGTTGGCTTCGGCGAGACCGGCCGATGCGACCGCGATGGTTTCCCGATGACGGTAACCGGGCCTCGCGTCGCAGCCTCGGACTGGTGGCGGCCGGGCAGGCCTGCGGATGTCGCGCTGGCCGTGAGACTGGCCTCGTAACCGCCGAGTGCGACCGCGGCCAGCACGACGGCGGCGCTTACTCCGAGCCAGCGCTGCCGTCGGCCCGGTTTCCTGTACCACCGCCCGGAGGTTGCGGGCCGTGCTCTCGGTCCAGTGCGCCCGATCGGCCGCGTGCTCATCGCGCCACGCGGTCCGGCAGCCTGATGACCGAGTACGGCGACAACTGCCCCGGCTGACGGTCCGGCAGCGGAATCGTGGTCAGCGACGGACAGGTAAGAAGCCGCCGCCGCGCCGAGGAAAGCAGGGGCAACCTGGCTGCGCAGGGCCGAATTGACGTCGGAAAGCTCAGCGCAGACAGCCCGGCACTCGTCGCAGCCGTCGATGTGCTCGCAGACCATTGCCGTATCGCGCCCTGACAAGGCGTCCCGCACGAAGGCGCCAAGCCGCTCCGCCACTGGCGTGCACCCCGGCCGCGCGATGCCGGAGACGTGCAGCTGCAGGTAAGCCTGCCGTAGACCGTCTCGGGCCCGGCGGCTGAGCGCGGCCACACCGTTGCGGCTGAGCCCGAAGAGCGGCGCCACCTCGGCGGGCGTTGCCTGCTCTATCTCGGCATGCCAGAGAATTGCGGCCCATCGCTCCGGCAGCGACAGGAAAGCACGCAGCATCAGCGAGCTGTCAGCACTAGCTGCCAGAGGATCGGTGAACGGGCTGCCTAGCTCGGGGGACTGGGGCGCGCCGCCTGGCAGCTGGCCCCGCTGCCCCGGCAGGCGGTCGTTACATACCCGCCGCAGGGCAGTGAGCAGGTACGGCCGGAACGCATCCGACGGTCCGCTGCCGAGCCGTAGTGCTGCCAGCACCCGGGCGAACGTCTCGCCGACTACGTCGTCCACCTCAGCGGGCGATACGACCAGATCGCGCGCAAGCCGGCGGGCTGCCTGGTCATGGCGCTGGAACAGCACACCGAATGCCGAGCTGTCGCCAGCCCGCACCAGGTTGAGCAGCCTGGCATCGTCAAGATGCTGCTGGCTCGCCGCCGCGTCCGTCACTAGTGCTCCCGCCCCGACGTTCTACGCGCTAGCGTCCAACCGAATCATCTCTGTTCTCACGGCACTGTGGTGCGGATTCGCCGTCATTGGACCCGGATGCGCTGTCCGGTCGGCCGGACCGAGCATCCAGCGGACGCGGCTACCGGGGGTCGGGCGGAGGACGCCGGCGGACACCGGGCTGGCGTGCACCGGGCTGGCGTGCACCGGGCTGGCGTGCACCGGAGCCGCGTGCACCGGAGCCGCGCATATCGCGCCGGGGCGTCCGCACCTTCTCCGAGGTCCTGATTTCCGGTCGGCCGCCGCGTCCGCGGTCTTGGTCCTGCAGCCGGCAACTCGGCATCGAGCCGGGCCCGCCAATCCGCATCGGCCAGGCCGCCAGCCACCAGGACAGCACGCCAGTCGAGCTCTAGCTGGCGCAGCAGCTGCTCGAACCGACTCCACACCCCGGCAGCGCCAGTTACCAGAGCGGCCTGGATGCGCTCACTTGAATCGTCAGGCTCTAGTGCGGTGAGGTGCCGGATGACTTCGTCGTCAGTTCCGCGTCCGAAGTCCTGCCTGATCCGCCGAATGAGCCTCTCGCTGGGCGCCGTCACAGTCTCGCTCCCGCTTGTACAAAGCATCACCCCCAGTCTTCGGGACTGCCGGGAGGAGTCAACCGTTATGAGGAGCCGCTTGTCACCCCGCACTCGCCCTGAGTGGCTCAACGCGGCGCCACAGTCCCGGATAGTCGGTAACGAAACCATCGGGATCCACCGACAGGTCGGCTCTGAACTCGCCGGACTCATACCGGAACAGGGCCTCCTGCCGGTCCTTGCCGCGATCTAGCAGTGTGTAGCGCTGCCGGGCCGGATGGACTTCGAGGGACGGAACGCGGACGTAGACGACCTGGAGGTCCCTGGCTGTGCCAGCGGACCAGGACAGACGCCGGATCGGCAGCGTATTGGTGAGCGGTGTGCAGCTGATGTCGACGTCAGTGCAACCGACTAGCTCGGGCGCGGGCCGCCCGTCCACCCGCCAGTGCCCGTCACCAGAGGCGGCCAGGTCCAGTGTCTTGCCCGACGCCGCGTTCGTGACCTGAATCGCCAAGCTGGTGACCCGCCAGTCGGCCGTGCACCGGAGCTGATAGCGGATGCTGGCGAGGTCCCCATCGGCCTGGACGACCTGACCATCCGCGCGGAAGCCGCCGCCGTCGTCGGACACGACGACGTGCTCCATGCCCGGCCAGTCAAGCGCCGTCCAAGCCAGATCGACTGACATTTGCCCTCCGGAAGAATCTCGTAACCGGCTAATTCTTTTGCAGGTTACCGTCGCGCTCACGCCACTGCAACCGGTATCCTGGTTAGGTGGTTAGCACGCGGGAAGCCGACGCGCATGCAGCGCCGGCCGGCCTGGAGCCGGTGCGGGCAGTGCTGAACAGCTGGCTCATTCCCAACGACTCGCGCCAGCCGACGGACAAGTTCGACGAGCTTTCGCGCCAGCAAGGATGGACCGAGGATGACACTGCCCTGGTCCGCGACCTTCGCAATGACCTCAGGCGCCTCATCGAGTCCGCCAGCGAGGCCAGCGCGGCACGGTCGGCCAGCGCTGGGTCGGCCAGCGCAGCCAGTGCGGCCGAGGCGGCTTGCCTCAACGACTGGATCGGCCGACTAGCTGTGCGTCCCACGGTTACTGGCGGCGACGTGCGCTACTCGCACGAAGGCGGCCCGGCCGGTGACCTGCTCGCCGCCGTGCTTGGCGCGGTCGGCGCAGGCACCTGGAAGAGGCTCAAAGCGTGCCCGGACTGCCACTGGGTCTTCTACGACCACACTCGCAACGGAAGTAAGCGCTGGTGTCTTATGTACGCCGGCGGCCCGGAAGGCCGGGCCTGCGGAACGATCGCCAAGGTGCGGCGCTACCGGGACAAGCAGCGCGCCTAGCGACGGGTTGCCGGACAGCTGTCACGACGGTCGGAGTTCGGGCGGTCACCCCCGGAGCCAGGCAGTCGGCGCCGAATGCCATCAGTGTCAAGCACCAGCGAGGTCCCCAGGACCACGCCGATGGCCAGAGCCGCGCCACCGACGGTGTCGGTGAAGTAGTGGTAGTTCAGGCCGGTCATGGCGACCGCAACCGCCGAGGCCGCGAGCGCAGCTACGGCTGCGACGACAGCGGTCAGTGTCCAGCGGCGCCGTCGGCCAGGCAAGTTGAGCAGCAGCACCACGGTGACCGCAGCCAGGGTGAAGGCCCGGCCTACGTGGCCGCTCGGATAGACCAGATAGCCGCCGAGGGTCCGGCCGAAGAGCGGCTTCAGCACGAGCTCGGTGAGCACCACGGACACCGTCATGCTCAGCACGGCGAGCATCGCGCCGTTGACCCGCCGGGCGGCAAAGCAGACCAGGACGATGGCTGCCGTCAGGACTGCCACCTCGGCCGGCTGCCCGGCGTCCGCCAGCAGGCGCAAGACCGCGCCGTGCGTGCCCAGGGACTGCTGGATGTAGGCATCGACGGACCTGTCGAGCAGCCCGGCATGCGACGTGCGAGCGATCAGCACGCCCAGGACGAGGGTGACCACGGCGCATGCCACCGCGATGACGGCGGCCGGGCGCCGGGCGGCGGCTGGCAGCAGCTGGGGGGCAGCCCAGCCCTGCTGCTCGTTCACGGCCCCCGCCTCCGGTTAACCCGACTGAGCTGCCCATGCTAAGCCGGTCGCCGACCTGCCCAGGTCGTCGCTGGCACCGGCACCGCACAGTACGGTGGCCAGCATGCGCACCAAGCTCACCCTGGTCGTCCGGTCCGACCTCAGCATGGGCCGGGGCAAGATGGCCGCGCAAGCGGCACACGCCGCCGTGGCGGCGGTGCTGTCCGGCCTCGGCAGCGCCGATTTCCGCGTCTGGCTTCAGGATGGTCAGCCGAAAGTCGTGCTGAGGGCAGTCAGCGAGGATGACCTTTTCGGGATCGCCGAGCGTGCTAGCGACGCGGGCCTGCCGGTACAGGTGATCCATGACGCGGGCCGGACCCAGGTAGCTGAGGGAACGCCGACCTGCTGCGCCATCGGTCCGGCCGAAGACAGCCGAATCGACGCAGTTACCGGCACCCTGTCCCTCCTCTAAGTGCGATCGAACGACCGCATGAGCCAGCCATCGTGGTCTATCGTCGAATCCCGGCGATCCAGCGATGGAGTCGATCCACGGGCTGGCTGAGGAGGTCCGCGTGTCTCGCGACCACTCGCTGACCGACTCGCGGCGGGGCCTGGATCAGCTCGCAGGCTGGCCGCATGCTCGGTCAGGTCCGGACCTAGGGCGCCGGGAAGACGAACTGTCACCGGCACATCCATCGTCGCCCCGTTACCTTTCTGATCGGGATTCGAGCACGGAGTTCCGGCGCATGACCGACCGGGAGTACGCCGACCATGTGGCTCACGTTGAAGACCGGCTAGCTGATGCGCTCGCCCGAGGCCATGCTTCTGACGTTCGGCACACGATCGACCAGGGCCGGGAGGTGTGGTCCGATGATCGCGACGCTTTGCAGTGCGCCATCATCGGGGACCTGTATGACCGCGCGCGGGAGGTGCCGTGCGAGGGCGCGGCGATTCTGGCCGGCGGACTGCCAGGCGCCGGTAAGACAACGGTCCTTGCTGCGCACGCCGACGTGGATCTGTCGCGCTACTTAATGATCAATCCTGACCTGATCAAGGAGGAGCTCGCGCGCCGGGAGAAGATTCCCGGCATCGAGGGCCTGTCGCCGATGGAGGCGTCGGACCTGGTTCATGAAGAGTCCTCCTACATCGCCAAGCGGCTCGCGAGCCTGGCCCAGGCGGCCGGCAAGAATGTCATCTGGGATGTCACCCTGTCGAGGACCGATACTGCGATTGCGCGCATCCGGTCGCTACGGGATTCGGGATACGCACGGATCGACGGGATCTTCGTCGACATCCCGATCGAGGCAAGCGCCCGCCGTGCGGGCACCCGCCACCGGGAAGATCACGACGATTACATTGCCGGACGCGGCTTTGGCGGCAGGTACATCCCGGCGACGGCGATCCTGCAGCACGCTGATTCAGCCTGGGGCAGCGGCAACCGCAGGAACTTCGAGCTGCTCAAGCCGCACTTCGACGCATGGCGGGTGTACGACAATTCCGCGGACGGCTATGCGCCTGCGCTCGCCGACTCGCATCCCGCGGACCTCACACCCCGGGCCGCTAAGGAGCTACGCCGATGAGCAGCAGCGAAGTCAGTGAGCTGATCGTTGCCCTGCGCGCGGGCACGCTGACACTCGATGAGGTCGCAGACCGGTTCAGGCGCCGGAACTGGCCGCGCACCCGGAGCCAGCAGCCCCGCTCCTACCCCAGCATGGCCGCGGCGGCGCAAGCTGACCCGGGCGTCAGCGTGCCCGGCTCGATCGACGATCTCACCGCTGCCTATGACCGCGGCGAGATCAGCCGGCAGCAGTACCGGACCCTGGCACATGCCGTCGCGGACGCGATCAATGCCGAGACACGGCCCGGCACTGCGGACGGCGGGCTGGCTCGCTAGCTAGCGCCCAGCGGGCCGCTGCTCGCCAGGCTGCTGCCGGCGGCGTTCGCCTGCCTGGCTGGCCGATCGATGCAACCTCGGCTGCACGCATCAGGGCATTGCCGACCCGTTCCGGCCTGCTCGGGCCGAGTGCACGGTGACTGTCGGTGCGGCGGTCTACGGTGCTAACCATGGAGCGCGTCACGCTCGACGAGATCGACCTCGGCTCGGTCGATGACGGCGTCGGCGCGCCCGCCTACGCTGCGGGTTACCGCGCGCTGGAGGACGGCGCTGTCCGGCAGATGGCATGGTCCGCCGAGGAGTGCGGGCTGCATGGCGTCGTCCAGGATCGCAACGGCGAGTTGCACGAGACGGTCGTCTACTTCACTCGCGGTTCCCCGATGATGTTCATCCGCAGCCTGTGCAGCTGCCAGGCAGGCTATGCATGCAAGCACGCGGCCTCGGTCGCGCTGGCCGGTGCGCTGGCATCAGGGCAGGATCTGACAGCGCGGCCGCAGTCGGTGCAGTGGGAGCATTCGCTCACCTCGCTACTGGAAACGCGGCGCCAGCCCGGCCGGGACCTGCGCGCCCAGACGCCGATTGCTATCGAGGTGACGCTCGCCGACCTGGCCGGGCAGTCTGGTCACTACCCGCCGCCGGGCGACCGGATCCTCAAGCTACGGGCTCGCCTGGTGCAGCCCGGTAAGCAAGGCGGCTGGGTTGGCGGCGAACTGACGTGGTCCAAGCTGAATTCGCTGCTTAGTTACGGCGGCTATGGCAGTGCAGAACTCGGCGACTATCCAGAGCAGCATCTGCGCCTGGTGCGAGAGTTCTACTCGGCATACCTGGCTGGCGACGAGCTCGGCGGCCGGTACGGGTATTACCCCGGCCGGGAGCGCTATCTGGACCTGGCCAGCTTCGAGTCGCGCCAGCTCTGGACCTTCTTCGACGAGGCGTATTCGACCGGTCTGCCCGTCGTGTACGGCCGCAAGCTCGGCGCGGTACCGGCGTACGGCACGGCCGAATTGTGCCTGGACATCACCCGGCGCGATCCGTCCGGGCCGTTGCTCATCAGCCCGCAGCTGCGGGTGGACGACGTGACGGTGGCTCCGCTGGTCATCATCGGATCCGAGGGGAACGGGGTCGCCTATGCCGACCCGGCCCAGGCCGCGCCGGACCCCGATCCAGCCAGCTGGCGGTTCCGGCTGGCCCGGCTGACCGAGCCAGTGCCGCCCGGCCTGCTGCAGATGGCCTTCACCGGTGAGTCGATGCGGATTCCGGCAGCCGACGAGGACAAGTTCCGGGAACGGTTCTATCCGCGGCTGCGCCATGCGGCCACGCTGATCTCGTCCGACGACTCGGTGGCGCTGCCGGCCGTCTCGCCGCCGACGCTGGTGCTGGGCGCAAGCTACGGCGATGGCCACGAGCTCGACGTCAGCTGGGAATGGGCCTACGAGGTGGGCGGTGAGCAGTTGCGAGCGCCGTTCGGCCCCGGCGCGATGGCCAGCTCCGATCCGGCGGCCAACGCGCTGGCCTCCGGTGCGCATACCGGCGCAGGCCGCGCTGGCGGGTCCGGGCTCGCCGGTGCCGGGCCAGCCGACGAGGGCTTCCGGGACCTTGATGCTGAGCGGGCCATCCTGGCCGGACTGGATGTGCCGGCCGGACGGGTCCGGCCGGCCCAGCTGACCGGCATCGACACGATGCTGTTCAGCACCGAGGTGCTGCCGCTGCTGTCGGGGCAACCCGGCGTCGAAGTTGAGATCAGCGGCAGGCCGGCGGATTACCGCGAGGCCGGTGACTCGCTGGAGATTGGCATCTCGGCCGGCGCGCTGAGCGGGGACACTGACTGGTTCGATCTTGGCATCACGATCACTGTGGAAGGCTGCGACGTTCCGTTTGCCGAGCTTTTCAAGGCGCTCAGCCGCGGCGATCCGTACCTGCTGCTGGACAACGGCGCCTACTTCTCGCTGGACAAACCCGCACTGCAGGCGCTGGCGAGCCTGATCGATGAGGCGCGAACTCTGCTCGATAAGCCGTCCGGGCCGCTCCGTATCAGCAGGTTCCAGGCCGGACTGTGGTCAGAACTCACCGAGCTCGGCGTCATCAGTGGCCAGGCAAGTGAGTGGAAACAGCAGGTTGAAGGACTGCTCTCGGGCGTCGGCAGCCCGGACACCGGCACCGATCTGCCACCAGGGCTGACCGCTAACCTGCGGCCTTATCAGTTGCAGGGCTTCCGCTGGCTCGCCTTCTTGTGGGAGCACCGGCTGGGCGGCATCCTTGCCGACGACATGGGCCTCGGCAAGACGTTGCAGTCGCTCGCGCTGATCTGCCACGCTCGGCAAGCGGATCCGTCGGCACCGCCCTTCCTGATCATCGCGCCGACGAGCGTGGTGTCGAACTGGTCTGCGGAGTCAGCCAAATTCGCTCCGGACCTGAAGGTCGTGCTGATCAGCGACACCATGGCGAAGCGCAGGACAGAGCTAGCTGGGCTCATCGCCGGTGCCGACGCGGTGGTCACCACCTACACGCTGCTGCGGCTCGACTTTGCCAGCTACTCAGCCGCGGCCTGGTCCGGCCTGATCTTGGATGAAGCGCAGTACACCAAGAACCATCAGTCGAAGGTCTATCAGTGCGCCCGGAAACTGGCCGCCCCGTTCAAGCTGGCCATCACCGGCACCCCGATGGAAAACAACCTGATGGAGCTCTGGTCATTGCTGTCGATCACGGCGCCGGGGTTGTTCCCTCATCCGGACCGGTTCCAGGACTACTTCGCCCGGCCGATCGAGAAGCAGTCCAACGCCGATCTGCTGGGCCGCCTGCGGCGCCGGATCAAGCCGCTGATGCTGCGCCGGACCAAGGAACAGGTGGCGGCCGATCTGCCCGCGAAGCAGGAGCAGGTTCTTGAGGTCGAGCTGCACCCGAGGCATCGCAAGCTGTACGACACGCACTTGCAGCGGGAGCGGCAGAAGGTGCTCGGCATGATCGAGGACATGAACGCCAACAGGTTCACGATCCTGCGGTCGCTGACCCTGCTCCGCCAGCTGAGCCTGCACGCGGGGCTCGTCGACGCCGAGCACCTGGACATGCCGTGCAGCAAGATAGACGCGCTGCTGGACCAGCTCGGCGAGGTGGTGGCCGGCGGCCACCGGGCGCTGGTATTCAGCCAGTTCACCCGGTTCCTGGACCTGGTCAGGCGGCGGCTTGACGAGGCCGGCATCCGGTACTGCTACCTCGACGGTCAGACGCGTGATCGACCCGCGGTCATCCAGCGGTTCAAGGACGGCGCGGCTCCGGTGTTCCTGATCAGCCTCAAGGCTGGTGGTTTCGGCCTGAACCTGACGGAGGCGGACTACTGCTTCCTGCTCGACCCCTGGTGGAACCCGGCAACCGAAGCGCAGGCAGTCGATCGTACGCACCGGATCGGCCAGACCCGGAACGTCGTTGTGTACCGGCTGATCTCGGCCGGCACGATCGAGGAGAAGGTCATGGCGCTGAAGGCCCGGAAAGCTGAGCTGTTCTCCTCGGTGATCGATAGCGGCAACGTATTCGCCGGCGGGCTGGATGCCGACGACATCCGCGGCCTCTTCGAGTAGCCCGCGAGGATGCTTGTCGCCGCACGCCAGGATCCGGCCCCGGTCATGAGCGCATGTGGCTCAGATGTGCGCGAGACTCATGACGGCGTCCTGCTCACCTCAACCCCGTCCGGAGACCCGTCAGTGGCCAGACATGACCTAGTCCTGCGCGGCGGGCGCGTGATCGACCCCGAGACCGGTGTGGACGCCATCAGCGACGTCGCAGTCTCGGGCGGCCGAATCGCGGAGATCGGCATGGGCATAGGCCCGGCCACGATCGACCTCGACGTAGCTGGGCACGTTGTCACGGCCGGCTTCATCGACCTGCACAGCCACACCACCGATGTCGCCGGACTGCGGTTGCGCGCCCTGGACGGCGTGACCACGGCCCTGGAGCTTGAGGCCGGGGTGAGCCCGGTGGAATCCGCGTACCGCCGCGCCGCGGCGGAGGGCAGGCCTATCAACTACGGGTTCGCCGCATCGTGGGCGCTTGCCCGGATGGAGTCTGTCGCCGGAGTCGAGCTCGATGGTCGGCTGGGCACGTTCCTGGCGAACATCGCGACGCCGGCCTGGCAACGTGCTGCCTCACCGATGCAGGTTGGCGCGATCCTGAGCCGGCTATCGGCCGACCTGGCGGACGGTGCGATAGGCATCGGCGTGCTCGTCGGCTACGCACCTGGCACTGACCCGGACGAGTACCTGCAGCTGGCGGCTCTCGCTGCAGAAGCCGGGGTGCCAACGTTTACCCATGCCCGTGACCTGATCGAACTGGCGCCCGCCGCCCTGGTAGACGGCGCCGAGGAGATCATCCGGGCGGCCGGGGAGACGGGTGCGCACATGCACTACTGCCACATCAACAGCACGTCGCTGCGCCATATCGATCGAGTTCAGGACCTGGTCGGCCGCGCCAGGGCGGCCGGCTCGCGAGTATCGACGGAGGCCTATCCGTACGGCGCTGGCATGACGGGGATCGGCGCCGCATTCCTGGCGCCGGAGCGGCTAGGCGAGCGCGATCTGTCGCCAGCCGACCTGACTTACGCGCCGACAGGCGAACGAGTGGCGAGCGAGGCACGCCTTCGCGAGCTGCGCGCGACCGACCCTGGCGGGCTGGTCATCATCCGTCATCTTGATGAGGACAACCCGTCAGATCGCGAGGTGCTGCTGCGCTCGCTGACGTTCCCGGACGCGGTGGTAGCCAGTGACGCGATGCCGCTCACCTGGCCGGGCCAGGCTCCCGACCAGATGACCTGGCCGCTGCCGGAAGGCGCGGTCACCCACCCGCGCACGGCGGGTACGTATGCCCGCGCTTTGCGGCTGCTTGCATCGGACGGCGGTCCGGTCGGTCGGAACGGGCCGCTTGGCCTTGCCGAGACGCTCCGGCGCAGTAGCCTGCGCCCGGCGCAGTTGCTCGAGGACCGCGTTCCGGCGATGCGCCGCAAGGGACGAGTGCAACAGGGCTGCGATGCGGACCTGGTGGTATTCGACCCGGCGACCGTGTGCGATCAGGCGACCTATCTGGAGAGCACACGGCCGTCTGCGGGGATAGCGCACGTCCTGGTCAACGGCACGCTCGTGGTGACGGACTCCGGCATCGTGCCTGAGGCGCTGCCTGGCCGCCCGGTCCGCGCAGCCCCGCGCTGATAGTCAGTGTCAATCGGGCCGGCCTTAAGAGCCTGTTGATAAAGGACTTCATGCTGCCGCCTGCTCTTGCCGGGGCGGCGGCTTACGTTCTCCGCCCCAGCGCTCGATCGGTGGCTGGTTGTTGTCGTACCGGGCAAGCCTTCTTGTCATGATCATGACGGTGGCCCAGTACACCATGGCCTGGTGATGCTCGGCGCGGCGCTCGTAGTCGTGGGCCAGCCGCCGGTAGCGCATGAGCCAGCCGAAGGTCCGCTCCACGACCCACCTGCGGCGGACGGCCTGGAAGCCGTGCGGGTCGGATCGCTTGACGACTTCCAGGGTGATGCCGGCGACGGCCTTGATCCAGGCGGCGAGCGGGTTGCCGTCGTATCCGCTGTCGGCCCACATGATCTTGAGGGTGTCAAAGGTGTTCAGCAGGCTGATGACCAGGAGCTTGGCGCCTACGCGGTCACTGACGCTGGCGGCGGTGATGACCAGGGCCAGCAGCCAGCCCTCGGCATCGACGGCGATATGCCCGCCCCTGCCCGAGATTTTCTTCCCGCCGTGATACCCGCTGCCGGCCCTGGGACGGTGTCGGCGGCCTTGATGATCTGGGAGTCCACGATGGAGGCGGACGGCCCGGCGGTACGGCCCTGGTTTACCCGCAGCTTGCGGCGCAGCCGGTGCACCAGCGTCTCCGGCAGGCCGCGCGCCTGCCATCGTTCGAAGAACGCGTACACCGCTCCCCAGGGCGGGAAGTCGATCGGCAGCGCCCGCCACTCGATCCCGTTTTTCACCACGTAGGACACCGCGTCGCACATCGCCCGCAGGTCATGGGTCATCGGCCGGCCCGCCGCGATGGTCAGCTCCGCCATCACTGCCCGTGCCTGCGGTTCCAGGACCTGCCACTGCGGATCGGTCATGTCCGAGGGATAACGCGGAACGCGATCGTGGCAGCAGCAGCCCGGTGAGGCGCAACTGGCATTCCGGATCGCAAGAGGGTAGACAGGCATCCAGGCCCCTGGTGGGAGAGATGGCTCGACACCTCTCGACTACCAAGGGCTGGGTATCAGTATTTCACGCGGGCGCGCCGCGAGTGACCAGATTGATACGGGTTGCGCTAGGCCCGTTCGGTCCTGTCTACTGACGCCATCGCGTATCGAGGTGTCGTGAATAGCTCTCTTAGCAGCCAGGTCTTGTCTCTCAGTCGCTGTACCCTTCGCGACCACGCTGGCAGCTCGGGAGAGGCGAACGGGTTCTGGCATGTACGCGCTAGGAACAGATCATCGAGTGGTTGCACGGGTGTCCGGAATTCGCGTGCGAGGTGTGCGGAGAGACTGAAGGGCGACCTGGAGCACCCATCGCTCATCTCCGAGGAAGAACGGATCGCGGAGCGGGCAACTGGGTGAACTGCCCAGAGGTGCCGGCAGAGTTTCTTTCTCATCGCGGGCTGGGGAAGGGCGTCACCGCTTGACGCCGGGCACGCTACCGGAGGCCGAGCGTGCGGGTGAGGTGGGTGGTCCACCAGCGGAGTTGGGGGGTGGGGGTGGTGGCCGCAGTGCCGGTGAGGCCGGCGCTGCGGCGGAACGCCGGGCCGTACAGGGGCTCGGTGGCGAGGGCCTGGTGGAGAGCGGCGACGGCGAGCCGGGTGTCCTCGACAGGGACGTCGGCGGCGTCGGGTCGCAGGGCGTGGAGCGCATCGACGACCGGGTCGAGCATCCCCGATCCCTCGTCCCGCCACCCGGCGGCGTGGAGCGCCACGGCCAGCTCGCCGTAGCCTCGGCGGTAGAAGACCGCCAAGGCCTCGACCAGCTCACCGAGATCGGCGCCACGGTCGAGCCAGGAACCCAGCACCTCCTCCACCCCGGCCCGGATCGTCCGGCCGCCGTGGCGCAGCAGAGCTTCCAGGAGGCGGTCACGGGTGCCGAAGTGGTGGTTGACCCCCGCATCAGTCATGCCGACGCGGGTGGCGATGGCCCGGACCTGGACGGCGGTCACACCACCCTCGGCCAGGAGCCTCTCGGCAGCATCCAGGATCAGGCGCCGCGCCTCGTCGGGAGGACGGCGCACACGCGAACGTGTCACCCCAGCGACCTTACCTTGACAGGCCAAGGCATGTACCCTACCGTCTTACCTTGACACCACAAGGTAGGGGAGGTGCCACCGCCATGATCGACCTCACCGTCCCTCGGGCGCGGCGCATCGCTCGCCCTGATGCAGTCCTTCGAGGGGAGGAGGTCGGCGTCGGGCCGACCGTCCTCCTGCTCCACGCCGGTGGTGAGCGTCGTCAGGTGTGGACGCCGGTCATCGACGTCCTCGTCGATGCCGGGTTCCGGTGCGTGGCCTTCGATCAGCGCGGTCACGGCGACAGCGACGGCTCGCCGCAGGCGCTCGCGCCCTGCGCAGACGACGTCGCCGCCATGCTCCACGCCGAGCCACCGGGATGCGTGGTCGTCGGCGCCTCGCTGGGCGGGCTCGCCGCCATCGCCGCCCTTGGCGATCCGGCGGTGCGGACGAGGGTGGCGGGCCTCGTGCTGGTGGACGTCGTACCCGACCTCGAGCCCTACCGGGTCCGCCGCTTCCTCACCGCTGGCGGCGTGCTCGACGCCCACACCGAGATCGTCGACGACATCCTCGCCCAGGTTCCACGGCTGCGGCAGGTCACCGCGGAGCTCGACCTGCCCGTCCTGCTCGTCCGCGGCGGCAGCGGGTCGCCCATCACCGTCGACGACGTCGACCAGTTGCTGCGCCTGGCCCCTCACGCCACGGTGACCCGCATCTCCGGTGCCGGACACCTCATCGCCCGGGACCAACCGGTGGCGTTGGCCAAGACCATCGCCGCCGTCACCACCCAGTGGCCGGCGCTGGCGCTCCTGCGCGATCTCGGCGCAAGGCAGGTCGACCACCCCGGCGGGAACCTCCTCGACCACCTCCAGCGAGTACACGAGCTGGTGGTGAGCTGGGGCGGGGGCCGACGCGTACGCCTCGCCGCGCTCTGCCACGCCACCTACGGCACCGACGGCTTCCCGCACACGCTGCTGCCGCTCGACCGACGAGCCCGCCTGCGATCGGCGATCGGCGAACAGGCCGAGACCCTCGTCTACCTCTACGACGCCTGCGACCGCAGCAAGACCTACGCCCGCCTCGGCGCAACACCGCTCCCGCTCACCGACCGCTTCACCAGCAAGGTCGTCGCCCTGGCCGCCACCGACCTCACCGACTTCGCTCTCCTCACCATCGCCAACGAACTCGACGTCGCCCGCACCGCTCCACTCACCTCCCAAGCCCGCCGCGAGATTCGAGCCCTCGTCGCCGCGCTGGCGGCCTACGTCCCCGACGTCACCGCCCAAGCTCTCGCCGACCCCTCCCTCCTCTGACGCCTCGGCAACCAACCGCCGCTGAGGCGGGCGTGCGGGGGGGTGCACGCAGAGTGCGTTGCCGTCGAGCACTCAGCCGAACTCAAGCTCCCACCGCCAGACATCGCCGCAGCCCCCTGGTGGAGGGTTCGCGGGTGGCCACACGCGAGAATCCGCAGCGGGTGAGCACTGCGGTAGAGGCGTTCGGCGCGGCCAGCGTGGGGGACGACCCGGCTGACCCCGCGGTCGCGGGCCCTATCGACGACCGTGCGCGTGGTCGCTGTGGCCAGGCCGCGACCCAGGCGGGCCGATGCGATCGTGCGTAGCCGATCTCAACGGCACCGTCGGCCAGCGGCCCCTCGAACCCGCCGAAGCCGACCAGGTTCGGGGTTTATCAACAGGCTCTTAGCTGGCCGACTCGCGCAGCCCTGGGTTGCTGGCGGTAGCGCGCCTGTTCGTGCCCCCCGTGCGCAGCCTCGGGTTGCTGGCGGTGGCCCACCCGTTCCTGCCCCCATCCGCAGCGTGGATTGCCTGTCGGCACCGCCCGTTAGTTTGTCCGGCATGGCCGCTCCGTTACCCCTGGCCGCGTTCCCTGGCTGTTACGGCTGCGGTTACTTCCGCGCCGGGTCTGCCCAGGTCTGCTTTGCCTGCGCCACGCGCGAGCTGGCCCGGCCCGGCCCCGGCAGTTGTGGTACCTGCGCGCAGCGCCGAGCGGCCGACGGACCCTGCCACAACGAGCTATGCAGCAGCCCGCGCCGCCGCATCGGCAGAGTTCACGCGATCGGCTACCAGTCCGGCCCGCTCCGCAGCGCGATCATCAAGTACAAGTACGGCGGCGCACGAGGCATGTCAGCCGTCTTCGGCAGAATGCTGGTGGCCTGGCTGGACGCCACCATCACCGCCGACCGGCCTGGCCTGATCGTCGCCAACCCGGGATTCACCGGACCTGGCGGTCAGGAGTTCGCGCATGCCGAAGCTGTGCTCGCGGCGGCTGCCGAGGCCGATTCCGGTGGCGATTGGCCTTTTGACAGCGCATCGGCGGCCGCGATCATCAAGACCGCACCGACGATGAAGTCAGCCGACGCGCAGGCATGGTTCAAGCGGGCATCCGGAAACGAGCTCAGGGCTGCGCTCCAGGTCACCGATCGCAGCCGGACAGCCGGTAAGTTCGTCCTGATCTACGACGACATCTGCACGACCGGTACCCAGCTCGACGCCGTAGCTGGCTGCCTGCTCGACGAGGGTGGCGCCGCGCGCGTTGAGGCGGTGGTCCTCGCACGCGCACCATGGCGCGGCTGACCGCGGCTAAGGATCCCCACGATTGCCCACGAGGACCGTCAGGTGGCACCCCAGTGCTCCGCCGGGCTGGGGCCGGCTCACCCGGGGTGCAGCGCCAGCTCCGCCTGGCTACGGTCAGCCGAAGTAGCTCAGCCATCGTTGCGTGACGGCGAGCAGCCGCGCCGAGTCCAGTCGGTACACATGGTCCCGGCCGCGCAGCGCTACCGACACCAGGCCGGCCTGCCGCAAGACGCGCAGGTGCTGTGAGGTCGTCGGCCATGAGTGCTCGAACCACCCGGCGATAGCGCCTGACGTCATCTCACCGCCGTGACTGTGCAGGGCGGACAGGATGGTCCGGCGGGTGGGATGCGCCAGCGCGCTGAACACGGAATCGAAGTCATCGAGCTCGGCCGATCCGCTGGGCTTGGCTGTCACGCGCCGAGCAGCACGCGCTCGTAGTGCGGGAACTCCCATTTAGGCAGCCCCCCGCGCTCCTCAAGCAGGGAGTCCATCGGCCCCCAGATGGCCAGGACTGCCGGGTGCTCGCGCGCATGCTCATAGCCGCCCTCGACCCAGGTGAAGATCTCGACATACGCCGGGTGCTCATTGAGCTCGCGGTAGATAACTGACGCCTCCGCAGTCACGAACCCTAGCTCGCGCAGGGTGCGCCAATGGCGGCCGAGCAACCCGACGAACTCGGCCTCTGCCTCGGCGCGGACCCGGTAGGTGCAGATCACTGTTTGCTGAGTCATAAGACTTAGTATTAGCCAATTGGCTTAGCGTGGCAACACCGAAGCCATGAGCCGCACACGTTGAACCTGTCCTGTTAACTCGCGGCTCTGCCGGTCGCCCGTGCGATCATGCGCGTTATGACACTATGGCGGGACGTCGAACAGGCTGTGCCGGAGTTCGCGCAGCGCGTGCGCGCGCTGTTCGACGCTCACAGGCACAAAACCATTGCGACCGTGCGAGCCGACGGGTCGCCGCGGATCTCAGGGATCGAGGCTGTCTTCGAGGACGGCGAACTGGTCTTTGGCTCCATGCCGCATGCGCGCAAGGGCGCGGATCTCCGTCGGGATCCGCGGTTCGCCTTGCATAGCGCGACTGTCGATCCGATCGAGGGCTCGGAGGCGCAGTGGCCCGGCGAGGCGAAGATCTCCGGCCGGGCGATCACCGCGGGACCTACCACCGACGGAGCGGACGGGGAGAGCTTCCGCGCTGACATCGCCGACGTCGTGCACACCCACCTCAACGACGGCGCCACCATGCTCGTCGTGGAGTGGTGGACGCCCACGCGCGGCCTGCTAATGACCCAGCGCGAGTAGCCTTCAGAGGGCTGCGCTGCCTGGGTCGAGGCAGTAGTCCTGGCCCGCGACCAGGCGTAGTTAGCGGCTCCTGCTGTCGGCACCGGGGTCTATACCTGGAAACGTGGCCACCGCGATAGCGCGGCAGTGGCCTCGCAAAGGAGGCGACCCCCCAAATGCCCGCTACTGTCATCACCCTGCCTGTCGACGGGCCGTTCTCGCTGGCCGCCGCTGCATCGTTCGGATTCGGGCCGAACACTGGCCGCACGGAGCCGGACTCAGAATGCATGCGGCTGGCGTTCGTCGGCGACGATCTCGAAACCTACGTGGGCGCGGTTGTCAGGCAGGCAGCAGACGGCAACCTTGCGGCCCAGATCAGCGACGGCGTGTCCAACCTGGGCATGGTGGCAACCCAGATCAGCCGCATCTTGTCGGTGGACACTCCCGTCCGCGGGTGGCTCCAGGCCGGCCAGGCCGATCCAGTCCTCGGCGGGATCCAGGCCGCGTATCCAGGCCTTCGGCCGGTGCTATTCCACTCGCCGTACGAAGCCGCGGCCTGGTCCGTGCTGTCGCAGCGCAGGCACCGCACACAGGCCGCAGCCCTGCGGCGGCGACTCTGTGAGTCAGCCGGAGCGACATTTGAGCTGGCCGGTCAGCCGGTGTCAGCATTCCCGCTGCCTGGGGATCTGCTAAAGATCGACGAGTTTCCGGGCATCGAGCCGGAGCGGATGGCGCGACTGCATGGCGTGGCAAGGGCTGCCAACGACGGGCACCTCGATGTGGCCGGGCTGCGCCACACGTCGGCTGACGACGCCATGGCGTTGCTGCGGCGGATCAGGGGGCTAGGCCCGGTCTACACGATGCTTGTCTACCTCAGGTCGGTCGGGGTGACAGATGCGCTGGTCGTCGGTGAGCCGATGCTGGCCGGCTACCTGCGGCACTACTACGGGCTGGCCGAGACCCCCGATGCGCCGACCATCGAGCGGCTGGCTGAGCCCTGGCGACCATTCCGGACCTGGGCCGGGGTGCTGTTCCGGGTGGCAGGCGACCGGCAGGGCCTGCCAGTCGAGCAGCGGGCTCGCGCGCCCCGGCGGGCCGGGCCGGCCAGCGCCTCCAGCTAGGCGCTGAGGGACGACGCGCAGAGGGACGACGCGCTGAGGCGTCGTCCCTCTGGGTGCTCGCGGCTAACACGCTGGCTGTTACCGCGCTGGCTCTGGCTGTGGCCGCTCTGGGTTTTGCCGCGCTGGCTTTTACCGCAGGACCAGGTCACGTGCGTTGTCAGTCTGGGTCGGGTGGTGCGCCGGCGCGGCGGCGTGGACCGCATGGCGCGCCCGCGCCTTGCTGCGCTCGATGAAAGCTCCCACCGTCAGGAACGCAACGGAAAGAGCGACCGCGACACCGACCGTGACAAACACGGCGATGAGCGCGTCCTGCAGGGTCTGCATGCTGATGGTCATTGGACTGTCCCTTGCTCGTGTTGCCGTTTACGCTGTTTACAATCATCATTATGCAACGCTTAGATAAACGCTGTCAACTCCAGAGATCAGCGTTCGCGTAGCAGGCACAAGGCAGGGCTGCCGACCCGACCGCCGGGCTACGGAGGTGACTTCGTCGCCAGCAAAAAGCATTACCTGGACCGATAGTGGGTCCGTGCTAGCCGGCTGGCTCGATGCTGGCCTGGCTCGGCCGCACAGAGGACGGCGAATTTCGACTGAAGGCCGGGCCGCGGATAGGGCAGTCGGTACGATGCGGAACACAACAGGCCAGCTCCGGGTCTCCGATCCGGGCGTCCGTTTCCCAGCCGCCCGAGGAGACCGGTCGCCACATGAATTTCCTTCCCTACGACCGCCCAGTGCGCGCGGCCTTCATCGGCCTAGGCCGGATCTACGACCTGAACGTGCGCGGTTACCTGGGCAATCCGGATGTCGAGGTGGTCGCGCTCGTCGATCCGAGCGAGCAGCGCCGGGCGCAGCGCCAGGCCGACTGGCCGGACGCGCGTACCTTCGCGTCAGCGGCGGAACTGGCAGCGAGCGGCTTGCCGATCGACACGGTCGAAGCTCTGCTTCCGGCACCGCTGCATGCCGATGGCATCAGCGAGCTGCTCGGCTACGGCTGGCACGTGAACGCGCAGAAGCCGATGTGCAACGACCTGGCCGGCGCACGGCAGATGCTCGACGCCGCGAAGGCGAGCGACCGGGTGCTGCGGGTCATGGAGAACTACCTGTTCTACGAGCCACTGCGCAAGCTCAAGGCCGTCGTCGAGTCGGGCGAGATCGGCGAGGTATCCGGCTACCACATGAAGATGGTCGGAACGGGCAATGGTGGCTGGGACGTTCCGTTCAGCAGCTTCGAATGGCAGATGGAGCAGATGAAGCTGGGCCGCGGCATCATGGTGTTCGACGACGGCTGGCACAAGCTCTCCACCGCGATCTGGCTGTTCGGCCCGATCAGGGAAGTCCGTGCCTGGATCGGGACGACCTCATTCGGGCCTGGCATCGATCTTGACGCGCCGACGATGATCGCCTGGGAACACGAGAACGGCGTCCGCGGCGGGTGGGACATCAGCCTCGGAGTGGACATGTACCTGCGGTCGGACTACTACACCAACGACGAGCGCTGGGAAGTGACCGGCAGGCTCGGCTACGCGCGGGTCAATCGCTGCACCGGGCGCGGCATCCAGCAGCCCAGCCTTGAGGTCTACCGGGACGGGGAGCTGCGCGGACATCACGCACTCGACGACGACTGGGGGAGCAGCTTCCGTGATTCCGGTCGCCACTGGCTGCACTGGCTGCGCACCGGCGACGGCCCGCTGCTCTGGAGCGCGGACGAGGCAGTCGATGTGCTGAGGTTCGCGCTCGCTGCCTACGAGAGCAGCGCGTCAGGCGGCAAGGGCGTCGATCCGGGAACCGTCATCTAGCTGATCACGCACGAACTGGTGGCGCCGACACAGTGCAGGTCGCGCTACCGCAAATCTGGTTAAATCAGACGCGCGATTGACGCGGACCAACATCATGTGGCGACGAGCGAAGGACGGCTGGTGACTGGACGCCAGGTACGCGTGGTGTACACCAAATATGACGGCAGCTTGCACTGGCACCAGACGATGCAGTATCTCGGCGAAGACGAGCACGGCGTCTGGCTCGGCGCTGAGCTCGGCTCGTCGGCCCGCCGGGGTAACGAGCCGCCGGTCACCTTTGAGTATCCGCTGGCCCAGCTGATCCCGCGTGGTCATTGGTGGACCGCGGTCTTTAACGGCGCCCCGGCCAGGACCGAGGTCTACTGCGACATCTCCACGCCTGCCGACTGGCTCAGCGACGACGAGGTGACCATGGTCGACCTCGATCTCGACGTGCTGCGCCTGCGTGACGACGGGCGCGTGCTGATCGTGGACGAAGACGAGTTCGCCGCGCACCAGGTCCGCTTCGGCTACCCGGCCGAGGTGATCGGCGAGGCCGAGCAGGCGGCCGCATCGCTGCACGAGGCGATCAGCGCGGGCGCCGAGCCGTTTGCCTCGGACTACCGTGCGTGGCTGGAACGCGTCAGCTAGGAGCGGCCTCGAGCCCATAGCTGATCGGACGCGATCGCCGCGCCCTCGGCCATCGCGCCGAGCTTCAGCCAGGTGATCCGCGGCTTCACCGAATAGAACCCGGCGAACGTGCCGAAGCCGCAGTCGCTGCCGGCGATCACGTTCTCGCGGCCGACAACGCTGGCAAACCGGATGATCCGCTCGGCGACGAGTTCGGGGTGCTCGACGAAGTTCGTCGTGGAGTCGAGCACGCCGGGGACGAGGACCTTGCCATCAGGCAGCCGGACGTCCTTCCATACTTTCCACTCGTGCTCGTGCCGCGGGTTCGCCGCCTCAAACGACAGGCCAGCCGGGCGAGCCTCCAGCACGATGTCGATGATGGCTGCCATCGGGATGTCGGTGATGTGCGGCCATTCCCCATTTCCCCAGCACAGGTGCATGCGCATCTGCTCGGGCGGGATATCGCGCAATGCGTGGTTGAGAGCACGCACGTGCATCCGGATCTGATCGCGGAACCCGTCGTCGGTGAGCGCGTCGTTGCCGAGCATGGCCCTGGTCATGGCCAGGTCCGGGCAGTCGACCTGGAGGACGATCCCGGCTGCGGCGATCGCGTCGTACTCCGGCTTCATGGCATCGGCCAGCGCGAATATGTACTCCTCGTCGGTCGGGTAGTAGCTGTTGGCCAGGAATGCGGCGATCACGCCGGGTGAGGCGGCGCTCATGAACACGTCGGCAGGCTCGGCCTGCAGCACAGCGGCCTTGAGGTTGGCGATATCCCGCTGCACGGCGGCTGGGTCGCGCAGTGACACCGGCCCATCGCAGGCTGGCTGGTTGAGCATCCTGCCAACCGCCTGGTCGCCGGCCAGGTGCTCGAAGACCTCGGGGTACTCGAGCATCTCGGTCACCGCCAGCGGCCGTCCGGTGCCGCCGAATCCCGTGAGCCTGTCCTTGACGTAGGTCGAGTAACCGGATTTGCCCATCTCGCCATCGCCGACCACGGTCACGCCTGCGGCAAGCTGACTCGCCACCACGTCGGCGACCGCGACGCGGACGCGCTCGTCGAAGGCGGCAGCGTCGACCTCCTTGCCGCTCTCCCGGTCGGCGATCATCGCGTCCAGGTCGGGCGGCCGCGGCAGGCTGCCGGTGTGCGTCGTGAGAATCCGGTCGGCACTCCGTCGCATGTACCTGCTCCTCTCGGCTCCGCTGGACAGCGCCGGGCACCCCGGGCGCGGCGAGCTGGCATCACGCAGTCTCAACATTGCGCCCGTCGGAAGGGAACGCGCTACCCCTGAGGCTAGGTAGTCAGAGCGCTCGCCGCCGTCAGGCGGTCTGCCCGGAATAGGGGCGCGTCAGCCGGTGGCGTCGACGTAACGTGGCGCTATGGCCTGGCCCGGGGTACCCGAAGAGCTGCTCGCCGGCCCGCGAGGGCGCCGACTGTGCTTCGAGCTCGTCAATCCGTCGCCGGAGCATGGCCCGTTCCCGGCGAGCCCGGGGTGGCTTGGGGTGAGCTTCGGTGCGGCTGCGGCTAGCCCACAGCAGCTGGCAGCCGAGCTGGCCGGACTCGCCGCCGCGGCGGACCTGACGGCGCTCGCAGCCGCGACCGAGGAGACCAGCATCCTCGCGCCCTTGCGCCGCTCAGTGGATGCGGCCATGTACTGGCAGCCGCCTGACGAAGTCGATCGGGCGCTGGCCGAGCCGGGGGTGGCGGAGGCCCTCGGGCCGGTCGCCCGCGCCGTCACCGGCTGGCCTGCTGCCGCATGGTGGAGCAGTTCGCTATCACCGCACAGCCAGCAGTTCGTCGAGGTTCTGGATCCGGAGTGGGCTCGCGGCGGCGAGCCGCCGCTGGCCGGTGCAGCCGGTGAGCTGGCTGCCTGGCGGGCGAGCGTCGTGCAGCGTGAGCACGAGGCGGCAACGTTGCCGGCCGACCCGGCCGCACCTTACAGCGGGCACTGGTGGTCGACGCCGGCTCAGGCCGGCCTCGTTGTTACCAGCAGGGCGCTGCCTGGCCTCGGTGCCCTGGGCCTGGAGCTAGTCGAGGACGCTCCTGGCTGGCACGAGGTGGCCTGCTGGCAGCTGGTTCCGTCGGATCAGGCCCGCGTCTACGAGATCGGCGGCCCGCAGGACTGGATCAGGCTGGTGGCTCGTTATCCGCTGGACGTCAGTAAGTCCCGACGGCATGACTGGTGGCGAGTGACGGGCTGGGCTGGCGCCTGGGTCATCCCGGACTACGCGGCGATCGCGGCCGACTTTGACGCTATCCATCTGACGGTTGGCGGTTACCTCACGACGGCCGGTCGGGCACTCGCACTCGCTGACCAGGCGGGTGTCGGCGGGTTCGCGTCGGGCGCCCGGACGGTCCTGGCCGGCTGGGCTCCGGACGCGACCTACTGGCTCGCGGATGTGCTGACGTCAGCCGGCCCGCCGGAGCGCTGGGTCAACCTCGAACCCCTCGGCTGGCAGCGAGCCCGCTAGCAGCTCGATCGGACCGGTGCGGTCAGCTGGGTCAGGCCGAAGCTCGCGGCTGCGGTGGCGCGGCGGGCACATCGCTCGCGTTGGCAGCCGGCGCGGTCGGCCGCGCTTGACTGCAAGGCTGGCAGCGTCCTATATTTAACCGAGAGGTTAATTAACAGGATGGTTAAATCTTATGGAAGATCGGCTCAGCGTGATCTTCGGTGCACTCGCGGACCCAACCAGGCGGGCGATCCTCGGTCGCCTCGCCGACGGGAGCGCGACCGTCACCGAGCTTGCCGAGCCGTTCTCCATCAGCCTGCCCGCGATCTCGCGGCACCTGAAAGTGCTGGAGCAAGCTGGCCTGATCTCGCGCAGCCGCTACGGCCAGTGGCGATCCAGCACGCTCGAGGCCGCCCCGCTGAAGGAGGCGACCGACTGGATGGAGCGTTACCGCCAGTTCTGGGATCGCAGCTTCGACCGGCTCGACGATCATCTCCGTCGAGTCCAGCAGGGCATCGCGACCAACGGCGGCATATCGGAGGAAACCTGAAGCCGAGACAGGCCGCAACAGGACGCCTCGGCAGCGGAAAGGTCTGAGCAGTGACGCAAGCGGCCAGCACGATGGCTGGGCTGCTGGGTATGAGCTGAGATCAGGGCACCGGACAGCGCTACGGAGAGGAAGAATCAATGCCACATGCAGCCACTCACGAGATCACCATCTCGCGAGTCTTCGACGCACCGCGCGAGCTGGTGTACCGGGCGTTCGTCGATCCCGATCAGCTGTGCCAGTGGTTCGGCCCGGTGGGGTTCTCGGTGCCGTGCGAAACCGTCCAGATCGACGCACGGCCTGGAGGCTTCCAGCGCTTCGTCATGGTGAGCGACGAGGATCCGACTTTGCGGAGCCCTGTAGACGCGACGTTCACCGAGGTGATCGAGAACGAACTCCTCGTCGGTCACCAGGAAGTCCTGGGTATCCCCGGCACCAGCGGAAGCGTCCGCTTCAGGCTGAGGATCGAGTTCCACGACGAGGCTGACGGCAAGACAAGGCTCGATCTGCGACAAGGTCCCTACACCGAGCAGATGGGCGACAACGCGACCGCGGGCTGGGAGAGCTCGTTCACCAAGCTAGATTCGCTGCTCCGGCGATCTCTGTAGCGGGGTACGATAATCTCGGCTGAATGACCAGTCAGACTGCCCGCCGCTCCGGGACGGAGTGAGGTGGCGAAGACTGACCGGCTTCCCTTGCCGCCACGGGTCCGCTGGCTGCTGCTGTTCATCTGCGCACTGGTCCTGGTCGACACCATCTTCTTCACCGCACTGACTCCGCTGCTGCCGTACTACGCGCGCACCGCCGGCTTGTCCAAATCAGGCGCGGGCATCCTCGTCGCCGCGTATCCGCTCGGCACCCTCGTCGGCGCTCTGCCGGGCGGGCTACTCGTGGCGAGGCTCGGTGACCGGGCAGTCGTGCTGCTCGGCCTGGCCCTGATGAGCGGGTCCACGCTGGTGTTCGGCTGGGCGTCGCAGCCAGCGATCCTCGATGCAGCGAGGTTTGTCCAGGGTCTTGGCGGCGCCTGCACCTGGGCGGCTGGACTTGCCTGGCTCGCGACCGCCGCCCCGGCAGGCCGCCGCGGGGAGCTGCTCGGCAATGCCATGGGGGCGGCGGTCGGCGGCGCCTTGCTCGGCCCGGTGGTCGGTGCCGTCGCCAGCAAAGTGGGTACCGGCCCGGCATTCAGTGCCGCCGCGGTGGCCGGCGGTGCGCTGATGATCGCTGCATTCGCCGTGCCGAGCCCGCGCGCGGTCGAGCCGCAAGGGCTCAGCGCTGCCTGGCCAGCCCTGCGTGATCTGCATGTCAGCGCCGGGATGTGGCTGACCATGCTGGCCGGGATAGCGTTCGGCGTCATCGACGTGCTGGCGCCGCTTCGGCTTGGCCGCCTCGGGGTCGACGCGACCATCATCGGGGCGACGTTCCTGGCCTCGGCGGCGATCGAGACGGGCCTGTCACCGCTGGCCGGACGACTCGCCGACAGCCGCGGCCCGCTCGTACCGGTACGGATATCGCTGAGTGCGGCGGTGGTCGTAAGCCTGCTGGCACCAGTACTGGCACCTGCGCCCTGGCTGATCGCGCTCTTGATCATCGGCATGCCCGCATACGGAACCCTGTTCACCCCGGCCATGACGTTGCTTAGCGGCGGAGCCGAACGGATGCACCTCAATCAGGGACTGGCCTTCGGCCTCGGCAACCTGGCGTGGGCCAGTGGTCAGGCGATTGCCTCCGCCGCAGGCGGCAGCATCGCCGAGGCCACCTCGGACTTCGTGCCGTACGCGCTGCTCGCGGCCGCCTGCCTGGGTACGCTCGCCGCTGTCACGCCAGCGGGGCTGCGGCTGGCGCAGCGTCAGCGCAGGCTGAGGTAGGCAACGCCGCCGAGCCCCAGGGCCGCGAGTCCCCGGCCGCGAGCCCGCGAGTTCCCGGCCGCGAGCACCAGGTCCAAGGCCGCGAGCCCTGGGTTGCGCGGCGTCCCGGCAACGGATCTTCGCGGGACTGGCAGATCCGCGCATGAGTCCCGTATGGGTTCGCCAGCGCCAGGTTCGCCGGTTCAGGTTGCGGTTAGCCTGATGGTGAGGGAGTCCAGCACTGGTGCGGGGACGAAAGTTATGAGCAGCCGAAGCCCGGAGCCGCCCGAATCGCGGCAGAACATACCTGCTCACGCGGGCTGGCGCCCAACCCGCGAGCTGGTGGCGGTCACCGCGGGGATAGCAGGCCCGCTCGCGCTGACGGCGGTACTCATCCCGTTCCGCTCAAACTTCGCCAATACCGATGCGGCCCTGGCCCTGATCCTTCTCGTCGTCGCAGTCGCGGCAGCGGGCCGCCGGATGGCCGGTTACCTGGCCGCGGCGTCCGCGGCGATCTGGTTCGACTTCTTCCTCACCAAGCCGTACGAGCGGTTCAGCATTAATCGCGCCAGTGATATCGAGACCACTGTGCTGCTGTTGCTCATCGGCATAGCCGTGACGGAGATCGCGGTCTGGGGACGGCGGCAGCAGGCGGACGCGTCGCGCCGGTCGGGTTACCTTGCTGGTATCAACGACGCTGCCCGGGCGGCGGCGGCGGGAGACTCTCCGCCAACCTTGATCAGTCAGGTGTCGGGGACTCTCGTCCAGTTGCTGGCGCTGCGCTCCTGCCAGTTTCAGTACGGTGTCGCCGGCTTGGGCCAGCCAGCGCGGCTCCAGCGGACCGGTGCGGTCACCGTCGGCGGGCAGGCCTGGGACGTGCTGGCCCACGGCATGCCGCCCATCATCGAGCTGCTGGTGGAAGGCGGTGGTCGGCTCCAGGGCAGGTTCCTGATGCAGGCCGAGCCGTCAGCGCATCCCAGCGCAGAGCAGCTCATGGTCGCGGCATCCTTCGCCGACCAGGTTGGCGGCGCGCTGGCCGCAAGTCACCCGGTCAGGCAGTAACCCGGTCAGCCAGTAACCCGGTCAGCCGCTCCAGTTGAGCAAGCGCTAGGGAGGTTGGCATGCCACCAGCGATAATGGCGCGGTGGCCACGACGCGAAAGAGCCAGCCAGCCGACCGGGGCGAATCGCCTGGCGCCGCTGCCAACGGGACAGTCCGGTCGCAGCGCCGTGCCGACATGGTCCGGCTGGCTGGGGAACTGTTCGCGCAGAAGGGCTTCCGTGCGACGACTGTCCGGGAGATAGCCGACGCGGCCGGGATCTTGTCCGGCAGCCTCTACCATCATTTCGACTCGAAGGAATCGATCGGCGACGAGATCTTGTCCGGGTTCCTGAACGAGGTGCTGGCGGACTACCGGGGCGCGGTGACCAGCTCGGCCGATCCGGCTGAGGCGATCGAGCGGATTGTCCGGTCCAGCAGTCACACGCTGGCACGGCACCGGGCCGCACTGACGATGCTGCAAAACGACTGGAACTACTTCAGCAGCCAGCCACGGTTCGCTTACCTGCGCAAGGATCTGCGGGAGATCGAGCTGATCTGGATCACCCAGCTGGAGCGCGGCAAGGCGGCCGGTGCGTTCAGGCCGGACCTCGATGTCAAGCTGACCTACCGACTGCTTCGCGACATCCTGTGGCTGCCGATCAACTGGCGGCAGTCGGGTGGCTTCAGCACAGATCAGGTCGTCGATGCCTTCCTCCGGCTGTTGTTCGACGGGATCACCAGTCCCGCTGCTCGCTCGCACCGCTAGCTGGCCGCCGCACGCTCAGCTGCAGTCCAGGCGGAAACTTCGTCGGCGCTGCCGGTCCCGGCAGCCAGTGAAATCCTGCCACCGGACTGTTACCCTGCTCACCAAGCAAGCGTTTGGTACAAAGCCAGCGGTGGCGGCAGGGCCAGCCGCGGCGTGACAGCAGGGGTGACGATGGGTCGGCTCGACGGGAAAGTAGCGCTCATCACTGGCGGCGCCAGAGGCATGGGCAAGTCGCATGCCCGCCATTTCGTGGCCCAGGGTGCCAAGGTGGTGCTTGGCGATCTGCTCGACGACAAGGGCAAGGAACTGGCCGCCGAGCTTGGCGAGGACAACTGCCGGTACCTGCATCAGGACGTGACGAGTGAAGCCGACTGGGCCGCTGCCGTGGCTGCCACCATTGACGCGTTCGGCACGCTGAACGTGCTGGTCAACAACGCGGGCATCCTGAAGAACGCGAAGATCGCCGACATGCCGCTGGCCGAGTTCCGCCAGGTCATCGACGTCAACCTGATCGGCGAGTGGCTGGGCGTCAAGAACGTGATCGCACCGATGACCGAAGCCGGCGGCGGCTCGATCATCAACATCTCCTCGGTAGAGGGCTTCACCGGTGCCGCCGGGATGTCGGCTTACAGCGCCAGCAAGTTCGGCGTGCGCGGCATCACCCGGTCGGCCGCGCAGGAACTCGGCAGGTTCGGTATCCGGGTCAACTCGGTCCATCCGGGCGGCATCATGACCACGATGACGGCGACCGCCTTCGAGTCATTTACCGACATCAGCGATGGCGAGGGCTTCATGCGGTCATTGCCCATCGCCAGGTTCGCCAAGTCGGCCGAGGTGTCGCATCTGGTGGTCTATCTCGCCTCGGATGAGTCGTCGTACTGCACTGGCAGCGAGTTCGTCGTGGACGGCGGCATGCTGTCCGGTCCCGGTTACTGACGAGCCTGGTTACTGGCGAGCCCGGTTAGTGAACGAAGGAGCTGGCGGATGACTGACGATCTGGTGCTCGACGGCCGCGTCGCGATAGTGACCGGAGCCGGGCAGGGGCTAGGCCGGGCCGAGGCGCTGGCGCTGGCAGCAGCCGGTGCTCGCCTGGTGGTCAACGACCTGCCCGGCGCGGCCATCGAGGCCGTCGCCGCCGAAATTGCCGCCGCCGGCGGCAGCGCCATCGTCAGCGCCGGCGACATCGGCGAGTGGGCTACCGCCGAGGCCCTCATCGGCACCGCCCTGCGTGAGTATGGCCAGCTGGACATCCTGGTCAACAATGCCGGCGTGCTGCGAGATCGCATGATCTTCTCGATGTCACCGCAGGAGTGGGACCTGGTGCTGCGGACGCATCTGCGCGGCCACTTCATGACCAGCCGCCTCGCCACGGCGCACTGGCGGGACCAGAGCAAGCGGGCTGGCAGCGCGGTCTATGCCAGGATCGTGAATACCTCGTCAGAGGCGTTCCTGCTCGGTTCGCCGGGCCAGCCGAACTACTCCGCCGCCAAGGCCGGCATCGCTGCGCTCACCGTTACCACCGCGCGCAGCTGCGCGCGGTATGGCGTCCGCGCGAACGCCATCTGCCCGCGGGCCCGGACCGCGATGACCGCTGATCTGATGGGAACGGCACCAGACGCCGGGCCGGACCCGCTCGCGCCCGAGTACGTCGCCCCGCTGGTGACCTATCTGTCCAGTCCGGCGGCTGACGGCATCAACGGCGAGGTCTTCGTCGTGCACGGAGGCGTCGCCGCGGTCATGGCCCCGCCACGGATCAGGACCACGTTCCTGGCGAGCGAGCACGGCTCAGCGGACGGGATGTGGTCGCTGCCTGCCATCGCCAGCGCCCTGGCGGGTTTTGAAACCGGCGCTTCCGGCGCCGGGTTCGCGTGCGATGACACGCTGGCCCTCGCCAGTGAGACCATCGGCTTCGGGTCCGGGCAGGCCCAGTGAAGCAGCGTGACCGGGTAACGATGACCCCGGATGAGGTCGCGGCGATGCTGGCAGGCTGCCGCAAGGTGCAGCTCGCGACGATCAACCCGGACGGCATGCCGCACCTGGTGACCATGTACTACACCCTGATCGATGGCAAGATCGCGTTCTGGACTTACCGGACCTCGCAGAAGGCGGTCAATCTTGCTCGCGACCCGCGGATCAGCTGCCTGGTGGAATCCGGGGATCAGTACTTCGACCTGAAAGGCGTGCAGATCCAGGGCGTGGTGCAGACGATCGATGACCCGGCCGCGGTGCAGGACATTGGTCGCCGCATCACCGAGGTGATGGGAACCGATATCGCCGGCGATGCGGCCGATGCGCTGCACGACTATGTTGCAAACGCAGCCCGCAAGCGCTTCGGCTACCTGGTGGAGCCACGCCGGCTAATCTCCTGGGACCACAGCAAGCTGCTGCCGGCCTAGGTGTTCATCGCGGCACCGATGAGTTCTGCCGCCGTGGCTCGTTCCACCTGGCAGTGAATCGGATCGGTCGCCGCCACCATGGTGAGGGTGGCGCGACCGGAGAACCAGGGAGGCTGCTGCCATGGACTTCAAGCTCGAGCTCGTGATCATTCCGGTCACCGACGTGGACCGGGCGAAGGACTTTTACATCGAGCGAGCCGGTTTCCGGCTGGACGTCGACCACCGGGCAGGCGAGGACTTCCGGGTCGTCCAGCTGACACCGCCGGGATCGTCCTGCTCGATCACACTGATGCGTAACGCGGACGCAGCTGGCTCGGTTCAGGGCCTGCACCTGGTCGTGACGGACATCGACGCGGCGCGTGCGGAGCTAACCGGCAGGGGCGTCGACGCAAGCGAGATTTACCATTTCGGCCCGGCCGGACAGACGCCAGGGCCCGACCCGCAGCGGGCGCGCTACAACTCCTTCCTGTCATTTTCCGATCCGGACGGCAACGGCTGGCTCGTGCAGGAGGTCGGGCCGCAGGCCCAGCCTGCGTGATGACCGCGCCGGAAGACGACCTGGTGGCGAGTGCGATCGGCGGCGATGAGCTGGCCTTCGCCGAGCTGACCCGGCGGTACCGACGCGAGCTGCACGTGCATTGTTATCGCATGCTGGCGTCGTTCGACGATGCCGAGGACGCGGTGCAGGAAACGCTGCTGCGGGCCTGGCGCGCGCAGGGCTAGCTTCGAGGCCGGGACTCAGTTCCGCGCCTGGCTGTACCGGATCGCGACCAACATCAGCCTCGACCTGCTGCGGGCGCGCGCCCGCCAGGTGCGGGCGATGCGATCGTTCGCGGAAGTGCCCTGGCTACAGCCCTATCCTGATGAGCTGCTCGATCAGGCCACGCCAGCGGCCGAGCAGCCGGACGCGGTCATCGTGGCCCGGGAGACCATCGAGCTGGCGTTTCTCGCTGCCCTGCAGGTGCTGCCGCCGCGCCAGCGCGCCGCGCTCATCGTGCGTGACGTGCTCGGCTGGCCAGCTGCCGAGACGGCCGAGTTCCTGCAGACCAGCGTGGCCGCAGCGAACAGCGCGGTGCAGCGGGCCAGGTCAGCGATGCGGGAGCAACTGCCGCAGCAGCGCACGGACTGGCAGGCCGGTCAGCCAAGTGCGGCGGAGAAGGCGTTGCTGCAGCGCTTCATCGAGGCGCACGAGCGATTCGACGCGGCGGCGGTAGCGGAGATCTCCGCCGCCGACATCCGGGTCACCATGCCTCCGTACCCGTACTGCTACCAGGGGCTCGCCGGCCTTGCCCCGCTGCTCGAGCGCGCATTCGGTCCGGATCGTGACGGCGACTGGCGGCTGGTCCCGACCTCGGCCAACCGGATGCCGGCAGCCGTCAGCTACCTGCGCAGGCCGGGGGACACCGAGTACCGGGCGTTCAAGCTCGACGTGCTGCGAATTGCGGACGGCCACATCGCGGAGATCACGACCTTCGGCGTCGCGCTGCTGCCGGCCTTCGGCCTGCCGTCAGTACTGCCCTGAATTCGCCCGTCTCCGTGCTTGCTCGCCGGAAGCATCGTCGGGCTGAGCTGACGGGCCGGCGCATTTCAAGGGTGCCGGAGGTCCGAGCGCTGCCCCGGCAGGCGCTCAGATCTCCGACACCCTGCGTCATTGCTGACGTCCCCCACCCGGTCGGGTCCGAAGCTGTCGCCCCTGACCCAGATGTCAGGGTGCCATCTACCGGTTTGCTCGTGCTTTGTTCATGCTTTCCGCGGGTCCCGGCCTGCTGCGGCGCCCGGCCGACGCTGGCTGACTGGCAGCGCCGCGCTAACGGCTAGCCTTCCGGGTCCGCCGTCTCGCGCAGCCGGGCGCGGATCCGCTCGGTATCCGGATGCTGCAGGTCGCCGAGCATGTCGAGAGCTTGCTGCCAGGTCTCCCGAGCGGCGTGCGGATCTCCGGCGGCATCGTGGGTGTCGCCGACGTAGATCAGGCAGTACGCCTGACCCCACCGATCGCCGAGGGTGGCTGACAGCATCAGCGACTGATGGAAGCAGGCGATGGCGTCCGGATACTCGCCCAGTTGCTTGTGCAGCGTCCCGAGGCTGTGCCATGCGTCGGCCATGCCGCCAAGATCGTCGAGCTCGCCGTAGAGCTCGACCGCCTGCATGCAGTGCTCCCGGCCGAGTTCCGCATCGCCGAGCTGGCCGAGTTCGAGGCCGACCAGGTGCAGCATGAACGCCTCGCCGATGCGATCACCGGCCGCGCGGAACAAGGCGAGCGCTCGCTCGCCATGTTCGAGAGCGGCGACGTGGTTGCCTTGCCTGCCAAGCGCGATGCACAGGCCGAGGCGCGCCGACCCCTGGCCGGCCAGATTCCCGGCCAGCGAGAAGTGCGCCAGCGCCTGCAGGTTGTGAGCGATGCTGTCATCTCTGGCACCGGCCAGGCTGCAGACCTGGGCCATCCGGTGATGAGTCCAGCCCAGGCCGTTGTGGTCCTGGAGCCGCTCGGCAGCAGCGAGCGCGATCTTGTTGACCGCGGCCCAGTCCTGCCAGAGTCCCTGGCTATCCAGGAAGCTGCGCAACGTCCAGGGCAATTGCCAGGCAAGCTTGTCCAGGCCGCAGGCCGCGGCGAGGTCGACGATGGCGAGCAGGACGTGCAGCTCTGCGCTGAACCAGGCCAGTGCCTGATCCCGGTCATCGAGCCGCTCGGCGACGACGCCCGGCTGGGGCGGATCCATCAGGATCGGGTGGCCGACCGGGGCAAGCAGCAGGCTGCCCGCGTATGCGGTGTGCAGGTAATGCTCGACGAGCCGCGTTTGCGCGCTGCGGCGTTCCGTCTCTGTCTCTGGCGGCAGCTCGGCGGCGTAGGCGCGGAGCAGATCATGCAGCAGGTACCGACCCGGTAGGTACTCCCGCAGCAAGCTGGCGGACGCCAGCTCCCCGAGGGCACGGCGGGCCCGGGGCACCGACAGGCCGGCCATGCTCGCCGCCGCGGCCACGGAGATATCAGGTCCGGGGTGACCGCCGAGTAGCCGGAACATCCGTGCCGCGGGATCGGGCAGCTGCCGGTACGACCAGGAGAACGCAGCCCGCAGGCTCGTCATCTCGTCTCCGCCGGTGTCGAGAGCGTCGAGGCGATGCTGCTCGTCCGTCAGTTCGTCGGCCAGTGCGGAGAGCGGCAGCCCGGGCTGGGCGGCAGCGCGCGCGGCGGTAATCGCAAGAGCAAGCGGCAATCCGCCGCAGAGTCTGACGAGCAGCTTGGCAGCGGCCGGGTCAGCGCCAGTGCGCCGCGGGCCGAGCCTGGCGGCGAGCAGTGCATCGGCATCGTCGTCGCCCAGCAGCCCCAGCGGGACGGGGTAGGCGCCTTCCGTCGCCACCAGCCCGGACAGTGCCGACCGGCTGGTCACTATGACGACGCAGCCCGGACTGCCTGGCAGCAGCGGGCGCACCTGATCGGCGTCAGCGGCGTTGTCGAGAAGCACCAGCATGCGACGGCCGGCTAGCACGCTTCGGTACAGGCCGGCGCGAGCCCCCACCGAGTCGGGAATCCGCTCACGCGACACGCCCAGGCCGTCAAGCAGTGCACGGATGCCGTCAGCCGCGGTGACCGGAGTGCCGGACGGGTCGTAGCCACGAAGATTCACGTGCAGCTGGCCGTCGGGATAACGGCTCGCGATCTGGTGCGCCCAGTGCAGCGCCAGGGCGGTCTTGCCGACGCCGCCGGTGCCGGTGATCACGATCACCGCGGTCGCGCTGGCCTCGCCGGTATCCCGCAGCACGTTATCTAGCTCGGCGACCTCCGCGTTACGTCCAGCGAAGTGCCGAGTCTCGGCTGGCAACTGCTGCGGCACGACCGGTGCGGACGGAGGCTGGCTCGCTCTGGCGGGCAGATGATCCTCGGCAGGGCGCGGCTCCGGCGACCCGGCTGCCGGTCCGCGCCTGGTTGCCGGCGCGACGCTGCCTTCCGCGGTGTCCTGGCTACCTGGCTGTGCTGAATCGATGACGGTCGCTGACCCGGCCAGCGTGGCGGCTCGCGACGCCGGGAACGCGAGTCGCGGATCGGCTGTCAGGATCTGCTGGTGCAGCGCCTGCAACTGCGGGCCAGGATCGAGGCCAAGCTCGTCGGCAAGCACCTGACGGGCGTCCCGGTAGGCGCTGAGCGCATCACCCTGGCGGCCGCATCGGTACAGCGCCAGCATCAGCTGACCGCGGAGCCGTTCCCGGAGCGGGAACTGCGCGATCACGGCCGGCAGATAGCCCGCCAGGTAGCTGTGCCTGGCCGGCCGCCAGGTCGGCATCCGCCTTGTCCTCCAGCACGGCCAGCCGTTGCTCCTCCAGGCCGGCTGCCTCGGCCTCCAGCCGCAGGCTGGCGTATGCCACGTCGCAGAGCGCCGGGCCTCGCCACAGATCGAGCGCCCGGCCGAGCATTTCGCTGGCCGCAGCCGGTTCGCCGGCGCTGGCCAGCATCCGGCCGCGCCTGGCCAGGGAGGCAAACGACTCGACGTCCAGCTCGCAGTCGCCGATGGACAGCAGATATCCGGGCGGGGCGGTGACGATACGCGAGGTGCTGCGCTGCGGCTCGAGCTCGGCGAGCCGGCGGCGCAGCAGGTGCACCTGGACGTGCAAGTTCTTCTCGCGCTGCCGGGACGCATCCTCCTGCCACAAGGCGTAGATCAGCGTGCTCACCGGCACCACGTGGTTAGCCGACAGCGCCAGCATGGCCAGCAGCACTTTCAGCCCTGGCTGGGAGATGCCCGCCGGCGTCCCCGACACCTGGACATCGACGGGCCCCAGCAGGCCGATTACCAGCCTGCCAGTAGCGTCCGACTCATCCCCGATAGCCATCAGGGCAATTATCCGCCGTCAAATAACACAAGGTCAGCTTTTGCCGGGGCCGGCGGGCCGCGCGGCGAACCGCAGCGTTACATCATCTCGTCAGTGAAGGGCAGCAGCACGGTCTTGACCTCTGTGTAGGACTCGATGGCGGTGCGGCCGCCCTCACGCCCGATGCCGGATTGCCGGTAGCCGCCGAACGCCGCGTGCGGCTCGAGCTGGTAGCCGTTGATGCCGACCGTCCCGGCCCGCAGCGCCTTGGTCATCCGCATGGCCCGCTTGATGTCGGCCGTCCAGACCGTCGCTGCCAGCCCGTACTCGGTACTGTTGGCGATTCTGATGGCCTCGTCCTCGTCGGTGAACGGGATGACCGACAGCACGGGTCCGAAAATCTCCTCGCGGGCGATCGTCATGTCGTTGTGCACGTCGGTGAACAGCGTCGGCGCGACGAAGTTGCCTGCGGCCAGCTCACCCTCGCCGCGGGTGCCCCCGCAGACAAGCCGGGCGCCCTCCTGCTGGCCCTGCCCGATGAGCATGAGGACCCGGTCCAGCTGACGCCGGTTGATCAGCGGCGCGGCGGTGACGGCCGGGTCGAACGGGTTGCCGTAGCTAACCATCCCGGCGATCATCTCGGCCATGCCGAGGAACTCCTCGGCCTTGTCCCGGTGCACCAGCGCCCTGGTCTGCGCCAGGCAGACCTGACCGGACAGGCCGAGCGTGACCGTGCCCATGGTCATCGCCGCAGCGGTGGAAACATCGGCGTCGGCGAACACCAGCGCCGGGCTCTTCCCGCCCAGCTCCAGGCTGACCCGCTTGAATCCGGCGGCCGATGCCTCGATAATCTTCCGGCCCACTGCGCGACTGCCGGTGAAGGAGATCTTGTCCACCATCGGGTGGCTGATCAGCGCGTCGCCGGTCGGGTCGCCGGGCCCAGTGACGACGTTCAGTACGCCAGCCGGCAGGCCCGCCTCCTCGATCAGCTTCACCAGCCGCAGTACGGCGAAGGTCGCGTATTCCGAGGGCTTGAGCACGACGGTGCAGCCGGCCGCCAGCGCCGGAGCTAGCTTCTGCGCAGTGAGCAGCAGCGGCGCGTTCCACGGCACGATCGCCGCGACCACGCCGATCGGCTCGCGCAGAGTCATCACCAGGTGGTCGCCGCCCTGGTACGGCGGCAGCGTCTCGCCGGCCAGCTTGTCCACCCAGCCGGCATGGTGGTCGAACACGTCGGCGACGAACGCTGACGACATTCCGTACACCGATCCGAAACTCAGCGGCACGCTGTTGTCCAGTGCCTGCAGCGCGAGCAGTTCGTCACCATGCTCGCGAACGAGGTCGGCGATCCGGCGCAATACCCGGATCCGCTCTTGTGCGCGGGCCTTCGGCCAGCTGCCCTCGTCGAAGGCCGTGCGTGCCGCGCGGACGGCGCGGTCTACATCCGCGGGCCCGGCGATCGGGAACGAGGCGACTTCCTCGCCGGTAGCCGGGTGCGAGTGGCTCCAGGTCTGGTCCGCCGAGCCTGAATGCCATGAACCGTCGATGAATAGCATTCCGTCGGTGAGGCCGACCTCATCCCGGTGAGTCTTGATCGATGCGACCATCGCGTGCCCCTCAACTGAAACGTGTTCTATTTCTCGGAGGGTATACCGCCGAAGCGACGGAGGGTATAGCCACGCAACGGGTGCGGCGAAGCGTCCGTGGTTAGTCGGCTCGCGCCGCTGCCCGGGCTCGCGCGCTGCTACGCCCGGCGGCGCGCGGCCAGGAAAGCTGGCGGCTCGCCGCCACCGTGCACGACGAGGGTCGAGCCGCTGATGTACGAAGCCTGCGGTGAGGCCAGGAACATGCAGGCGTCGGCCACATCAGCAGGCGTCGCGAGCCGGCCGAGCGGCACGGTCGCCCGGACTGCCGCCGCGCCAGCGTCCGCGCCGTAGTGGTCAGCGGCGGCATCGGTCTGGACGAAGCCCGGCGCGACGCAGGTCACCCGAACCTTCGGCGCCCATTCGATGGCGAGACTGCTCACTAGGTGATGCAGGCCTGCCTTGGCCGCCCCGTAGGCCGCGGTGCCGGGCGACGGCCGGGTGCCGCTGATGCTGCCGATCATGATGATCGCGCCGCCGTGTTCCTGCGCCTGCATGATCGCGTTGGCGGGCTGTGCCACCAGCAGCGGCGCGGTGAGGTTGAGCTCGATGATTTTCTGCAGGAAACGAGGCGATGCGTCCGACGCGGCCGCTTCCGGGGAGCCGCCGGCGTTGCTGATCAGGACGTCGATGCGGCCGAACTCGTCGGCCGCCGCCCGGATCACCGACCTGGCCTGGCCAGGATCGCGGACGTCGGCCTGGCGGAACAGCGCCGCCTGTCCGGCCGCTGTCGGCAGTTCGGCAGGCGCGCTGCGGCCGCAGACCATGACGTGGTCTCCTGAGGCCAGGAATGCCCGGGCGAGGCCAGCCCCGATTCCTCGGGTGCCGCCGGTAATCACCACGGCACGACCGGAGTCAGCATGGCCTGATCGCATGCGCGACATGCTAGGGGACCGAGCAAGCGCTAGGTAGCCCGCACCTGGTCGGCCGGCACCGCAGGCAGATCTCCGGTGTCGTCGCTGACCGCCGTGCCGAGCGGCTGCGGTACCGCGGGCAGCACCGTGTCGAAGTACGACTGGGCGGCCGCGGTGGTACCGACGTCGCGGCCCGCCTGCTCGGACATGTACCAGCGGTGCTCGAGGATCTCGTGAAAGATTTCCGGCGGCGCCAGCCGACCCCGCAGCTGGTCCGGGATCGCCGCCACGACCGGGTCGTAGACCTCTTCCAGCCACCGGTGCGCCGCGACTGTCTGCGACACCGGGCGTGCGGTCTGCTGCTGCTTCCACGCCCGGAAGCTGGCGATGTCGTTCAGCAGCCTGCGCGCCTGGTTCTCCTCGGCGCTGATCCCGGTCAGCCGGAACAGCTCACGGCTGCTCTGGCCGGACTCGGCGACTCTGGTGTGGACGCGGAGCTTCACGCCGGCGGGCTCGGCGATGAGCTCCAGCTCGTCAGCGTCGAAGCCGAGGTCGTTGAGCCGCCGCAGCCGCTTGGCGATCCGGTGCCGCTGGTCCGCTGGCTGGAACAGCTCGTCATGGTTCAGCTCCGCCCACAGGTGCTGGTACCGCCGCCCGAGTTCCTCGCTGACTTCGATCGGGTCGACCTCATCAGGCAGCAATTCACCAGCCTGGAGGTCCATCAGCTCGCCGCAAACCCGCTCGGCGGCAATGTCAAGGTCGAAAGCCCGCTGACCGTCGGAGAGCGTGGGGTGCTTCTCGCTCGTCTCGGTGTCGACCAGGTAGGCCTGGAACGTCCCGGCGTCGGCCCGGAACAGCGCATTGGACAGCGAGCAGTCGCCCCAGAAGAATCCGGACAGATGCAGCCGGACCAGCAGCTCCACCAGCGCGTCGAGCAGCCGGTCGACCGGCGGTCCGCCGCGCGGGCGGGAGAACACCGCCCGGTAGGTGCTCGCATAGTCGAGGAACCTCGTCACCAGGATCGCGTCCTCGTCGCGACCGCGGTCGACCACGATGCCGACCACCTCAACGGCCGGGATGCTCAGGTCAGCGAGCGAGCGCAGCATCCGGTACTCGCGCCTGGCGAGCAGTTCGCTGATCGACTTGAGCGCGAACAGCTCGCCACTCTCAGCCGCGAACCTGACCACGTGCCGCGAGATGCCGCGCTGGCGGATCTCGACCATGCGGTCGTCGCGCCAGTCGGCGAGCGGCTGCGCCCACGGCAGCGTGAGCAGGCCGGCCACTTCGCCGGCCGGCGGGCTGAACACAAAGCGCATGAACCCCTCAGCTCCTGGCTGCCACTGCTGGACTCAGTCTCCTGGCAAGCGACTCCGCTGCCAACTGCTGCCTGGTACGGAGGCTTCCGCGACTGCCCGGTCAAGGGCGGCTCGCGATGCAGGCTGCCATCAATCAGGCGACGGCGTGGCCCGCGGCCTAGTGCTAACCTGACCAAGCAATCGCTAGGTCAAGTCGCGAGCGAGGTACCGCCGATGCCCATCGGACTGAACACCGTCGGCGGGGTTGCCGAGGTGGTCATCGACTTCCCGCCGGTGAACGCGCTGCCAGCGCAGGCGTGGCTGCAGCTGGCCGAGGTTCTCAGCCAGGCTGGCGGTGACGCCGACGTGCGGGTCGTGGTCCTCGCGGCGGCCGGTCGCGGGTTCTGCGCGGGCGTGGACATCAAGGAAATGCAGCGCACCGATGGCCATGCCGCTCTCATTGCCGCCAACCGCGGCTGCGCCGCCGCGTTTGCCGCGGTCTACGAGTGCGCTGTCCCGGTCATCGCTGCCGTGCAGGGCTTCTGCCTCGGTGGCGGAGTTGGCCTGGCGGGCAGCGCCGACATCGTGATCGCTGCTGACGATGCCACGTTCGGGCTGCCTGAAGTGGACCGTGGCGCGCTCGGCGCGGCCACGCATCTGGCCCGGCTGGTGCCGCAGCAGCTGATGCGCGCGATGGTGTATACCTGCGACCCCGTTCCCGCTTCGACCTTGCAGGGCTACGGCACGGTGCTCGACGTCGTACCCGCCGCGAACCTGCGGGCGGCCGCGCACGAGGTCGCCGCGAAGATCGCGGCGAAGGACCCGGAGATCGTCAGGCTGGCCAAGCAGTCGCTGAACGGCATCGAGCCGGTGGACCTGCGCAGGTCCTATCGCTACGAGCAGGGGTTCACTTTCGAGCTGAACCTGACCGGAATCTCCGACCGGGCCCGGCAGGCGTTCGTTGACGGGCGCTAGCGGACCCAAGATCATGACGGCCGCCGAGGTTGTCGGCGAGCTGCGGTCCGGGATGACCATCGGGATCGGCGGCTGGGGTTCGCGGCGCAAGCCGATGGCGCTGGTCAGGGCGCTTGCCGCGTCGGACCTCACCGACCTGACCATCGTCAGCTACGGCGGTCCCGATGTCGGCCTGCTGCTCGCCGCGGGCAAGGTCCGACGGCTGGTCACCGGTTTCGTCTCGCTCGACTCGATCCCGCTGGAGCCGCACTTCCGGCTGGCCCGGCAGCGCGGCGCGATCGCAGCTGACCGAGCTTGACGAGGGCATGCTGCACTGGGGTCTGCTCGCCGCGGCGCACCGGCTGCCGTTCCTGCCGATGCGCGCCGGGCTCGGCTCGGACGTGCTGCGCGTCAACCGCGATCTGCGCACCGTCCGGTCGCCGTACGCCGACGGCGAGGAGTTCGTCGCCGTGCCCGCGCTGACCCTGGACGCGGCGCTGGTGCACATGAACCGGGCCGACGCGCGCGGCAACGGGCAGTACCTCGGCCCCGATCCGTACTTCGACGACCTGTACTGCCTGGCCGCCGAGCGGGCCTACGTGTCCTGCGAGCGCATCGTGCCAACCGCCGGCCTGCTGGCCGCCGGGCCCGCGCAGAGCCTGCTGATCAACCGGGCCATGGTGGCCGGCGTGGTCGAGACGCCGAACGGCGCGCATTTCACCAGCTGCGTGCCGGACTACGGCCGGGACGAGGCGTTCCAGGCGCCACTATGCGCAGGCCGGCCGCCAGCCCGCAGGCCTGGGCGGAGTTCCGCGGCCGAGTTCCTGTCCGGCGGCGAGGACGGCTACCAGGCAGGCGGTGGCCCGGTTCGCAGCGGCGGCAGGTGCCGCGCATGACCGGTCCCGCCGTGACCGATCCCGTGCGGCAGGCCCGACCCTGGCCGAGATCTGCGTGGTGGCCTGCGCCGAGGCCTGGCGCGGCGACGGCGCGATCCTGGCCAGCCCGATGGGCGTCATCCCGACCCTCGGCGCCAGGCTCGCTCAGCTGACGTTCGAGCCCGACCTGCTGCTGACCGACGGCGAGGCGACGCTGCTGGCTCCGGCTGACGGCGCTGGCCGAGGACCGGGTCACCGAGGGCTGGCTGCCGTTCCGCGAGGTGTTCACCATGCTCGCGGCGGGCAAGCGGCACGTGATGATGGGCGCGGCGCAGCTCGACCGGTTCGGCAATCAGAACATCTCCTGCATCGGGGACTGGGCCAGGCCGAAGGCGCAGCTGCTCGGCGTTCGCGGCGCGCCGGGCAACACGGTGAATCACCCGGTGAGCTACTGGGTGCCCAGGCACTCACGCCGGGTCTTCGTCGACCAGGTCGACATGGTGAGCGGCGTCGGCTACGACCGCGCGGCCGGCCTGGGCGGCCTGGCCGCCGCGTCCCACGAGCTGCGCCGCGTCGTGACCAACCTCGCCGTGCTGGACTTCGGCGGGCCGGACCAGGCCATGCGGCTGCGGTCCGTGCATCCTGGCGTCTCCGTCTCCGACGTGGCCGACGCGACCGGCTTCCTGCTCGCCGCGCCGTACCAGGTGCCGCAGACCCGGCTGCCGACAGCGGCCGAGCTCACCCTGATCCGCGAGCACCTCGATCCGGACGGCCGGCGCGACCAGGAGCTGGCATGACAGTGCTCATGCATGACAGTGCTCACGGCCGGGCGTGGTCACGCACGTCGCGATGATCGCGCAACTGGCGGTGACGACGACATGACGGCGATCAAGACGCGGCTGACCGAGCTCACCGGCATCCGGTACCCGATTGTGCAGACCGGGATGGGCTACGTGGCGGGCGCCCGGCTCGCTGCCGCCACCGCCCGGGCCGGCGGCCTGGGCATCATCGGCTCGGCGACGATGACGCTGGACGCGCTGCGGACGGCCGTTGCCGAGGTGAAGGCGCGAACCGACGCGCCGTTCGGGGTCAACCTGCGTGCTGATGCGCCCGATGCGGCCGACCGCGTCGAGCTGATGATCGCCGAGGGCGTCCGGGTCGCGTCGTTCGCGCTGGCGCCCAGGCCGGAAATGATCAAGCGGCTCAAGGACGCCGGAGTCGTCGTCATCCCGTCCGTCGGCGCGCGTCGGCACGCGGAGAAGGTCGCCCAGTGGGGCGCCGACGCCGTCATCGTGCAAGGCGGCGAGGGCGGCGGGCACACTGGCCCGATCCCGACCAGCCTGCTGCTGCCGCAGGTGGTGTCGGCCGTGGACATCCCGGTCGTGGCGGCGGGCGGGTTCTTCGACGGCCGCGGACTGGTGGCGGCGCTTGCTTATGGCGCCGAGGGCATCGCGATGGGCACCCGGTTCCTGCTCACCAGCGACAGTCCCGTCGCCGACGTGGTGAAGCAGGTTTACCTGGGCAAGACGCTGACCGACACGGTAGTGACCACGCGGGTCGACGGCGTGCCGCACCGGGTGCTGCGCACCGCCGCTGATCGACGGGCCTTGAGCGGTCCGGGCAGCTGTCCGGCCTGCTCCGGTCCGCGCGCAACGCGGCCGGCGTTCCGGCACCTGTCCGGGCTGAGCTGGCCGCAGCTGATCCGGCAGGGCCGGGCGATGCGCGGCGGCACCGAGCTGTCCTGGAGTCAGGTGCTGATGGCGGCCAATACGCCCATGCTGCTGAAGGCGGCGATGGTGGACGGGCGGCCCGACCTCGGCGTGATGGCGGCCGGCCAGGTCGTCGGCCTGATCGACGACGTGCCTTCGTGCGCGGAGCTGATCGAGCGGATCATGGCCGAGGCCGCCGACTGCCTGGCCCGGCTCGGCAAGCTGGGCTAGCGCTCCTGGGCCGGCAACGCCGCGCGGTACCTCGGGCAGAGATATGTCTCCAGCACGAACTCGGTCCTGCTGCCCCAGATCTGGTTCAGCTCCCCCTTGCCGGGCGTGGCCAGGAATTCCTCCTCGTTGTCGCGGAAGCAGGCGAGACCGCCGAGGAACTCGCTGCCGCGAAATGGCGGGTAAGCGGCTAGCGAGCAGTTAACGCAAGCCCGGAGCCTGACGCCGGGCAGGAGCTGAGCCGCCAGGTCGGTCAGGGCCGTCTCGAAGATGTCATGTGCCCCGGTCGTCTGCGCGCGCATGTCGCCGCATTCCAGCGTCAGGTCCAGGTTCTCGTAATACAGGCCTGGCCGGTCGGGCGGATCGCCGAGGGTCAGCGTGCAGATGAGGTTAGCCTGGCGGACCCCGGTCGGGGTATCCAGGCTGACCGGCATCGTCCATTCGATCGTGCAGGCGCACAGCGCCTCGTAATACAGCGCGAACGGCGCGTCCGCGGTCAGTGCGGAGACCGGAGCGAGGTCGTTCAGCCCGTTGCCAGTGAAGGTGACGCCGCGCAGCACGGTGGTGACCTGATTGCCCTGGGCGTCGACAGTGAGATCCTCGCGGCCGTGGGCATCAGAGTAGAAACCATGCCATCGCGCCTTCTTCATGCACGGACGCTAACCCAGCCGGGCGGCCGGACGGTTACGGCAACGTTGCCAGTTTGCGGCTCCCGGCGCCCAAGCGCATGATCCGCTGGCCACCGGCTGTCAACGGGATAGTCCGGCCGCCGACGCGAAAGTTGCCGAAATACCCTGGCGGCCATGTCGATCTGGCCGGGCTCGCGTTCGACGCAGGGGTGAGAAGCAAGGCCGGAAGGCCGCGGCAACGAGCGGGGCAGCGCTCCGCAGACTGAAAGGAAACGATCATGAAGTTCCTCGGATACACGCTAGGCGACCCGCTGCTCCCGATGCCCGAGCCGTCCCCGGAGCTCTACCAGCGGATGGGCGAGTTCGTCGAGGAGGCGACCAAGGCCGGGGTGCTGCTGGCGACCGGCGGCGTCGCTCCGCCGAACGACGGCGTGAAGGTGAGTTACCACAACGGCGAGTTCACCGTCCTGGACGGCCCGTTTACCGAGGCCAAGGAGCTGATCGGCGGCTGGGCGCTGATGGAGTGCCGGGACAAGGACGAGGCCATCGAGTGGACCAAGCGGTTCCTCACCATCGCCGGAGAGGGCGACACCACGATCCGGCAGGTCCTCGGCTAGTGCGCGATCCGGATGCGGGGACCGGCGGCAGCAGGATCGCTGCTGCGGTCCCCGCCGGGCGGCGGTGCGCGGTGTTGGCAGCCGGGGCAGCCTGGTGATGTGATCGGTTGTCGTGACGGACGCGCGGGCGCAGGCAGCGATCGAGACCGTCATCAGGCTGGAATCAGCCCGGCTGATCGCCGGCCTGGCCCATTACACCGGCGATATCGGCCTGGCAGAGGACCTCGCGCAGGACGCCGTCGTCGCGGCGCTGGAGCAGTGGCCGGCCGAGGGCGTGCCGCGCAACCCCGGCGCCTGGCTGATGACCGTCGCCAAGCGGCGCGCCATCGACTCTCTTCCGCCGCAACAGCGAGCTGGCAGAAGAAGTACGCGCAGATCGGCCGTGCTCTCGAGCCGAGGACGCGGTGCACGCCGGATTTCGACCAGGCGTTCTCCGACGACATCGACGACGACCTGCTGCGGCTGATCTTCACTGCGTGTCATCCGGTGCTGTGCAGTCCAGGCCAGGGTCGCGCTGACGCTCCGGCTGCTCGGCGGCCTGACGACCGCCGAGATCGCACGTGCCTACCTGGTCCCGGAGCCGACCATCGCGCAGCGCATCGTCCGGGCCAAGAAGACGCTGGCGCAGCGCGAACGTGCCGTTCGAGGTGCCCGGCTGCCGACCAGCGGCCGGCGCGGCTTGTCCTCGGTGCTCGAAGTCATCTACCTCATCTTCAACGAGGGCTACTCGGCGACCGCCGGCGATGACTGGATGCGCCCGGCGCTGTGCGCCGAGGCGGTCCGCCTCGGCCGGGTGCTGGCCCAGCTCGCGCCCGCCGAGCCGGAGGTGCATGGCCTGGTCGCGCTGCTGGAGATCCAGGCATCCAGGGTCGCCGCCCGGACCGGGCCGACCGGAGATCCGGTGCTGCTGCTCGACCAGGACCGGACGCGCTGGGACCGGCTGCTGATCAACCGCGGGCTGGCGGCCCTGGACAAAGCCAGGGATCTAGGCGGGGAACGGGGCCCGTATGCGCTGCAGGCCGCTATCGCTGCCTGTCACGCCAGGGCGTTCCGGCCCGACGACACCGACTGGCCGCGCATCGTCGAGCTGTACGGGGTGCTGGCCGAGGTCATGCCGTCGCCGGTCGTCGAGCTGAACCGCGCCGTCGCCGTGTCCATGGCATACGGCCCGCAGGCCGGGCTTGACCTGGTCGATGAGCTAGCCGCCGAGCCTGCCCTCGGCGGCTACCACCTGCTGCCCAGCGTGCGCGGTGACTTGCTGCGCAAGCTCGGGCGAACCGCTGAGGCGCGGGCGGAGTTCGAGCGGGCAGCCGCGCTCACCAGCAACGAGCGAGAGCGGCGGCTGTCCGCGGAGCGGGCCCGCGAGGCGGCGAACGACGTCGATCGAGCTGTCCTCAGCAAACGGCGCTGCGTCGTCAGCGGCCACCGGCGGTCGCATGCGAAAATTGCAGCGATGACCGACTCGTTCGCCGCCAGGTTCGCTGCCGTGCGCGGCCAGCCAGGGCCCGCTGGTCCTGGGCCTCGACCCGTCGGCTGACCTGCTGGAGGCCTGGGGCCTCGGCGATACCGCCGACGGCCTCGACCGGTTCGCCGACATCGCGCTCGACGCGGCAGCCGGAACGGTCGGGCCTGGTCAAGCCGCAGTCCGCGTTCTTCGAGCGGCACGGCTGGCGCGGCATCCGCACCCTGGACCGGCTGATCGACCAGCGCGCGCGGCGCTGGCCTGCTGGTGATACTCGACGTCAAGCGCGGCGACGTCGGCTCGACCAACGACGCGTACGCCGAGGCCTACCTCGGCAAGGGCGCGCCGCTCGCGGCCGACGCCATCACCGTCCATCCCTACCTCGGCCTGGGCGCGATGGGGACCTATGTCAGCCGCGCCGCCGAGTCGGGCAGCTGCCTGCTCGTCGTCACCCGCTCGTCGAACCCGGAGGGCCGGGCGATCCAGGCCGCGCTGGCTGGTGACGGCTGCTCGGTCGAGCAGGGCCTGCTCCGGCAGATCCGCGCGCTGAACGACGAACTCGCGCCGGGCCAGATCGGCCCGGTAGGCGCTGTCGTCGGCCCGACGCACATGGAGCCAGCGCTTGACCTGGCCGCCGCTAACTGCCTGTTCCTGGCGCCTGGAGTCGGCGCGCAGGGCGCTACTCCCGCCGACGTGGCGCGGGTCTTCGCCGCCTGCCCGGACCGGGTGATGCCGAGCGCGTCGCGGTCGCTGCTGTCGGCAGGCCCGGATGGGCTGCGGGACGCGACGGCTGCGCTGGCGGCCGAGTTCCGCGCAGTGCTGCCGGGCTGACGACACGGCGCCGCACCAGCCGCGCCGAGCGGGCTGACCACACGGCGCCGCGCCGGGCGGACAGCGCAGAGCGGCCGGCCGACGGAGATCCGACGACCGGCCGCGTGGTTTACCCGGCCCCGTTCCCGCCGGAATCCGGGGCGGTAAACGGCGCGAGCTGACGGCGCTAGCTGCTGTACCCGGGGATCCCGGTGCCTGAGATCGTGGTGCTCACGTGCAGGTAGACCGGCCCGCGCCGGGCGCAGCCGCGGAACGAGAACGGCACCTGCATTGAGCTGAAGCCTCCAGGCGCGAACACCCGGAGTGCGACCGCAGTCGCGGCCGGCACGCCGACGCGGAGAAGTTGCCGACGTCGGTGATCTGCAGCACTACGTGCGCGGTCGCGCCGGGTGCGAGCGTCACCAGCAGCTTCGAATGGCCAGGGCTGCGACCGGCGGCGCTGCCGAGCTGGCCCCGCCGGCCTTCAGCGCGGAAACGCCCGGGTAGCCGTACAGCGAGCATGCCTGGCCCGAGGTATTGGAGATCTCAAGCTGGTAGAACGTGCTGCCGGCCGCACCGTCGCCCGGCACGCCGAGCCACGAGGTGAGGTGGCCACGGGGGCAGCGGACGGCGGCAGCCGCTGGTGCGCCGGCCGCGCCCGACGACGCGAGCGCGACGGCCGGAACGAAGATCGCCGTCGCCGTGATGGCGGTGGCAGCAACGGTGCGGCCCACCGTAGTGCGGCCCAGCATGGTTAGTTTCATCGCAGTTCCTCCTTAGCGGCAATTGCGTCTGTAGAGACGCCGCTGTGCCACCCGCAGTTGGAACTTTCTGAGACAGCTGTGCCCTGGCCCCGCGCGCCGGTCTGGCGGGATCATGAAGGTCCCGACCGTTGGGAGACCTGATGATCTTTATTACCGCGAAGTTCGCGGTCCGGCCTGAGCACGCTGACGACTGGCCTGAGATCTCCGGCCCGTTCACCGCGGCCACCCGCAGCGAGCCCGGCTGCCTGTGGTTCGAGTGGTCCCGCAGCCTGGACGACCCGACCGTGTACGTGCTGGTCGAGGCGTTCCGCGATGGTGACGCCGGCGCGGCGCATGTGCAGTCCGAGCACTTCAGGTCCGCCCAGCAGACGCTGCCGCCGTACCTGGCCGCGACGCCCAGGATCGTGAACTTCAGCTTGCCGCAAGACGACTGGTCAGAGCTGGGCGAGATGGCCGTGACAGGGCACGCCTGAACTGCCCTGGCGCTACCCGGCGAGCTGATCGTGGTCAGAGTCCGAGCGCGCCAGCCAGTTCGGCGTAGCCGGGCATGGGATCGGTGTCGGAATCAGTCAGCAGCTGGATGCAGACGTGATCTGCTCCGGCATCCAGATGGGCGGCCAGCTGCGCAGCGACCTGGTCGGAGCTGCCGTGCGCGACCAGCGCGTCGATCAGCGCGTCGCTGCCGCCGCCAGCCAGGTCCGCCTCGGTGAAGCCGAGCCGCCGCAGGTTAGAGGTGTAATTCACCAGGCCGAGGTAGGGGCGGCTGACCCGGTTGTGGCCGAGGCTGCGCGCCTCGGCAAGATCGGTGCTCAGCACGACCTTATGCTCGGGCGCCAGCAGCGGTGCGGGTCCGAGGATCTCGCGCGCCAGCTTGGTATGGGCAGGCGGGACGAGATAGGGGATGGCCCCCCCGGTGCGTTCGCGCGCGAGGCTGAGAACCCTCGGACCCAGAGCCGCCAGCACCAGGCTGTCCGCTGGTACGCCGCCCGCGAGGAGGTCACTGATATAGGTCGACAGGGTCTGGTACGGGCTGGCGTACTCCGCGGTCGCCTCGCGGTGGCCCGCCCCGACGCCGAGGATGAACCGGTGCGGGAAGCTGCCCTCGATCCGCGCGAATGACTGCGCGACGGTGGCGGCATCGTCCTTCCACATGTTCACGATGCTGGTGCCAACAGTCAGGCTGGTCGTGGCGGCCAGCAGCCGGTCCACCACGGTGAGATCACCATCGGGCGAGCCGCCCAGCCAGACCGCTCCATAGCCGAGCGCCTCAAGCCCTGCCGCGATGTCCGGGGTCGTCTGCGTCGGCGCGGCGCCACACGCCGAATCGCCCGATCTGGTCACGCCACTGCGCTGTCATGTCAGCTCCCTCGCTCCGGCCGACCGCCCGTTGTCCGAACCACCGCGGCCGTACGGCTGTTCCCGTCAGAGGCCTAGCAGATCGGCTGCCAGCAGCATCTGCTGGTCGAAGAATTCGTCCCTGGCCGCGATGACGTTGTTGAACTGACCGAACAGTTCGAAGCTGACAGTGCCGAACAACTGGATCCAGCCTGTCATGCCTAGCAGCAGCAAGCCTTCGGGCAGGCCCGGCGCGATGTCGTCGCGGACCGTGGCCAGGTCGGCAACGACGCTCTGGTCGAGCCGGCCCGGCGCCAGCGGCCGCTGCTCGCCGGTCAGCGTGCCTGACGCATGGCCGTCAGCCAGGATGCGGACGAGGACGAGCGCGATCCTGGTGGCTGCGGCCGCGGTCTCCTGCGGCGCCGCGTAGCCCGGCACCGGACTGCCGTAGAGGAGCGCGTACTCCGCGGGCGCGGCCAGCGCCCAGGCCCGGACAGCGCGAGCTGCTGCCAGCCAGCGATCCCGGAGCCGGGTCCGGTCGGTCACGGCCGCGTCCGCCGCTTCCACGGCGTCCGCGAGCGAGTTGTACCCGTCGAGGATCAGCGCGGTCAGCAGCTCGTCACGGCTGGCGAAGTACCGGTACACCGCCGAGGACACCATGCCCATGTCGCGGGCCACGGCGCGCAGTGACAGGTTCGCTCCGTCGGTCTGCAGGTGCCGGCGCGCGATCGCCTTGATCTCCGCCGTCATCTCGGCGCGAACACGGGCTCTGATCGATGCTGCGGGCATGCGGGAGATTATTGCACATATTCGAGAGCAGTGCTCTTGCATTCGCTGCGGTGATGTGAGACTGTTGGTCTTGATGGAGAGCGGTGCTCTCGCAATGAAAGGCTAGTTCGGCGACCTATCAGAGGAGATGGACAAGATGCACGTAATCGTCGGGGCTGGGGCAGTCGGATCGCAGGCCGCGCTGCTGCTCGCCGACCGCGGCGAGCAGGTTCGGGTCGTCAGCAGGCGCGGGACCGGGCCGCAGCACCCATCGATCGAGCTGGTGGCGGCGGACGCGACCGACGCGGAGAAACTGACCTCGCTGGCCACCGGAGCCGCGGCGCTCTACAACTGCGCGAGCCCCCAGTACCACCAGTGGTTCACCGACTGGCCGCCACTGCACTCAGCGCTGCTGACCGCAGCCGAGCGCAGCGGCGCGGTGCTGGCCACGATCAGCAACCTGTACGGCTACGGACCCGTGGACGGGCCGATCACGCCGAAGACCCCGATGGCCGCCACGCATCCCAAGCTCCGGATGCGGGCGCGACATGTGGCGCGATGCGCTGGCCCTGCACGAGGCCGGCCGCATCCGGGCCACTGAGGTGCGGGCGAGTGACTACATCGAGGCCAACTCGGTGCTGTCGACGGTGATAGGCAAGCCGCTGCTGGCGGGCAAGCGCGCTTACTCGCCAGCCCCGCTGGACGTTCCGCACAGCTGGACCTCCGTCACTGACGCGGCGCGCGCGCTGGTGACGGCGGCCACCGACGATCGGGCCCTCGGCCAGGTGTGGCTCGTCCCGACCAATCCCGCTCTCACCATCCGCCAGCTGGCGACCCGGTTCGCCGAGGTCAACGGGGCGCCGAAGGCCAAGCTGACGGCTATCCCGTACCCGGTCATGTGGACGATGGGGCTGTTCTCGCCGCTGGTGAAGGAGCTGCGGACCACGCGGTATCAGTTCACCCGGCCGTTCGTCATCGACTCGAGCGCGACGACGGAGGCGTTCGGGCTGGAGCCGACGCCGCTGGACGACGCGCTGCGCGACGCGGCCGCCCGGCTGCGCTAGCTGACTGCGGTGCCGCGAGCCTGGCCAGCTGGCCGGGCTCGCGGCGTCTGGTGGTGAGGCCGGGGCGGCTTTCATCGATTCTGGGCGCTGTAGCGCCCCTCGGTATTGACCCATTTGCAGAGCCAGAATCGGTGCAAGGCCAGGCCGCGGCGCCGCGCGCTGTCGGTGGCCCGGTCTAGCCTCAGATCCGTGGCAGACGTCCGGGAACGTTACGAGGACCTCGTCGATGACCTCGTCGGCATCGACGGGGTGACGCCGCCACGCGGCGGCAGCGGCTTCGGCCGGGGTGCGCTTCGTTGCCGCGGCAAGATCTTCGCGATGCTGGTGCGCGGCCGGCTGGTGGTCAAGCTCCCCGCTGACCGGGTGACCGCGCTGATCGCGTCCGGTGACGGCGTCGCCTTCGACGCGAACAAGGGCACGCCGATGCGCGAGTGGCTGAGCCTCGCTCCCGAATCCGCCGTGGACTGGCTGGAGCTCGCGACAGAGGCGCTCGACTTCGCTAGAGCCGCTCGATGATGGTCACGTTCGCCTGGCCGCCGCCCTCGCACATGGTCAGCAAGCCGTAGCGGCCGCCGGTCCGCTCGAGCGAGTTCAGCAGCGTGGTCAGCAGCCGCGCGCCGGTCGCGCCCAGCGGATGGCCGAGCGCGATCGCGCCGCCGCAGACATTGACCCGGTCCAGGTCGGCGCCGGTCTCCCGCTGCCACGCCAGCACGACGCTGGCGAAGGCCTCGTTGATCTCGACCAGGTCGATCTGGTCCATGGACAGCCCGGTCAGCTTGAGCGCGTGCGCGGTCGCCGGGATCGGCGCGGTGAGCATGAGCACGGGGTCGGCTCCCCGCGCGCTGATGTGGTGGATCCGGGCCCGCGGCGTCAGGCCGTGCTCGGTCAGCGCGGCCGCCGAGACGACGAGGACGGCCGCAGCCGCGTCGGCGATCTGGCTCGACAGCGCCGCGGTGATCAGGCCGTCTTCGCGCAGTGGCTTCAGCCCGGCCATCTTCTCCAGCGAGGTGTCCCGGCGCGGGCACTCGTCGACGGACAGCCCGCCGTACGGCGTGATCTCGCCAGCGAACGCGCCGCTGTCGATCGCCTGCGCTGCGCCGCTGATGGCTGGCGAGCGCGTAGCTCTCCATCTCCGCGCGGCTGATGCCCCACTTCTGCGGCGATCAGGTCCGCGCCGCGGAACTGGGAGATCTCCTGGTCGCCGTACCGTGCCAGCCAGCCAGCCGAGCCGCTGAACGGGTCGGCGAAGCCATACTGCTGGCCGGCCAGCATCGCCGCCGCGATCGGGATCTGGCGACATGTTCTGCACGCCGCCGGCGACGACAGCGTGAGCGGTCCCGCTCATCACCGCCTGGGCGGCGAAATGCACGGCCTGCTGAGATGAGCCGCACTGCCGGTCGACGGTGACGCCGGGAACCTCCTCGGGCAGGCCGGCCGCCAGCCACGCGGTCCTGGCGATGTCGCCAGCCTGCGGCCCGATCGTGTCGACGCAGCCGAACACGACGTCGTCGACGGCCAGCGGGTCAAGGCCGGTGCGCGCAAGCAGCGCGCTGATCACGTGACCGCCCAGGTCGGCCGGATGCGCCCTGGCGAGCCCGCCGCCGCGCCTGCCGACGGGGGTCCGGACCGCGTCGACGATGTAAGCCTCGGCCACCTGCTGCCTCTCCCTAGAACACGTTCTATTTAAGCCGGCGCCAGGCCCTCGTGCGTAACGCGGCCAGTTTCGCCTAACCTGACCGGGGATGCGCAGAGCGGGCGTCGCGCGGATCCGAGGCGCAGACGGGCGGGGTGGATGGCGATACAGCGCGGTAGGCGACTTCGCATCGCAGCGCCGGCCGTCGCGGTCGCAGTGGCATGCATCCTCGGCTAGCTGCCTGGTGGTACGGGCCGTGGCGACAGAAATACGCGGTAGCCATGCCGCCGCCGACTGCCTCGCAACGGCAAGTGGTCCTTGCCTACCTACGTGCACTCGACGCTCACGACAGCGCCACCGCCGAAGCTCTGTCCGCCCCGACCATGCGCAGCACCACGCAGATGTGGCTTGGCAGCACCGCGAGAATCACCGACATCCGAATCGGTACCCTGTCCTATGCCGCTCAGGAACCGAATGGCGAGCAGTACAGCGTGGCGACCAATTTCGTCTACCGGAGCCATTGGTGGAAGCACGACCCGTCGTTCGGCGATGGCCCGCATTACTGGGAGTACTGGCTGGCCAAGGTCGACGGGCGCTGGCTGATCAGCGACGAGGGCACTGGCTGAGCCGAGCCAGCCTGCGCATATAAAGCTCGCCGCCGGGAAGTTGGGCAACCGTTGCATTGCCTCGCTAAGGAGCCGAACCATGCTTGCTGCCATTGCGGCCCTCTTGTTCGCTATCGCCTTCATCATTAATGCCGCCGGCATTTCCACCGACGCCGTGTTCGCGCCGTTCAGTCTGATGTTGGCTGGTCTTGCGCTGCTGGCGTTTCACCTCACTGGCAAGGGACCTGCCCTGGCCCGCCTACCGCCGCCGCCGTCGCTAACCGCGCCGCTTCAGGCGTCACCGGTACCCGGACCGCATCAGCAGCGACCTGGGTACCGGCAGGCCGTTCGGCTACCATGGCTAGAACACGTTCTAGTTGAGCGGCAGGGGCCCGGATGCACATCAGCTACACGCCTGAGCAGGAGCAACTGCGCCAGCAGCTGCGCGAGTACTTCGCCGCGCTGATGACGCCGGAGCGGCGGGCCGGGCTGGCCCACGCCGACGGCGAATACGGCGACGGCGTCACGTACAAGGAGGTCGTGCGCCAGCTTGGCAGCGACGGCTGGCTGGCGATCGGCTGGCCGGCCGAGTATGGCGGCCAGGACCGCTCGGTGCTCGATCAGCTGATCTTCACTGACGAGGCAGCGATCGCCGGCGTGCCGGTGCCGTTCCTCACGATCAACACGGTCGGCCCGACGATCATGCGCTTCGGCACGCCCGAGCAGAAGGAGCGGTTCCTGCCCGGGATCGCGGCCGGGGAGCTGCACTTCTCCATCGGCTACTCCGAGCCGGGCGCTGGCACGGACCTGGCCTCGCTGCGTACCCGCGCAGTCCGTGACGGCGACAGCTACGTGATCAACGGCCAGAAGATGTGGACGAGCCTGATCCAGTACGCCGACTACGTCTGGCTGGCCTGCCGGACCGATCCGGAGGCGCCCCGGCACAAGGGGCTGTCCATCATCATTGTCCCGACCGACGTCGACGGCTTCTCCTGGACACCGGTGCGGACAGTCGCCGGGGTGACCACGAGCGCCACCTACTACTCCGACGTCCGGGTCCCGGCCGGCAACCTGGTCGGCGAGGAGCACAAGGGCTGGCCACTGATCACCAACCAGCTCAACCACGAGCGGGTCGCGCTGACCTCGGCGGCCCCGGTCATGTCCGCGCTCGCCGACGTCACCGACTGGGCCCGGTCGACCAAGCTCGCCGACGGCCGCCGGGTCATCGACCCGAATGGGTACAGCTCAACCTCGCTCGCGTGCACGCCAAGGCCGAGTTCCTCAAGCTGCGTCAACTGGCGCATCGCGTCGACAGCCGGGTCGCCCGGCCCGGCCGTCGCGTCCGCGACCAAGGTGTACGGCACCGAGCTCACCATCGAGGCGTGCCGGCTGATGATGGAGGTGCTCGGCGCGAACGCCGAGGTCCGGACCGGGTCGCCGGGAGCGCTCCTGGCCGGCCGGATCGAGCGGATGCAGCAGGTCCGCCCTGATCCTCACCTTCGGCGGCGGCACCAACGAGGTGCAGCGCGACATCATCGGTGCGGCGGCGCTTGGCCTGCCGCTAAACCGCCGGTAAGCGCGCCACGAAGATCAAGACCATAACCATAGAGGGAACGATGGACTTCACGCTGACACACGGCACAGGACGACCTCGGTGCCCTGAGCGCCAGATCCTGACCGACCAGGTCACCCAGGAGCGGCTGCGGGAGGTCGAGGCGGGCCAGACCCGGTTCGATGCCGCGCTGTGGGCTGACGCTGGCCACGGCCGGCGTGCTGTCCGCGGCCCTGCCCGAGCGGTCGGGCGGGGCCGGGCTCGGCCTGCTCGAGCAGTGCAGCGTGCTCGTCGAGGTCGGCCGGACGGTGGCGCCGGCGCCGTACCTGGCCTCGATCGTGCTCGGCGCGTCGGCGCTGTCGCCGCGTTCGGCACGCCGCTATCAGCAGCAGCGCTGGGCCGTACCCGGCGGCGCGCGGCGAGGTCATCCTGGCCGCGGCCCTGGCCGAGGACGACAGCGATGACGTCGGCGTCCCGGCCACGACGGCGCGAGCCAGTCCGCTGGCGGCTGGCAGCTCACCGGGACCAAGACCACCGTGCTCGCCGGCGCAATCGCCGACCTGCTGCTCGTCCCGGCCAGCACGCCGTACGGCGTGGCAGTGTTCCTGGTCGCGCCGGACGACCCGGGCGTGACGGTCCGGCCGCAGCAAGTCACCGGCGGCGACGGCACTGCGCTGATCGAGCTGACCAGCGCGGCGGTGCCGGACGACCGGGTGCTCGGCGGCATCGCCGCGGGCGCCGAGATCATCGACTGGCTGGTCGCGCGCGCGACCGTCGGGCTGTGCGCGCTCCAGCTCGGCGTGACCGAGCGGGCGCTGGAGCTGACCGCGGCCTATGCCCGCAGCCGTGAGCAGTTCGGCAAGCCGATCGGCAGCTTCCAGGCCGTCTCGCAGCGGCTGGCTGACGCCTATATCGACGTCGAGGGCATCCGGCTGACGCTCTGGCAGGCCGCCTGGCGGCTTGCCGAGGGCCTGCCGAGCGAGACGGAGATCGCGACGGCCAAGTTCTGGGCCGCCGAGGCCGGGCATCGGGTCGCGCATACCGCGGTGCATGTGCATGGCGGCGTCGGCATCGACCTAGACGGCGACGTGCACCGGTACTTCGTCGCGGCCAAGTACAACGAGTTCGCGCTCGGCGGGGCGACTGCCCAGTTGCGTCGTATCGGTGCTGTCTGCTTCCCTGACGCTCGAGGAGTGAGATGACATTCGACCCGGCTGAGATCCGCGCGATTGAGGCTTCGCGGCTTTGGGCGCTCGTTGAGCCTGATCTTGAGCTAGCCCGGCGCTTGCACGCTGATGACTATGAGCTGATCACGCCGACGGGGACGCGGTTGTCTAAGGAGCTGTATCTCGGTCTGATCGCATCGGGGCGGCTGGTGTATCGCGTGTTCGAGCCGGTCGCTGGATCGAGGTGCGGGGTGGCGCGACTTTGCGCTGCTGCGGTACCAGGCCCGAATCTCCCTCGAAGAGGGCGACCACACGGCCGACTTTGTGTGCTGGCACCTTGATAGTTATGAGCTGATCGAGGGGCGCTGGCAGGCGGTGTGGTCGCAGGCGACGAAGACCAGCTCGTCCTAGCGGCGGATAGTCGAGATGCCGCCGTCGACCGGGATCACGGCGCCGGTCAGGTAACGGCCGGCCCGTGAGGCCAGGAAGATGGCCGCGCCCGCCATGTCGTCGGGCTCGCCGATCCGGCCGAGCGGGACGCTGGCCGCGATGGCCGCCCGCGCCTGCGGGTCGTCCAGCGCGAACGCCATCATCTTGCTGTCGAACGGGCCGGGCGCGATGGCGTTGACGGTGATCGACTCGGCCGCCAGCTTGCTGGCGAGGTGCCGGGTCAGCATGTGCACGCCCGCCTTGGTCGTGCTGTAGGCGTAGGTCTCCATGGCCGGCACGCCGAGGCCGTCGATCGAGCCGATGTTGATCACTCGGGCCGGATCGTCTGCGCTGGCGGCGGCGCGCAGCAGCGGCAGGCTGCGCACGGTCAGCGCGAACAGCGCCTTGATGTTGACGTTCCACAGCTTGTCGAACGCCTCGAGCGGGTACTCCTCGAGCGGCGCACCCCAGGTGGCTCCGGCGTTGTTGACCAGGATGTGCAGCCGGTCCTCGCGCTCGCTGATCGCCTGCACGAATGCGTCGACGCCGCCGGCCGCGGCCAGGTCCAGCGGCACCGAGATGCACTCGCCGAACGCCGACAGCTCGGCCGCCGTCGCGTCGCAGGCCTCGGCCTTGCGGGCGGTGATGTAAACCCGGCAGCCCGCGCGGACCAGGCCGCCGGCGATCATCGCGCCGATGCCACGCGATCCGCCGGTGACCACCGCGACCTTGCCGGCCACCGAGAACAGGTCGCTGGCCGACTGCGCACTTGCGTCGCTACTGCTGCCTGACACCGCCACGTTCCTCTCAAAAGGACCTTAGTGAAGCGCATCATGCCAGTGGGCGCAGCGGAAACTCTAGTCCGCCGGGTTATGCGCCCTTACCATCACTCCCATGCTGCTTCGAGGAATTGTCCGGCTAACGGCCAGGGTGGGAACTGCTTGTCTACTGGCCGGCGGCGCGGTTGCGCTGTCGGCTACCGGCGCGGCTCAGGCCGCTGCCACGTCCGTCAGCAATCACAAGATCAGCGGAATCGAGGGCGCGATCTCGTGCCTGACCGCCTCCCGGTGCGTGGCCGTCGGTTACGGGGCTCACCACGGGCAGGTCGTGACGCTGACCAACGGCAGCCAGTCCCGGGTGACGACAGTCGCCGCATCTGAGTCGCTCTACTCTGTCAGCTGCCCGTCCAGCGCTGGGTGCTGGGCGATCGGCCCGCAGAACGGCGGCGCCAACCTGGTGCTGGTGCGGATCGGCCCGACCGGCAAGGTCACCAAGGCGCTCAAGGTCACCGAGCCGTTCGGGGCCTCGATCGGCCGGATCTCCTGCGCCAGCATGAGTTCGTGCGGCGTGGCCGGCAACAACATCTTCGTCACGCCCGCCGCCATCGAGATCGGGACCTGGAACGGGGCGAAGCTGTCGGTGCACAAGGTGGCCGGCGCGAAGGGGTCAACGGATACCGTCGTCGAGGGCATCTCCTGCAAGAAGGCAAGCTGCCTGGCAGTCGGCTACTACGACCTCAAGTTCCCCAAGACGGCCGGATTCCTGCTGACCATGACCCGCGGCAAGCCCGGCAAGCAGCACCTGGTGGGCAACGACTTCTTCTACGGCGCGTCGTGCGTCAGCACGTCGAAGTGCTACACGGCCGGGTTCGCCTGCCATGCGGCGGGGATCGTGGTCACCGTGAAGAACGGCGTCGCGACCCACACGCAGGCGGAATCCGCGGACGTCACCGGGATCGAGTGCGTCGGCAGTCTGTGCCGCGCGTCCGGCGAGGAGCTTGGCGGATCGACCTACTACGGCGTGATCGTGACGCTGGCCAACGGGACCAACAAGGGCACCCCGGTCGTGGACACGGCCGTCGGCGGGTTCGATGGCCCGAACACCATCGCCGCCCGCGGTAACGGCTTCGCGGCGGTCGGGCCAGCTCAGTCAGGTACGGCTACTGAGGTGGCGACAGGATAGCGAGCCGCCTGAATGTCATCCATCCCGGCCGAGCTGCCGGTAGTCCCGCTCGGCCGCAGTGACCTGCGGGTCAGCCGGCTGGCGCTCGGGTCCTGGCGCACCTACGAGCGGATACCGCGTGCGCAGGGCCTGGCCGTGATGCGAGCTGCCCAGCAGGCCGGCATCAACTTCCTCGACGATGCCCGCTACAACGATGAGACTGGCGATGCGCCGATCCCGACCGGATATTCGGAGATCGTGTTCGGCGAGCTATTCCGGGCGGCCGGCTGGCGTCGCGACGAGGTCGTCGTGTCGAACAAGCTGTGGTGGGAGTTCTGGCCGGGCGAAACGCCCGCCGAGGAGCTGACCGGATCGCTCCGGAGGATGGGCCTGGATCACGTCGACCTGATCTACTCCGACGTACCGCCCGACGGTGTCCCGCTCGAGGATGCGATCGGAATGATCACCGGCTTGCTCGACGCCGGGCTGGCCCGTGCGTGGGGCACGCTGAACTGGCCTCCGGCGCTCATGGAGCAGGCGTGGCAGCTCGCGTCGCGAGCGGGCACAGTCGGCCCGTGCGCAACCCAGCCGCCGTACAGCCTGGTCACCCGCGGCGTGGTCGAGGACCCGGAGATGCAGCGGATCGCGGCGGCGCGCGGTATCGCGATCGTCGCCTCCTATGCGCTCGCGGGCGGAGTCCTGACCGGCAAGTATGCCGGCGACGCAGCGACTGGCCGGGCCGCCGGCCAGCTCGACCAGCCGCGTTACGCCGCCGGGGCAGCGGCCGGCCGTGAGCTCGCCGCGCTGGCGGCCGACCTGGGACACGACCCCGCCCAGCTGGCGATTTCGTTCGCGCTACTCAACCTGTCCGTCACGACGCTGCTGTTCGGCGCGACCCGGCCCGAGCAGGTGCACGCGAACGTCCGCGCGCTGACGGTCGCTGCCGGGCTGACCGAGGCCGAGCGCGCACTATTGTCCGCTATCGGCCGATAGGCGCCCGGTACGGTTGCCAGTCGCTCCGACGTTTGTGCGTCAGGTGTCGCGTGTGCGCAGCAGCTATCCCGCGAACGTTCAGCGGGTGAGTTCACGGCGGATGCGTAGTCCGTCGAATGCCACCGCACAGACCGCGTCACTGAGGCTGTGGGCAGCCGCCTGTGCTCCACGGCCCGGCCGGTACCACTCCACCAGGGAATTGACCAGCCCGAAAAGCAGCCGCGCAGTGATCGCGGGGTCGACATCAGGCCGGATGTCGCCGTCTCGCTCAGCCTGCTTGACCAGGTCAGCGACGATGTCATCGAACTGGCGCCGGCGTGCCAGGGCGCGCCGCTCGGTGGCGGTGTTGCCGCGGGCCCGCACCAGGAGCGTGACGTACGGCAGCCGATCGGCGAGCACGAAGACGCTGCCGCGGACAAGCCGCTCCAGCCGCTCGATGGCCGGGTCGTCGCTGGCAGTGACCTCGTCCGCGACCGCGAACAGGCCGTCCAGGGCGCGATCCAGGGCCATCGCGAGCAGATCTTCCTTGCTGCTCACGTGGTAGTAGATCGAGGACTTGGAAATGCCGAGCCGGCGAGAGAGGTCTTCCATGCTGGTGCCGTCGTAGCCGCGCTCATTGAAGACGGTGACGGCGATCGCCAGCAGGGACTCCAGGTCGTATCCCGGCCGGCCGCGGCGGAGGCCATACCGCCCGGGCCGGGCGCTACCGGCCTGGCCATCAGCCATGCGGACAAGATATCTTACCGAACGACCGGTCAGAAAGTACGGCGGGCGAGGAGCTGGCAATGGCGCTGCTGCCGAGTTACCTGAGCGGAAACTGGATTACCGGGGCGGGCGCAGGACGGCCGGTGCTCGATGCCGTCACCGGCGAGGAGGTTGCCCGGATCTCGGCTGACGGCCTGGACCTGGCCGGCGCGCTGCGCTACGGCCGGTCGGTCGGCGGGCCTGCGCTCGCTGGGCTGACCTTCCACCAGCGTGCCGGGCTGCTGAAGTCGCTCGGCTCACTGCTGCGCGAGACATCGTGACGAGCTGTACGCGCTGTCGGCCAGGACCGGAGCGACGCTCGGCGATTCCAAGTTCGACGTCGACGGCGGCATCGGCGTGCTGCTCGGCTACGCCAGCAAGGCGCGGCGTGAGCTGCCGAACGACACCGTCTACCTGGACGGCGCGGTAGAACCGCTGGGCAAGTCCGGCCAGTTCGCCGGGCAGCACATCATGACCTCGCGGCGCGGCGTGGCCGTGCAGGTCAACGCCTTCAACTTCCCGGTCTGGGGACCGCTGGAGAAGTTCGCGCCAGCGTTCCTGGCCGGAGTGCCGAGCCTGATCAAGCCCGCCAGCCAGACCGCCTACCTGACGGCCCGGCTCGTCGAGCTGATGGTCGACTCCGGCCTGCTGCCGGAGGGCTCCGTGCAGCTGGTCTGCGGCAGCGTCGGGGACCTGTTCGACCATCTGACCGAGCAGGACCTAGTCGTCCTTCACCGGGTCGGCGGCGACCGCGCGGCAGCTGCGGGCGCATCCGGTCGTGGTCGGCCGGGCAGTGCGATTCAACGCCGAGGCCGACTCGCTGAACTGCTCGATCCTGGGCCCGGACGCCGGTCCGGGCAGTCCCGAGTTCGACCTGTACGTCAAGCAGCTGGTCACCGAGATGACGGTCAAGGCGGGCCAGAAGTGCACGGCGATCCGGCGCGTCCTCGTTCCGTTCCAGCTGGCCGACGCGGTCACCGAGGCGGTACGGGAGCGGCTCGCCAAGATTGTCGTCGGCAGCCCGGCCGGCGGAAGGCGTCCGGATGGGCGCGCTGGCCAGCCTCGAGCAGCGCGAGGAGGTCCGCCGCAGCGTCAAGGGCCTGCTTGGCGCGGCACGGCTGGTATTCGGCGATCCCGAGCACGTCGAGGTGGTCGGCGCCGACGCCGAGCGCGGTGCATTCATCTCGCCGCTGCTGCTGCGCTGCGACGACGCGGGCCGGGCCGAGCCGCACGAGATCGAGGCCTTCGGCCCGGTTGCGACGATCATGGGCTACGCGGGCACCGACGAGGTCATCGAGCTGGCCGCGCGCGGGCTCGGCAGCCTGGCCGGCTCGGTCGTCACCGGCGACGCCGGAGTTCGCCCGCGAGGTGGTGCTGGGCCTGGCGCCGTGGCACGGCCGGCTGCTGGTGCTCGACACCGATGACGCCGCCGAGTCGACCGGGCATGGCTCGCCGCTGCCGCCGCTGGTGCACGGCGGCCCCGGCCGGGCGGGCGGCGGCGAGGAGATGGGCGGCATCCGCGGCGTGCTGCACTACATGCAGCGCACGGCCGTGCAGGCGAGCCCGCGCGTGCTGACCGCCGTCACCGGCCAGTGGGTGCCGGGCGCGGCCCGCGACGCGAGCGGCGGGCACCCGTTCCGCAAGTCGCTGGCCGACCTGCGGCCCGGCGACACCGTGGTGGCCGGCCCGCGGCGCGTGACGCTGGACGGACATCGAGCACTTCGCCGAGTTCACCGGCGACACGTTCTACGCGCATATGGACGAGGAGGCGGCGCGGGCCAACCCGTTCTTCGACGGCCGGGTAGCGCACGGCTACCTGGTGCTGTCCTTCGCGGCCGGGCTCTTCGTCGAGCCCGACCCCGGCCCGGTGCTCGCCAACTACGGCGTGGAGAACCTGCGGTTCCTGACCCCGTCTATCCGGGCGACGAGCTGACGGTGACGCTCACCTGCAAGCAGATCATCCCGCGGGAAGACGCCGGGCACGGCGAGGTGCGCTGGGACACCGACGTCACCAACCAGGACGGCGCCTCGGTCGCCAAGTACGACGTGCTCACCATGGTCGCCAAGCAGTGGCCGTCCGAATGAGGAGACCAGCGGGCTCCAGCTAGCTACCAGGACTGATCCTGGCCGCCCTACCAGTCGCGCGGGCCGGTGCCGAGGCCGGCCCGGCGGCGCTGCCTGTGCTGCTGCTGCCAGATGATGAAGCCGACGATGACGGCGACGATGAGCACGACGATGAAGGGCCCGAAGGTCGGGATCAGCCAGATGAAGCGCATAAACCGCCAGATCTCCTGCCAGATGAACAGCCGGACGATCCAGTGCGCCAGCCCGCCCCGGCCCAGCGCCAGGACCGAGCCATGGAGCCGGGCCGCAGCCTCGCTAGCAGCGGCGTACTTCACCGTTCCAGCCTGCCACGAGTCGCGCACTGTCGGGTACCCGGCACGATGGCACGGACGGGCCTTGCGCGGGCCGGTTGCCTTGCCGCAGTATAATTACTGACCGAATGATCGGTTAATAAGGAGCCCCGATGACTCCAGCCGGCTGACCAGCCAGGCACCGCTGAGCTTGAGCGGCACTTCGAGGAGACGATCGCGCGCGACCGGCGGATCGAGCCGCGGGACTGGATGCCGGACGCCTATCGCAAGACCATGATCCGGCAGATCGCCCAGCATGCGCACTCGGAGATCATCGGCATGCAGCCCGAGGGCAACTGGGTGACCAGGGCGCCGTCGCTGCGCCGCAAGGCGATCCTGCTGGCCAAGGTCCAGGACGAGGCTGGCCACGGGCTGTACCTGTACTCGGCCGCCGAGACGCTCGGCGCGGACCGGGCCGACCTGACCAGCCGGCTGATCACCGGCGCGCAGAAGTACTCGTCGATCTTCAACTACCCGACGCTGACGTTCGCCGACGTCGGCGTCATCGGCTGGCTGGTCGACGGCGCCGCGATCTGCAACCAGGTGCCGCTGTGCCGGTCGTCCTACGGGCCGTACGCGCGCGCGATGATCCGCATCTGCAAGGAGGAGTCGTTCCACCAGCGCCAGGGCTACGAGCTGCTGCTGACCATGATGCGCGGCACGCCGTGCGCAGCAGGAGATGGTGCAGGACGCCACGAACCGCTGGTGGTGGCCGTCGCTGATGATGTTCGGGCCGCCGGACGCCGAGTCGCCGAACACCGAGCAGTCGATGCGCTGGCGGATCAAGCGGCACACCAACGACGACCTGCGGCAGCGGTTCGTCGACATGAGCGTGCCGCAGGCCGAGGCGCTCGGCGTCACGCTGCCCGATCCGCAGCTGCGCTGGAACGACGAGCGCGGCCACTACGACTTCGGCCAGCCGGACTGGGCCGAGTTCAAGCGCGTTATCGCCGGTAACGGGCCGTGCAACGCAGCAGCGGATCGCGAGCCGGCGCGCAGCGCACGAGGGCGGCGCGTGGGTCCGCGAGGCAGCGGCGGCGCACGCGGCCAAGCAGGCGGCGCGGCCAGGCGAGGCAGGAGGCGGCAGCATGACGAGCCCTGAGCAAGACGGCGGCACCCGGAGCCGGGCAGGCGCGGTCGAACTGGCCGCTGTTCGAGGTGTTCCTGCGCAGCAAGCGCGGCCTGAACCACGTGCACGTCGGGTCGCTGCACGCCGCCGACGCGACCATGGCGCTGCATCACGCGCGCGACCTGTACACCCGGCGCAACGAGGGCGTCAGCATCTGGGTGGTCCGGGCCGCGATATCACCGCGTCCAGCCCGGACGAGAAGGACCCGTTCTTCGCGCCGAGCGGCGACAAGGTGTACCGGCACCCGACCTTCTACGACATCCCCGACTCCGTTCCGCACATCTGACATGGGCTTCGACACCGCCTACGAGGCGATCACCGAGGAAACCGACAGCGGCCACCGGTGGGCGTTCGGCACCGGCTTCACCGACCCGCTCGCCGGCGTGGACACCACCGTGCCGGCCGGCGTCGACGGCGCCGACCTGGCCGCGTACTGCCTGATGCTCGGCGACGACGCGCTGATCATGTCGCACCGGCTGCAGCAGTGGCTGGCCAGGGCGCCGGAGCTGGAAGAAGACACCGCGCTCGCCAACATCGCGCCTCGACCTGCTCGGCCAGGCCCGGCTGCTGCTGACGCAGGGCGGGCAAGGCGGACGGCTCGGGCCGGACCGAGGACGACTACGCGTTCGGCCGCGCCGAGCGCGAGTTCCGCAACGTGCGGCTGGCCGAGATCGCCGACGCGCGACTTCGCCGGCCTGATCGCGCGGCTGCTGGTGTTCAGTACCTGGCGGCTGGCGCTGCTGACCGGCTGCGCGGCTCGGCCGACCCGGTCCTCGCGGCGGTCGCGGCGCAAGGCGTCAAGGAGCTCACCTACCACCGCGACTACGCGGCCCAGTGGCTGATCAGGCTCGGTGACGGCACCGACTACTCGCGCGGCCAGGATGCAGGCCGGCCTGGCCGCCGTCGCGCCGTTCACGTGCCCGAGCTGTTCGAGCCGACGGCGGCTGAGCAGCGGCTGGCCGGCGCGGGCTGTCGCGGTCGATCCGCCGCGGACCTGCGGGCCGAGTTCGACGCGGTGCTCGCGACGGTGCTCGCCGCGGCGGGCCTGGACTGGCCGGACCGGCCGGCCGTGGCCGGCGTATCCGGACAGGCCGGCCGGGACGGCGTGCACACCGAGGCGATGGGCTACCTGCTGGCCGAGCTGCAGAGCGTGGCCCGCGCGCTGCCGGGGGCGACATGGTGACGCACGCTGAGCCGGGCACTGCTCGTCCGGGCACGGCAGGTCGCGGCCGTCCGTGCCCGACCCCGAGCTGCCGATGCTGACGGTCGCGCGATCTCGGCATCCTGCGCGACGTCACCGCTGACGGCGGTCGCGTCGTCGTCTCGCTGACGCCGACGTACTCTGGCTGCCCGGCGATCCGCGGAGATCCGAGCAGGACGTGGCCGGGCGGCTGGCCGCGGCCGGCTTCGGTGACGTCGAGGTCCGGACGGTGCTCAGCCCGGCCTGGACGACCGACTGGATCACGGCCGAGGGCCGCCGCAAGCTGGCCGAGGCCGGAATCGCACCGCCCGGTGCAGCCCCGCGCCGGACAGCCGGGCCGGTGCCGCTCACGCTCAGCCCGACCCGGCAGCCGTCGCCTGCCCGGCCTGCGGATCGGCGCGACACCGGCGAACGGCCGCGTTCAGCGGCACGGCCTGCAAGGACCTGTACCGGTGCCGTCGCCTGCGCCGAGCCGTTCGAGCACGTCAAGGAGATCTGAGCGTGACCGCGATGGCTGACCGAGGCGCTCGCGGCCGGCGCCGGCGCCAGTTCCACGAGCTGACCGTCGCCGGCATCGACCGGCTCTGCGACGACGCTGTCGCGGTGACCTTCGACGTGCCGGCCGAGCTGGCGGACGAATTCCGGTTCCGGCCGGGTCAGTCGCTGACGCGTGCGCCGCTTCGTCGGACGGCACCGACGAGCGCCGGTCGTACTCGATCTGCTCCCCGGCCGGGCAGCCGCCGCGGATCGGCGTCCGCGAGGTGCCGGGCGGCGCGCTGTCCGGCTGGCTGGTCCACGAGGTGCGGCCGGGCGACCGGATCGAGGTGCAGCCGCCGTCCGGCTCGTTCACCGCGGACCTGCAGGAGCCCGGCCGCCACGTCCTGATCGCCGCCGGGTCCGGCATTACGCCGGTGCTGTCCATCGCCGCGTCGGCGCTGGCGGACCCGGCAGTCGCGAGGCGACGCTGCTGTACGGGAACAGGCGGGCCGACTCGGTGATGTTCGCCGACGAGATCGCCGACCTGAAGGACACCTATCCGGTGCGGCTTCAGCTCGCGCACGTGCTGTCCCGCGAGGCGCAGGAGGTCGAGCTGTTCAGCGGCCGGCTGGATGCTGAGCGGCTGCGCCGGCTGCTGCCGGCGCTGTGCGACGTAGCCGCTGTCGACCACTGGTGGCTGTGCGGGCCGTACGGCATGGTCACCGACGCCATCGCGGTGCTGGCCGAGCTCGGCGTGCCCGGCGGAGCGGGTGCACCGCGAGCTGTTCTACGTCGAGGAGGCTCCGCCCGAGCCAGGAGCGGCACGAGGAGCAGCCGCTGACCGGCGGCTGCGAGGTGACTGTCGTGCTGGACGGCCGCACGACCACGACCAGGATCGCCGCAGGCACGCCCGTCCTGGACGGTGCCCAGCTGGCGCGCCCCGACCTGCCGTTCGCGTGCAAGGGCGGGGTCTGCGGCACCTGCCGGGCACGGCTGGTGTCCGGCGAGGTCCGGATGCGCCGCAACTTCGCGCTGGAGCCGGCCGAGCTCGCCGCCGGCTTCGTGCTGACCTGCCAGTCGCTGCCGGTCTCCGACCAGCTGACGGTCGACTACGACGCCTGATCGGGCCGCGTGCGCACTACCGCGCGACGGCCACGGCGGCGTTCCGGTCGTCGCCCTGACCGGCTGGAGCGGGCGGTGGCTACCATGAGCGCCATGCCTGCTGACCGGCGCCGAGAGGCTGAGCTGGAGATCACCAGCCCGGCCAATCCGCGGATCAAGCAGCTTGTCGCGCTACGGCGGCGACGCGGCCGGGATCAGGCCGACGGCGCCACGCTGGTCGAGGGAGCCGCCGAGATCGGCCTCGCGCTGGCTGCCGGGGTCCGGCCGCAGGCACTGTATTACTGCCCGGAGCTGTCCACGCCCGGCTCGCTGGCCATCACCGAGCAGGCAGCGTCGGCGGGCGCCGAGATCATCCGGGTCAGCAGGCCGGTCTTCGACAAGATCTCCTACCGGGAGGGACCAGACGGCTGGCTCGCCGTGGTTCCGGCAGTGCCGGACCGGCTCGACCAGTTGCAGCTGACCGCGCGGCCGCTGGTGCTGGTGTGCGCTGGGCTGGAGAAACCGGGCAATCTCGGCGCCATACTCCGGACCGCGGACGCGGCCGGCCTGGACGCTGTCATCGCTGTGGATCCGGTGACCGACTGGGCCAACCCGAATGTCGTGCGGGCGAGCAAGGGGACTGTCTTTTCCGTGCCAGTGGCCTCGGCTGCCACGCAGGAGGCGCTGGCCTGGATCGGCAGCCATGGACTGCAGATCGTCGCGGCTACGCCCGACGCGCAGCAGCTGGTCACCGAGGCCGACCTGACCGGCCCGACTGTGATCGCGGTCGGCGCTGAGCAGACCGGGCTGACCGATGACTGGCTCAAGCGCGCCGACGTCCGGATCCGGATCCCGATGTTCGGGCTGGCCGACTCGCTGAACGTGTCGACGTCGGCCGCGATCATCAGCTACGAGGCCGTACGCCAGCGGCTGGCCGCCGGGCTCCGGTAGAAAGCAGACGGCTCATGCATCCGATCGATCTGTCTCTTATGCCGCTGACCACCACGCTGACCGGCGATGGCTCGGTTGCCGTGGGCGGAGTTGACCTGCTGACGATCGCTCGAGACTTCGGCACACCGGTGTTCGTCTATGACGTCGAGCACCTCCGGCAGAACCTTACGCGCGCCCGCGACATCTTCGGCGACGGCGTCGCCTACGCGACGAAGGCCTTCCTCTGCAAGTCCCTGGCCCGGCTCGCCTATGCGAGCGGCATGTCCCTGGATGTTTCTACTGCCGGCGAGTACTACGTGGCCAGGGCTGCCGGCGTGCCGGCCGGGAAGCTCGTGCTGCATGGCAACAACAAGACCCGGCCGGAACTTGAGCGCGCGGTGGCGGAGGAAGTTCAGTGGATAGTTCTGGATAGCTTCGACGACATCAACCTGGCGGCCGAGGTGGCCGCCGGGCTCGGCAAGCCAGCGCGAGTCCTGATCAGGGTCAATCCAGGGGTCGAGGTCCACACGCACAGTTTCCTGGCCACCGGGAACAGGGAATCGAAGTTCGGCTTCCCGCTATGGACGGGTGACGCTGAAGCCGCGGTCGAGAAGGTGCGCGAGTCGCAGTGGCTGGATTTCCTCGGGCTGCACATTCACGTGGGCAGCCTCGTCTTCGCTATCGGCACGTTCCTGTCGGCGCTGGACTCCGTGCTCGACTTCGTGCTGGCCATCGACCCCGAGGTCTTCGTGGTGGGCGGCGGCCTGGGCGTGCGTTACCTCGCCACTGACACCGCGCCGAGCATGGAGGAGTGGGGCGGTGCGATCCTGAAACGCTGTCAGGAAGCCGGCGTGCGTGCGCGCGTGCTTGCCGAGCCTGGCCGGTCTATCGTCGCGGCTACGGCTGTTACCCTCTACACGGTGGGCAGCGTCGCGACCAAGGACCGGACCACGTACGTAGCCGTTGACGGCGGGATGAGCGACAACCCCAGGCCATTGCTCTACGACAGCGGCTACGAGGTCTTCCTGCCGCGGGTGCCCGAAGCGAACCGTGACAAGGCCGTTACGGTGGTTGGCCGGCATTGCGAATCTGGCGACACCCTGGTGCGCGACGGCATGCTGCCGGCCTCGGTCGCCATCGGCGACATCATCTGCACGCCGGTCACCGGCGCATACGGCTATTCCATGGCGTCCAACTACAACATGATGCCGCGGCCGGCCGTCGTCTGGGTCGACCACGGCAGGGCCGAGGCGGTCATCCGCCGGGAGACGCTGGCCGACCTCCTCACCTGCGACCTGGGCTAACGGTTATGCCAGAGCTGTCTCTGCTGCCGCCGTCTGCCACCATCGATGGCAACGACCTGCGGATCGCGGGCTGCTCGCTCACCGAGATGGCGGCCGAATTCGGCACGCCCGCGTACGTCATCGACGAGCACGCGCTGCGCGACCGGGCCCGTGCCTTCCGTGACGGGCCTGCTCAGCCGGCATCCCGCGCAGCCAGGTCTGCTTCGCGACGAAGTCGTTCCCGTCGTCGTCGATGATCAGCGATCCTGGCCAGCGAGGGCCTCGGGCTTCGATGTCGTTGGCGCAGGCGAACTGCGCATCGCGCTGGCCGGCGGCGCCGACCCGCGCAGGATCGTCATGCACGGCAACGCCAAGTCCGACGCACGACATCCAGGCCGCGCTCGACGCGGGCATCGGCTACATCGTCGTGGACGGCTTCGACGACATCGACCGGATCGACGCGGCTGGCGGCGCGCACGCACGCCGGTGCTGCTGCGGGTCAGCCCCGGCATCGAGTCGCACGACCCACGCCGCGCTGGCCACCGGCGGCAAGTCAGCCAAGTTCGGCGTGCCGGTCGAGCAGGTGCCCGAGGCACTAGCCCGGATGCGGGCCGCGCCGATGATCGAGATGCACGGCCTGCACGCACACATCGGCTCGCAGATCCTCGAACCTGGAGCAGTTCGAGGCCGAGGTGGCGGCGCTCGCCGCGCTGGGCCGGTTCGAGGTCTATGACCTCGGCGGCGGCCTCGGCGTCCGGTACGAGCCCGGCGACGTGGCGCCGGACATCGACGACTACCTGGACCGGCTGGTCGCCGCCGCGCACCGCCATCTCGGTGCCGGCGTCGAGCTGCTGATCGAGCCCGGCCGTTCGCTGGTCGCGCCGGCCGGGCGTCACGCTCTACCGGGTGCTCACCGTGAAGCAGGCCGGGCAGCTGCATGTGGCCGTCGGACGGCGGCATGGGCGACAACCTGGAGTACTCGCTCTACGGCCAGCGCTTCACGCCGCTGGTTGTCGGCCGCTGGGACGAGCCGCGAAGTGCTCGCCGACCTGGTCGGGCGGCACTGCGAGTCGGGCGACATCGTCACGCCGGACGTCGGCTGCAGCAACCCGCAGATCGACGACCTCGTCGTCGTGCCGGTCACTGGTGCCTACTGCTTCACGATGGTGCAACAACTACAACGGGGCGCTGCGGCCGCCGGTCATCTACTGCGCCGACGGCCAGGCCCGCCTCGGCGTCCGGCGGGAGACGCCGGAGGAGCTGCTGGCACGCGAGATGGGCCTGGTGGCCGCGGCCCGGCCGGTCGGCGGCCGGAGCGGCCGGCGCTAGCCGGTCAGCTGCCGCCGACGCCAAGCGCGGTCAGCAGCACCAGGGTGATGGTCGCGGCGGCGAACGCGCCGTGCGCGATCGACCACGGGCAGCGGGAAGTTGCGCTCCGGCGGGCCGACGTCGGCACGGCGCTCCAGCGTGGCGACTGGCCAGGCCGCCCGGCCGGCGTCAGCCAGGCGTCAGCCGCGGCCAGTCCGGCCGTGCCTGCCGCTGGCGGCGCGCGCGGCCTGGGTCGCGCGGTACACGCCGACCCACCGGATCGCCATGGTCGACCCCGAGCGTCGCGGCCAGGAAGATGGCCACCGACTGCCGTCCAGGCCAGCCGGTCCTGGTCGCAGATCAGGTAGCCGATCCAGGCGAGCAGCCCGCCGCCGGCCAGCAGCACGTGCGCCGGCCAGCACGCTGGCGGCAGCCGGGTGGCGCGACCGACTGGAAGTCCTTGTCATACTCGATCAGCCAGATGGACAGCAGGTACAGCCCGCCGCCCGCGGTGGTAATCCACGCGACGAGCGCAATCAGGCTCATGCGGTCCCCTGCCGGGGTGCGGCAACGACGGTCAAGGCACCGCCGGGCCGCATCGACGAGAACCGCCTGCCTGCTACACGGATCGCACCGCGCTGCGCAGTTCACCTCATGAGCAAGGTGCTCCGGGCATCTCGTCGTACGAACGGTCGCGGCACAGCCCGCGCAGACACGACGGTCACCGCGCCTGCCGCCCGAGCACCAGCACGCCGGACGTGGCGAACATGCCGCCGTTGCCGACGATCACGCTGATGTCGGCGTCCGGAACCTGCGCCGGCTGCCTCGCCGCGCACCTGCCGGACGCCCTCCTGGATGGCGAACATGCCGTACATGCCGGTGTGGGTGTAGGACAGCCCGCCGCCGTTGGTGTTCAGCGGCAGCCAGCCGCCCGGCTCGGTGTTCCCGTCCGCGATGAAGGCGCCCGCGTCGCCCTTGGCGACGAAGCCGAGCGCCTCCAGGCCGTAGATCGGCACGTGCGCGAACGCGTCGTAGATCATCAGGTGCCGCACGTCCGCCGTGCGTGATGCCCGCCTCGGCGAACGCGGCCTGGCCCGCCAGCCGGAACGCCCGCGACTCGGTGAAGTCCACCATCTGCGAGATCATCGGCGTCTCCATCGACTCGCCGGTGCCGAGCACGTGCACGGGCGGCTTCGGGAAGTCGGCCGCCCGGTCGGCCGCGGTCACGATCGAGCGCGCCGCCCCCGTCGGTGACCAGGCAGCACTCCAGCAGGTGGAACGGGTAGGCGACCAGCCGCGACGCCAGCACGTCCTCGACCGTGATCAGGTCGCGGAACATGGCCCGCGGGTTGCGCGCGGCCCACTTGCGCTGCGCCACCGCGACGTAGGCGAGTTGCTCGTGGGTGAGCCCGTATTCCTTCATGTACCGGAGCAGCGGGATGGTGAACGCCGTGGTCGGGCCCGGCCGTACCGTAGGGCGCCTCGAACTGGCCGGGGATGGACGACGCTCCGCGAGGGAACGGGGTCGCTCCCACCCTCGAGCGGCCTGATTCGCCGTGGGTGATCAGGACCGTCGTCGCATAGCCGGCCCGGATCGCGGCCGCGGCGTGCCGGACATGCAGCAGGAACGAGGTGCCGCCCGACCGCGGTGCCGTCCATCCAGCGCCGGCGTGATGCCGAGCGCGTGCGCGACCTGGACCGGGCCCGGCGCGTTGACGGTGGCGATGCCGTCGATGTCGCGCATGCGTCAGGCCCGCGTCGGCGACGGCGTTCACCGCGGCCTCGATGTGCAGCTGAAGGGTCGAGTGGTCCGGCAGCTTGCCGATCGCGTCGGTCTCGGCTGCCCCGGCGATGATCACACCGCGTTCCCGGCTCATTGCTCTTCTCCTGCTGGCCGCGAAGACGGGCAGGCTGATGTCGCCGCGCTGCTCGAAGCGTCACCTGAAGTGCCATGTCCAGGATGAGGTCCTCGGGCGTGTTCGGGATGCCGACGATGTTCGTCATCATCCGCGGGCCCTCGGCCAGCTCGACGACGGCGATGGCGTACGGGCCGTCGTCCTCGAAGCCGCGCGCAGGCCGGTGGTTGATCACGTACGAGTACAGCGTGGCCCGGCCCGCTCGCGGTGAACCACTCGACGTCGGTGGAGCCGCAGGCCGGGCAGATCGGCCGCGGATAGAAGTACGGCTTGCCGCAGTCCCGGCAGCGCTGGAGCAGAAGCTCGCCGCGGGCGCAGCCGTCCCAGAACGGCTGGGTCTCCGGCGTCGGCTCCGGGGACTGGCCTTGCCGTCATGCCCGGCTCAGCCCGGCCGGCCGGGCTCGGCCTGAACGAGCGCTCGACCTGCGCGGCCAGGTCGTCGAGCTCCCACGGCTCCTGCCCGATCAGCCGGACGACCGGCGCCATGTTGTTGTACAGCGACACCTCGAAGCCGGAGGAATGCACGATCCGGCCGGTCAGCCAGCCGGACCGCTCGCTGGCCAGGTAGGCGACGACGGTCGCGACGTTGTCGGGCGAGCGCCTCAGGTCGTCGTCGGACGGCCGCTCGCTGCGCCGGCGCTCGGTCGGGATCGGATCGGTCATCCGGGTCGCCGCGGCGGGGGAGACCGCGTTGCAGGTGACGCCGTACTTGCCGAGCGAGTTCGCGCAGGACCAGGTGAGGCCGACGATGCCCATCTTGGCCGCGGCGTAGTTCGGCTGGCCGGGCGCGCCGTGCAGGCCGGAGACCGAGGTGAAGTTGATGATCCGGTTCTGCGCAGTCTCCTCGCGCAGCGAGCGCCAGTGCGCGGCCGCGAACTTGGAGGTGTTGAAGGTGCCCTTCAGGTGCACCCGGATGACGTCGTCCCACTCCTGCTCGGACATATTGAAGATCATCCGGTCGCGCAGGATGCCTGCGACGTTGACCAGCACGTCGAGCCGGCCGAATTCGCGCGATCGCGCTCTTGATCAGGCCCTCGGCAGCCGCGTGATCAGAGACGTCGGCCCCGTTGGCGACAGCCTTGCCGCCCGCGCTGGTGATCTCGGCAACGACCTGCTGTGCCGGCCCGGTGTCGCTGCCCGAGCCGTCGACGGCAGCGCCGAGGTCGTTGACCACGACGCTGGCGCCCTTCGCGGGCCAGCAGCAGCGCAGTGGACCTGCCGATGCCGCGGCCGGCCCCGGTAACGATCGCGACCCGCCCGTCCAGGCTGCCCATACAGCTCACCCGACCCTTCATGATCATCGAGGATGCCCGATACTAGAACGCTCTTCTGGAATTATCTCTGAGACTATCGGGTCAGATGTCGCTGCTCCGGCGGCATCGACGTGCCATGCGCGACGCTCTGCAGAGTCTATGGAGATACTAGCTACGCAGATCGGAGCTAGCTTGGAGCGCGGCGTTACCGGGCGGCAACCCGAGCGGGCCGACGACGAGGCGTGGGGAGGCGGTGAGCACCCGGATGGCCGAGCCGCAGGCGCGCAGGCCGGGCACCAGCTCCTGGCAGTGGGGGCGCACTGCGCAGACACAGCGCGCGCTGCTTGATGCCGCCCGCGAGGTCTTCACCAAGCAGGGCTTCGCGGACGCCAGCATCGCCGACGTGGTCGAGCGGGCCGGCTCCAGCGTCGGCAGCCTGTACCACCATTTCGGCGGCAAGAGCGAGTTGTTCCTCGCCCTGTGGCAGGAGCACCAGCTCGCCTATGAGGAGGCAGCGAGCAGGGCGGTCGCAGCTGCCCGGCAGTCCGGGGTCAGCGATCCGGCCGACGCTGTTCGCGGCCGGCGCGCGTGCCTTTCTCGATGGCAGCTGGCAGCGCCGCGACCTGGCGCTGCTGTTCTCGGCAGGTGACGGGCCACCGGGCTTTGAGGTCATGCGGCGGCAGCGCGGGCACGAGTGGATCCGGCAGAACGACGCCCTCCTCCGGTTGCCCGACACCTCGCTCGACCGGCTCTATGCCGCGGTGCTGACGTCGCTTATCGCCGAGGGCGCTCGCGAAGTCGCCGCGGCCAGGACGAGAGCGCAGGCCATGCAGATCATCGAGGCGGTCATCGAGTACGTGGTCCGGGTGATGACCGGCGGCCCCGCCAGGCCCGGCGGCCCCGCCGGGCCTGGCTGACTCTCGCGGGCCGGCCGACTCGCCGGGCCTGGTCAGGTGGCCGGATGCCAGCCGAAACCGATGCACCCGATGACGCGCTCGTACGGCAGCCGGGCCCGGTCGGTGAGCACGCGGACGCTGTCCCTCGGCCCGGCGAACACGAAGAGCAGCACTTCGTCCTCGGGCACGAGCAGCAAGCCGAGAAACGTCACGTGGGCCAGATCCGGCTGGCTGAGCTCGGCCGCGATGCGCTGTTCCATGCCGGCCGCATCGGCAGCCGTTATTCCTGGTACCAGGCACTCGGTGATGTGCCAGGCCGGAGCCGTCCCGTCAGTGGTCGGCTCTGGCCATGGCGCTGATTGTGGCATGCTCCAGGCGCCTTATGGCCGCTAGCTAACCGAGCGCGGTGAGGACGACCGAATGGGCCTGGGCGCCACTGCCGATGTCATCGCAGCGGAAGGTGATCGTGGTCGCGTGCTTGACGGTGACGACCGCGCTGACCACGTTCACCCCAGCTGCGGTGCCGCCCGACCCGCCTACCTTCGGCGCCTGGAAAGCGCTGGTGTCCAGCAGCTTGCTGCCGCTGAAGACCGAGCAGCCGACGACGATGTTCACCGTCGGGCTAGCCGTGCTGTCAGCCCACATCTTGCCCGAGATCAGCCAGCGGCCGGCCGGGACCGAGAGACTGACAATCGTCTTGTTGACCGTGCTGAGCTTGACCGGGCCGGCCACTCGCGCGGACCGGATGTGGATTGCGCTGCTGCTCGCGCCGCTGCCGCTCGCGCCGAGGGCCGGTGCGGATGCTAGTGACAGCGACAGGACCAAGGCGGCAGCGCCGCATGCTCCGGCCGCTACGGCGGCGCGGCTCCAGCTGTTCTTTCGCATTGCGTCTCCCTGAAATCTGGCCTGTTGCGCCGGACGTTCTGAGGCTAGGTTTCGGGGGACCGCGATCGCGTCGGGAAAACCCTACGGTTCGGACCCGGACTCCTGCTGGGCCGCCGCCTGGACTGCGACGTGGCTGGCCAGCTCGGTCCGGGACCGGACACCGAGCTTGCGGTAAGCACGGGACAGGTTGGCTTCCACTGTCTTGCCGGACAGGAAGAGCCTGGCCGCTATCTCGGTGTTGCGCAGTCCGGCCGCGGCCAGGTCAGCGACCTGCTGCTCGGAGGCAGTCAGCTGTCCGCCGGAACCCCGGCGGCTGTGTGTCCGGCCGAGCTCGTCCCTCGCGATAGCGGCCCAGGCCGCCGCGCCGGCCGAGTCGAACAGCGCGACCGCCTCGGACAGGCATTGCTGGGCCGCCTGCCGCTCGTTGCGGCGGCGGTGCAGGCGGCCCGCCGCCAGCAGCGTCCGGCCGTACTCGACAGGCATGTCCAGGGACTGGTGCACCTCCACAGCTCGCAGGTAGTCGGCCATCGCCAGGTCGAGATCGCCGCGAGCGGCGTTCAGCAAGCCCCGGCACCTGGCCGAGACTGCCAGGATCCACGGCCGCGGCAGCGCCGTCGCTCGCGCTTCCAGGCGTTGCACCAGCGTCTCGGCCCGGGCTAGGTCGCCGAGGCCGATCACCGCCTCAGCATGATCTGCGTGGAACCGGTTAGTGGCCGGCTCGCGGTTGTGCACCAGATTCTCGATCTCGTGCGCGCGGCTCAGCTGCGCGTCGGCTTCGGCCAGGTTGCCTGCGGACAACGCGACCAGGCCGAGTACCGCCCGGGCCATTCCCTCCAGGATGACGTCGGGGTGCGGTTCGAGCCGGCTGAGGAGCTCACCGCAGATGCGCCGGGCCACCTCCAGGTCACCCGCCTGCGCGCAGACGTAGCCCTTGGCGCACAGCGCTATCTGGAGATAGGTCTCCTGCTCGGTCTGCTCAGCGAGGTCCACCGCCTCGTCGGCGAGTTCCCTCGCGCGCTGCATCCGCCCGGTCATCGCCTCGATCCTGGACAGATGAGTGAGGACGGCGGTCACCGTGGCCTCGTCGCCCTTCTCGCGGAAGGCGCGAAGCAGGTCAAGGAATCGGGCCCGCGCCGTGTCGAAGTCGTCGAAGTTCCGCGCCCAGAACGCAGGCACGGTACTCATCTCCCAGGCCGCTACATCGCGCTGGAGCTGCATGCCCTTCTCGATCGCGGCATGGTCTGCGCCGTGCCCCGCGTACAGCCGGAACAGCGCGACGTTGTGCAGCGCGAAGCAGTACAGGACCGGGTCCTCATGCTCGTCCATCAGCGCGAGAGCGGCCTCGCCGTGCTCAACTGCCACGTCTGCATCGTCGCTCAGCGCTGCGATACGCGAGTGGATCCGCGCCCTGAGGGCGTCGGTCCCGGCTTCTGCCAGCGCCTGAGTCAGATAGGCGATCGCCAGATCGCCCTCGCCCTGCACCCAGACCACGCTGCCGAGCTCAAGCAGCACGCTGGCTCGGTCCGGGCCAGCCGGCCCGGACCGATGCAACTGTTCCAGCTCATGCCGGGCGCCGGTCGGGTCGCCCGCGAAGTACCGCCGCTCGGCGCGCTCGAGCTCGCGGCGGACCAGGTTCTGCTGGTCGTCTCGCGGGGTCAGGCGGCAGGCGAGATCCATCAGCTCGACGGCTGCGTCGGCTGCACCGCGGGCACCAGCGGCTGCCGCGGCGCGGTCCAGGGCGTCCGCCGTCGCCCGGTCCGGCCCGTCGGCAGCGAGGGCCAGGTGCCGGGCCCGTTCCTCCGGGCCGGCGGCCCGGTCGGCCAGCCCGCGATGCAGGTTACGCCGCTCCGCCTCGGTCAGTGCCGAGTACATGGCCGACCCGTAGAGCGGATGGGTGAACTCGACCCTGCCGTCGGGTTGCACCCGCACGATCCCGGCGCGCTCGGCTGGCCCCAGCGCCGCCAGGTCCAGGTCGACGGCAGCTGCCCGTGACGATGCGGCAACAACGGCGAGCGCATCCCGAGTCGCCCGAGGCAGCCGGCGCAACCGCAAGAGGGCCAGCTCACGGTGGTCCTCGGGGACCGGCAGCGGGCGGCCGGGCGGCGGCACGCCCAGCCGGATGACCTCCCGGCCGATCTCGAGTGCGTAGAACGGATTACCGCCGGCGGCCCGGTGGATCCGCGCCAGCACCGGGCGCGGGAAGGACCTGCCGAGCGCGTGCTGGAACAGCTGGTGCATGGCGGCCATGGTCAGCGGTCCAACCGGGATGCGTATCAGCGCCTGCGAATCGAAGGACGATTCGAGGGCTGCCAGTGCGCCGCCAGCCCGGCTGGCCGACGCGTCGGTCCTGATCGCGGCGGCCATCCGCAGCCGCGAGCTGTCCAGCCGCCTGATGGCGAACGCCACTGCCCGCGCGGAAGCCAGGTCCAGCCACTGCGCGTCATCGACGGCGATCAGCAGCGGCCGGCCCTGCGCGAGTGCGCCAAGAAGGGCGGTCAGGCCGGTGCCGACGGCCCGTGCGTCCAGGTCATCGGAGCCCGCGTCCTCCCGCAGCAGCGCGACGAGCAGCGCACGTCGCTGCGGGGCGGCCAGCTGGAGATACGCCGTCTCCGGTACCGGCTGGAGCAGGTCAGCCAGCCCCACCAGCGGCAGCCCGGCATCGGATGGTGCCGGGCGGCAGGACAGCACCTGCCATCCGCTGGCCCGGGCGCCGTCAACTGCGGCGGACCAGAGCGTGGTCTTGCCGATCCCTGCCTCGCCCTCGATCAGCAGGGCGCCGGGAGGCGCGGCTCGATCGGGCGCGGCTGGTTCGCGGGCATGCAACCAGGCGTCGATCTGGTGCAGCTCGGCGTGCCTACCGAGGACGACCATCGGTGTCAGATCCGGCAGCAAGCTGCGCCACGGTCAGCCGGCGGGCGGCCGGACGGTGCAGTGCCGGCGTTAACGGCTGCAGGCCAGATCTGCTGGGCACCATCGGGCCTCCATCTTGCCGCGAGCATCGACTTGGCGGCGAGCCGATGAGGCAGACTATAGCTAAGAAGCCGTACCAGATCGAAGGATTACGGCCAGCTCAAACCAGCTGCACTGGTGGCGGAATGAAGCACTGGTGCTCGCCTTGACAGCAACGCGGCCGCCAGGATTTCATCGGTCTAGAACGCGATTCTAGGATTTGTGCCACTGTCCAGCCACCGCTGCCGGCAGTGATGTACCGCAGACGGCGACAGCCGGGGAGTTTCGATGGATCTTGACCTTGGCCCGGAGATCGCACAGTTCCGCACGCAGACGCGCGAGTGGATAACCGACCATGCTCCGCCGGGGCTGGCCGAGCTCACGGACTGGAACAACGTAGTCACCACTGGCGGGTACGGCAGCGAGCGCCGGGCCGCCGCAGCGCAGCACCCGGCGTACGCGCAATGGGAGCGGGAGCTGGCCGGAGCGCGGCTGATCTGCCCGCAGTGGCCCGCAGAATTCGGTGGCAGCGGCCTGGACGCAGCGCGCACCGCGATTTTCAACGAGGAGCTGTACCGGGCCGGCCTGCCGCGGGTCGTCAGGGGCATGGGCGAGAGCCTGGTGGGCCCCTCCATCATCGTGCACGGCACGCCTGAGCAGCAGGCTCACTTCCTGCCCAGGATCATCTCTGGCGAGGACGTGTACTGCCAGGGGTTCTCCGAGCCGGGCACCGGATCCGACCTGGCTGGCCTGCAGACCAAGGGCGAGGTCGACGGTGACGAGGTCGTGATCACCGGGCAGAAGCTGTGGACCTCGGGCGCCGCCAGGGCGAACAAGATGTTCGTGCTGTGCCGCACTGATCCGGTCGCCGAGAAGCACGCAGGCATCTCCTTCGTGCTGATCGATTTCACTGACCCCGCAGTCACCTATCAGCCGGTGCGGCAGCTGTCGGGTGCCGCCGAGTTCTGCGAGGACTTCCTGGACGGCGTCCGGGCGCCGCTGTTCAACGTGATCGGCGGCCTGAACAACGGCTGGCGAGTAGCGATGACCACCCTCGGCTTTGAGCGGGGTGGCAGCGCCACGATCCTGCACCTGGCGTACGAGCGGGAGTTCTGGGAACTGGCCGAGACGGCGCGCAAACGGGGCAGCAACACCGATCCGCTCGCCCGGCAGCAGCTGGCCTGGGCGTACGGCCAGGTCCAGCTGATGCGCTTCACCGGCCTGCGGACGCTAGCGCGGCTGGCCGAGGGTCGCCAGCCCGGCCCGGAGGCGTCGATCTCCAAGCTGTTCTGGAGCGAGTACCACAAGCGGCTCGGCGAGATAGCGATGGATATCGAGGGCACCGACGGCCTGGTCCGGCCGCCGGGCGATGGCTACCAGACCACCGGCTGGCAGAACGTCTTCCTGGCCAGCCGGGCGGGCACCATCTACTCAGGTACCAGCGAGATCCAGCGCAACATCATCGCGGAGCGGGCCCTTGGACTGCCCAAGGAGCCGCGGGTGCGGGCGTGACGAGCACAGGCGGGACCGGCTCGGGCGTGACGAGCGCGGCCGGGACCGCCGCGGCCAGGGCGGCCGCCGGCGCGCGCGCGACCGCGGGGCCAGCAACCGCAGGGCCGGCCACCGCGGGGCCAGCAACCTCGGTGCCCGGTGCCTCGGCGCGGGCCGCTGCCAGGCTGCTGATCACCCCTGACCGGCTGGCCGAGTTCTTCGCGCCGCGCAACATCGCGCTGGTCGGCGCTTCGGAAAGCTCCGGGTGGTCCCGCTTCATCGTCGCGGCCAGCAGCGCTGTCGGCTTCGGCGGCCCGTTGCTGCCGGTGCACCCGAGACACCAGCGGATCTTCGGCCGGCCAGCGGCGCGAAGCCTGACGGATCTCGCCGAGCCGGCCGACCTGGCGTTCATCCTGGCCCCGACCGAGGCCGTCGCCGGCGTGATCGAGGACGCGGCCGCCGCCGGCGTGCGGAATGCGGTCGTGCTTGCCTCCGGCTACCGGGAGGCCGGGCCGCCAGGCCGGCAGCGGGAAGACGACCTCGTGCAGGCCGCCGCCAGCCACGACATCGTCCTGCTCGGACCGAACTGCCTCGGCTTCCTGAATACAGCTGCCCAGGCCGCGCCGTACGCGCTGACCGTGCCGCTCCCGCTGACCGCCGGTCCCGTCGGCATCGCGCTGCAGAGCGGCGCGCTGGCAAGCGCGTTCCTGGCGTTCGCGCGGTCGCAGGCCATCGGCGTCAGCACCGTCGCCTCGCTCGGCAACGAGGCGATGATCACCACCGCGGACATGCTCGACTACCTGGTCGCCGACGAGCAGACCAAGGTCATCTGCATGTTCCTGGAGGAGATCGGCGACCCGGCCGCATTCAGCGCGGCGGCGCAGCGAGCCGACCGGGCGGGCAAGCCGATCGTGGCGATGAAGGCAGGCGCCAGCCAGGCCGGCCAGCAGGCGGCGCTCGCGCATACCGGTGCGGTCGCCGGCGACGACGCCGTGGTCGATGCCGCGCTTCGCCAGCTCAACGTCATCCGGGTGAGCCAGCATCGAGGAGCTGCTCAGCACGGCGGCACTGCTCGGCTACCAGCGCTGGCCCCGGCGGGCCGCCGGATGGGCGTGCTGACGGCGTCTGGCGGCGCGTGCGACATCATCGCCGACCGGGCCAGCGCACGAAGGCATCGAGATCCCGCCGTTCGCGACCGGAGACGACCGACGCGATCGCCGCGCACCTGCCGTCGTTCGCCGCCGCCCGCAACCCGCTGGACGTGACCGGCTACGTGCTGGCCAATGCCCGCGACATCGCCGCTGACGGCGATCGATCATGCGCTCGATGCGGCGCTCGCCGATCCCGGCCTCGACTTCGTCGTGTTCACCGGGTTCACGATTCCCGACGCGCGGCCGCCGGACGAGGCGATGGCGGACCTGCTGGAGTCCCGGATCGACTGGCTCGCGCAGCGGGTGGCGTCGGCGCCGATCCCGGCCATCCCGCTCGGCATGACCTGCACGGACGTCACCGGCTACGCCAGGGACCTGCTGGGCAAGCACGACGTCCACCTGGTCGGCGGGATCGAGCTTGGCACCCGCAGGCGCTCGGCAACGCGCTGCGCTGGCACGACGGCCGCGGCACGGTCCGCCCGCTGCCAGGCCGCGCCGCCGGACCGGCCGGCCCGGCGCCGGCCTGGTCGGAGTCCAGCGCGCGCGAGCTGCTGACCGCGGCGGGAATCCCTGTCGTGCCTGGCCGGCTGGCGCGCTCGGCCGACGAGGCGGTAGCGGCGGCACGCGAACTCGGCGGCCCGGTAGCCGTCAAGATCAGCTCAGCCCAGGTCAGCCATAAGTCCGACATCGGCGGCGTGCTCCTGGGCCTGTCCGGGGACGAGGCCGTCCGGGACGGCTACGCGCAGGTAGTGGCCGCCGCGAATACCCACAATGCGGGGAACGAGGTACTCGTCACGTGCGATGCGGACCGGCAGGCGTCGAGGTGCTGGCGGGCGTGACCATGGACCCGGGCTTCGGGCCGGTGCTCGCGGTCGGCCTCGGCGGCATCTGGGTGGAGGTGCTGCGCGATGCCAGCCTTCGGCTGCTGCCGGCCGGACCGGCCGAGGTGCGCCGCATGCTCGGCGAGCTGCGCGGGCTGCCGCTGCTGCAGGGCGCGCGCGGCGGCGTCGCCGCCGACCTGGACGCGCTTGCCGAGGTCATCGCCGGCATCGGCGAGCTGGCGTGCTCGCTGACCGGGCTGCAGGCACTGGAAGTCAATCCGCTGTGGGTGTGCGGCGACCAGATCGAGGCGCTGGACGTCCTGGTCGTCGCCGAGAACAAGCTGAATCGAGAGTGAACGGAGCCGAGATGATCCTCGGTGTCAGTGCCGAGCAGGAGGAACTGCGCGCCTCGGTCCGGCGGTTCCTGGCCGACCGGGCGCCGATCACGGCGGTGCGCGAGCTGATGGAGACCACCGACGGGCTCGACGCGGGCGTCTGGCGCCAGGCGGGCGAGCAGCTCGGCCTGCAGGGCATCGCGATCCCGGAGGAGTACGGCGGGGCCGGCTTCAGCTTCGCCGAGCAGGCGATCGTGCTGGAGGAACTCGGCGCCGCCCTGTACGGCGGGCCCGTACCTGGCCAGTGCCGTGCTGGCCGCGACGGCGCTGCTGGCCAGCCAGGACGAGGACGCCAGGAAGGCGTACCTGCCCGGCATCGCCTCTGGCGAGGTCATCGCCACGCTGGCGTTCACCGAGGAGGACGGGTCGTGGGAGCCGGAGGCGATCCGGCTGACGGCCGCCGACGGCGCCGGACGGCGGCTGGCGGCTCGACGGGCGCAAGAGCTTCGTGCTGGACGGCCACACGGCGAGCCTGATCCTGGTCGTCGCGCGCACCGGCGGACGGGCTCAGCCTGTTCGCCGTGCCGGGCGACGCGACCGGGCTGACCCGGACCGCGCTGCCGACGCTGGACCAGACCAGGAAGCTGGCCCGGCTCGACTTCGCCGCCGTGCCCGCGCACGCTGATCGGCTCGGTCGGCGACGGCGCCGCGGTGCTCAGCCACACGCTGGATGTGGCGGCCATCGCGCAGGCCGCCGAGCAGCTCGGCGGCGCGCAGCGCGCGCTGGACATGGCGGTCGAGTACGCCAAGGTGCGGCACCAGTTCGGCCGCCCGATCGGCAGCTTCCAGGCGCATCAAGCACCGCTGCGCCGACCTGCTGCTGGAGGTCGAGTCGCTGCGCTCGGCCGTCCAGTACGCGGCGGCCGCGGTGGCCGAGGACTCGACGGAGATCCCGGTCGTCGCGTCGCTGGTCAAGGCGTACGCCTCGGACGTGTACTTCCACGTCGCCGCCGAGAACATCCAGATCCACGGCGGCATCGGCTTCACCTGGGAGCACGACGCGCACCTGTACTTCAAGCGGGCCAAGGCGAGCGAGCTGTTCCTCGGCGACGCCAGCTACCACCGCGAGCACCTGGCCACCCGCATCGGCCTGTAGGGGTGTCAGCGACGGCACGTCACGGCAGGTCGTCGGGCTTGTCGCTGAGGCAGGCTCGCGCAGCTCCTCGGCCAGGCCAGTCAGGTGCGGGCGCAGGCGGGCGATCTCCTGGCGATCTCGGCAGCCGGGCGCCACGGGCGACGGTGGCCGGTACGGACGACTGCCGTTCTGTAGCTGCTCATGACGATCGAAGCTGGACGGCTCGTTCACCGGAGCAAGGCTAACAAGATCAGCTGGCCAGTTCCCGCTCCGACACGGGGTCAGTGCCGTCGCTGTCGGTTCCTGATGGCTGTAGCGAGGGATTACGCGACCTGGCAAGATCGTGAGCGCGCCAGCGTCTGGAGTAACGATGAGTGCAGGAACCAATGCCGCAGCAGCGGCGGGCGGAGAGCGCATGCTGGTGCTGCGGGCGGATGACGGCCCAGGAGGGCCTGGTCCGGCTAGGGAAGCATCCTGAGGTAGGAGTGTGCGTCAGCTGTGTCCGGTTCCTGAGCCGACGTGCAAAGGACGTGCAGGCGTCAGTGCTGCGCAAGCAGCTTCGCGGCGCGGTCGAGTCGATCCGAGGGCAGGTCATATCACGCGGCTGGCATCAGCGTCCGGTCGTCGGGCCGGCGTTGCTCTGGATCAACCGGCACCTGCCGTGGTAGCCGACGTGGCCGGGACCTGCGTCGCGACGGATCGGGCTGGCTCGCTGGCACCTCCACCCGGCATGAGCCAGTGGCTCGGCGTCGCCGCTGGCTAGTCACCTGGTTGCGGCGTCACCTGGTTGCGGCGGTCGCGCGTAGCGGACGGCGTGCGGCCGGTACTCGCCGGTGATCGTCGCCGGCTGGCAGCGCGGCCAGGAACTCCGTCGGGTCCGTCGAAGTCCGGCATCTCCAGGTAGGCGGCGCCGATGCCCTCGGGGTCATGCGCGTCCGACCCGGCCGCCGCCGGGCAGCCCGAAGCGCGCCGCCAGGTCCGCGGCCTGGCGGTTGCGCTCCTGATCCTCGATCTTGGCGTTGAAGACCTCGATGACGTCGGCGCGCCCGTCCGCGCACAGCTCGTGCGGCGACGGCGCCGAGGCTCGAGCGGCCGGGATCGAACGGATGCGGCAGGTAGATGAGCCCGCCCTGGGCGCGGATCAGCCCGGTCACCTCGGCCAGCGGCAGGACGTACGGGATCCGCTCGGTCAGGAACAGCCCGATCACGTCGCCTTCGCGCGTCCGGATCTCCTCGCCGACGAGCACGCGGGCGCCGATGCCGCGCTCGGCCGCGGCGACGGCGGCGGCGGTCACGTTGTGGTCGGTGATGAACACCACGTCCAGGCGCTCTGCTCGACGCGCTCGGCCAGCTGGTCGATGCTGGTCACCGCGTCACCAGACAGCGCCGTGTGCAGGTGGCAGTCCACCCGGACCCAGCCGCTTGACTCACGTGGTCGCTCAGGCCTGCGGGACCGGGACGCCGAGCTCAGCCAGCAGCTCCTGCGAGTACGTGACCCGCCCGGTCAGGCTCTGCGGATCGCGATGGCACAGCATCAGCGCAGCCTCCGCCATGACCGAGGTTGGCTCGGAGTTCGGCGGCGCCCTCGCTGGTCAGGTGGTGGTAGATGGTGCCCGGCGTCGGCACGACCTTGGTCGGTGACAGCGCGTTGACAGCGATGTTGTCCGGCGTACAGCTCCGCCGCGAGGCCGGTAGAGAAGCGCTCGATGGCCGCCTTGCACATCCCGTACACCGTCCCGCCGCGCCCGGCGAACGGCCCGGCGGCAATGGCCGGATGCCGGGCCGCGATGGAGGAGATGTTGAGGATCCAGCCGGCCCCGTGCGCGCGCATGCCGGGCAGGACGAGCGTGGCCAGGTGGAACGGCGCCTCGACCTGGACCGCGAACATCAGCGCGTACCGCTTCGGGGTGAAGTCCTCGACCTTGGTGAAGTACGTGACGGCGGCGTTGCTGACCAGGATGTCGGGCGAGCCGAGCTGACGGACGTTGTCTCGGCCACCAGCCGCTCCCGGTCCTCGGCCCTGGACAAGTCAGCGGCGATGGCGATCGCGGTGCCGCCCGCGGCCCGGATCTGGTCGGTTGTCTCCGCCGATCGTGCCGCGCGAACCGTGACGCTGCCGGGCTCAGCTCGTCCGCGCCGCGACCGCCACCGCGGCGCCCTCGGCGCCGAATCGCCTGGCGATCTCGGCGCCGATGCCGCGGCTCGCGCCTGTGACGATGGCCACCCGGCCGTCAAGCAGACCCATGCAGAACCTCCGAGCGTGGCGTATGGAGCGCTGCACTGTGGAGCGAAATACTAGAAGCGTGTTCTACTAGGCCATTGGACCCAGCCGGACCGACCGTGTCAATGCGGTTGGGCATGGCCTGCTGCGCTTGGAGGCCATGATGCCGCTCAATCACAGTCTCGTCGGCGTGCCGGGGGAGCCGCACGAGCGCTCCTGGACGTCCACCGACGCGCTGCTGTACGCGATCGGGGTAGGCGCGGGCCTCGGCGATCCCGCTGCAGGAACTGCAGTTCACGACCGAGAACACCGCGGGCGTGGCAGCAGCAGGTACTGCCCACCTTCGGCGTGCTGCTGGCCCAGGCCAGGACGTCCGGCGACCTCGGCGACTTCGACCGGGCCATGCTCGTGCATGCCGAGCAGTCCATCGAGCTGCACAAGCCGCTGCCGGTCGCAGGCACGCTGCGCACCTCCGCGATGGTCACCGGCATCTACGACAAGGGCTCCGGCGCGCTGGTCGAGACGGAGAACCATGCCGTAGACGCGGCCACTGGCGAGCCGGTGGTGACGACGCGCGGCAGCACGTTCATCCGCGGCGAGGGCGGCTTCGGCGGCGACCGCGGCACCGCGCGAGCCGTGGGAGCTGCCAGACCGGGCGCCTGACCACAAGGTGACGCAGCAGACCAGGCCCGAGCAGGCGCTGCTGTACCGGCTGTCCGGCGACCGGAACCCGCTGCACGCCGATCCCGCCTTCGCGGCCAGGGGCGGCTTCAGCCGGCCGATCCTGCACGGCCTGTGCACCTATGGCATCACCGGCCGGGTGCTGCTGCACGAGCTGTGCGGCTCCGATCCGGCGCAGGTTCACGCTCGATGTCCGGGCCGCTTCAGCAGGCCGGTACTGCCAGGCGAGTCACTGGTCGTCTCGATCTGGCTCGGTGACGGCGGAACGGCCCAGTTCCAGACCGCGAAGGAAGACGGCACTGTCGTCATCGACCGCGGCACCGTCAGGTTCCGCGAGCCGGCGTAACCTCCGTCGGGCAGTCATCGTCTGGCACGCTGGGAGCCGTGGATCCTGATCCGAGTCAGCACGAAACCACGATCCCGGATCCGGCGGTCGTCGTGCTCGTCGGGCCGTCCGGCTCGGGCAAGTCGAGCTGGGCAGCCGACCGGTACCGGCCGGCCGAGACCATCTCGTCCGATCAGCTTCGCTCCGTGGTCGGCAGCGGCGAGAACGACCTGGACGCGTCGGCCGACGCGTTCGCGCTACTCGATCAGATCGCGGCGGCACGCGCCGGACGGCAGCTGACGACCGTCATCGACACGCTAGGCCTGGATCCCGCTCGCCGGCGTCGGCTATCTCGCGCTAGCGAGGCGGGCCGGGCTGCCGGCCGTGGCCGTGCTGTTCGACGACGACGCGGCGGTATGCCGCCGCCGGAACGCCGAGCGCGCGCCGGCCCGTGCCGGCTGCCGTGCTGGACGCCCAGCTGCGGAAGATGCCTGACGTCGCTGGCCAGCTCGCTGCCGAGGGCTGGGACCTCGTTGCGCGCCCGGCGGTAGTGGCTGCGGAGCCAGCGCACTCGCCCGGCAGCCGCGCAGGCGGCAACTGCGCAGCGCGTCCAGCCGGCCGGGCTGGAGTTCATCCTGCAGATTTCCCGGTTCGGCTGGGGCGATGACCCGGCCGGCTGGCTGAAGTCCGTCGCGATCGCGGCGGCGGACGCGGGCTTCGGCGGCATCGCGCTGATGGACCATCTCATCCAGATCCCGCAGGTCGGCCGGGCCTGGGATGCCATCCCCGAGCCGTGGGTCACGCTCGGCCTGCTGGCCGGGCTCGACACCGCACTTCGGCTCGGCACGCTGGTCACCCCGGTGACGTTCCGTGCGCCCGGACTGCTGGCCAAGACGGCCGCCACTCTCGACGCGCTGTGCGGTGGCCGGACGTTCTGCGGAATCGGGGCGGGCTGGTGGGAGCGGGAGCACGCCGGCGTTCGGGCTCGCGTTCCCGCCGCCTGCCGAGCGCCTCGACTTGCTGGAGACCGCGATCGAGACGCTACGGGCGCTCTGGCGGCCAGGCACCAAGAGCTATGCCGGAGCACGGGTCAGCCTGCCGGAGACGACCTGTTACCCGCGTCCGGCCGCGCCGATCCCGATCATCGTCGGCGGCAGCGGAGAGCAGCGCACGCTGCGCATCGCGGCCCGGCTTGGTGACGGCTGCAACCTGCCGTCGGATCTGCTGGTGCTCGACCGCAAGCTTGCGGTGCTGCGCGCGCATTGCCTGGCGGCAGACCGGGATCCCGCCGGGGTCGCGGTCACCGTGCTGGACGTGCCCGTTGTCGGCCGCGACCGCGAGCACGTCGCCGCTCTGGTCGAGGCGCTGCGCGGGCGTACTAGTGCCGCGGCCTTCGCGCGGAGTCATCATGCCGGAGTAGCCGCCGATCACATCGGCCGTTACCGACTGCTGGCCGAGCGCGGGGTCAGCACGGTCTTCCTCGCGCTGCCCGACCTCGCCGGACCGGACGACCTGACCCGGCTGGCCCCGATCATCAGCGCCTTCCGATGACTCCCGCGCCGGGCCGGCGTCGTACTGTGGGCCTATGGCCGAGCCGGAGGACGACCTGACGGGCGCGGCCGAGTACGTGCTGCCAGCCATCCCGGTGTCGGCCGGTGCGCTTATCTTCGACAGCGCCGGTCGGCTGCTCATCCTGAATCCGACCTACAAGTCGGGCTGGACGATTCCCGGCGGAGTGATGGAAGCCGACGGCGAGACGCCGTGGCAGGCCTGTCAGCGCGAGGTGCTGGAGGAAACCGGCCTGGCCGTCACTGCCGCACGGCTCGCGTGCGTCGATTTCCGGCCGCCGCGCGACGCAAACCAGGGCGGCGTGCGGTTCCTGTTCGACTGCGGCGCACTCGACGACGAGGTGCTGAGCGAACTGACGCTGCAGGCTGAAGAGGTATCCGAGCACCGGCTTGCGCTGGTGCCGGAGGCGCTGAAGCTGCTGCGCGGGCCGATCCGGCGGCGGGTGAGCGCGGTCCTGGATCACGAGCACGGCACCGTCTACCTCGAAGACGGGCGGCCGGTGCCTGCGGTGCGCGCCAGCTAGCAACAGGCAAGCCGCGGCCGGCCGCGCGGCACGGTAGCGTGTCCGGATGGCCACATTCATCACCCGGCTGCCCTATCGCGGATCCGGCATCCGGCTGGCGGTGAAGGACCTCATCGATGTCGCTGGTGTGCCGACGACAGCAGGCAGCCGGGCCGTCGCGGCCATCGCCGGACCGGCCGAGCACGATGCCCGGTGCCTGGCCGGGCGCGCGGGCCGCGAACGCATCGATCGTCGGCAAGGTAAACCTGTATGAGCTTGCGTTCGGCGCGTCGGGCGTCAACGAGCACTATGGCACTCCGGTCAATCCGCTCGATCCCGCCCTGGTTCCCGGCGGCTCGTCCAGCGGATCGGCTGTCGCGGTGGCCGCCGACGAGGCCGATGTCGCTTACGGCTCGGATACCGGCGGCTCGATCCGGATACCGGCTGCGTTCTGCGGCGTGACCGGGCTGAAGACGACCCATGGCCGGATCTCGCTGGACGGCGTGTGGCCGCTGGCGCCGAGCCTGGACACGGTCGGGCCGATGGCGCGCGATGTCGCCGGCGTCGCGGCCGGGATGGCGCTGCTGGAACCCGGCTTCGCGCTGGATCCGGCGCCTGCGGCCGGGCGGCCGGCTGCGGCCCGACCGGTCCGGGGTGGACCCGGTGATTGACGAGGCCATCGATGCAGCGCTGCTGCGCAGCGGCCTGGAAGTGATCGACGTCGACCTGCCGGGGTGGCTCGCGGCGAGCGCGGCCTGCGGAATGATCATCGAGGCGGAGGCGGTTCAGTCGAATCAGGCGCTGCTGGCCGATGCGGCGCGGCGCGACCTGCTCGGCGACGAGGTTCGGGCCAGGCTCGCCTTGGGTGCTGCGGTGACCGGCACCGAGCTAGCGCGGGCGCGCGCGGCGCAGCAGCCCTGGCGGGAAGCACTGCTGCGGGCGCTGAGCGCGGTGGACCTGCTGGTGCTGCCGACGGTCCCGTTCTTCCCGCCGTCGCTGGCACAGGCAGGCCGCCAGCGGTACACCGTGCTCACCAACCCGGTCAACCTGTCCGGCTTCCCGGCGCTCGCGCTGCCGGTGCCAAGCAGCCGTCGGCTGCCGGCCAGCCTTCAGCTGATCGGGCCGCCGAACAGCGAAGCACTGCTGCTGGCGACCGGCGCGATCATCGAGGCAACGGCCGGGTACCTGCCGGTCTCGTGAGCCCGCTGACCGGGCCCGTTCCCTTCCTACGGAAGCTTCCAGTCGAGCGGCTGGCCGCCCTGCTGCTGCAGTAGCTGGTCAGCGCGGCTGAACGGCCGCGACCCGAAGAAGCCGCGGTCGGCCGACATCGGGCTCGGGTGCGCGGACTGAATCGTCGGCGTGCTGCCGAGCAGCGGCGCGAGGTTCCGGGCGTCGTTACCCCACAAGATCGCGACCAGCGGCCCGCCGCGCCCGGCCAGAGCCCGGATCGCCTGCTCGGTTACCTGCTCCCAGCCCTTGCCGCGGTGCGAGCCGGGGCTGCCCGGCTGGACGGTGAGCACTCTGTTCAGCAGCATCACGCCGCGTTCGCTCCAGGGGCTGAGATCGCCGGTCGACGGCCGGGGGTGACCGAGGTCGGCGGTGTACTCCTTGAAGATGTTGACCAGGCTGCCGGGCAGGCGGCGCACCTCGGGCGCGACCGAGAAGCTCAGGCCGACCGGATTGCCGGGGGTGGGGTACGGGATCCTGGCCGACGACGAGCACCCGCACCTCGGCCAGCGGCTGGCGGAAGGCGCGCAGGATGTTGGCACCGGCTGGCAGGTAGCTACGGCCAGCGGCGATCTCAGCGCGGAGAAACTCGCCGAGCTCGGTGATCCGGCTTTCGACTGGCCGGAGGGCCTCAGCCCAGTCCGGAGCCACAAGTTCGCTCAGGGAGCGTGCCGCCATGTCAGTCAACTGTAGAGGAACGCGCCGATCCCCGGCCGCGGCTTTGACGGCTTGGCGGCGCTACTCGGCCATATCGCCAGGCGCGCGACTATCGCTAGTGGCCTGGTGTCGTTCGGGCGGCAGCCAGGCCGCATACGTGGGGCGGCCATCGGCGGCAAATCACCCGCTTCGCCCGTGCGCGCGGGTTCATCCATGCCAGGATGCGACAGTGCACGTGCTAACGGGACATTGTGCAAGCGCGCGGAGAGCCCGGCTAGCTGCCGCCACCACGCTGGCCGCCATCTCGGTCGCGGCATGCGGCGCGGCCGCGGCGACCACGGCGACGGCCAGCGTCGGGACCAAGCCTGCCAGGGCCGCCTCGTCCCGAATGGCGGCAGCCGCTGTCACTGCCCGGGTCAGCAGCACGCCGGGCCGGGTCGGCAGCCCGCCGGGCGGCGCAAGCAGCACGCCGGTGCTGACGACATCGGTGCCGGGCGCACCAAACTGCGCCGATGTTCCCGGCGGACAACGTGTGGAACACCAACATCTCCAAGCTGCCGGTCAGCAAGCGCAGTGCGGCCTGGCTGGCCAGCATGGACTCAGCGCCGGACCTACCTGCACCCGGACTTCGGCCCGAACTCCGGCGGGTATCCGTACGGGATTCCGTTCACGATCGTCACCAGCAAGCACAAGCTCGTGAAGATCAAGTTCAGCTATGCCAGCGAGAGCAACAAGGGCCCGTACCCGTTCGGCCCGGATACCCCGATCGAAGGTGGCAGCAAAGCGGGCGGTGACCGGCACGCGATCATGGTCAACGCGACCACCTGCACGCTGTACGAGCTATGGAACGCCCGCTACTCGGCGCGGGGCTCGACCGCGGGCTCGGGCGCGATCTGGCACCTGACCTCGAATGCGCTGCGGCCGGCCGGCTGGACCTCGGCCGACGCGGCCGGCTTGCCGATCCTGCCCGGCCTGCTGGACTTCGCCCAGGTCCAGGCGGCCGTCCGGACCGGCAGGCCGATCACGCACGCGATCCGGTTCACCGCGGCGGTCACCAGGTCGTCCTACCTCTGGCCGGCCCGGCACCAGGCTGGCGCCGGGCGGAGCCTGAACCTGCCGCCGATGGGCGCCAGGTTCCGGCTGAAGGCCAGCTTCCGCGTGGCGCGGTTCTGCCGGAACTCCGCGCCGTATTGCCGCGATGCCAAGGCGGTACTGACGGAGATGGAGAATTACGGCCTGATCCTCGCCGACAACGGCAGCAACTGGTACTTCCAGGGCAGCGCGTACCCGCAATGGCCGGACGCGCTGGTGTCGCTGCTCAAGGGAATCCCGGCCAGAGACTTCCAGGCGGTCGATGAGTCGTGCCTGATGGTGAGCCGCAACTCGGGTGAGGCTCGGGCGAAGCCGGGCTGCCCGATCGGCTGACCGCAGGTGTCGTGTCGGTCAGTACCCGCTCGCTGCGGGGGTGGCGGCTGGCGTTATCTGCGCCGAAGCGCTCGCCAAGATCGGCCCGCCGTCAGCCCCGCGCGGCCTGATCAGGAGCGCGGGTCAGGGGCATCTCCGGCTGCCTTGGCCGCCTTCCAGGTACGGGTCCGGGCCGCTATGTAGTTCTGCAGGTCGGCGGCCGTGTGCTGGTTCGCTAGCAGCGGCGCGTCGTGCAGCTGATTCAGCGGAACCTGGAGGTCGGAGATCTGCTGCGCGTGCAGTTGCAGCAGATGGGACACTTCGCCCGCCGCCGGGTTAGCGCCCGGCGAAGACGGGGCCACAACGCCGGTCAGCGGGTCGTCGGTCCTGGGCGTGGCGAGCGTCAGGACCCCGCCGAGGTCCGGCGCGGCCGCGTCCCGCGCGGTGAGCGCTGGCAGGCCCCAGCGCAGCTCGATCGTCTTGAGCACGGACGTGTGATCGATCGGAGTGGTCCCCGTGGGCACCCGGTAGATGGTGCCGGCCGGGATCAGCGGTGAGACGAGCACCGCGGGCACCCGGATGCCGAACCGCTTGAAATCGAAGCCGAATTCGCCCGGCGTGCTGTCCGGCGGGGTGGCGCCGGCCGGGGGCGGCACATGGTCGTAGCATCCGCCGTGCTCGTCGTAGGTGATGAGGAACAAGGTCTGGTTCCAGCCAGGTCCGCTGCGCAGTGTCTGGTACACCTGCTGGATGAGTGCCTCGCCCAGCGCCACGTCATAGTTGGGATGCTGGCTATTGCCCGTAGACCCCCAGCTTGGCTCCAGGAAGGAATAGGCGGGCAGACTGCCGGCCTGCGCGTCGGCCTGGAAGTCGGCGAACTTGCCGAAACAACTGTCGGGTGCGTTCAGCGTGTCCGGGAAGTTGCCGCGAGTCAGCGGCTCGGCGTCGTAGCCGTAGATCTTCCAGCTCAGGTTGTGCGCCGTCATCAGGCCGAAGATGCTTTGCACGGTGAAGGACCCGGTGGCGTCGTTCATGTGCCCCTGGCTGGTGGCGGCAGCGGCGAAGGCCCGATTAGGGAAAGTCTCCGTCGGCACCGAGCTATACCAGTGGTCGCAGACCGCGAAGCCGCGGGCAAGCCCGGACAGCACCGGCAGTGCCGATGGCGGGAACATCCCCATGATGTCGGCCGCGGTAGTGCCGGGCTGGATGCTTCGCCCGGACCGCTGGTCGTAACTGATCGCGGCCGCGAAGTTGGTCACGAATCCGTTGTTGGCGGCCACCGGCGGGCTTGGCGGGCTGCCGCTGCCGAACAGCTGGGAGTTGGTGTTCGCGTAGCCTTCACCGGGATCCGCACCGGGCATGAAATAACCACCGGGGCTGGCAGCGGAGATCTGGAATACGGACACCGGGTTGCCATCGGTACCGATATTCGATTCGGTTCCGAGCAGTCCCTCGAATGGCTGGCCATCTGGCCCGGTCCGGGCCGGGTAAAGGAAGCCGAGCATATGGTCGAAGGACCTGTTTTCCAGCATCAACTGCACAACGTGCTGGATCTGACCGAGCTGGTTAGCTGCCATGTCCCACATGCTGCTGGACGGCGACGGCGCATACAAGGGTCTCGGCCCAGACCTCGCGCCATTCCGGACTAACGCGCAATGCACGGTTAGCTATTGCTTGCCGCAAGTGGCAGGAACCGAACACCGCACCGAGGAAAATACGCGCCGGGCGTAGCTAAGGCTAGGCCGGCCTGGAGCTGGAACCCGGCCGGCCCAGCCGCTCGGCGGCGTGGCCGGGGCGGCCTCGCGGTCATGCTGGCTGGCGCACTGGCCGCCTGGGCTGGCTCAGGCGGTGGCGAGCAGTCCCGAAAGGTTGTCGGGCGCGGTGACCCCGCGGCGACGCAGCTCCGGCATAACGCCCTCGCCGAACCAGCACTAGCGCTGGAGATCACGTGCAGCCGGATGCCGAACGCAGGGTCGGGCATAATCGGTAAAGTCAATAGACAAAGTAGAATTGGTGTGATCAGGCCCGGCCAGCGGGACGATGGCCTGCGGCGACGGCGGCTGATCGGGCTAGGCTGCGGCTGGCAACGATCATTGCGCGGGCGGCCAGGCAGTTGACCGGCGGCAGGAGCAGGATGCCGCCCGTAATGAGTAAAATTGTGCGATCGGCTTGCCTGCCGGGTGGCATGTAGGCTGCGGTCCCTGGAAGCTGACCAGCAGGGCCTGACGTTTCCAGCGGTAATGCGGAGGATGAGATGGCGCTTCGAGAGCGCGGGCTGACCGGGCAGGCCGTGGAGTTGCCGGCGCCCTGGAGCTCAGCGGCGCTGACCATCGTGCTGCCTACCTACAACGAGGCAGCCAACCTGCCGGTGATCGTCGAGGCACTGTTCAGCCTGCCGCTGACCGGCTTGCGGATCCTGGTCGCCGACGACAACTCTCCCGACGGCACCGGTGCGATCGCCGACGAGCTGGTCGAGAAGTACGGCGCCGACCGGATGGGGGTAGTGCACAGGCCCGGTAAGCAAGGGCTCGGCCGCGCGTACGTCGATGGCATGACGCGCGCCCTGGATGCGGGCGCGGAGTTCGTTGTCCAGATGGACAGCGATCTGTCCCATGCGCCGGAGTACCTGCCCCAGATGCTCGGCACCCTGCTCGCCACCGACGCGGACGTTGTCATCGGCTCGCGGTATGTCTGCGGCGCGAGCCTGGCCAGTGAGTGGGCGTGGCACCGCAAGGCGTTGTCCAGCTTTGCCAACATGTACGTGCGGGTGCTGCTGCACCTGGGTGTCCGGGACGTCACGGCGGGCTTCAAGCTCTGGCGGAGCTCGGCACTGACCGCCATCGACGTGGCTAGCGTCCGCAGCAACGGTTACAGCTTCCAGGTTGAGATGAATTACCGCAGCGTCCAGCACGGACTGAAGATCGTCGAGGTGCCCATTCATTTCGCCGACCGGCGTGAGGGCGAGAGCAAGATGAGCCTGAGGGTGCAGCTTGAGTCCGCGATGATGCCGCTCGCGCTGCGCCGGCGCGCCCGTTAGCGCACTGCGTCTGGCACATGTGAGCGCCCCGGCGGTCAGGGACCGACCACCGGGGCGCCGCTCGTGCCGCTGAGCGCGGCCGGGCCTAAGCCGCTACCGCGGATCGGGATGCGGCCGGTTCCAGCGCCAGTTCGAGCACCTCGCGAACGTCGCTGACCGGATGGATGCTCAGCGCCTCGCGGACGTTGTCCGGCACATCCTCCAGGTCCGGCTCGTTGCGGCTCGGAATCAGCACGGTGCTGATCCCGGCCCGGTGCGCAGCCAGCAGCTTCTGCTTGACGCCGCCGATGGGGAGCACCCGGCCGGTCAGGGATACCTCACCAGTCATCGCCACGTCGGACCGGACCAGCCGGCCAGACAGCAGCGAGGCCAGCGCGGTCGTCATGGTGACCCCGGCGCTCGGGCCGTCCTTAGGCACCGCTCCGGCCGGGACGTGCACGTGCACGCCGCGGTCCTTGAGGTCGCCGACCGGCAGTTCCAGTTCCGCGCCATGGGAGCGCAGGTAGGACAGCGCGATCTGGGCGGACTCCTTCATCACGTCGCCGAGCTGGCCGGTGAGCGTGACGCCGGTGGCGCCCGTCTCCGGGTCGGCCAGCGATGCCTCGATGAACAGCACGTCGCCGCCGGCGCCGGTGACCGCGAGTCCGGTGGCCACGCCGGGCACTGCGGTGCGCTCGGCCGACTCCGGGGTGTGCCGCGGATGGCCGAGGTATCCGGTCAGGTCCTCTGGTCCGACGACGACGGGCATCGCGGCCTTACCGGACTCGGCCTGCGCGGCGATCTTCCGCAGCACCCTGCCGATGGTGCGCTCTAGCGCGCGAACGCCCGCCTCTCGGGTGTACTCGGCGGCGATCCTGCGCAGCGCGTCGTCGGTGAAGGTGACCTCGGCTGCGTCCAGGCCGGCGCGGTCGAGCTGGCGGGGCAGCAGGTGACCGCTGGCGATGGTGACCTTCTCGTCCTCGGTGTAGCCATCCAGCGTGATGAGCTCCATCCGGTCCAGCAATGGCGCCGGGATGGCGTCGACCACGTTCGCGGTGGCGATGAATAGCACGTCGGACAGGTCGAGCTCGACCTCGAGGTAGTGATCACGGAACGTGTGGTTCTGCGCCGGGTCCAGCACCTCGAGCAGTGCTGCCGTCGGGTCACCCCGGTAGTCGGCGCCGAGCTTGTCGACCTCGTCCAGCAAGATCACCGGGTTCATGGAGCCGGCCTCGGTGACGGCCCGCACGATGCGGCCCGGCAGGGCCCCGACATAGGTGCGCCGGTGGCCGCGGATCTCCGCTTCATCCCGGACGCCGCCCAGGGCCACTCGGGCGAACTTGCGGCCCATGGCGCGCGCGACCGACTCGCCGAGCGAGGTCTTGCCCACGCCGGGCGGTCCGCCCAGCGCCAGCACCGCGCCGCTGCGACGGCCGCCGACGAGCTGAAGGCCGCGGTCGGAACGGCGCTTGCGGACAGCCAGGTACTCGATGATCCGGTCCTTGACGTCGTCCAGGCCCGCGTGATCGGCATCGAGCACGGCCCGCGCGCCGGTGATGTCGTAGGCGTCCTCGGTGGTGGTGTTCCACGGCACCTCGAGCAGCGTGTCGAGCCACGTGCGGATCCAGCCAGCCTCAGGCGACTGGTCCGAACCGCGCTCGAGCTTGGCTGCTTCCTTCAACGCTGCCTCGCGAACTTTCTCCGGCAGCTCGGCAGCCTCGATCCTGGCGCGGTAGTCATCCTCCTCAGAGGCGGGCTTGCCGTCCAGCTCGGCCAGCTCCTTGCGGATAGCGGCGAGCTGCTGGCGGAGCAGGAACTCGCGCTGCTGCTTCTCCATGCCCTCCTTGACGTCGTTACTGATCGTCTCGGCGACGTCGAGCTCGGCGAGGTGGTCACGCGCCCAGGCCACGAGCAGCTCAAGCCGGGTCTGCGGATCCATGGTCTCCAGCAGCTGGCGACGCTGCTCCAGGCTGAGATAGCCGGCGTAGCCGGCGCTGTCGGCAAGTGCGGACGGGTCGGTGATGCGCTGCACGACGTCGATGAACTGCCAGGCGCCCCGCTTCTGCAGGATGGCGGCTGCCAGGCCACGGTACTCCCGGGCCAGCTCCGTGGCCTGCTTGCTCGGCTCCGGCTCGTCGATGACGGTGCCCTCGACCCACAGCGCCCGGCCGGGACCGACAGTGCCGGTGCCGATCTGAACCCTGGCGATGCCCCGGACCACAGCCGCGTGCTCGCCGCTGGGAAGCCGGCCGACCTGCTCGATGACGGCCAGCGTGCCGACCGGGGAATAGCTGCCGTCCGGCCGCGGTACTAGCAGGATGTTCGCGTTGGCGTCGTCGCCGGCGGCAGCGGCCGCGAGCTGGGCCGCCTCGACCGCCGCCCGCGCGTCCGTCGCGGACAGGTCGAGCGGGACCACCATGGTCGGCAACACGACGTTGTCGTCCAGCGGCAGGACCGGTAGCGAAAGGGTCTCGGCCATGAAAGGTCACTTCCTGAAGCTAGGCGCTGGCTTGCTTACCTGATTACAGGGCTACAAGCTCTCTTGGAGCTTATTTGTTCCGCGGCTTGGAGACGTTCGCAGTGAGCGGACACCGGCCGCGGCCTTGTCGATGGCATAGGCTGGCCGCTGGAGGCAGCAGCACACTTCGTCCGCAGCAAACGCCCCTTACGTGGCTTTAGTGCTGTTCCGGCGGCATCTGGGGTGCGGCGGGCAGGCGTCCGGCCGGACAGCATCCGACGCGATGCGCGGCATCTGACAACACGAGCGGCTTCTGGCGGCATGAGCGGCAGTCACTATGGCATAGCCCGGTTGCACCCAGCCGCGCTCCGGTCCCGGCGCAAGTCGGCGGCCGGTGGCGAGTCGGCAGCCGGTGGCGAGTCGGCAGCCGGTGGCAAGTCGGCAGCCGGTGGCAAGTCGGCAGCCCGGAGCCAGTCAGCTGGCCAGAGCCGGATGCCGGGTTTGCTGGCTATCGGTGCTATTGCCGCCGCCATCCTGATCATGATCGCGGCCTCGCTGCTGCGGAGCAGCTGGATGACGCCGGGCCTGCCGATGCCCGCCAGTGGCCCGCCATGGCAGCTCAGTGCGCGCGTGCCTGCCGAGGCCGTCGTGGCTGCCAGCTGGCTGGCGGCAGCCCTGGGCGGGGCGGGCGTCATGGCCGGCCTGGTGGTGGTGCGGCGCGGCGGGTGGCTGCCAGTCCGCGCGCTGCTGGCCGTCGCGATGACCGGGATAGCCGCCCTGGTCGTACTGCCTCCGGTCGGCACGACCGACGCTCTCGACTACGCGGTCTACGGGCACATGGCCGCGCTCGGGCACAGCCCGTACACCACCACGCTGGCCCTGTTCGGCACCTACCATCAGCTGGCTGGCGTCCCGCTGAACTGGGCGCACCGGCACAGTGTGTACGGGCCGCTGGCGACTGCGGAGCAGCTGCTGGCGGCGAAGCTCGGCGGCCGGCTGCTGGTGGCGGACGTGTTCTGGCTGAAACTGGCGAACGCACTGGCCTTTGGGGCCGTAGCGATTGGCGCAGACCGGATCTTCAGGGCCGACATGCGGGCGAGGCTGCGAGCCCACCTGCTGTGGACGGCCAACCCGCTGCTGTTGTGGACTGTTGTCGCGGGCGGCCATCTTGACGTACTGGCGGCCGCGGCCGGCATCGCCGGCCTGCTGATGCTGGATCGGTCCGCGCCGGAGACGCCGCCCTGGCGCGCGCTCGCGGCTGGTGCCTGGCTCGGTGCGGCCGCCGATGTGAAAGCTTCGTATGCCCTGTTTGGCCTAGCGGCCGCCTGGACGCTGCATAGGCAGCCCGGCCGCCTGCTGGCCATGGCGGCCGGGGCCGCGGCGATCCTGGTCCCGTCGTTCGCGCTGGCCGGCTCGGCTGCCGTCCGGTCAGCCCTGGGCGCACCTGGTGGCCGGGGCATCTACCTGCCGCTGGTCAGTCATCTTGGCGCCATGTCCGGGCACGTGCTGCCGCTGGCCGGCGGCCTGGCGATTGCCGTGGCAGTGCTGGCACTGTGGCGGCTGCCTGCCGGGTTCAGGTGGGCCGGGTCGGGCCGCGACGCCGTCCTGGTCCGGTTGGCGCTCGCGATCAGCTTCGGCTGGCTGCTGGTCTGGCCGGAGCAGTACCCCTGGTATGACGTGATGGTCGTATGCCTGCTGGTGTTCTACCCGGCCTCGCGGCTCGACTGGCTGGTGCTGAGCTGGCTGACCGTGGCAACCATCGCCGATATGCCCGGCCTCGGCCTGGGCGGCAGCCCGCAGAGCCTCGGCCGCGTCGTGCCGGCCCTGCATAACATCAGCCACGCGGTGATCCTGCCGCTGGTCATCGCGGCGGTGGTGGCGGCATTGGTCGCGATGTCCGTCACCGGGCGGTGGAAATCCGGCCCGCCCACGGTCGCAGCGGCTCCCGGCCGTGACACCGAGCCTGCGGCTCGTCAGCCCATCGGGTAGTGCCGTAGTCCGACCGCGTACTCGCAGCCCGCGCCCAGGCCGAGGTAGCCGGTCATGTTCCGGAGGAACTCAGTCCGGGTCGAAGTCGCCGCCAAGCCCGTCCAGGTAAGCGCGGTGCTCTTGCAGCGACGCGACGCCGGCGTCAATGGTCTCGGTCACGTCGACAAAGTGGGTCGGATTGCCGGTGCCTGCGACGTAGGCATGCTTTATCGAGGTAACGGGCGGCCCGAGTTCGGGGAACACCCATTCGTTGGCGGCGTCACGGCAGGCATCCAGCACGGCAAGCCCGACGGCCCGGTGGTCGGCATGGTTGACCGGTCCGTCCTCGCCCCAGGTCAGGTCGAAGCTCATGGTGATCACGACGTCAGGGTGCAGGCGCCGGAACGCCCGGCCATGTCGCGTCGCAGCGGCACGCCGTACTCGATCAGCCCGTCCGGATGCCCGAGGAACACGACCTCCGACACGCCGACGATGGCCGCGCTGCGCCGCTCTTCTTCCTCGCGCAACGGCCCTACCTCGGCCGGGTGCCGGCCCGCGATGCCAGCCTCGCCGCTGCTGGCCAGGACATAGGAGACCTTCTTGCCCTGCCCGGTCCACCGGCGCTACCGCCGCGGCGGCTCCGTATTCCAGGTCATCGGGGTGGGCGACAACGGCGACCGCCCGGTCCCAGTCCTCGGCCATCGGCTTCATCGCGATCCGCTCCTTCCGCCGTCAGGCGGCTACCGGGCCAGCCCTGCCAGCCCGGCCCTTGCTGCCATTAATCCTGGCAGCAATCCTGACGGCCTGCCGCCGGGCGTAGGCTGCGGCCTTGTGCTTACCCGAGTCATAGCGACCAGGTACGTGACGCCGCTGCGCGAGGGCGGCTCGCTGCCTGCCGTGATGGAGGCCGACGACCTCGGCACGTACGTGGTGAAGTTCCGCGGGGCCGGCCAGGGCCGCAAGGCCCTGATCGCGGAGATCATCAGTGCCGGTCTCGCCCGCGCCTGCGGGCTGCCAGTCCCCGACCTGGTCACGGTCGAGGTGGATCCGGCTATGGCACCCGGCGAACCGGACCAGGAGATCCAGGATCTGCTGCGGGCCAGCAGCGGCGCTGAACCTCGGGGTGGACTTCCTGCCGGGTGCGCTGGACTTCGAGACCGGCGCCGGAACCGTGGAACCCGGCCTGGCCGGCCAGATCATGTGGTTTGACGCCGTGGTCGGCAACGCCGACCGGTCCTGGCGCAATCCGAACATGCTGCTATGGCATGGCCGCCTCTACCTGATCGACCACGGCGCGACGCTCACTTTCCAGCACCGGTGGACCAGCGCGGCAGCGACGACGGAACGGCTCTACGACGTTGCCGACCATGCGCTGCTCGGCTGCGGGGCGCTGGTCGCAGGACGCCGATGCCAGCCTCGCACCCAGGCTGACCGATGTCGCTGTGCGCGCGGCGGTGCAGGAAGTGCCCGACGAATGGCTGACCGGAGAGCCGGGCTTCACCGACGCCGCCGCGTTGCGTGACGCTTACGTGGCACAGGTGCGCGCCCGGCTAGACGCCCGGCCCGGGTGGCTGCCGGCCCTGGTCGGGGCGGCCCGCGAAGGCCTGCAGCCCGGACATGGATCGCGCCGGGCGGCTTCCGGCGCCGGGCGGCCGGCCGGTCTCGGCCGGCTGAGCCCGGGGGATTCAGCATGACCGGCCAGCAGCCGTTCGAGTACGCGGTCCTGCGCGTCGTGCCCAGGGTTGACCGCGGTGAGGCGATGAACGCCGGGGTGCTCCTGTACTGCCGGCCGCTGCGGTACCTGAGGGCGTGGGTCGAGCTGGACATCGACCGGCTGCTGATGCTCGATCCAGCCGCTGACGTGGCCGGCATCGGCCGGGCGCTGGCCGCCATCGCCGCAGTCTGCGCGCAGGACCCGGCGGCGGGGCAGGCCGGGCTGCAGGACATCGGGCGCCGGTTCGGGTGGCTGACCGCGCCGCGCAGCACTGTGGTGCAACCAGGCCCGGTTCATACCGGGCTGACCAGTGATCCGGACGAGGAAGCGGAACGGCTGCTGCGCTCGCTGGTCCGCCGTCCAGTCTGACGGCCGAGCGGCTGCGGCGAGGACCCGCGACGGCGGTCACGCGCCGCTCGCTAAGCTTGGACGACTTAACGGCCCTGGCAGTCAGCGAGGTCAGCTCACTTGCTGACGGCTATCCCCCGCCGGGGTGGGTGAGGGGAGCTGGCTGCAATGCAAGACGCGGTAGTGCGGGCAACAATCGCGGCGGAAACTGACACCCCGGAACCGGGCCCGCGCGGGACCAGCGGGCGGGCCGGCGATCGCGAGCCGCTCAAGGTTGCGCTGCTCGGGTGCGGAGCGGTCGGCTCACAGGTATACCGGCTGCTGACCGAGCAGTCCGCCGATCTCAAGGCCAGAGCGGGCGCGCCGCTGGAGATCGTGGGCGTGGCCGTGCGCGACACTGGCCGGCAACGCGACGTGCCAGTCGCTGCGAACCTGCTGACGACCGATGGCCTGGCCCTGGTAACGAGGCCCGACGTCGATATCGTCATCGAGCTTATTGGCGGCATCGAGCCGGCCAGGACGCTGCTGCTGGCCGCCCTGAGCGCCGGCAAATCGGTTGTCACCGCGAACAAGGCGCTGGTCGCATCCGACCGCGCCGTGCTGCATAAGACTGCTAGCCAGGCGGGCGCTGACCTGTACTACGAGGCCGCCGTCGCAGGTGCGATCCCGCTGCTGCGCCCGCTGCGCGAGTCGCTGGCAGGCGACGAGGTCAGGCGGGTGCTCGGAATCGTCAACGGCACGACGAACTTCATCCTCGACAAGATGGACACCTCCGGTGCAGATTTCAGTGCTGCGCTGGCCGAAGCCCAGGCACTTGGCTATGCCGAGGCCGACCCAACAGCGGATGTGGCCGGCTTCGATGCGGCTTCCAAGGCGGCGATCCTGGCCAGCATCGCTTTCCACACCGAGGTCACTGCTGACGACGTCTACCGGCAAGGCATTCTCTCGGTTACCGCGGCCGATATCGCCAGTGCGAAGGCGATGGGCTACGTGGTGAAACTGCTGGCCATCTGCGAGCGGGCTAGCGGTGGCATCTCGGCCAGGGTGCACCCGGCGATGATCCCGCGCACGCACCCGCTGGCAGCGGTGCGCGAGGCCTACAACGCCGTTTTTGTCGAGGCCGAGTCCGCCGGCCGGCTGATGTTCTACGGGGCCGGGGCCGGCGGGCAGCCGACGGCCAGCGCCGTTCTCGGCGACACGGTCGCGATCGCGAGAAACCTGCTGGCCGGCCTTCGCGGGCCCGATTCGTCCACGTACGCTCAGTTGCCGCTGGTTCCGATCGGGGATGCCCGCACTAGTTACTACGTGCAGCTGGACGTGGCCGACCGGCCCGGCGTGCTGGCGCCGGTCGCCGATGCATTCGCCCAGCAGGGGGTGTCCATCAAGGCGGTCAGGCAGGAGGGCCGCGGCGAGGACGCGAATCTGATCATCATGACGCATGTAGCCAGGGAGGCGGCCCTGGCGAAAACCGTGGCGGTGCTCGGTGCCATGGAGGCGGTGCGCAACGTCGACAGCGTGATGCGCGTCGAGGCGCTGGAGGGCGAGTGAGCCCCGCGATCACCCGGCCCGGACCGTGGCGCGGCATCATCGGCGAGTACCGGTCCAGGCTGCCTGTCCCTGACGGCGTTCCGGTTGTCTCACTCGGCGAGGGCGGCACGCCGCTGCTGCCGGCGCCGGTCCTGTCGGAGCTGACCGGCTGCTCGGTCTACCTCAAGGTGGAGGGCGTTAACCCGACAGGTTCCTTCAAGGACCGGGGAATGACGGTCGCGGTCACGCTGGCTGCCAGCCGGGGGGCGACCACGGTGATCTGCGCGTCCACCGGCAACACCAGCGCCAGTGCGGCCGCCTACGCGGCCAGGGCCGGCCTTGCCTGCGCGGTGCTGGTGCCCAAGGGCAGCGTCGCGGTCGGCAAGCTGGCGCAGGCACTGGCGCACGGAGCCCGGCTGCTCCAGCTCGACGGCAACTTCGACGACTGCCTGGAGGTCGTGCGCAAGATCGCCGCGGACTACCCGGTCGCGCTGGTGAACTCGGTCAATCGCCGAGCGGCTGCAGGGCCAGAAGACGGCCTCGTTCGAGATCGTGGACGCGCTGGGCGATGCTCCGGACGTGCATTGCCTGCCTGTCGGCAATGCCGGCAACATCGCTGCCTACTGGCTCGGATACCGCGAGTACGCAGCCGACGGGAAGGCTGCCAAGACGCCGCGGATGCTCGGGTTCCAGGCCGCGGGTGCGGCTCCTATCGTGGCCGGCCGTCCCATCCTGGACCCCGTTACGGTCGCCACCGCCATCCGGATCGGCAACCCGGCCTCCTGGCATCTCGCCGAAGAAGCCCGCGCCGAGTCTGGCGGGCTGATCGGCTCGGTGACCGACGACCAGATCCTGGCTGCCTACCGGCTGCTCGCGCAGCGCGAGGGCGTGTTCGGCGAGCCGGCTTCGGCGGCCGGAGTAGCAGGATTGCTGCAGGCAAGCGCGGACGGCACCGTTGCCGCCGGGTCGGTGGTCGTCTGCACGATAACCGGGCATGGGCTGAAGGATCCCGATACCGCCGTGGCCGGCGCGTCGGTGCCGAGGACCGTCACGGTTGACGTCGATGCAGCGGCGGCGGCGCTGAACCTGCGATGACTTCGGTGCAGATCTGGCCGGGCGAGCCAGTTACCGTCCGCGTCCCGGCGACAAGCGCGAACCTGGGCCCTGGCTTCGACGCATTCGGCCTGGCACTCAGCCTGCATGACACCGTCCGGGCGCAGGTGCTCCCGCACGGGCTTGACGTGGCGGTGACCGGCTGCGGGGCCGGCGACCTCGATCGCGGCGAGCAGCACCTGGTGGTCCGGGCCATGCGCGCTGGCTTTGCCGCCATCGGCGCGCAGCCGCCGGGCCTTTCGGTTAGCTGCCGGAACGACGTCCCGCAGGGCTACGGCCTTGGCTCGTCCGCTGCGGCCATCGTGGCTGGCCTGGTGGCGGCCAGGGCACTGGCCGATCACGCCGGGTGGGCCGGGGCGCTGCCCGATCAGTCGCTCTTCGAGCTCGCGTGCGAGCTGGAAGGGCATCCGGACAACGTGGCCGCGTGCCTGTTCGGCGGGCTGACCGTGGCCTGGGAATCGCCCGCCGGTGTCAGCATGGCCCGGCTGACCACACTGGCCGGACTGGCGCCGGTGCTGTGCATCCCGGCTGACTCGCTGCCCACCGTGACCGCCCGGCTGGCGTTGCCTGCGCAGATCTCGCACCAGAGCGCGGCGGCCAACTCGGCCAGGGCCGCGCTGCTGATCGCGGCCCTGACGAGCCGGCCGGACTTGCTGCTCGCCGGAACAGAGGACTTCCTGCACCAGGCCTACCGGGCCGCTTCGATGCCAGCCAGCGCCGCCCTGGTAGCCCGGCTACGGGCGGGCGGGCTGGCCGCGGCCGTCTCCGGGGCCGGGCCCGCCGTGCTGGTGCTCACCATGGCCGGAGCGCGCCCTGGTGCTGCCGAGGTGGCTCAGCACGCGGCGGAAGCGGCGTCGGCCTGGCAAGTGCTGCCGCTTGCGGTCGACGCCGCTGGCGCGACCGTGATCAGCGGCCCGGGGGCGGTATCCGGCCGGCCGGGATCCGGCCGGCCAGCATCCTGACAAGTTCTGTCGGCTGCCGGTCATTCCGGCCCTCTCCCGCGCTACCGGGACCCGCGAGCCGGGATGATGGCGTCATGCCAGTCAGCGAGGCGGCGGGGGACGGCGGCGCCGGCCAGCCTCAGCCACCGCACCCGCGGGTGCCGCTCGCGGTCATCGCGCGCGAATGGGGCCGGATCGGCATAACCGGATTCGGCGGACCGCCTGCCCACATCGCCTTGCTGCGGGAACTCTGCGTCCGGCGCAACGACTGGCTGGCCGAGTCGGAGTTCGAGGACGGCATCGCCGCCACCTCGCTGCTGCCCGGGCCCGCCTCGACGCAACTGGCCATCTTCTGCGCGTGGCGGCTAGCCGGTACGGTCGGCGCCGTCGTCGGCGGCGTGTGCTTTATTGTCCCCGGCCTGGTGATCATCCTCGGCCTGTCGGTGCTCTTCCTCGCGCACTCGCCGCCAGCCTGGGTGCGCGGCGCAGCGGCTGGCGCCGGCGCGGCCGTTCCGGCTGTGGCGGTGAGCGCGGCGGTCGCGCTGGTACCAGCGAGCTGGCGGCGGGCCGGCCCGGTCCGGGCAGCACGCACCCGCTGGGTGTGCTACCTGCTGGCTGGCGGTATCGGAGCGAACCTGGCCGGCCAGTTCCTGGTCGCTGTGCTGCTGGCCTGCGGTCTGCTGGAGTGGCTGGCACGGCGGACCGCGCCTGCCGATGCCCGGCCGGCCGGCCGTCCTGCCGCCGGGCGGGCAGCACCGCCGGACGCCCGGCGCCCCGGTGATTCCGGCTCCGGCCGGACGCCGGGGCTGCTGCCACTGGCCGCCGCCGGCGCAGTGACGGCAGGGGTGTTCGGCTCGCTGGCCTGGGTCGCGCTGAAGGTCGGCGCGCTGTCATTCGGCGGCGGCTTCGTGATCATCCCGCTGATGCAGCACGACGCCGTCCACACCTATCACTGGATGACCACCGCGCAGTTCCTGAGCGCGGTAGCGCTTGGCCAGGTCACTCCCGGTCCGGTGGTTCAGACGGTGGCTGTCGTCGGCTATGCCGCCGCCGGGCTGGCCGGCGGTATTTTCGCCGCGGTCATCGCGTTCGCGCCGTCATTCGCGATGGTGCTAGCGGCCGGCCCGCGGTTCGACCGGTTCCGGCGCAGTGCAGCGGCGCAGGCGTTCCTTGGCGGCGCCGGGCCTGCCGCGATCGGTGCCATCGCCGGCGCTGCCGTTACCCTCGGCCTGGGGCTGACCCAGTTCTGGCAGGTCGCGGTGCTGGCCGCGGTGTCGTGCTGGTTGCTGCTGCTGCGGCGCGGCGTGGTGACCGCCATTCTCGGCGCCGCCGGGATTGGCATTATCGTCGCGCTGGCCGGCGGCCTGTCCTAACGGCGGCACCGCGCTGGCATCCGCCGATCGCACCAGGTGCGCGCCGCCGGAGCCTGCCGCTGGGCACGCGTCGTGCATGCCGCCGCGGTCCGCACCGGCTCCCCCGCCATTGCCCGCCATTGCCCCGCATTTCATGGCTAGTTCACCGTCGTGTTCGTTGCGGTCATCAGGCTTTATCCGAGCGAATGGCGAGTTCGCATCCCCGCACAGAAGGTCGTGACCTGATGACGATCCGAGTCCTGCCTGAGCCAGCCCGGAAGGGTCGCCGCTGGCGCATACCGCTGGTGGCCTCCGCAGCGCTGCTGGCTGGCATCCTGGCCGCTGCCGGGCCGCTGGGCGGCTCCGCCGCACACGCCGACGATCATCCATGGTTCCTGCCGGGCAATCTGGTCGTGAGCCGGTCGGTCTACACCGGGTCGGCAGGCTTGCTGCAGCCCGGCGTTACCGTGCTGCCGCCAGGCTGTACCACTGGCTGTGCCACGGCCAGCAGCGACGGGACGTACCCGGGCGTCTGGAATAACGACTCCGTCGACGGCAGCTTCGGCATTACCTCCCCGATCTTGCTCGACCAGATCACGCCCGGCGGACACCTGATCAACACGCTGCGCGTGCCATCCGGTGCGGGCTGGTCCGGCGATACCAGGCACGGCGACAACAAGGACGGCTATGTCGTCACGAGCTTCTCGTCCAAGTCGGAGCTGGCGCTGAACCTGTCGACCAGCGGCCGCCAGCTGAGTTTCATGGGTTATTACGTGCAGCCGAACGCGCTCGACGTCTCGAACTCGAACACGCCTGGCGACGTTGATCCGACGAACCCGGTAACCGGTGCCACCTACCGGGTCGTAGCCACGGTGGATGAGCAGGGCCGGCTGCGCTACACGCTGACGAACGCCTACAGCGGCAACAACGGCCGGGCCGCCATTCTGAACGACTCTGGCGAAGACCCCGTCATCTACACCTCGGGGAACGCGGGAAACGGCGCCAACCCGCAGCCCAACGGGATCATCATCGGAGCCGGCGCGCAGATCATGAGCCCGGCGCACCAGCCGGAGCGGCTGCAGAATCCGGATCAGCCCGCGCCCGTCGGCAGCTTTAACGTCACCCAGCTCGGCGACAAGGCCGACAAGATCGGGAAAGACACCAACTTCCGCGGCCTGACGATTCACGACAACGTCGTGTACTTCACCAAGGGCAGCGGCGGCAACGGGATCAACACCGTGTACTTCATCGACACGACCGGGAAGGCTTGCCCGAACGGCGTCGGCGTACCGCAGCCGGGTGCTGCGCTGCCCACCTCCCCGATCGCGTACAACCCGGCGCTACTGCAGACCGAGGGCGTGGCTCCGTACAACATGTGCATCCTGCAGGGTTTCCCGACCACACTGGCGAAGACGTCCACGACCTTCCCGTTCGGCATCTGGTTCGCCAACGCGGACACGCTGTACGTCGCTGATGAGGGAAACGGCACCAACACCTATTCGGCCGCCACCGGCACCTACACCGCCGCCGCCGCGCAGACCACCGCGGGCCTGCAGAAGTGGGTCTTCAACGGCACCAGCTGGAATCTGGCCTATACCCTCACCGCGGGCCTGAACCTCGGCACTCCGTACGCGGTAGCCGGCTACCCGACCGGCGACAACGCCGCCACCGGGCTGCCCTGGGCGCCCGCGACCGACGGCCTGCGCAACATCACCGGCCGGGTCAACCGGGACGGGTCGGTGACGATCTGGGCCATTACCTCCACCGTCAGCGGGAACGGCGACCAGGGCGCAGACCCGAACAAGCTAGTCGCCATCACCGATGACCCGGCATCCGCCGTACCCGACGGCGGGGAGCAGTTCGTGACCGTCAGGTCGGCCGGCGATGGCGAGGTGCTGCGCGGCGTCTCGTTCACGCCGGGCACGTTCGGCAGGTGATGCGCTAGCGCCAGCAGGGTAACGAGGACGAGCGAGTCGGTCCAGGTCAGCGGGGCGACCGAGACCGGCTTGCCGTCCTTGTTCACCTGCTCGGCCAGTTCGCCGAGGCGGGTCTGGTGCCCGGCCAGCCAGGTCAGCACCTGACTCGCCTGCCCGCCGTTGCCGGTCGAGGCGTCGAGCAGGGCGAAGAACAGCGTCTCCGGCGTCCAGGCGATCTGCCGGTAGCCGGGCCACTGCGAGCCGGGCAGCACGCCGCCGGCCTGCAGCCGCAGCACGGCAGCTGCCCTGGCTGCGGCCCGCAGCACAGCGGGCTGGGCAGGTTCGAACGGCGGCCCGAGGAAGGTAACGGCGGCGTCGTAACCTGACCCGGCCGCTGGCGTCCGCCGGTAACCGGTCCGGCCGAAGTTCACGCTGATCGCTGCCGCCAGCCGGCCCGCCGCGCTGGCCCAGCGCGCTTCGCTGGCCGGGTGGCTGGCCACCGCGGCCAGGCCAGCGGCCGACCGCAAGCCGGCCGCCAGCGCCGCGGCCGTCTCGATGGTGGTGACGCCTGTCGAGTTTTCCCAGTAGTCCATGGCCGGATGCGGCAGGCCGGCCGCAGTGAGCGACCGGGTCGCTGCGGCGGCGGAGCGCTGCACCATCGGCCAGAGCAACCGCAGCTGCCCGGCTGCACTGGCCGGATCGGCCCGGCTGGCCGCGGAGTACCAGCACCAGACCGCCCATGGAACCCAGCCGACCGCGTCTAGCTCGGCCGGCCGCCCGTCGGCCACCGGGCCGGAACCCGCGGGCAGGTACCTGGCGGCCCAGCCGCCGCCGGGCGGCTGCACGCGCTGCAGGAACCGCAGCACCCGGTAGGCGTCGGCACTGTGGCCGGTAGCCGCGAGCGCGACCGCCGCCCAGCTGGCATCTCGCGGCCAGTCATACTCCCAGCCGGCCGACCAGCCAGCGACGACGGCACCGTCCGGACGGACGGCGAGACGCAGGTCCAGCAGCGCCCGGCTGGCCAGCGTCCGCTGGCCGGTGGTCAGGCCCGGCACGACGCCCTGGCTCAGCCAGGTCCGGTCGGCCCGGACCGCCGCCGCTGCGCAGGATGCCTCGGCGCCCGTTAGCGGGACGATCTTGCCGGGCGCGGCGAGGACACCCTGGCTGGAGACGAGCACACTGCTGTCGGGCTCGAACTGGCCGGCCATGGCCGGGGGTACCGGCAGCGCCTCGGCCGGATGACAGGGGTCCTGCGCGATACCGGACTCCAGCAGCCTGGACAGGCCAGGGCCGGGAGATAGGACAGCCGCGCCGACGGCCACCGCGGTCACGCCCGCGAGGAATGCGCACAATCCCGCGGTGCGCCGCCGGGACCAGCGGTGCCGGAGCTGCTGGTCGCGCTGGCGCATGCAGCCAGGCTAGGCGGTCACCGGCCGGTCCGCGGCCAGCGTCACGAGCTGAGCAGCAGCACGCCGCCGAGTGCCGCGACCACGCCGATGCTCTGCACCGGCCGCAGCCGCTCGGCCAGGATCCCCCTGGCCAGCAGCGCGGTGACCACCGGGTAGAGCGACGCGAGCACGGCCGCGACCGCGAGGTCGCCGTGGCTAGCAGCCAGTGCGTAGGACCCGTTGGCCACGATGTCGCAGCCGCCGATGGCCGCGAGCGCGGCGATCCGGCGGGCCGTCAGCCGGATGCTGGTGAGGATGCCAGCCCGCAGCACTATCGGCCCCAGCACCAGCAGGCCGCCGATGCGCTGCAGCAGCAGCGTTCCGTAGACGCCCGAGCCCGCCGCCAGCGCGAGCAGGGTGTAGGCAAGGCCGAAGCCGACCGCGGCGCCGATGGCGAAGCCGAGCGCCTGACGGCGCACCGGTACGCCGGAGCGGAACTCTGGCCCGGACGCGAGCACGATGCCGATGAGGGTAACGAGGATGCCCGGCCAGCTGGAAGGCGCTGAGGTGCTCGCCGCGAAGCAGGCCGGCCAGCACGGGTATGCCGGTACCGGCGGCCGTGATCGGAGCCACCAGGGACATCGGCGCGGTCGCCATGGCCCGGTAGAACGCGGCGAGCGAGAGCGTCGCGATGACGCCGGCGGCCGCGGCCATCAGCATGTACGAGCCGGTCGGCACGGCCATGAACGGCAGCAGCGCGAGCAGCCCGGCCAGTGCCAGCGCCTGCGAGATCAGCACCGCGGCCGACGGGTCGAGGCGCCGCGAGATCAGGCCACCGCCGAAGTCAGAGGTTCCCCACAGCGCCGACGCAACGAGCGCGAGCAGCGCGTTCACGGACCGGGCTCGGCGGGGCGGGCACCGGCACGCCCGGCGGGCTCGGCGGGCACGCCGGGGTGCTCGGCACTGGCCCGGCTCGCGGGAGTTTTGCTGTGGTCCCTGGTCGCGGTCCGGCGATTGTCCGGCACGCCGGTCAGTGCGGCACTGTCCGGGCTCGCGGGGTCCCTGGTCGCGTTGCGGCGGCCGGCCTGCACGCCAGTCAGCGCTGCCAGCACGTACTGGCCGAGGGACTCCAGGTCGTAGCCGCCCTCCTGGATCACGGCGACCGGGCCGAGCGCCCCGATCAGCTCGCCGGCGGCCCGGTAGCCGTCGGCGGTCACCTGCAGCGGACTCTCCGGGTCAGCCGCGGCTGCGTCCACGCCGAGGGAGAGCACGATCGCGTCCGCGCCGTGCGCGACGACCTCGGCGCACAGCCGCCCGACCGCATCCAGCCACTCGTCGTCGCCGCTGCCAGGCGGCAGCGGGACGTTGCGGTTAGCGCCGAAGCCGGCCCCGTTCCCTCGCTCATCGGCGAAGCCCAGGTAATGCGGGAACCAGCCGGCGGCCGGGTCGACATGCACGCTTCCGTAGAACACGTCGGCGCGCTGGTAGAAGATCGCCTGGGTGCCGTTGCCGTGATGGGCGTCGATGTCGACGACCGCCACCCGGGCGGTGCCGCGGTGCCGCAGTGCCTGGGCGGCGATGGCGGCGTTGTTCAGGTAGCAGGAGCCGCCGTAGCCAGCCGGCCCGGCATGGTGCCCGGGTGGCCGGCAGAGCGCATAGGCCGCCTGGTGGCCAGCGGCGACCAGACCGGCCGCGGTCCTGGCAGCGTCGGCGGCCGCCCGGATGGCCGCCCAGCTGCCCGGCCCGACCAGGGTCATGGTGTCGTAGCAGAACCTGCCGACCCGGGCGTGGGTCGCGGCCGGCTGCCGCACCGGGAGCCCGGCCAGCATCGCGTCGGTCGGGAACACGTACGGCACGACCCGGTCCCGGCCGTAGTCGGCGGGATAACGGCCAGCCTCCCAGTCCGCCCAGATCGTGGCCAGATGATCAATGAGCTCACCGTCATGAACAGCGAGCAGCGCCGCGGGATCGTGCGGCTCGGCCGGCCGCACCTCAGCGCCGGCTGACGCCAGCGCCGCAAGGATCACCGTCGCCCGGTCGGGCAGCTCGGTCCCGGCTTCGCGCAGCCCGAGCCAGACCTCGCCGCGCGGCTCGTGCAGCAGGCAGTCCTCATGCCACACCACGGGGATCTCCAGCCGGGCACCCTCGATGGTCATCACGGACACCCTTTCGTGGCATGCTCGCCGGGTGAGGCTAGCGAATGGCGGGACCAGCCGGGCCCGCGACCTGGGCATCAGGATAGGGGTGCTGCCGACCGGACCGACCGCGTCAATTGCGGACGTGCCGGGCGTCGGTGTCGGGCACGTGACGGTCTGGCGGGACGAGCCGCCGCCGCCGCGGGGCCGCGGCGTGGCCAGGACCGGGGTCACGGTCATCGATCCCGGCGGCAACCTGTTCCGCGAGCCGGTGCCGGCCGGCGGCGCGGTGCTGAATGGCGCCGGGGAGTGCACCGGGTTCCTCGCCGCGGCGGAGTGGGGCCTGGCCGAGACCCCGGTGTTCCTGACCTCGACGATGCAGGTGGGCAGGGTCTACGACGCCGCCTGCGAACTGCTGATGACCGAGGACCCGGGTATCGGCACCGACGACGTGATCATTCCGATCGTGGCCGAGTGCGACGACAGCTTCCTGAACGACGCCCGCCGGATGCAGGTCTGCGCGGCCGATGTCGCGATCGCGCGCGAGGCAGCCAGGGCGGCCGCCGATGCCCGGGCCCGCGAGGCGCCCGCCGAGGGCGCCGTCGGCGCTGGCACCGGCATGAGCTGTCTCGGCTTCAAGGGCGGCATCGGCACGTCCTCACGGCTTGTCCCGTCGGGGCACGTGGTTGGCGTGCTGGTGCTATCAAATTTCGGCGACCGGCAGCGGCTGACCATCGACGGCGTGCCAGTCGGGCGGCTGCTGCCGCCAGACGAACAGCACGGCGGCAGCAGACTAGCCGCCAGGCCGCCGGCAGGCTCCTGCATCACTGTCGTGGTGACCGACGCGCCGCTGGATTCCGCCGCCTGCGCACGGCTGGCCCGGCGGGCTGGCCTCGGGCTGGCCCGGACCGGCTCGACCGCGCACCATGGCAGCGGCGAGATCTTCCTGGCCCTGGCCACGGGCCTGCGGGCGCGGCGGGGCGAGCGGCCGCCACCCGGCACGGGACATATCAGCGGCTATGCCCTGGATCCGTTCTTCGACGCGGCGGTCGAGGCGACCGAGGAGGCCGTGCTGAACAGCATGCTGGCGGCCCCGGCTGTCACCGGCCGCGACGGCAATACCTCGCCGGGCCTGCCTGCTGCCAAGGTCGCGGAGCTGCTGATCTCGGCGGGCCGGATCGCGGCCACGCCGCCGTCCCGGCACGAGCCGCCGTCAGCCGACGGTGTCGGCTGCTCGCTCTGACCTGACCGCGGTGACCGCACCGAGAGCGAGCAGGTCGTGGTAACGCAGAGTGCTCGCGTCGGATCACCATGACTTATCGGACCGGCTTCAGTCGCCGTGAGTGACGTGGGCTTCGCGTTGGGTTCCGGCTCGCAGGGCCGTGGGCAAATTGTGCCCGTTTCGTGTTCTGAACAGCCTTCTTGACAAGTTTGCGGCCCTAGCGTTGTGTGTTAGCATCGCGCAACTTGAACAACGACTCAGGCGGAAAAGCGCCGATCACGACCATGTTGTACTGATCAGCGAACCCGGCGCGTGGCCGCCCACAACGACGTGGGTGACGGCGATGCCCGCCGTCGGCCCGATCAGCAGGACCCCCGCTTGCTGGCGCGGCGACCCGCAGCCAGCAGACGCGTCGGCATGTCAGATGCCGCCGTCGTCCGAGAACGAAGGTGACGCAGCGTGAGACTCCGTCCGACGATGCCAGCATGCAGCACGCGCCGACTACGGCGTGCCTCAGGTCTAGTCGCGGTGGCAGCCGCTGTCGCCTTGGCAGCGGCCGGATGCGGCAATACGTCCGCCGGCGCGGTCAAGGACGGCGGCATATTCCGGCTGGGGAGCGCATCCAGCATCGACTCGCTGAACCCGTTCATCGCCTTCCAGGCCGACGCCTACACCGCGTTCGAGTACATCTATCCGTTCCTGGACCAGTACAACCCGCAGCTGAAGATCGTCAGCGACTTCGCGACCAGCTGGACTACCTCGGCGAACGGCCTGGTCTGGACCTTCCATACCCAGCCGCAGGCGAAGTGGTCCGACGGCAAGCCGCTGACCGCCGCCGACGCTGCCTGGACTATCAACACGATCCTGAAGTTCCAGGCCGGTGCGACGGCCAACTCGGCGGGATATGTCGCGCACCTGAAGTCCGCTGCCGCGCCGAGCCCGACCACTCTGGTGCTCACCTACCTCAAGCCGGTTGCCAATGTGCTGGCGCAGCTTCAGCAGATGCCGATCCTGCCCGAGCACATCTGGGCGAAGTACGCGACCGGCAGCGGGAAGGCGCTGAAGACCTTCACGAATCCGGCTCCGATTGTGTCGGGCGGCCCGTTCACGCTGGTCCAGTACACCCCTAAGGTGTCCGCGGACTTTAAGCGAAACCCTGACTTCTACGGGCCGAAGCCGCACATCTTCGGCATCGAGCTGCAGTTCTTCGGCACCAACGACGCGATGATCACGGCGCTGAAGAACAATCAGCTCGATGGCGTGGAGACCGTGCCGCCGACGTCGGTGGCCACGCTGGACTCGGCACATTTCGTTGTGCCGAAGAGTCCCGGCGTCCAGTTCGACGACTTCATCATCAACTCCAACCCGAAGCAGGACGCCAGCCACCGCGAGCTGCTGAACCCGCTGGTCCGGCAGGCGTTCGATGCCGCGATCGACCGGAAGTCGATCATCAGCACCTCGTTGCTGGGCTATGGCACGCCGGGGTCGTCGATCATCCCGCCTGCCACCGGGCACTGGTATAACCCGGCGGTCAAGCCGGTGACCTTCAGCCTGGCGACCGCCAATCAGCTGCTGAACCAGGCCGGCTACAAGATGGGCCCGGGAAACATCCGGATCGCCGATGGCCACCAGATGTCCTACACGGTGATCATGCCGAACGACATCGCCAGCCTGTACGGCGAGCGGACCTTCCAGATCATCCAGCCGGACTTCGCCAAGATCGGGGTCAAGCTCACCCTCAAGGTCCTGGACCCTGGCGCGGCCTACAGCGCCATCACGGCGAACGGCTACAAGAGCTTCGAGATCTCCATGTGGGACTGGTACCCGCTCACCGACCCGGACTTCATGCTGTCTGTGCTGACCTGCGGATCGTGGACGGTCTGGAACGACACCGGCTACTGCAGCAAGGCCTACGACGGCTTGTACGCAGCGCAGAGCGCTGCCATGAACCCGGCCCAGCGGCAGGGCATCGTGTATCAGATGCAGCAGATGATCGCCAGCGCCAAGCCGTACCTGGTGCTCGACTACGCGGACTCGATCGAAGCGCACAGCTTCAAGTGGACCGATCTGCCGCTGCTGGCCGGTGCCTCCTGGACGTCGATGTCCAAGATCCCGTTCGAGACCGTGCACATGGCCGGCTGAGGAACGCGGGCTTGCGCAGGCCTGCAATGGCAGCGACACCGATCGGAGGGCTGAAGCGCCGTGCAACGCGCTGATTATGTGATCAAGCGAAGCTTCTTCGCGCTGGTGACGATCTTTGTCGCGATCACGCTGAACTTCTTCCTGTTCCGCGTGCTGCCGGGCAACGCGGTGACGGACCTGGCCCGGGTGCCGCAGTCCAGCCCGCTGCTCCGGCACGCGCTCACTGTCGAGTTCGGGCTGGACAAGCCCAAGTGGCAGCAGTACCTCATCTATCTCAAGCAGCTATTCCACGGGAACATGGGCATCTCGTTCGGCAATCAGCAACCGGTCAGCCACCTGCTGCTGACCGATCTGAAGAACACCATCCCGATGGTGACGGTCGGGACAGTGCTCGCCATCGTGGTCGGAGTCTTTACCGGCGTGCTGTCCGCCTGGCGAAGGGGATCGGCGCCCGATCACGTCAGCACCAACCTGGCGATCTTCGCCTACGCCTTCCCGACCCAGTGGCTCGGCCTGATGCTCTTGATCGTGTTCGCCGGGGTTGGCTTGCCGGCGGCGGGGATGACCAACCCGGGTGCAGGCGTGTTCTTCCCGGAGTCGTTCTGGCAGCACCTGGGCGACGTGGGCACGCACATGATCCTGCCGGTGCTGACGCTGGTGCTCACCGCCTACGGCAGCTACACGCTGGTGGTCCGGTCCTCACTGCTGGAGACGCTGGGCGAGGACTACGTGCTCACCGCCAGGGCCAAGGGGCTGCCAGTGCGCCGGATTGTCTGGCAGCACGCGGTGCGCAACGCGCTGCTGCCGATGGTGACGCTGATAGCGCTGGACTTCGGCTATATCGTCGGCGGCGCGCTGCTGATCGAAGTGATCTTCAGCTGGCCGGGCATCGGCCAGTCCATGTACACCGCCATTGTCCAGCGCGACTACCCGATGCTGCAGGGCGGCTTCCTGATCCTCACCGTCGCGGTGATCGTGCTGAACTTCCTGTCTGATCTTGTCTACTTCCGGCTCGACCCGAGGATCACCGCATGACCGTCATCATTTCCGAGCCGGCGGCCCTCGCTGAGCCCGCCGGGATGCAGCGCCGCGGCGGCTTCTTCCTGGGCGTGCTGCGCGAGCGCAAGGCCGCCGTGGTCGGCCTCGCTCTCATCGCCGTGTTCGTGCTGCTGGCGATCATCGCGCCGCTCATCTCGCCGTATAGCGCCACCGCCAAGACCTGCGCCGTGTACGCGCCGCCGTCGATCCATCACTGGCTCGGCTGCGATGACGGCGGTATCGACATGCTCAGCGAGCTGATGCAGGGCGGCCGTACCTCGCTGGTGATCGGCTTCGCTGCGACCCTGATCGCCATGCTGATCGGCGGCGGCGTCGGCATCGTGTCCGGCTATTACGGCCGGGCCGTCGACGTGACGCTCATGCGGATCACCGACTACCTGCTGGTCATCCCGGACCTGGCCTTCGCCATGGTGATCGCCGACATCTGGGGAGCGAGCCTGTTCCACGTGATCCTGGTGATCGGGATCCTGGAGTGGACCTCGACGGCGCGCGTTATCCGGGCTCAGGTGATGAGCGTCAAGGAACGCGTCTACGTGAAGCGGGCCAAGGCGATCGGCTCGGGTAACGCGCGGATCATCTGGAAGCACATCCTGCCCCAGGTGGGACCGCTGCTGATCGCTAACACCGTGCTGACGGTGGCGATCGCCATCTACCTGGAGACCGCGCTGGCGTTCCTTGGCCTGGAGGATCCCACCGCTACGACCTGGGGAACGATCCTGGAGAACGCTTTCAACCGGACCGCCGTCAGTTCCGGCGCCTGGTGGGCCATCGTCCCTGACGGCATCGCCATCGCGCTGGTGATCGTCGGCTGCTTCCTGTTCGGCCAGGCGGTCGAGGACGCGCTGAATCCGCGGCTGAAGATCGCGCACCTGTCCCTGACCCGGTGGCGGATCCGCACCCTCGCCGGCCGCGGGGCGGACGCGATATGAGCAGCCTGCTGGAGGTCGAAGACCTGCACGTCTGGTTCGAGCCGCCGCACGCGGCGCCGGTGCATGCGGTGCAGGGCGTGAGTTTCGACCTGTCGCCGGGAGAGCGGTTCGGCCTGGTGGGAGAGTCAGGATGCGGTAAGACCACCACCGTGCTGGCGATGATGGGTCTGCTGCCGCCCAACGCCTCGCTGGCTGGGGAGGTGCGGATCAACGGCACCAACATCCTCGCTGGCGGTGAGGACTCCGTCCGCAAGTACCGGTGGAGGGACATCGCGATGGTGTTCCAGGGCGCGATGAACGCCCTGAACCCGGTCAAGAAGGTCGGCTGGCAGATCGCCGAGCCGATGGCCGCGCACGGCATCGCCGATGGCAAGGCCGCGTTGAAGCGCGCCGGGGAGCTGCTCGAACTGGTAGGAATACCCGCCAAGGCGGCGGAGCGGTACCCGCATGAGTTCTCCGGCGGCATGCGGCAGCGGGCCTCCATCGCGATGGGGCTGGCCTGCGAGCCGAAAATCCTGCTCGCGGACGAGCCAACCACCGCACTCGATGTGATGGTGCAGGCGCAGATCCTGGAACTGCTCACCAGGCTGTCCGCCGAGCTGGGCCTCGCCGTCATCCTGGTGACCCATGACTTGCCGGTTGTCGCCCAGGTCTGCGACCGAGCCGCGGTCATGTACGCCGGCCAGATCGCCGAGACCGGCCCGATGGAGACGCTGTTTCATGCGCCGCAGCATCCGTACACCCGGCTGCTGTTCGCGGCGACGCCGGACCTGTACGGCGAAGATGCGGTGACGTCGATCCCCGGCTCGCCGCCGCGGCTGGACCGGGAGAGCACCGGCTGCGCGTTCCGGCCGCGCTGCGACGTGCCGCTGGAGCGCTGCGCCACTGACCACCCGGAGCTACGGGAGATCGGCGGCGGTCAGCTCGCCGCCTGCCACCGGGCGGGCGCACCGAGCCAGCAGCTCGCGGAGGCGAAATGAGCGAGACCCAGGCGTTCGTGCCGCCAGTGCCAGCCCAGGCCGAGCCGGCCGATCGGGACCTGCCATCGGCACAGGCACTGCCTGGCCAGGCCGCGGCCGGCGAGGTTGCCGCCGGTCAGCCGCTGCTTGAGGTCAGCGAGCTGGTCACGCATTACCCGGTCCGGCGGACCATGACCGCGGCCGCTACCCGCAAGCAGCGCCGCTGGGTGCATGCCGTCGACGGAGTGAGCTTCAGCCTGCGCCGCGGCGAGATGATGGCGCTGGTCGGGGAGTCTGGCTGCGGTAAGACCAGCACCGTGCAGACCATCATGGGCATGGTCAGGCCGACCAGCGGCGCGGTCCGGCTGAACGGAACCAACCTGGCTGGCCTCTCGGACCGGCAAATGCGGCCGATGCGGCGCCAGGTCCAGATGATCTACCAGGACCCTTACGAGTCGCTCGATCCGCGGTTCCGGGTCAGGCAGACCATGGAAGAGCCGATGCTGGTGCACGGCATCGGCAAGTCGGCCAGGGAGCGCCGGGAGCTGGCGATCAAGGCGCTCGAGCAGGCGGGCCTGACCCCGGCCGACGCGTACCTGGAGCGGTACCCGCATGAGCTGTCCGGCGGTCAGCGGCAGCGGGTCAGTATCGCGGCCGCGCTCGTGCTAGGGCCCGATCTGCTGCTTGCCGACGAACCGGTATCGATGCTGGATGTCTCGGTCCGGGCCGGGGTGCTGTCCTTGCTCGACGGGCTGCGCAAGACCGCCGACATGGGCATCCTGATGATCACCCACGACCTGTCCACCGCGGCGCACTTCGCCGACACGATCGCGGTCATGTACCTCGGCCGCATAGTGGAGCAAGGCAGCGCGGCCGAGCTGGTCCGCAATCCGCAGCACCCCTACACCAAGGCGCTGCTGTCGGTCGTGCCCAAGCGCGACCCCAGGGACCGGACCACACCGCAGATCCTGGTGGGCGAGACCCCTGACCCGGTGGATGTGCCGTCCGGCTGCCGCTTCCATCCGCGCTGTCCGGTCGCGGTGGAGCGGTGCAAGTCCGAGGATCCGGCGCTCCGCCTCGCCGCGGGCAGCCCAGCCGGGCACCTGACTGCGTGCCATCTTGCGTAAGCCCGATGAGCCGGGTCAGCCGGCCGCGCCGGTTGCCCCTCGGATTCCCTCTCGCCGGGTCATGCACGGCTGCACCGAAATCGACAATTACGCCTGGATGCGGGCTGCAGCCGCACCCGCACTGCGCAACTATCTCGCGGCGGAACGGGTTTACTACGACGCGCAGACGAGCCACCTCAGTCCGCTGACTGATGAGCTGTTCGGCGAGGCGGTCGGCCGTACGGCGCCAGTAGCAGAGTCGGTCGCCTGGACGCTGCGCGGCTTCCGCTACTGGTACCGGACGCCGGACGGCGCCGAAGGGCGCCAGCTGTTGCGAGCGCCCCGGCTGCCTGCCGGGCTGGCCAGCCAGTCCAGTGGCGCCGGCCAGTCCAGCGGCGCCTGCGCGGTCGGCATGCCCGCTGAGCAGATCTTGCTGGATGAGAACAAGCTGGCGGCTGAGACCGGATTCGTGGATGTCGGAACCAGCGAGATAAGCCCGGACGACCGGATGCTCGCCTGGTCGGCCGATACTTCCGGGGCGGAAATCTACCGGCTCAGGTTCACCGACCTGCAGACCGGCCAGGTGCTGCCGGACCTGATCAAGCGCAGCTATCCGGGCGGCGCCTGGGCCAGTGACTGCGCGACGTTCTTGTACCTGGTGCCGGACGAGCTGAACCGGCCCTACCAGGTCTGGCGGCACCGCATCGGCACCCGGCCATCCGGGGATGAGCTGGTCTACCAGGAGGACGACGCCCGCTATGAGCTGACACTCCAGGCCGCACGCAGCGGTGAGCTGATCTTCATTACCGCAGCCTGCCGGGATACCACCGAGGTTCGGATGATCCCGGCCGGACGCCCGCTCGCCGAGCCGGTGCTGGTGGAGCCGCGCCGCCGCGGCGTGGAGTATCGCGTCGACCATGCCGCCGATCCGGCCGGCGGCGCTGGTGATCTGCTCATCGTGACCGATGACGGGGCTGCCGAGTTCACCCTGATGCGCGCGCCGGTCTCGGCGCCCGGCCGGTCCAACTGGACGCCGGTTGTCTGCCCGGCGGTCGGCCCCGCCGCGGCCGGTACCAGGCTGCTGACGTGCGACGTGCTAGCCGGTCACCTGCTGCTCACGGTGCGCAGGGACGGCTGGCCGCTGCTGATCAGCACCGACCACGACGGCGGGTCGATCCGGGAAGTCGGGCCGGCCCTGCTGGCGGGCTCGATCGTGGTGCAGCACGCCGAGGACTATCGCGCAACTACGGTGATCATCGCGGAGGAGTCGCTCATCGAGCCGCCGCGCTGGTCGGAAGTAGATCTCGGCACCGGCGAGCGAACCGAGATCAAGCGAGCCGAGGTGCCGGGATACGACGCCGGGAGCTATCGCACGACGCGCCTGCACGCGCGGGCGGCTGATGGCTGCAGGGTCCCCGTTACCCTCGCATACCGGTCTTCAACACCGCTCGATGGCACGGCCGCGTGCCTGCTGTACGGGTACGGGGCGTACGAGGCCTGCCTTGATCCGGAATTCGACCGCAGCCTGCCGTCTGTGCTCGACCGCGGCGTGGTGTATGCGGTCGCGCACGTCCGGGGCGGCGGTGAGTGCGGCCGCGACTGGTGGCAGCAGGGCAGACTGCGCGAAAAGCCCCGGACGTTCAGTGACTTCATCGAGGTAGCGGACTGGCTGGCCGGGTCGGCTGACGGCGCGACGGCGCTGATCGACGGACGCCGGATCGTGTCCCGCGGGCTGTCGGCCGGCGGATTGCTGCAGGGCGCGGTCTACTCGCGAGCGCCCGGTCGGTGGCGGGCCGTGGTCGCCGAGGTTCCGTTCGTGGACTGCGTGACCACGATGCTGGATCCGTCAGTGCCGCTCACCATCAACGAATGGGACGAGTGGGGCGACCCGCGTGACCCGGCTGACTTCGCCTGCCTGCGGTCCTATTCTCCGTACGACAATCCGCCGCCAGGCCCGCGGCCTGATCTGCTGGTCACCGGGGCCGTCAATGATCCGCGGGTACTCGTGCACGAGCCTGCCAAGTGGGTGGCCAGGCTACGGGACAGCGACACTGGCCACAGCCGGGTCCTGTTCCGGGCGGAACTCGGCGCTGGTGCGCACACCGGGCCGTCGGGCCGGTTCGGCCACCTGCGCTATGAGGCCGAGGTGTACGCGTTCGTGCTGGACGCGATGGGCGCGGCCGGCCCGGACCGCGACGATCAGGTCATGGCCATCAGGCAGCCATCCCAGTAGGCCTGAACCTTCGGGTGGCGGCGGCCGTGCATGGCGATCTCCAGCACGTCCGGATGCAGGCCGCCCTGCGGGCGGAACCAGATGCGCAGGCCAGTGGCTGCGGCGGGCACCGTCACGGCGGCAAATCCGGTGCGCCCGGCCGGCTGGCTGAACGCCGCGTGCATCCAGGCCGGGGTCCCCCCGCAGCAGACGCGCGGCCGCGCAGCCCAGATCCATAGTTCGCCGCCGTTCGCCCGGACGTTCGCGGCGGTCTCAGCGCTGATCTGCACCTGCATGCTGCCACCATAAACCGCCGGCCGGCCGCTGCGCCGGTCAAAAACAATCACGTATGCTTGGTTCGGTCGGCGGTCAGCAGGTGCGACCTGGTCGTACCTCGAGTTGCCGACAGCCAGCACAGCGAGCTCGCAGGGGGCCGACGAGATGCCGAACGGCGCGGCGAGGCCGATCCGGATCGGCAACATGTCCGGCTTCTACGGCGACCGGTTCGCCGCCATGCGGGACATGCTGGAGGGCGGCCAGCTCGATGTGCTCACCGGGGACTACCTGGCCGAGCTGACGATGCTCATTCTCGGCCGGGACCGGATGCGGGATCCGTCGCTGGGCTACGCGCGGACCTTCCTGCGCCAGCTCGAGGACTGCCTTGAGCTCGCGCTCGACAAGGGCGTCGCGATCGTCGTCAACGCCGGCGGGCTGAACCCGGCCGGGCTTGCCGCCGCCGTGCACGAGCAGGCAGATCGCCTGGGCCTCGACCCGAAGATCGGCTACGTGCACGGCGACGACCTGCTGCCGCGAGCCGCCGAGCTGGGCTTCGGCGAGCCGATCGCGGCGAACGCCTACCTTGGCGGCTGGGGCATCGCCGAGTGCCTGCTGGCCGGGGCTGACGTGGTCGTGACCGGCAGGGTGACCGATGCATCGCTTGTGGTCGGCCCGGCCGCCGCACACTTCGGCTGGGCCCGCCACGATTTCGACGCGCTGGCAGGCGCGGTAGCGGCCGGGCACGTGATCGAGTGCGGCGCGCAGGCGACCGGGGGCAACTACTCGTACTTCACCGAGATCGCTGATCTTCGCCAGCCGGGCTTCCCCATTGCGGAGATCTTCGCCGACGGCACCAGCGTGATCACCAAGCATGCTGGCACCGGCGGCGCCGTGACCATCGGCACGGTTACCGCGCAGCTGCTCTACGAGGTTGCCGGGGCGCGTTACCCCAACCCGGACGTCACGCTCCGGCTCGACACCGTGCAGCTGAGCCAGGACGGCCCAGACCGGGTGCGGATCAGCGGCGTCGTCGGCGAACCGCCGCCGCCAGCCCTCAAGGTGTCACTGAACAGCCTCGGCGGATACCGCAATCAGGTCGAGTTCGTGCTGACCGGGCTGGATATCGAGGCCAAGGCCGAGCTGGTGCAGCGTCAGCTGGCTGGCCTGATCCCGGACGGCGCGCAATGGACGCTGGCCCGCACTGACCACGCCGACGCGGGCACTGAGGAACAGGCGAGCGCCATCCTGCGCTGCGTGGTCCGCGGCCCGGATGCCAAGGCGATAGGACGGGCGTTCTCCGGCGCCGCCGTGGAACTCGCGCTGGCTAGCTATCCGGGCTTTCATCTGACCGCGCCGCCTGGCGACGCCCAGCCCTATGGCGTGTTCACCGCCGCCTACCTCGACCGGGGGCAGGTGCAGCAGGTCGCGGTGCTGCCGGACGGCCGCCAGCTGGACGTACCTGAGCCGGCGACCTTCCTCGCGGTGGACCCGGCCGTGCCTGCGGCACTGCCGTGGTGGCCGGACTCCGGCCCGGTGCGCCGGGTGCCGCTAGGGCTTGTCGCCGGTGCGCGCAGCGGTGACAAGGGCGGCGACGCCAACGTCGGTGTCTGGGCCCGCGACCCGGCCGCGTGGCCGTGGCTGGCCGCGACGCTGACCGTTGACCGGCTGCGCGAGCTGCTGCCGGAGGCGGCTGGATTGCCGGTGACCGGGCATCTGCTGCCGAACCTGCACGCGGTCAACTTCGTCATCGAGGGTCTGCTCGGCGAGGGTGTCGCAGCTGCGGCGCGGTTCGACCCGCAGGCCAAAGCGCTGGGCGAGTGGCTGCGCGGTCGTTACCTCGACGTGCCTGAGGAGCTGCTATGAGGGGGACCGGGTCCGGCGACGGGCTCAGCCGTCAGTCCGCGCGCGGCCGGACGGGCGAACCGCGATGACCGTGCTGCGCTCGGTCCTGGATGACCAGTCCGCCGACTACGCCGCGAACGCCGGGGCCATGCGAGCCAAGCTCGGCGAGATAGCGGCCGAGCACGCCAAGGCGATCGCCGGCGGCGGCCCGAAATATACCGACCGGCACCGCAGCCGGGGCAAACTGCTAGCGCGCGAGCGCATCGAGTTGCTGCTCGACCCGGACACGCCGTTCCTGGAGCTGTCGCCGCTGGCGGCGTGGGGCACCGAGTTCGCGGTCGGCGGCAGCGTCGTCACCGGGATCGGCGTTGTCGAGGGCACCGAGTGCCTCATCTCGGCCAGCGACCCCACGGTCCGTGGTGGCACCAGTAATCCGTGGACGGTGCGCAAGAGCTTCCGCGCGCACGACATCGCGCTGGCGAACTGGCTGCCGGTGATCTCGCTCGTTGAATCCGGCGGCGCTGACCTGCCCACCCAGAAAGACATCTTCATCCCGGGCGGCCGCACGTTCCGTGATCTGACCAGGCTGTCGGCGGCCGGGATCCCGACGATCGCCATCGTGTTCGGTAATTCCACCGCGGGCGGTGCCTACCTGCCGGGCATGTCAGATCACGTGGTGATGATCTCGGCGCGATCCAAGGTCTTCCTCGGCGGACCGCCGCTGGTCAAGATGGCGACCGGCGAAGAGTCGGACGACGAGTCGCTGGGCGGAGCGCAAATGCACGCCCGGACCTCCGGTCTGGCCGACTACCTGGCCGCCGACGAGCAGGATGCGATCCGCATCGGCCGCCGCATCGTGGCACGGCTGAACTGGCGCAAGCAGGGCCCGCCGCCGCGTGTATCGCTCGCCGCCGCGCCGGCGCCGCGGTTCGACGAGGAGCAGCTCATCGGGATCGTCCCGGCGGACCTGCGGATCCCGTTCGACCCGCGCGAGGTGATCGCCCGGGTCGTCGATGGCTCGGATTTCGACGAATTCAAGCCCGGCTATGGCAGCAGCCTGGTGACTGGCTGGGCGGACGTCCACGGCTACCCGGTCGGTATCCTCGCCAACGCCCAGGGCGTCCTGTTCAGTGCCGAGTCGCAGAAGGCGGCCCAGTTCATCCAGCTGGCCAACCAGGTGGACACTCCGCTGATCTTCCTGCACAACACGACCGGGTACATGGTCGGCGCGCAGTATGAGCAGGCCGGCATCATCAAGCACGGCGCGCTGATGATCAACGCGGTGTCGAACTCGGCGGTGCCGCATATCTCTATCCTGATGGGCGCGTCCTATGGTGCCGGGCATTACGGCATGTGCGGCCGGGCCTACGACCCGAGATTCCTGTTTTCCTGGCCGAGTGCCAAGTCCGCGGTGATGGGCCCGGCGCAGCTAGCCGGAGTGCTGTCGATTGTCTCGAGGGCGGCCGCGCAGGCGGCCGGGCGGTCGTTCGACGAAGACGCGGACGCCGCGATGAAGACGATGGTGGAGAGCCAGATCGAGGCCGAGTCGCTGCCGATGTTCCTGTCCGGGCGGATCTACGACGACGGCATCATCGACCCGCGCGACACCCGCACGGTGCTTGGCCTGTGCCTGTCAGTTATCCACGGTGCGCCGGTCCGCGGCGCCACCGGCTACGGCGTCTTCCGGATGTGAACGAGATGACAGCGAGACTGCGCCATGGGTGTGAGATCGCCTGGCCTATAGCCCCGGCGATGTCACACCCACGCGGCTGGTCGGCGGGACCGTCGGCATGCTGAATCGGGTGCTGGTCGCAAACCGGGGCGAAATTGCTCGCCGGGTGTTCCGTAGCTGCCGTGATCTGGGCCTGTCGACGGTGGCCGTCTATTCCGACGCGGACGCTGGCGCTCTGCATCTGGCCGAGGCGGACGCCGCGGTCCGGCTGCCCGGCGATGCGGCTGCCGATACCTACCTGCGTGCCGATCTGCTCATCGGGGCGGCCTTGCTTGCTGGCGCCGATGCCGTGCATCCGGGGTACGGCTTCCTGTCCGAGAATGCTGCCTTCGCCCAGGCCGTCCAGGACGCGGGGCTGACCTGGATCGGGCCGCCGCCGGCGGCGATCGCGGCGATGGGCAGCAAGATCGAGTCGAAGCGGCTGATGGCGGCTGCGGGCGTGCCGGTGCTCGGCGCGCTGGACCCTGACGGCGTCACCGAAGCTGACCTGCCAGTGCTGATCAAGGCGTCAGCCGGCGGCGGCGGTCGTGGCATGCGCATCGTCAGGTCGCTGTCGCAGCTGACCGCAGAGCTGGCGGCGGCCCGGTCGGAAGCCGCCTCTGCATTCGGAGACCCGACCGTGTTCTGCGAGCCATACCTGGCGGCGGGCCGCCATATCGAGGTGCAGATTCTCGCCGATGCGGCGGGCACGATCTGGACGGTGGGCGAGCGCGAGTGCTCGATCCAGCGGCGGCACCAGAAGATCATCGAGGAAGCACCCTCGCCCCTGGTGCAGCGAGTGCCCGGCATGCGGGAGCGACTGTTCGACGCGGCCAGAGCCGCGGCTGCGGCCGTGGATTACGTCAGCGCGGGTACCGTCGAGTTCCTGGCGAACGAGGCCGGCCGGTTCTACTTCCTGGAGATGAACACCAGGCTGCAGGTGGAGCACCCGGTCACCGAATGCACGACGAATACCGACCTGGTCGGATGGCAGCTGCAGATCGCGGCCGGCGCCGAGCTGCCCGCGCGGCAGCCGGAGCTGTCCGGGCATGCGATCGAGGCACGGCTGTACGCCGAGGATCCGGCCGCTGGCTGGCAGCCGCAGAGCGGCACGCTGTATCGCTTCGCGGTACCAGGACCACTGGCCGAATTCCGGCCTGCCGGCGGCCTGCGCGCATCGGCAGGCGGCGACCTTGCTGGTGCGCGCGCGGCAGGCGGCGACGTTGCTGGCGCGGCCGTGGCCGGCGGCGGCCTTTCCTCGCAGCTCACCGGTGCCAGCCCGGCCGTGCGGCTGGATTCGGGCGTCGCGGACGGCAGCACTGTCAGCGTCTTCTACGACCCCATGCTGGCCAAGGTGATCGCCTGGGCACCAGATCGCGAGCGGGCCGCGACCGTGCTGGCAGCCAGCCTGGCGCGGGCCAGGATCCATGGCGTCGTCACCAACCGGGACCTGCTGGTACGGGTGCTGCGGCACCCCGCCTTCCTGGCCGGGCAGACTGATACCGCTTTTTTCGATACGCACGGCCTGGCCGCGCTGGCCGCCCCGCTGGCCGGCCAGCAGGCTGCGCAGTTGTCGGCGCTGGCGGCCGCGCTGGCCGATGCTGCCGCGCGTAAGGCCAGCGCGAAGGTTCTGGGCGGATTGCCAAGCGGCTGGCGCAATGTCCCGTCCCAGCCGCAGCGCAAGCAGTACGAGGGCCACGACGTTAGCTACCGTCTCGACCGCGGCGCACTAATTCTGGATGGGCCTGCCGGCGATGGGTCCGCTGGTGACGGGTCCGGTCGCGATGGCATCACTGTGGTGTCCATGACCGCGGACGTGGTGGAGCTGGAGATCGGTGGCGTCCGGCGCCGGTTCGAGGTGGCCAGTTACCCGGGCCTGGTCTGCGTCGACTCCAGTCTTGGCCCGGTCACACTGAAACCCGTCAGCAGGTTCGCGGACCCCGGCGCCACCGCAGCGGCCGGCTCGCTGCTGGCGCCGATGCCCGGCACCGTGGTCAGGCTCGGCGCTGCGGTGGGCGACCAGGTCACGGCCGGCCAGCCCCTGCTCTGGCTGGAGGCCATGAAGATGGAGCACGTGATCACGGCCCCGGCCGCGGGGATCGTGGCCGAGCTGCCGGTTGCAGCCGGCCAGCAGGTGCAGGTGGGCAGCGTGCTCGCCGTCGTCAAGCCCGAGGAGGTCCCCAGTGAATTTCACCGAGAGTGATGAGCAGCGCGCGCTGCGATCGGCGGTGGCCGACCTCGGCAGCCGGTATGGCTACACCTACTTCAGCAGGCAGGCGCGCAGCGGTGGCCGCCTCACCGAGTTGTGGCAGGAGGCGGGCAAGCTCGGGTTCATCGGGGTGAACCTGCCCGAGCAGTACGGCGGCGGCGGCGCTGGCCTCTATGAGCTGGCCATCGTGCTGGAAGAGCTCGCCGCGGCCGGCTGCGGCCTGCTGATGATGGTGGTCTCGCCCGCGATCTGCGGAACGATCATCGCCCGGTTCGGCACCGACGAGCAGAAGCAGCAGTGGCTGCCGAAAATAGCCAGCGGAGCCTCGATCATGGCCTTCGGCATCACCGAGCCGGATGCGGGCTCGAACTCGCACAAGCTGACGACGGTAGCTACCCGGGACGGCGACACCTGGGTACTGAACGGCAGGAAGATCTATATCTCCGGTGTGGACGAGGCCGAGGCCGTGCTGATCGTCGGGCGCACCGCCGACGCCAAGACCGGCAAGCTGCGCCCGGCGCTGTTCGTGGTGCCGACCGACACGCCCGGCTTCAGCTACCAGCCCATCGCGATGGACATCGTCATGCCGGAGAAGCAGTACCTGCTCTTCCTCGACGACGTGAGGCTGCCTGCCACCGCGCTGATCGGAGACCACTCCGCGGCGCTGCTGCAGCTATTCGCCGGGCTCAACCCGGAACGGGTCATGGCGTCGGCGATGGCGACCGGATCCGCTCGGTATGCGCTCGGCAAGGCCATCGGATATGCGAAGGAGCGGACAGTCTGGAGCGTCCCGATCGGCGCGCACCAGGGACTGGCGCACCCGCTGGCGCAGGTCAAGATCGAGCTGGAGCTGGCCAGGCTGATGATGCAGAAGGCGGCGACGCTCTTTGACGCGGGCGACGATATGGGCGCCGGCGAAGCGGCCAACATGGCGAAATACGCCGCGGCCGAGGCCAGCATCCGGACTGTGGACCAGGCGATCCAGGCGCTCGGCGGTAGTTCCATGACCGTGGAGTTCGGCCTGGCGGCCATGCTCGCGAACGTCCGGACAACCCGGATCGCGCCGGTCAGCCGCGAGATGATCCTCAACTTCGTCGCTCAGTACTCCCTCGGCCTGCCGAAGTCCTACTAGAAAGGCGCCAGCATGTCGGAGCAGCTAGTGCAGTACGCGGTGGACCGGGGGATCGCCAGGGTCGCGCTGGATTCGCCGCGTAACCGGAACGCGCTGTCGGCCGCGCTGGTCGGGCAGCTCACCCAGGCGCTGGCCGACGCCGCAGCCGACAGCGCCGTGCGGGCGGTCGAGCTCACCCACACCGGAACGACCTTCTGTGCGGGCGCAGACCTGAGCGAGGCAAGCCAGGGCGGCATGACGACGGGCGCGGGTGGCGTCACGGCGTTGCTGAAGCTCATCGTGACGCTGCCCAAGCCCGTCGTCGGCAGCATCGACGGCCACGTCCGGGCTGGCGGTCTGGGCCTGGTTGGCGCCTGCGACATCGTCCTCGCCGGGCCCGCATCGACGTTCGCGTTCACCGAGGTCAGGCTCGGCCTGGCGCCGGCCATGATCTCGCTGACCACGCTGCCACGGCTGGACCCGCGAGCCGCGAGCCGGTACTACCTCACCGGGGAGAAGTTCGACGCCGCTACCGCCGCGCGGATCGGGCTGATCACCGAGGCCGTCGACGACATCGACGCGGCCACGACCGTCGTGCTCGACGCACTCCGCGCCGCGTCGCCGCAGGGCCTGCGCGAGACCAAGCCGTTGCTGACCGCCAGCATGCTCGACGCATTCGACGCCCGGGCGAGCGAGCTTGCCGCGCTCTCCGCACGGCTGTTTGCGTCCGCGGAGGCAGCCGAGGGGATGGCCTCGTTCCTGCAGAAGCGACCTCCGTCCTGGGCAGCCGGGTAGGACGAGGCGACCTGATGGGAACCGCGACGGCCCGGGGTGCGCTGCGGCAGCCACGGCAGGACCGGAGCCGGGCGACTAGAGCCCGGCTGCTGGAGTCGGCGATCGGCAGCCTTGCTGAGCTTGGCTGGAGCGGCGCGACGGTGGCCGTGATCGCCGAGCGGGCCGGAGTTTCCCGCGGCGCGACCCAGCATTACTTCCCCACCAGGGAAGACCTGTTCACCGCGGCGCTCGAGCAGATGGCTGAGGTACGGCTCGCCGAGATCAGGCGCGAGGCGGCCCGGCTGCCAGCTGACGGCGCGCACCGGACCGCGGACGTCGTCGGGCTGCTAGTCCGGCTCTATACCGGGCCGCTGTTCCGCGCGGCGCTGCAGATCTGGGCTGCTGCATCTGCCAGCGATTTCCTGCGCGGGCTGGTGGTGCCGCTGGAAGCCAGGCTCGGCCGGGAGGCGCACCGGGCGGCCATCGAGCTGATTGGTGCCGACGAGTCCGTACCCGGCGTGCACGAGGCCGTCCAGGCGACCCTCGACCTGGCCCGTGGCCTCGGACTAGCCGGGACGCTCACCGATGACTCGCGTCGCCGCGATCGCGTGATCGCGCAGTGGGCAGCGATGCTCGACGACGTGGTGGTTCCTGGCCGCTGAGCGGGTTCTGCCGCTCTTGACAGCTGTGCAGCCAAAGTAGAGCATCGTACGCTATGCCCGTATCACTACGTTCATCCCGAGCCCTCGTCGTCGCCGCAGGCCTGACCCTCCTCGGTGCCGGTATGACCGCCACCGGGCCGGCCGCCGTGGCCGGCAGCATACGGCCCGGCAGTCTGCCCCGGCCTGGCTCACCGGTGAGCGGCGGACGGCACCGGTCGCTGGCGCCGGCCAGGCACCGGCCACTGGCGCCGGCGGGGCACCGCACAGCGATCCGGGTCGGCTCGATCACGATCCCGCCGTGTCCGTCGTCCGGGCTTGCCTGGTGCACGACGATCAACGTGCCGTACGACTACGGGCACCCGGCGGCCGGCACGATCAGGCTCGGCTTCGAGTGGTATCCGGCCACCGCGCCGGCCCACGGCAGGCCGGCCGGCACCATCCTGGCCATCCAGGGTGGTCCCGGCTACGCGACCACCGATTACGCATCCTCGTACCGGGCGGCCTTCCTGCCGCTGCTGAGGACGCGCAACCTGCTGCTGGTGAACCTGCGCGGGACGGGCAACTCGTCGTCATTCACCTGCAAGGCCCTGCAGGACTGGACGGTCGCCGACGGCATCGCGGCTTATACCGTCGACACCGGCAAATGCGCCTGGCAGCTCAATCACACCCGCAGGCTCAGCGGCAGCAGCCGCTACGTGCAGGGCAGCGACCTATACACCACGGCGATCGCGGCGCGGGACGTCGCGCTGCTGCTCGGCCGGCTGCGGACCGGCAAGGTCGACCTGTACGGCGACTCCTACGGCACGTTCTTCAGCCAGGTCTTCACCTCGCGGTACGCCTCGATGCTGCGCTCCGTCACGCTGGACGCGGCCTATCCGGTGAGCCAGACCAACCCCTGGTATCCAGCCACCATCCGTACTGCCCGGCACGCGTTCAGCCTGGCATGCCGCCGCAGCGTCGCATGCTCGGCCGCGGCGCCAGGTTCGTCCTGGGACCGGATCGTGACGTTCGCACGCCACCTGCGCGCACATCCGGTCACCGGAAAGACGCTGGACCCGTACGGCAGCGTGCTGACCGAGACCGTCGGGATCGACCAGCTCATCGAGCTCATCAACGTCGCGGGCGCCGACCAGGGCGTCTACCGCGAACTCGACCCGGCGATTCGCGCTGTGCTTGACCACCATGACAACGGTCCGCTGCTGCGGCTGGCCGCGATGGAGATCTACACCGGGAACTCGGGTCCGGCCAGCCAGTTCAATGACGGTTCCTATCAGGCGACGACCTGCCTGGATTACCCGCAGCCGTTCAGCTACCGGGCCGCACTGGCGCAGCGCGACGTCGAGTACCGGCACGCCCTCGCCGCACTGCCGCCGAGGCTGTTCGCCCCGTTCACCGTGCGCGAGTGGACGACCGAGCCGCAGGAAGAGTTCGATGCGTGCCTGGACTGGCCAGCGCCGCCGAGGTGGCTCCGCCCGATCAACCAGACCCCGGTGCCGTACGCGCCGAGAACGCTGCCGGTGCTGGTGCTATCGGGCGACCTCGATTCGCTGACCACGCCCTACGAGGGGCGCGCCGTGGCCCGCGATATGGGCCCGTCGGCGCGCTGGATCCTGATTCACAATGACGTGCACATCAATGCGCTGGGCGACACCTTCGGCTGCGCCGCCGGGCTCGTGCGCAGGTTCATCGCCGACCCGGCCGGGCTGAAGACCATGGACGCTGCCTGCGCCAGGCGCACGCCCGACGTCCGGGTGCTCGGCTCGTTCCCGGCCACCATCGCGCAGGTGACGCCGGCTCGCGCGGCTGCTGGCAATGCTGCGGGCGTTACCGGCCGCAGGCTGGCCGCAGCGGGGGCTGCTGTTGTCGGCGACGCGATCTGGAACTGGTACTACGGCGACGGCGTCGAGGGATTCGGCCTTCGCGGCGGCCACCAGTCCTTCAGCGGTCCGCCGACCGGCACTCTGATCAGGTTCCACGGCGTCCGCTGGACTCGCGATTCAAGCGTCAGCGGGCACGCCCGCTGGAATCAGGTGACCGGCTGGGTCCGGGCCTGGCTGACGGTCACCGGTCCTGGCGGTCGAAGGGCGACGATCCGGTTGAGCTACCACGACTACGTCTGGCACTCCGAAGCCACCATTACCGGCCGCTTCGGCGGCGACGTCATCGCGGCAAGGATGCCAGCGCCCTGATCTCGCGGCGGGCGATGCTCACCGCGTCCTGCGCCAGCATGCCGAGGCCGCGGTACGTCGGCAGGAGTATCACCGGCAGCGCGCCCGGACCGGGCGCCGGCGCTGGCGGCGGCGGACCGGTGCTGCTGACCTCGTTGACAGCTACGACGATGCCAGGACTCTGCACGGCGAGATCGGTCCTGCTGCCGGCGTAGACCGCGTAAATGATCGCGACGAACTTGCCGCCGCCACCGACTGCTGTCTCGCTGAAGTACCCGCGCGAACTGGACGTCACCGGCTTGCCCAGCTGGCTCCAGTAGTGCGTGCCCTTCTCGTTGTAGACGATGTCCACCTTGCGTCCGCCGTATGGCTGCCACGACTTGGACTTGCTGCGCCACCACAGCCGCCCGGTGATCCTGACCTTGCCGCCGGTCGAGATGGCTCGCGGGCTCACTTTGTAGTCGGTGATCCGGGTCTGGTACCGCCAGGAGTGGATCACCGAGCTGGCAGTGTGCTGGAAGCTGTAGTTACCGGGGAATTCCGCGCGGTAGTAAGCGTCCGCCAGCTTGGCGTGGATGCTGCCGCCGAAGTAGGACTCGTTGGCGTCGCGGCACAGCGCCGGGGCGCCTGACACGTTGTGCAGCGGAAGCTTGCCGAGTACTTTCCACGGACCGCGCGGGCTGGCTGCGTACAGGATGTCGATCCTCGACTGCGGTCCGTACTTGACCGGAACCGTGACCTGCAGGCAGCCGGTTGTCTTGACGCTGTCGAGCGTGCTGAGACTGGCGGTGAAGGACTTGACCTTCATCGGCACGGAGATGCTCAGGTTCCCGATCGCGGACGCCTGCTGGATCAGCGCCGCGGTGCTGACAGTCGCGCGCCAGGCAGCACCATGCGTGCTCGGCAGCGCAGCTTTGAAGGAGCCGCTCGACCCGGTACTAACGCCACCCAGGGTGGTCTTGCCTTCGAACAGGCTGACGGTGGTGCCCGGCAGGGCCGTCCAGGTCGTGCCGTTGCGGTACTGGAGGGTGCCGGTGAGGGTGGCCTTCTGCCCGTACTTCAGATGGGCCGGCAGGATCGTCAGGCCGGTGAACCGGGTTACCGCCGGGATGACGCCGATGGGCACGGTGTCCGTGGCAGCGGTGTAGGTCGTCGTCTGGCCGAGGCTGAAGTCGAACTGGGCGGCGTTGGCGACGCCGCTGGCCTGGTAGATGAACTGGCCCTTGGCGTTGGTGGTCGCGACCGGATTCACCTGGGCGCCGGCCAGGTCCACCGGCACGTTGGCAATGGGCTGCGGAACGGTGCTGCCCGGCGGAATGCCGGTAACGGTGCCAGTGAAGGTAACGGTCTGCGATCCTTCCGTCACGCTCGTCTGGTCGGGCAGCACCGTCAGGTTGGTGGTGAGCTGGTCAAGGGTGACAGATACGTCGTAGGTGGCAGCGGCGTAGAGGGTGCCGGCGTTCGAGCTGAAGTTGTAGGTGGTGTTCTGCGTGACGTTGTTGGCCGTGTAGGTGAAGTCACCGCTTGAGTCTGTCGTGGCGACCGGGCTGGCACTGCCATTGAGATACACCGGCACACCGCTGCCGACCGGTACCGCTGAGCTGCTGCCGGCCGGCGTCACCGTCACTGAGCCGGTAAAGGTGACAGTAGAAGATCCCAGGTGGACAAACGGCGGGTTGGCCGTCACTGCCATATTGGTCTGGCCGTCAATCGCACTCAGCGTCACCGGTGCGGAGTAGCCGGTGTACAGGCTCGTCGAGTTGATGCTGAAGGCGTAGCCGGTCGTCTGGGTTATGCCGGTGACCGGGTAGCTGAACTTGCCGTTGGAATCGGTGGTGGCGATCGCGGTCGTCCCGCCGTTCAGGTACACCGGCGCATTCGGAACCGGCACCGCGGAAGTGGCGCCGGGCGGCAACGCCGTGACCGTCCCGTTGAAGGTCGCGTTCTGCGAGCCAAAGGTGACGAAGGCAGGGTTCGACGTAACGGCGATGGTGCTCTGTGCCTGTGCCACCGGGACTATCACCTGAGCGGAAATGCCGGTGTACAGCGGCGTCGAGGCGACGCTGAATGTATAGGTCGTGTCCTGCGAGATGGTGGCGGCCTGATAGCTGAAGTCGCCATTCGCGTCGGTGGTGAAGACCTGACTGGGCGGCCCGCCGTTGACGCTGACGTTCACCGCGACACCACTCCCGATGCCTGCGGCAGTCGTCGAGCCTTGCGGGGTGACCGTCACGTTCCCGTTGAAGGTCACGCCTGGTGATCCTTCGGACACGCTCGCCGGACTCGGTGTGACATTGATGGCGGTCGTTGCCTGCTGAGCGTTCACCGTGACGTCGGAATTCGCGGCTGAGTAGGTGCCGCCAGGATCGGCAATGACAGAGAAGTTGTAATCGGCGGACTGCGTGATGCCGCTGATCTTGTAGCTGAAGTTGCCGCTGGAGTCCGTGGTCGCCACCTGGGTGGCCGTTCCGCCGGAGATGCTCAGGTCGACTGGGGCGTTGGGTATGTTCACGGGCGTCCCGCCCGTCGCGACCCCGGAGAAGTTGCCGGTGAAGGTAACGTTGTGTGAGCCCGGCCGTGACGGTTGGCGGATTAGCCATCACTGTCAGCGTGGTCGTGTATGAGAATGACAACGACCCCGGCGCCTGCACTCCAAGGTCGCTCTCCACCGTGTCGTACATGTCGACTTGCAGCGTGTAGGTACCGGCCGGGAGAACAGACTGCGGGATCTGACCGGTCTGGGTCCAGATCTGGTCGTTCGCCGGGCCAGCCACGTAGGCCATGGTGGTCACGTCGTAGATGTCGGTCATGGTGGAGTCGAGCACATGGACGGTCATGGCGGGCGTGGTGCCGCCGTCAGGACTGCTCAGCTGCTGCCCGTTGCCGTCATTGGCCTGGACCGTCAGCTGATACGGATTCCCGCTCGTCGGCCCGGCGGAGATAACGGTGATGTTGGTGCCCGGCGGCGGTGTCGCTGCGAAGGCCAGCGCGGGCAGGCATGCCATCGCGACAAGGGCCGCTACTGCCGCCAGCAATGCGCCCAGGCTGAGACGAAGACGCGGCACCGCATTCCCCCCGCGGCTTAAGGGACTGATCACAACGTACGGACCCTAGCGCAAGGGAAAGCCGTAAGAGGTGCCATCAGGGCTTCCGGTATTTAATCGTTGCCGCCGCTCGGGCCGGGCAGCTGCGCGCCCGGCTGTCGCCGCCGAACTGCGCGGGGCCGTCAGCAACCGCAGCGGGAAGCCGGTCGCAGGCGGCGTGCCTGCGGCGGCGCGAACCGGCCGTCGCCAATACTGGATCGGGCAAATACCCCAGTCGGCCGGAGGGCGTCAGATGCGCAGCAGGCAGTACGGTGACCGCCGGTACGGCAATGACGTGCTGGCGGCCCCATCCAGACGGCCGGCCCCGCCGCCCGTGATCGCGGCCGAGCCGGGCCTGGTCGTGGAGGACAGCGCGGGCGAGTTCTGCGGCGCTGTGGTGACCTGTGAGAAGGACGCGGTCACCCTGGAGGACAGGTTCGGCAAGCGCCGGGTATTCCCGCTGAGCGGCACATTCCTGCTGGCGGGCAAGCGAGTCGCGCTGGCCAGGCCGGTACCGGCGCCGCGAGTTCCGGCCCGGACCGCATCGGGGTCCATTGCGGCGCCGGCCGCCCGGGCGAAGATCGCCAGGGCCAGCCGGATCTACGTCGAGGGCAAGCATGACGCCGAGCTGGTGGAGCAGGTATGGGGCGATGACCTGCGCGATGTCGGTGTCGTCGTGGAGTTCCTGAACGGTATCGACGACCTGCCCGCGATCGTCGCCGACTTCGCCGCGGCCCCCGGCCGGCGGCTTGGCGTACTGGTCGACCACCTCGTCACCGGATCCAAGGAGAGCAGGATCGCGGCTCGGGTCACCTCCGATCACGTGCTGATCGTCGGCCATCCGTTCGTCGACGTGTGGGCGGCGGTTAAACCCGCCGTGCTGGGCATCGGCCGGTGGCCGGACGTCCCGCGCGGCACGCCCTGGAAGGAGGGCGTACTGGCCGCGATCGGCTGGCCCGCCGACCCGGCCGCGGGCTGGCGGCGCATCCTCGGCTGCGTACAGTCCTACGCGGACCTGGAACCAGACTTCCTCGGCCGGGTGGAGGAACTGATCGACTTCGTGACCGAGACGGACTGATGGCTGACGACGACGATCTGGCCGCGCTGCGGGACCGCTGCACCCGCTTCCTGGCCGGGCATGGCCCGGTCACTGCTGCCGCCATGCTGGCGACCATCCCGGCTGATACTCAGCCGGACAGCTATGGCCAGGGTGGCGTGGTGGCCGAGCTTGAGACCGAGATAGCCAGGCTGCTGGGCAAGCCTGCGGCCGTGTTTCTGCCCACCGGTGTCATGGCCCAGCAGGCGGTGCTCCGAGTGCACGCCGACGACCGGGGTCGGCGGACGGTCATCTTCCACCCGATGTGTCATCTGCAGCAGCACGAGGAGCAGGCATATCAGCGGCTGCACGGCCTGATCGGGCGGCCCGCTGGCGGCCGGGACCGCCTCCTCACCATGGCCGACCTGGCGGTGATCGCGGAGCCGCCGGCGGCGCTGCTGATCGAACTGCCGCAGCGTGACATCGGCGGCCAGCAGCCCCCCTTCGCTGACCTGGTCGCGCAGGTCCGGTGGGCGCGCGAGCATGGCGCGGCCGCTCATCTGGACGGCGCCCGGCTGTGGGAATCAGCGGCGGGCTACGGGTGCCCGCCAGCGGAGATCGCAGAGCTGTTCGACACCGTGTACGTGTCGTTCTACAAGGGCATCGGTGCGCTGCCAGGCTGCTGCCTGGCTGGCCCGGAGCAGGTCGTGGCGCGGGTCCGGGAGTGGCGGCGGCGGATGGGCGGCACCATGTTCGGACTATGGCCGAACGCCGCGTCCGCGCTGACCTGCCTGCGCGAGCGGCTGCCGAAGTTCCCCGGTTACCTCGATCACGCCCGCGCGATCGCGGCTGCGGTTGGCGCCGTTCCCGGCGTCACAGTGCTGCCGGACCCGCCGCAGGTGCCGATGATGCACCTGCTGCTGCGGGTGCCCGGCGGCGAGTACAGCAAGGCAGCGCGGCGGCTGGCGACCGAACACGCGATCTGGGTCCCGCCGGCGGCCATGCCAACCGCCGACCCGAGTGTGCAGCGGATCGAACTGTCGGTGGGCGACGCAACGCTGGGGTTCGCGGCCGAGGAGGTCGCGGAGATCTTCGCCGCGCTCACCGGGATCTGAGCGCTGCCACCTCCTCGACGGCCGCCACCTGGCCGCGCTGCGCGACCAGCACCGACACGACCACGACCAGCGGCCACAGCGACTGGCCAGCGGTCACGGCCCGCTCGGCCAGGCCGAGCTGGTAGCCGCCCAGCAGCTCAGCGGTGAACCAGAGCAGCAGTCCGAGAGTGCATAGCCCGGCGGCCCAGGCGGCCGGCGGCCGCAGGGCGGACGGGGCACCGGGATCCTGGCGCATCGCGGCAGCAGGCCACAGCGTCATCAGGATGACGCCGATCAAGGAGAAGACCTCGTGGGGCACCGATCCGCCGTAGCGAGGCTGGGGGTTGGCGGCGATGAGCATGCCGCTGACGCCACCGAAGATCAGCATCAGCCGGCCGGGCTGCGCCGCAGGGCGGAGCGCGAGTCCTGTGGTCAGATGGCATGCCCCGACGCCGAGCAGGGTGATCGTGATAAGCCAGCGATACGGCATACCCTGGGCGGCCAGCGAGCTGATCGTCCGGTGTATCGGGTCAAATGGGACAGGCTGGAGATCAGCCGCTGCTGTCCAGCCGCCTATCAGGAGGACGGGCGCGAGCACTGAAGACGCCACGCCCCACCATGGCATCCGCATCATTCCACCGTAAGGGTTCGCCGATGCGGGTATTGGAGGCACCCTCCGGATGCCCGCGGCTGCCTGCCGGGCTGGCATGATCGGATGCATGACCGTGGTGAAGATCAATGCGATAACCGTGCCGGCCGCTGGCGGCGATGAGCTCGCACGCCGGTTCGCCGCCCGCGCGGGCGCCGTGGACAACCAGGACGGCTTCGAGGGCTTCGAGCTGCTGCGCCCCACCGACGGGCGGACCACCTGGCTAGTGGTAACCCGCTGGCGCGACGAGGCGTCATTCGAAGCGTGGCGGACCTCGCCCGCATTCGGGCACGGACACCGTCAGGCTGCACACGGCGATGCGGCTGCTGCACCGCCGCCCGGTGCGCCGCAGCGCCCCGTTGCGGTCGACAGTGAACTCTGGTCGTTCGAGATTTCCGGCGGCTCGGCAGGCTGACCGGATCCGGCTCTAGGCCGATCTGCTGGCCAGGAAGACCGGAATCTGGCGCGCAGTCTTCTGCTGGTACTCCGCGTACGGCGGGTACGCGGCCACCGCGCGCTCCCACCAGGTGGCGCGCTCGTCGCCGTCCAGTTCGCGGACGTCGACGGCGAACGGCTGCGGGCCGTCCTGGATCCTCACAGCCTTCGGGTCTGCCTTCAGGTTGAAGTACCAGACCGGGTGCGCCGGCGCGCCGCCCTTGGAGGCGACGAGCGCGTACTCGCCGCCGTGCTCGACGCGCATCAGCGGCGTCTTGCGGATCTTGCCACTCTTGTTGCCCTTGGTGGTCACTATGACGACCGGCAGCCCGGTGTCGGCCAGCGTGTTGCCGCGCTCGCCGCCTGAGGCTTCATACAGCTCGACCTGGTCGCGTACCCACTGAGCGGGGCTCGGCTCGTATTCGCCAGTAAGACTCATAGCCAGCACCCTATGCGTGCTCGAACGGAGCAGCCAGCGCCGCCCCCGGCGACCGGATCGCGCCGGTCCGGCGACCAATGACGTCATCGTGGTCGGCCAGCCGGCCGGCGAGTAAGCTCGCATCGCTATGGCCGAAGTCATCAGCAGCGCGGCGAACCCGCTGGTCAAGCGCGTGCGCTTGCTCGCGGACCGGAAGCACCGCCGGCGCGAGTCGGCGTTCGTGGTGCAGGGCATCCAGCCTGTCTGGCAGGCAGTGGAGGCGGGCGCCGACATCGAGGTGCTGATCGCCGCCCCCGACTTGCTCCGCCATCCCGGCGCCCTCGCGATGCTGGACGGCCAGCAGGCGGCGGGCGTCAGGGTAGCCAGGATCACCGCGGACTTGTTCGGCCGCATCGCTGACCGCGACGGGCCGTCCGGTCTTGCCGCGATTGTGCGCGTGGCGCCCCCGTCGCTGGCCGGCCTGTCCGTCGGCCCGGGCGCGCTGTTCGCCGCGCTGCACGAACCCGGCAATCCCGGCAACGTCGGCACCATCATCAGGACGGCGAGCGCGGCCGGAGCAGCCGGGCTGATCCTGCTTGGCGCGGCCGCTGACCCCTACGATCCGGCGGCGGTGAAGGCGAGCATGGGCGCGCTGTTCACGGTGCCGGTGGTGGCAGGCGTCTCGCCGAGCGCTTTTCTCGACTGGGCGAAGTCCCGCGGCGTGACCGTCGCCGCGACCTCGGCCAGGGAGAGCACGTCCTACTGGCACGCTGCCCTGCCGCTGCCACTAGCCCTGCTGCTCGGCAGTGAGGGCAGCGGGCTGCCGGCTGAGCTACTGGCGGCCGCCGACGAGCGGATCGCGATACCGATGACCGGCACCGCCGAGTCGCTGAACCTGGCGGTGGCGGCGGCAATCCTGCTCTACGAGGTGCGCCGCCGCACTGGCCTGCCGCCAGCGCCGGCGGGCAGGCCGGGCTGGACGGCCGGCCGCCCGGCTGGACCGAATGGGGTTCGAGTTGACAGGATCGGTGCACACGCTGGCTCGGCGATACAGCTGACTGGAGGCTGGACAGATATGGGCGGACTGCAAATCGAAGTGGACCCGGCCGAAGTCGGATTCGATCAGGCCCGGCTGGACCGGATCGACAAGCACTTCGCGCGCTACGTCGATGAGCAGAAGCTGGCCGGCTGGCTGATCACCGTGGCCAGGCACGGCAAGCTCGCACACGTGTCGACCTGCGGCCAGCGCGATATCGAGGCCGCGCTGCCAGTGGAACCGGACAGCCTGTGGCGGATCTACTCCATGACCAAGCCGGTCACCTCGGTCGCGGCGATGATCCTCTACGAGGAAGGCGGCTTCGAGCTGACCGACCCGGTCTCGAAGTACATTCCGTCCTTCCGCGACGTACGGGTGTTCGCCGGCGGCAGTGACGTGAGCTACAAGACGATACCCGCGACCGAGCCGGTCCGGATCTGGCATCTGCTCAGCCACACCGCTGGCCTGACCTACGGCTTCATGCGCAACCATCCCGTGGACGCGATCTACCGGGCTCGCGGGTTCGAGTGGGGTTCGCCTCGGGGCGCCGACCTGGCCGCCTGCTGCGACGAGTTCGCCTCGATGCCGCTGCTGTTCCAGCCGGGCAGCGAGTGGAGTTACTCGGTCGCGACCGACGTACTCGGCCGCGTTGTCGAAGTGGTCTCTGGCCAGCGCCTTGACGAGTTCTTCGCGACCCGGATCTTCGCGCCGCTGGGCATGACGGACACCGCCTTCTTCGCCGGCCCGGACGATGCGCCACGGCTTGCGGCGCTCTATACGCGCAGCCCGGAGACCGGCAAGGCCAGCCGGCTGGACGCGATGGGCAACGCGGCGCTGCGCGAGCCGGCTTACCTGAGCGGCGGAGGCGGCCTGATCGCTACTGCCGGTGACTACAACCGGTTCACCCAGATGCTGCTGCACCGCCCAGACAGTCCGGCTGGCGAACTGGACGGAGTGCGGCTGCTCAGCCCGCGCACCGTTGCCTACATGGCCAGCAACCACCTGCCCGGCAACGCGGACCTGGAGACGTTCGGGCGGCCGCTCTACGCCGAGACTGTCTTCGCGGGCGTCGGCTTCGGCCTGGGCTTCGCCGTGGTGATTGACCCGCTCGCGACCAAGTCCCTCGGCTCGGCCGGCGAGTTCAACTGGGGCGGCGCCGCCTCGACGACCTTCTGGGTGGACCCGGCCGAGCAGCTGACCGCTACCTTCTTCACCCAGTTGCTGCCGTCGAGCGCGTACCCGATCCGGCCACAGCTGCGTCAGCTGGTCTACCAGGCGCTGGTCGACTAAGGGTGAAGTTCGCAGCCTCCTGCGACACGATGGTGGCGGTACTGCCGGGCCGGGTGCTGTTCGCCAAGAACTCCGACCGGGATCCGAACGAGGCCCAGTTCCTGGACTGGCAGCCGGGCCGAAGCCATCCACCTGGTTCCAGGGTGCACTGCACCTGGATCGAGGTTGCCCAGGTGCGCCAGACGCATGCGGTGCTGCTCAGCCGTCCGTTCTGGATGTGGGGCGCGGAGATCGGCGCGAACGAGCACGGCGTGGTGATAGGGAACGAGGCCGTGTTCACCCGGCAGCGCTACGCCACGACGGGGCTCACCGGGATGGACCTGCTGCGGCTCGCGCTGGAGCGGGCCGCCACCGCAGGTGACGCCGTGGCGGTCATCTGCGAACTGCTCGAGCAGTACGGTCAGGGCGGTGGCTGCGGCCACGAGGACCGCGGGTTCACTTACCACAACAGCTTCATCGTGGCCGACGCCGCAGGCGGCTATGTGCTCGAGACGGCCGGCAAGCTGTGGGCGGTCGAGAAGGTGGAGAGCGGGGCCCGGAGCATCTCCAACGGCCTGACCATCGAGCCCTTCGCCAGTCAGCAGGGCGACCGGGTCAAGACCGCCGTGTCCGCCTGCCGGATCCGCCAGCCGCTCACCCAGCGCCGGGCAGCTGCCGCGGCCGGTGTCGGGGACCTGATGGCGGCGCTGGCCGACCACGGCGACGGACGCAGCGAGCCGCACTACTCGATCCTGAACGGGGCGATGGCGGCACCGTGCATGCACGCGGGCGGCCTGGCCGCCAGTTCGCAGACGACAGCGTCGTGGGTTGCCGAGATCCGGCCGGACGGCGCTGCGCACTGGGTGACAGCCACCGCCGCCCCGTGCACGGCGCTGTTCAAGCCGGTGTCCGTTGAGGTGCCGATCGACCTTGGCCCCACGCCGTCAGATCGCTTCGATCCGGCCGCGCTGTGGTGGCGGCACGAGGAACTGCACCGGCACGTGCTCGCCGCGCCATCTGTCGGCTATCCGGTGCTGCAGGCCGAGCGGGATGCGGTGCAGGCTCGCTGGCTCGCCGCGCCGCCGGCGCCAGCCGATGCGTTCGCGGAGGCCGACGGGCTGCTAGCTCGCTGGACCGCCGCAGTGGCGCGCCTGGCGGCGGGCGCCGACCAGCGACCAGCCTGGGTCCGGCGGTACTGGCGGACCCGGAACCAGCGGGCGGCCCTGCCGGATTAACCGCGGGCGGGCGGCTAGGCCCGGGCTGTGTCCGTGCGCAGCCATGCGGCGGTGTCGGGTGGCAGCAATCCGCCGTCCAGCGGGCCACTGGTCAGCAGCAGACCCTGGTGCGGTGGCAGTGGGACCGATGCCGTCGACATGTTCACGACGCAGCCGAAGTCGCCGGGCCTGGTGAACGCGAGCACGTCGTCGCCAGCCTGCTGCCAGTCCAGCGCGTTGTCGCCGAGCATCTCGCGAGCATGGCGAATCCGGAGTGCGGCGCGGTACAGCTCCAGCATCGAGCCGCCATCGCCGGCTTGCGAGCTGGCGGCCAGCTGCCGCCATCCGGCCGGCTGCGGCAGCCAGGGAGGTGCGCCATCGGGTGGGCCGAACCCGAAGCCCGGCCTGTCGGCGTGCCACGGCAGCGGGACCCGGCAGCCGTCCCGGCCGCGGATGAAATGGTCGGTGCGCTCGAAGATCGGATCGGCGATCAGCTCATCAGGGATGTCCTCGACCTCCCAGAGGCCCAGTTCCTCGCCCTGGTACAGGTAGGCGCTCCCTGGCAAGGCGAGCATCAGCAAGATCGCCGCCCGGGCTCGCCGGGTGCCAAGCGCCAGGTCGGGACGGCCCGGATCGGCCTGCCACCCGCTGCTGGTATCTGCCCGGCCGTACCTGGTCAGGTGCCGGGTCACGTCGTGATTGGACAGTACCCAGGGCGCTGCCGCCCCGATGCTGGCGAGCGTGGTGTCGATCACCGCGCGCAGACTGGCTGCCTCCCACGGCGCGCCGAGGTAGTCGAAGTTGAATGCCGTATGCAGCTGGTCTCCAGCCAGGTACGGCCGCAACCGGGTCAGCGGCTTGAGCCAGATCTCGCCGACGAACACCCGGTCACCGGGGTAGGACTCGATGACCTGCCGCCAGGACCGGTACACATCGTGCAGGCCGTCCTGGTCCTCCCAGGGCCTGCGGGCGCCTGCCGGAAGTTCCGCGATGTCGGGCAGCGCGGCGTCCTTGACCAGGAAATCAGCCACATCAATCCGGAAGCCATCGACGCCGCGGTCGAGCCAGAACCGGAGAATGTCCTCGAATTCGGCTCGGACCTCAGGGTTATCCCAGTTAAGGTCGGGCTGCTCGGGTGCGTAAAGGTGCAGGTACCACTCGCCGGGACTGCCGTCTGGCGCCGTCACCCGGGTCCATGCCGGGCCGCCGAACATGGACGGCCAGTCGTTGGGCGGCAGGCTCCCGTCGGCGCCGCGGCCAGGGCGGAACCAGAACCGCGCCCGCTCAGCCGAGCCGGGGCGGGCCGCAAGCGCCGCGCTGAACCACCGGTGCTGGTCTGAGCAATGGTTGGGAACGATGTCGATGATCACCCTGAGCTGCTGCTGGTGCGCGGCGGCGATGAGGGCCTCGGCGTCAGCGAGAGTGCCGAACAGCGGATCGATCGCGCGGTAATCAGCCACGTCGTAACCGCCGTCAGCCATCGGCGAGGCGTACCAGGGAGTCAGCCAGATCGCATCCGCGCCAAGGTCCCGCAAGTAGGGCAGTCGCGACGAAAGGCCGGCCAGGTCGCCGACGCCATCGCCGGTACCGTCGGCGAAACTGCGCAGGTAGACCTGGTAAACGACGGCGGTATGGTGCCAGGCTGGCTCGTCAGCCACCCTTGCTGTCCGACCGAGCGCGGTGCCTCGGCCCCGACGCTGGCGGCTTATCGGCCGGCGGGCCGGCCGCCGCGGCGTCGGCCTTGTGTTCCTTCCGGATCTCGTACGCCTTGTAGGCGACGAGCGCAGCAAGCACGAGCACCACCAGCACCGCCAGGGCGTTGCTGGCGTGCGAGAAGTTCTTCGACACCTTGCCCCAGTCGCTGCCGAACTGATAGCCCAGCACCGACAGTGCGGTTGCCCAGACCAGCGTGCCGATCAGGTTGAAGATCTCGAACGGCAGCGCCGGCACCTCCATGAAGCCGGCCACCAGACCGGCAAAGGCGCGGACCAGCGGGATGACCCTGGCGACTGCCACCGACCAGGCCCCGCGGCCAGCGAAGAACCGCTCAGCCCGCTCGACATCCCTCCTGGTCATCAGCAGGTACTTCCGGTAGCGCTCGACGGTGTGGCGACCGCCCAGCCGCCCCAGGCCGTAGGCCGCTGATGACCCGGCCAGTTCCCCGAGCGTGCCGATAACGATCACGAGCACGAGGCTGAGGTGACCCTCGTAGGCGAGCACGCCGGCGAATCCGAAGGTGACCTCGGACGAGATCGGTATGCAGCAAGCCTGAACGAAGCCGAAAATCAGCAAGGCCCAGTAACCGTACTGGGTCAGGAAGGACGTCATGACCCATGTTCTACCAGGTGGGCGGGCGTGTGTTGGCCAACATTGCCGGGGCGTTGCCGCAGCAGTGCGCTGGCCGTGGCTGCCGCGCGGTCGTCATAGGCCCGATGACGTGCGGCAGCGCGGCCAACGTGACGGAATCATGAAGAAAAATTCGTGCTGACGAAAGGCCGCCGCAGCGCTTTGCGGGCCGGCCGGGAACAGCGGGCCGGCCGAGAACTTCGCGCCTCGGCGAGAACAGAATGTGCCCCGCCCCCTCGGGGAGGGCGGGGCACACAGGCCGGCCTGGCCGGATGGGGGGATATCCGGCGGCTGGCGGATCCGGCTCGGCCCTGGGGGGAGAAGGCCGGCACCGGACGCTACGGAATCGCGTGCCCCTGCTGGGTCGCGATCTGCTTGACGAGCGCAGCGGCCTGGGCTTCCCACTTCGCGTAGGCGTACGGGAACGCCGACTTCTGCACTCCCTGCGCGGCCTGCCACAGCGGCTGGGCGGCCCAGCCAGGATTGCTGGCCTGGTACTGCTGGAGCGCTGTCAGGAATGCGTCCGCCGCGTAGCTGGGCTGCATGATCTGGGCAGCCGTGCCCCAGCCCATGCCCGTCTGCTGCTGGAACAGGCCAAGTGAAGCGCCAGTGCCGTAGTTGACGTTCACCAGCTGCGACTCCTGCATGGCGGTAGCGACCGCGATCACCGCTGAGCGGACGCCCATCTTCTTGACCAGTGCCTGCTTGACGATGGTGCTGGCGTTAGCCACCTGCGCCGGGCTGAGCGGCATCCAGCTTTGCGCGCCGCTCGTGCCGACGGGCGTCAGCTGGTCCGCGAACGGCAGCTGGTGGTGTGCGGCTGCCGCCGGGTTGGTCTCCCGGTTCAGCTTGCTGCTCACCTGCTGCCAGGTGACTGCACCGGCAACCTGCGCGCCCGAGTGGCGAGCACGTGGTGAGCGGGTCAGCCGGGCCACCGCGTGGCGGCTGGCGGCGTGCGAGCCAGCCCGCTTCGCGGCGTGCGGCGCGGAGATGCTGTGCGGTGCTGCCGCCGGCGGGGTGCCGCGTGCCGGGGAGCCACGGGCTTGGAGGCCGCGTGTGCGCGCTGGGGCGCGGTACGCGCGGTGGCCGCGTGGTGCGTTGCGGCGGGCGATGACGCTCGGTCCGCAGCAACTGCACCATGGCGGGCTAGCTGGCCGCGCCGCCACGCGCCGCGTGGCGGTGTGACTGGCTGCGCCATGATGACTGGCTGCGCCGTGGTGACTGGCGGGCGCCGAGTGCCGGGGAGCTGGCGTGGCAGCAGCCTTGCGAACAGCGGCGGGCTTTGCTGCTGCCGGCGTGCCGACGTGCGGAGTGCGCGCGGGCGTCGCGGCAGCCGCCGGGGCGGCTGGGGCTGACGTCAGGCCGGCGACGGTCGCGGCGCTGGCAGTGCCAGCACCGGCAACGGCCAGTGCCGCTCCGACGTAGAGGAGTGGCTTTTTCCGACCGCGGACGGCGCTGGTCAGGCGGTCAGTCCCGGCGTTGATCATGGACTTGCCGTGATCACGGGCGGTGCTGGACAGCCGATCAGAGCTGGGCATCGGGTTCCTTTCCCTGGGGGTCCTCGCCGCCCGCCCGGCCGGAGCCAGGATGAGTCCGCTTGGCGGGGGGCCAGCGTTCTCGGGCACGCGGGGGGTGCGTGCCGTGCGGATTCACGCGGGCCGAGCCGGACGCGCTGATAGCGCTGGCAGCGGCCTGTCGCTGGGAGCCATTGCTCGTACTGGGGGGGCGCTCCCCGGCGAGGATCAGGAGGTATAACGCCAGTTCAGCCGGGCGCTCATCCCGATATGAGGCTTGTCACTACCGCTGAGTAACAGGAATAAGAGCGCTCAGTAACCGGCATGGCAGGCGGGCTAGCGCTTCTGGAGCCGGCGAGGACGTTCCTAACCGGCTATCAGACAAGATGCCCGGTTCATCCACCGCCGAGGCGCCGCTGCTTGCGCCGACGCGCCGACCGCAGGCCCGCCAGCCGCCGCGAGAGCGGCTATGCCGACCGCGGTCCAGGGCACGTAATCGCCAAGCCGGTCATAGCTGGTCAGATCGGCAGCTCGGGGCAGTGCCAGGCGCGCGATGAGCACGCCGGAGAACGTGGTCCCGGCGTGCGCCAGCTCCCGCCCGCGGTCGTCAAAGGCCACCGAGTCCCCGGTGAGCGCGGTCTGGACGACAGGCCTGCCCGTCTCGGCCGCCCGCAGCGCTCCCAGCGCGGCGTGCTGAGCGGGGGCCCAGCTGGACTGGAACGTGGAGTCCGAGGTCTGGTACACGATGACCTGGGCGCCGTGGTCGGCGTCCACCCGGGACATGTCGGGGAATGCGGACTCAAAGCAGATCAGCGGGCCGATGGTGAGCGACCGGCCACCGGGCTCGGCTACCTGCAGGACGTGCGCGCCAGTGCCGGGCACGACGTTCCGGGGTGCTGCCCGGCTGATCGAGGTGAGCCAGCCGAGCGCCGACCGGAACGGGATGTACTCGCCGAACGGCACCAGCCTGGTCTTGACGTAGCTGCCCGCGACGCCGTTCAGGCGCGATCAGCGTTGCCCGCTTGGATTTCGCTCCCGACCGGCTCACCGCGTCCTCACCGACCAGGATGTCAGCGCCAGCCGTTCGCGACAGCTGGCTGAGCGTGGCCAGCAGCGCTCGATCCGCGGCCAGGTCATAACCCACGCTGCTCTCGCCCCAGACGAACAGTCCGGCGCGGCCCGCCTGCGCGGCGGTGAGCTGCTCATTCCTGGCTGCTCGGACGGCCGCCCAGCCACTATGCCCGGCTGGACCAGGGCAATCGTCAGCGGACCGCTGACTGGCATAGGCGCCGTGAGCGCGAACGCCACCGGCCCGGCCGCGATAGCGAGGCCGGCCGCCGCCAGGCCGGTCAGCCGTAGCGCGGCCGTCCTGGCCACTATTACCAGCAGCAGTGCGGTATTCGCGAGGACGACGGCGAAGCTGACCAGCCAGACTCCGCCCACTGCGGCCAGGGCCAGCACGGCCGGATGCTGCCACTGGCTAGCGCCGAGTACAGCCCATGGTCCGCCGAGTGCCTGCCAGGACCTGATCCACTCGGTGACCAGCCATGAGCTGGGCACCACCACGAGGGCGGCGACAGCACCCCGGGCGCGCACCGGGGGCCTGAGCAGTGACCAGACGGCGATCCCGACCATGCTCCAGAGCGCGCCGATCACGATGGCGACGAGCAGCAAACCCGGACCGAGGTTCGGTGCGAGCCAGTACATCGCGGCGAGCAAGTAACCGGCGCCGAACCACCAGCCGCGGATCCCGGCCTCGCGCCTGGTCGCGGCGTTCCGCATCAGCGCGAATCCGGGCACTAGCCCGGCCCAGGCCAGCCACTCCAGGTTCGCGGACGGGAACGCGAGCACGGGGATAGCCCCCATCATCAATACGGCAAAGCGAGCGGGCCGCCAGATACCGCGCCAGAGTCGCACCTTTCTATTCTGCGGCCCGGCCGCTGGCCTGATGATCGCTTCGCCTGCGCCGCGCCACGGCCTGCGCCAGCGCCCAGCACAAGGCGACCGCGGTGGCGAGTGTCAGCAAGCCCTCCGGCCAGCCGCCTGCCCTGTCGGCAAGGGTGGTGGTGGTCAGCAGCGGCACAGCGGCCTCGATCTCGGCCGACTGCCAGGTACGGGTGCTGGCTATCAGCGCACCGTCTGGCGCGATGATCGCACTCACGCCCGTGGTCGACGCCACGACGACCGCGCGGTCATGCTCGACAGCGCGGATCCGCGCTATGTCCAGCTGCTGCAGCGTCTCGCCGGTCTGGCCGTCAAGCTCAAAGTCAGCGTCGTTGGTCTGCACCGACAGCAGGTTCGCCCCGGCGGCGACTTCGGATGAGACAAGCCCGTCGAAGCCGACCTCGTAACAGATCACGTCGCCGAGCCGGATCCGGCCGACGCGGAAGATGACGGCCCGGTGGCCAGCGGTGAAGTTCACTGGCTGCAGTGACGGCAGCGAGGTCACCAGCTTCAGCAGCCCCCGGAATGGGATGACCTCGCCGAACGGCACGAGCCTGCGCTTGACATACACCGTGCCAGGCCCCGTTCCCGGCCGCCAGAGCACGCCGGCGTTCCGCACCGGATGCCTCAGCACGGCTCCGACCAGGACTGGCTTGCCGATGTCGGCTACCGCGCCGGCGATCGTGTCATAGATGTAAGAGTTGAACCGCGGATCCTGGTCGGTGGAGTTCTCCGGCCAGATGACCAGGTCCGGCGCGGCCGCCTGGCCGCTCCGTACCCTGGTCGCGAGCTGCTCGGTGGCACTGGCGTGGTTCTGGGTGACGGTCGTGGCGCGCAGCAGGCCGGGCAGGTTCCGTGAGTGCGGAACGTTGCCCTGGATAGCCGCCACGACCGCGGTCTGCGTGCCAGCTGGCACCTGACCTGCGGGGAAGAACGCGGCGGCCATGGTCCCGGCGGCGGCCGCGGCGACTCCGGCCGCCGGCCATGGCCAGCGGGCCGGGCGGCCCGCGGCACGGTCGCTGGTCAGGGTGAGCACCAGCCAGGCCAGGCAGGCGCCCGTCAGCGCGATCAGGAAGGAGAGCAACGGCGGGCCGCCTATCGCTACCCAGTGCAGAGTCGGCGCCTGCGCCTGACTCATCGCCAGCCGTCCCCACGGGAAGCCACCCCAG
>CAWCHF010000022.1:0-28689 GCA_963795265.1 uncultured Actinomycetota bacterium | reverse complement strand
CGCCGACGTATTGCTGGACTCTGACGGCGCGGACCTGTCCACGCCGGCGCAGCGCAAGCTGGAGCGGGTCTTCTCCCGGCAGGAATACCGCCGGGCGTTCCCCGGCGAGATCGCCGAGCTGTCGTACCCGCCCAGGGTGATCGAGGCGTACACGCACGACCTGCTCCGCTCCATCGACATGACCGGCGTCTACGACGCCGGCCTGCGGGTCGTGGTGGACTGCGCGGGCGGCACCACCTCCCTGGTGCTGCCCGGCCTGCTCGGGAAGATCGGCGTTGACGTGCTGACCGTCAACAACCGGCTGGACGAGTCGTCGCCGACCCAGTCGGTCGCCGCGATGCGGGCTGACATGCACCGGCTGGCCGAGCTCGTCTCGTCGTCGCGGGCCGCGTTCGGGGTCAGGTTCGACCAGGTCGGCGAGCGGATAGCGCTGGTGGACGACAAGGGCTCCATGGTCAGCGACGACCGCGCGCTGCTGGTCGTGCTCGACCTGATCGCCGCCGAGCGCCGCAGCGGCCAGGTGGCGCTGCCGGTCACCACGACCAGGGTGGCCGAGGAAGTGTGCCAGCTTCCACGGCGTCAAGGTCGAGTGGACGCCGACATCGCTGCACGCCTTGTACGAGGCCGCCGCCAAGCCCGGCATGATCTTCGCCGCCGACGGCAACGGCGGCTTCGTGGTGCCGGGATTCTCCCGGTCCATCGACGCGATCGCCGCGTTCGCCCAGTTGCTGGGCCTGGTCGCCCGGACCAGGCTGACACTGAGCCAGATCAGGCCAGGATCCCGGAGGCCAACCTGCTCAAGCGCTCCATGCCGACGCCGTGGGCGGCCAAGGGCATGGTGATGCGGACCGTGGTGGAGGCGGCCGGGGACAAGGACAATCGACACCACCGACGGGGTCCGGGTGATCGAGCCGGACCTAGGCTGGATCCTGGTCCTGCCCGACCCGTCTGAGGCGGTGACCCACCTGTGGGCCGAGGGCAAGGACGCCGACAGCGCGCAGGCCCTGCTGGACGAGTGGGCGGCCATCGTCGAGCAGGCCGGGCGCTGATCCAGCGACCGGCGGCGGTGAGGTCGCCAGCCATGAGACAATTTCCGGATCGCTTAGGTGACGTAGGCGCGACGGAGGTGTGTCCAGGATGTGGCGACGGCGTCGCGATGATGCCCAGCGGGGCTCCGGGCGACCGGAGACCGCGGGCAGCGGCGGTCGGGCACTGGGCCACGGTCCGTCCGGGCCGGCGCCGTTCCTGGCGTGCCCGGCGTGCGTGGCGCATGGACCCTCAGCCACCAGCGCAGGTACCGTTGGGCGCGTCGGCGGACTACGCGCGCTACCGGCCGCGGCGGGCCGCCTGCCGCCGACTTCCGCCCCGCCACTCATCCGACAAATGGGAGGCTCAGCGACCTGATGCCCAGTGTCTACTGCACGGCATGCGGTGAAGCGAATCCCGAGGGCGCCCGGTTCTGCTCGCACTGCGGCACGCCGCTGATCCGGCGGCCGGGCGACCGGGTCGCCGATACGACCTCGACGATCTCGCTGGGTGGCGGCGAATTTGACGGCGAGCCCGGCGACGAGTACTCCGCCGATTATGCCGCGGTCGCTACGCTGCCGGCGGGCACCGCGCTGCTGGCCGTACGCCGCGGCCCGAACGCCGGCAGCAGGTTCCTGCTGGACAGCGACCTCACGCTGGTCGGCCGGCACCCGGACAGCGACATCTTCCTCGATGACGTGACCGTGTCCCGGCGGCATGCCGAGTTCTACCGGCAGGGCGGCCGGTTCACCGTGCGCGACGTCGGCAGCCTGAACGGCACCTACGTCAACCGGGAGCGGATCGAGGAAGCCAACCTCAACGAGGGCGACGAGGTGCAGATCGGCAAGTTCCGGCTGACATTCCTGATGTCGCCGCGGACGCAGGCCGAATACGGCGGCGGAGGCTAGCGGGCGGGGCGATGAGCGTTCAGCCAGCCCGCGGGTACCTCGGCATCAGTGAGGTCCTCGCCCAGCTTCGCGCTGACTTTCCCGACATCAGCGTGTCCAAGATCCGGTTCCTGGAGACCGAGGGACTGATCTCGCCGGCCCGCTCGCCGTCCGGCTACCGCCGGTTCTGCGCGGCCGACGTGGAGCGGCTGCGGTACATCCTGACCGCGCAGCGCGACCAGTACCTGCCGCTGCAGGGTGATCAAGGACCGGCTGGCCCGGCTGCGACCAGCGCCGGGTCCCCGCCCGATCAGCGTCCGCCCGAGCCCAGGCAGGCCGAGGCCCGCACGGCGGGCCGCTGCCGCAGGCCGGCCCGGGCGCGGCCGCTGACCCGGCGCGAGCTACTCGACGCCGGCGCGCATGACCGAGGCGCTGCTGACCGAGCTGGAGACCTTCGGCCTGCTGCGCCGGGTCGGCCGGCACTACGGCGCCGAACCGCTCCAGGTAGCGCAGGACGGCGGTGGCGCTGACCGCCTACGGCGTCGAGGCCAGGCACCTGCGGGCAGTGCGCGCCGCGGCCGAGCGCGAGGCCACCATGATCGAGAGCCTGGTCGCGCCGATCCTGCGGCAGCGCGGCGCAGGCGCCAGGGAGCTGGCCGGCCGGACCGCCGGCGAGCTCACCGCGCTCGTGCTCCGGCTGCATGGCGCCCTCGTCGACGGCGCGCTGGCCGAAGCCGGCGCTGATCCGGGGCCGGCGCACCGGCCTGGGCGAGCAGCACCGGGGCGGCGCGCCGACCGGCAGGGTGAGACCGCCGACCGCCGCGGCCTCGAGGGAGCCAGCGCATGAACGGCCCAGGGCCATGGCGGCACCGGCCACGTTTGCGGGTGTACTTTGACAAAGGGAGTGCCTGCAGGCGGAAGGGGAATGCCTGTAAGCAGACCCGCCAGGGACCGCAGCGCGCAGGCGCGGACAGGGACGGAGCCGCCGTGAGGCAGATGGAGGTTGTCGGCGTCCGGGTAGAGATGGCTACAAACAACCCCATCGTCTTGCTGAAGGAGACGGAGGGGGAGCGCTACCTGCCGATCTGGATCGGGCCGAACGAGGCCACGGCCATCGCCTTCGCCCAGCAGGGCATGGTGCCGCAACGGCCGCTCACCCATGACCTGATGCGGGACATGCTGGAGGCGCTGGAGATCCGGCTGACGACGGTCAACATCACTGCGCTACGAGACGGTATTTTCTTCGCAGACCTGATCTTTTCCAACGGCCGGGAGGTGAGCGCGCGTCCGTCCGACTCGATCGCGCTTGCGCTGCGCACCGGCGCGTCGATCTTCGTCCGGGACGAGATACTCGACGAGGCCGGGGTCGCGATCCCGGACGAGCAGGAGGACGAGGTAGAGAAGTTCCGGGAGTTTCTCGACTCCATCACGCCTGAGGACTTCGGCCGGTCAACCTAGTCCCGACGCGCCGCCGAGATCGTTGACGCGGCTACGCTCGGCGGCCTAACGTGCGAATGGAGTACCCAGGCACCCGGCGCCCTGGGCCGGAGGTGGGTGTGGCGGTGACAAGGGGCGACGGAGCGGCGCCGAAGGCGCGCGGAGCCGCTGCCCGGCAGGCTGGCGAGCAGCAGCTCCTGTTCGACGAGGAGATCGTCGCTCAGCCTGAGGACTGCGGCTACCGCGGCCCGACGGCATGCGCGGCCGCGGGCATCACTTACCGGCAGCTCGACTACTGGGCCAGGACAGGCCTCGTCGAGCCGAGCGTCCGGGCCGCCAGCGGCTCGGGTACGCAGCGGCTGTACGGCTTCCGCGACATCCTGGTGCTCAAGGTCGTGAAGCGACTGCTCGACACGGGCATCTCCCTGCAGCAGATCCGGGCCGCCGTCGACGCACCTGCGTGCCCGCGGTGCCGCCGACCTCGCCCAGGTCACGCTCATGAGCGATGGCGTCAGCGTGTACGAGTGCACCTCCCCGGACGAGGTCGTCGACCTGCTCCAGGGCGGCCAGGGCGTCTTCGGCATCGCGCTCGGCCGGGTCTGGCAGGAGGTCGAGGGCAGCCTTGCCGAGCTGCCGTCTGAGCGGGCTGATGACGATGACGCGGCCGCGACGGCCGCCGACGAGCTGGCTAAGCGGCGCATCCGGAAGACCGGCTAGCCGCGGGCAGCCTGACCGTGCTATGAGCGGCCCGTCCCTCTTCGGGTAATTCGCACCGTATCAAGCTATATCGTGTTATGGTGATCCGATGCCTTCCATCATCAGTGTCTGCGAGCTGCGGAAGTCGTACGGGACGGTTGCCGCGGTAGCGGGCGTCAGTTTCGAGGTCGAGAACGGCGAGTTCTTCGGCATCCTGGGGCCGAACGGTGCGGGCAAGACCACGACGCTGGAAATACTCGAGGGCCTGCGGGAGCCCGATGGCGGCGAGCTCAGCGTGCTGGGCCTGCCGCCGTGGCCACGCAACCCGGCGCTGCTGCCCCGGATCGGCGTCCAGCTTCAGGCGTCGTCCTTCTTCGAGCGGCTCACCGCACGCGAGCAGATCCGCACGTTCGCCTCGCTGTACGGAGTGTCCACCCGCCGCGCGGACGAGATGCTCGGCGTAGTCGGCCTCGATGAGCAGGGTGACGTGCGCGCCGAGAAGCTGTCTGGCGGTCAGGCGCAGCGGCTGTCCATCGCCTGCTCGCTGGTGCACGGACCAGAGCTGGTGTTCCTGGATGAGCCGACCGGCGCCCTCGATCCGCAGGCCCGGCGGAACCTGTGGGACCTGCTCCGGCAGATCAATGCCGACGGCCGGACGGTGGTGCTGACCACCCATCACATGGACGAGGCCGAGACCCTGTGCGACCGCGTCGCGATCATGGACCACGGCAAGGTGCTGAAGCTCGGCCCGCCCGCCGCGCTGGTGCGGGGACTCGACAGTCCGGTCCGGATCAGCATCGAATCCGGCCTGCTGACGCCCGCCGACGCCGGCGCGCTGGCCGGTACCGGGCCGGGCGCAGCGGCAGACACCAGCGTCACCGACGACGGGATATCGCTCACCATCGCGACCCGCGAGCCGGCCGCGCGTGCTCGCCGGCCTGGCGGACCGCCACGCGCTCGCCGGGCTGCGCGTGCAGGGCGCCACGCTCGAGGATGTATTCCTGCAGCTGACCGGACGGGAGTACCGGGCATGAGGCTGGCCTCCTTCCGGACCCTGTCGCGGGCAATGTTCCTGGGTTTCATCCGGGACCGGACCGCGCTGTTCTTCACCATCTTGTTCCCGGTGCTGTTCCTGCTGCTGTTCGGCTCGCTGTACAAGAACACCAGCGCGCCGCACGTCACCGTGGTCGAGGTCGGCCGGGTCAGCCTGCTCGATCAGGCCGAGGCGGCGGCACCGGGCCAGCTGGGCAAGGTGCTGACCATCACGCACTCGGCAGATCTGCAGACGGCGCTCAGCGAGGTGCGCAAGGGCACCGACGCGGCCGCTGTGCAGCAGCGGGGCCGCACGCTCGTGGTGCACTACTCGATCGCGGACCAGACCACCGCGGGCATCGTGCAGGCGATCTTCGCCTCGATCGTGCAGCAGGCAGACGCCGCCGCCGCCGGGCCGCACGGGTGCCTACCAGCTGACGACCCAGCAGGTCGAGGACAAGTCGCTGAAGCCGATTCAGTACCTCGCACCCGGCCTGCTCGGCTGGGCAATCGCCTCTGGCGGCGCCTTTGGCGCTGCCATCACGCTGGTGAACTGGCGGGAGACCAAGCTGCTACGGCGGCTGCGACTGGCGCCGGTCAGCGTCGGCTCGGTGGTACTGGCCAGGGTCGGAATCGCCGTCGCGGTCGCGCTGGCGGAACTGATCATCTTCATCGGCATCGCCACCACGCCCTATTTCGGGCTGAAGCTATCCGCGTACTGGTGGATGGCGATCCCGGTGGTGATCTGCGGCACGCTGGCGTTCATGGCGATCGGCCTGCTGGTCGGCTCGTTCGCGAAGACCCAGCAAGCCGCGACCGCCGTGGCCAACCTGATCATCTTGCCGATGGCGTTCCTCGGCGGTGCCTTCATCCCGCTGGACTACGCGCCGTCCTGGATCAGGGACGTGTCCTACGCGCTGCCGCTGCGCTACCTGGTCATCGGGATGCAGGACGTGATGGCCAGGGGCGAGGGCCCGGCGTCGGCGCTGCCCGCCATCGGCATCCTGCTCGCCCTGGCCGCGATCCTGACGGCGATCTCCATGCGGGTATTCCGCTGGGACTCCGTTTAGCCCTGGTCCGCGAGCGTCAGTTCCCAGCCCGGGCAGTCCTCGGCCACCAGGTAACCGAGGGCCAGGTACGGCTCGGCCCTGTCACCCCAGGTCTCCAGTGTGACCGGGCCGCGGCCAAGCAAGGCGCCAGCGCCCAGCACCAGCGCCTGGGCGGCTCTGGCACCCCCGGCCCCGTCGGCGAAGCCCGGTCCGTCGATGTGCCTGCGGACCGGTTCGACTCGGCAGATGCCCTGCCAGCTCGTGCCGTCGCGGTCCGGGAGGCCGAGAAAGACCGCGCCCGGAACAGCGTCATAGTCGGCGGGCTCGACAAGATGATGGCCCCACTGGCCGCCGAACGCCCGGCGCCAGACATCGCGGACCGTGGCCGGATCGAGCGCGGGCAGCGGGTCTCCCGCCGGCGCCTCGGCGGCCGTCAGCCGGCGGTAACCTTCCTGCCTGCGCAAGCCGGCGCCGCTGAGATCCGCGTGGCTGTACACGCAGAGGAGCCGCGCCCCCCGAGCCCGCGCCTCGCTGGCCAGGCCGGGCAGCAGTCCGGCCTCATCCGGGGCCAGCTCGACCTCCGCAATCGGCACTCCAGCCGGGTTCCGGGCGAACGAAAGCCGGCCAGCGCTGCTATCCGTCACCTCAGCGAGATTACCGCCCGGGACCGCGGGCGCCGGAAGGCGTATTGGTGACATAACCAGCCAAGCTGATGACGCGAAAGGCGGGCGCCTTGTCGGGGTGCGGGCTGCCGCTGGCCCGCTCGGGTAGGCTCAGTTCGCTGATACACGTCGGCCGGGAGAGTCCTCGCGCAGCCAGCGCCGGGCGCCGAAGGGGCAACCTCCCCGGAACCTCTCAGGCACCAGGACCGGGCGGCGTGCGCACTCTGGAGGCCGCGGGCAGCGGCCGACAGAGGGGGAGACCGTCACCACACGTCAGCGGCGCTCACCGCCGCCCTGGGGAGGCTCCCGTGGAATTCGCCCAGCGTCATATCGGACCCGCCGACACCGCTCAGGCCAGGATGCTTGAGACGGTCGGCTATCCGTCGCTGGACGCCCTGACTGAGGCTGCCCTGCCGGCCGGCATCACCGACCGGACGCTGAGCCTGCCCGAGGCGCTCTCCGAAGACGAGGCACTCGCCGAGCTGCGCCGCCTGGCCAGCCTCAATACAGTCGCCACGTCGATGATCGGTCTTGGCTACTACGGCACCCACACCCCGGCCGTCATCCGCCGGAACCTGCTGGAAAACCCCGCCTGGTACACCGCGTACACGCCGTACCAGCCGGAGATATCCCAGGGCCGGCTCGAAGCGCTGCTGAACTTCCAGACCATGATCGAGGACCTGACCGCGCTGCCGGTGGCGGGCGCGTCGATGCTGGACGAGGCAACCGCGGCGGCCGAGGCCATGACGCTGGCCCGGCGGGCCGCGGGGAAGGGCAGCGTGTTCCTGGCCGACGCGGACTGCCTGCCGCAGACCCTGGCGGTGCTGGCGACCAGGGCCGAGCCGCTCGGCATCACCCTGGTGACCGGCCGGGTGACGACCGAGCTGATCGGCGCGCAGCCCGAGGGTGAGCTGTTCGGCGTGCTGCTGCAGTACCCCGGCGCGAGCGGCGAGGTGCGCGACCTCGGCCCGGTGATCCAGGCGGCGCGCGCCCGCGGCGCGCTCGCGGTCGTCGCAGCCGACCTGCTCGCGCTCACGCTGCTGACCCCGCCGGGCGAGCTCGGCGCGGACATCGCCGTCGGCAGCACGCAGCGGTTCGGCGTGCCGATGGGCTACGGCGGCCCGCAGGCTGGTTACATCTGCGTCGCCGACGCGCTCAAGCGCCAGCTGCCGGGCCGGCTGGTAGGAGTATCGGTCGATGCTGACGGCCAGCCGGCCTACCGGCTCGCGCTGCAGGCCCGCGAGCAGCACATCCGGCGGGAAAAGGCGACCAGCAACATCTGCACCGCCCAGGTGCTGCTTGCCATCATCGCCGCCATGTACGCGTCCTATCACGGGCCCGACGGCCTGGCCGCCATCGCTCGCCGGGTGCACCGGAAGGCGGCGGCGCTGGCCGTCGCGATGCGCGCGGCCGGATACCGAACGCAGTCCGCTGCGTTCTTCGACACCGTCAGCCTGTCGATGCCGGGCCAGGCAGCGGACGCCGTCGCGCGCGCAGCCGCGGCGGGGTTCAACGTGTATCAGGCAGGCCCCGACGTGGTCCAGGTCGCCTGCGACGAGACCACGACCGACGAGCAGCTCGCCGCCGTGGCCAGCGCACTCGCCGGCCAGCCGGTCTGGTTGCCAGCCGAGCCGGCCGAGGCGCTGCCGGCCGAGCTGGTCAGGACGACCACGTTCCTGTCCCATCCGGTTTTCTCTAGTTATCGCAATGAAACCGCGATGCTCCGCTACCTGCGCCGGCTCGCCGACCGTGACATCGCACTTGACCGCTCGATGATCCCGCTCGGCTCGTGCACGATGAAGCTCAACGCTGCCGCGGAGATGGAGGCCGATCAGCTGGCCCGAGTTCGCCGGGCTGCACCCGTTCGCCCCCGCCGGGCAGGCCGCCGGATACCGGCAGCTGATCGCTGAGCTGGCCGCGGCGCTGGCCGAGATCACCGGGTACGACGCGGTCAGCCTGCAGCCCAACGCGGGCTCGCAGGGTGAACTGGCCGGCCTGCTCGCGATCCGCGGCTATCACCGGTCGCACGGCGAGCCGGACCGCACCGTCTGCCTGATCCCCGAGTCCGCGCATGGCACCAACGCGGCCAGCGCGGTGCTGGCGGGCCTGCGCGTGGTGGTGGTCAAGTGCGGTTCCGACGGCGCCGTCGACCTGGGCGACCTGCGTGCCAAGCTGGCTGCGCACGAGGGGTCGGTGGCGGCGATCATGGTGACGTACCCGTCGACGAACGGCGTGTTCGAGGAGACCATCGGTGAGGTCTGCGCCGCCGTGCACGAGGCGGGCGGCCAGGTGTATGTCGATGGCGCGAACCTGAACGCGCTGGTCGGACTGGCCCGGCCGGGCAAGTTCGGCGCCGACGTGTCGCATCTGAACCTGCACAAGACGTTCTGCATCCCGCACGGCGGCGGCGGTCCGGGTGTCGGCCCGGTCGCCGCGCGGTCGCACCTCGCCCCGTTCCTGCCCGGCGCCGAGCACGGCGGCCCGGTCGCGGCCGCACCATACGGGTCGGCGGGCATCTTGCCGATCTCCTGGGCCTACATCAAGATGATGGGCGCCGCGGGCCTGCGGCAGGCGACCCAGGTCGCGATCCTGTCGGCGAATTACGTGGCCAGGCGGCTGACTGAGCACTATCCGGTGCTGTACACCGGCCGCGGCGGTCTCGTCGCGCACGAGTGCATCCTGGATCTGCGTCCGATTACCGCGCAGACCGGCATCACCGCCGAGGACGTGGCCAAGCGGCTGATCGACTACGGCTTCCACGCTCCGACGATGTCGTTCCCGGTTGCGGGCACGCTGATGGTGGAACCGACCGAGAGCGAGGACCTGGCAGAGCTGGACCGGTTCTGCGACGCGATGATCGCGATCCGGGCGGAGATCGCGAAGGTCGCGGCGGGGGAGTACGACCAGGCCGACAACCCGCTGCGGAATGCACCGCACACCGCGAGCATGCTGATCAGCGGCGACTGGAAGCACCTCTACGACCGCGAGGCCGCCGCATACCCGGCTGGCGGGGACCGGCGGGCCAAGTACTGGCCGCCGGTGCGGCGGATCGACCAGGCCTACGGCGACCGCAACCTGATGTGCGCCTGCCCGCCACCGGAGGCGTTCGAAGGCTGACAACACGCTGCGCTAAGGCGGCGAGCTCGCTACCGGAGTTCGATGCCATAGGCGGCGAGCCAGGCGCGGAGGTCATGGCGGGCGGTCCGGACGAGGCTGCCTCCGGTGAACCGCGTGTCATCGGTGACCTCGGCGACCACGGCCGAGGGCGGGCGGAAGGACTGCGCTTCGGAGTCGGTGCCGAACTCGACGTCGGCCATGACCAGGCCATCCAATGGCGGGTCGAAGACGTCGATGCCCAGCGGCGGGATACTCAGCCGCGTTTTGACCAGCACGTCGGCCGGCAGTGACGCAAGCAGGTCGTACTCGGCGGCGGACAGGTACGTGCTGGTGATCAGGCCCTGGACGAAGCCGGGCTGGTCGGCGGGCACCTTCTGGGTGAACTTGAACTCGGTGGCGCCGGTCGCCAGGTGGTCTACACGGCGCAAGCGCAGGCGCGTGCCAGGCAGATACCGGTCGGTGATCCGGCGAGTAACGGTGGCGGTCGCTGCCGACGGCGGTCTGGCTAGCAGGAAGCGCCGCTCTCGCTCGACTCTGGCGTACTTGCCGTCACCGATGGTGACGCCCACTTAGACAGCCCTGAGGCGGCGTCGTATCACCGGGGAACTGGCATTCGCCAGCGCCTGGATGGAGGCCTTGTTCCGCTCCCGCAGGGCCGCAAGCTCACCCGCGCGAGTCCTGTTGGCCGCGCGCGTCCCCCACTGCTGTCCGGCCAGGGCTATGACGGCCCCGGCGACGCCGGCCACGAGTGTTATCCAGGCAGTCACCTGATCAAATATCCCGTTACGACGGGCCGTCGGCAAGCTATGCAGTGGGGTAGCCGCTGAGCTACCGGCTGACCCGGCGGGCCGGGAAGGCGAGGCCGGCGTTCCCGCGGGAACGTTCGTTAAGATCGCCGCATGATCACCGGACTGCATGCGATCGTGTTCTCCCCAGAGGCTGACAAGGTCCGCGCTTTCTTTAAGGACGTGCTCGAGCTGCCGTCCGTCGACGCGGGCGGAGGCTGGCTCATCTTTGCCATGCCGCCTGCCGAACTCGCCGTCCATCCGGCCGACGGCGAGAGCCGTCACGAGCTCTACCTGATGTGCGACGACATACACGCCACGCTCGCTGACCTACGCGCCAACGGCGCCGAGGTAGTGCGGGATGTCACCGATCAGGGCTGGGGCCTACTCGCGGCTATCGGTCTTCCTGACGGCTCGGAATTCCCCATCTACCAGCCCCGGCACGCAACGCCCCGAGAACTCAGCTGACGTCCTCGGGGGTAATGACGCGGCCTTTCCATTCGCCGCCGCGGCCGCGAAGGTGGCGGCGTGCTGAGTCCGCTGTCATCGCTGCGTACATGGCGGCGATGAGTGGCAGTCCGGCGGCCCGGAGCGGCGAAAGCCGGTACAGCCGCAGCATGGGCAGGTAGCTGACGGACATCAGCAGCCAGCCGGCCAGACCCGCGGCGGCTAGCCACCCGGCAAGCCCGGCGCTAGTTCCGGTGGCGAGCAGGATCAGCCCGGTGATGCCTGCCGCCGGCGGCAGCAGGTAGAGCCAGGCCAGTCCGAGCACCGCGCCGGCCGTGCGCGCCAGCGAGTAACGCAGCTGGGTGTAGGCACTGCGCGCCACCATGTCCCAGATATCGGCCAGCCGCTCGTACGGTCGCATGCTGAGTACGTCCGTGGTGAGCCCGAGCCAGCAGCGCCCGCCTGCTCGCTTGAGCGCCTTGCCGAGGGCTACGTCGTCAATGCGGGCGTCGCGGATGCTGTCGAGACCACCGGCCGTGTCGAGGGCCCGGGCCCGTACCAGCATGCAGCCGCCAGCAGCGGCGGCGGTTCGCGATCGCCGCTTGGTGACCCGCGAGAACGGGTACAGCTGGGCGAAGAAGTAGACGAACGCCGGGATCAGCAGCTTCTCCGGCCGGTTGCTGGTGCGCAGCAGCGCCATCTGAGACACCATCGCGAACTCACCGTCGGCCGCGGCCTCAGCCAGCCTGCCTACCGTGCCTGGCGCGAAGACAATGTCGGCGTCGGTGAACAGGATGTACTCGGTGCCGGCCGGTACGGCCCGGACGCCTTCGGACATGGCCCAGACCTTGCCAGCCCAGCCGGACGGCGTTGGCCGGGCGCTGACCACCACGACCTCGCGACTGCCAGTCCCGGCCGCGCCGAGCGAGCTGGCGACCTTGCCGGTGCCGTCGGTGCTGTCGTCATCGACCACGATGACGGTGAGGTGGCCGTCGTACTCCTGGCCTAGCAGGCTGGGCAGGCAGTCCGGGAGGACAGCTGCCTCGTTTCTGGCCGGGATCACCGCCGTCACGGCGGGCCGGCGGCCATTGCCCCGGCCGCTCGCTGGGCCGGGCTCCGGCCGGACCGGAGGCAGCCGGTGCGTGGTGCGCCAGTATCCGCCATGAAGCGCCAGCAGGTATGCCCAGGCGAGCGCAGCGGCGGACGTCAGTGCGCAGATGATGACGACCGCGGCCTCCCGCTGCTGAGATGTGACAGCCCGGCACGGCACTCTACCGCTCGGCCGGGGGCGAGCACGGGCAGCGCTTGAGGTCATCCTGCGGGCCGCCCCGGTGAACCGCGCCGTTGGTAGCCTGCCGAGATGAAGGTAATCGCGGGCGCAGGCCGCTACTCGCCGCCGCCGGCCGGGGAGCCGGTGTCGTGGATCGAGCACCTGCGGGTCACGGACCTGAGCGTCGGCACGTACTCGATTCCGGCTGGCGGCACGGACGACCAGGTGCCGCACAGCGAGGACGAGATCTACGTTGTCACGGCTGGCCGGGCGGTGCTGGCGGCAGGCGGCGAGTCGGCCGAGGTCGGACCGGGCTCGGTCGTCTACGTGGCGGCAGGTGAGCAGCACCGGTTCACCGGGATCACCGAGGACCTGTCGCTGCTGGTCCTGTTCGCGCCGGCCGAGTACAACCGCGCTGGTCGGGCCGCTCCGGGCTAGAGTGGAGCTGAGGGACGGGGGCCCCTGGTCAGACGGGCTGCCCTCACAACAGCGGGAGGCGGTCCGGATGAGCGGCAGGACAGTCCCAGACGCAGACAGGCTGCTGACGCCGGCCGAAGTGGCAGCCATGTTCCGGGTGGACCCCAAGACCGTGACCCGCTGGGCCCGCGACGGCAGGCTGACCGCAGTCCGCACTCTGGGCGGCCACCGGCGCTATCACGAGACTGAGGTGCTATCCCTGCTCAGGGAGGCAAATGCCGGCGGCTGAGTGCATAGAGTTGGGCTGTGGCAGATCCGGCAAGTTACCGGCCGGCGCCCGGTTCGATCCCTGAATCGCCGGGCGTCTACCGGTTCCGCGATGAGCGTGGCCGGGTTATCTACGTCGGCAAGGCCAAGAGCCTGCGCTCCCGGCTGAACTCCTACTTTGCCGACTTCGTCGGACTGCATCCGCGTACCCAGTCGATGCTGCTGGCCGCCGCTGCCGTCGACTGGACCGTCGTGGGCACCGAGGTAGAGGCGCTCCAGCTGGAGTACTCCTGGATCAAGGAGTTCGATCCCCGGTTCAACGTCCGGTACCGCGACGACAAGAGCTATCCGTACCTGGCCGTGCTGATGGATGAGGAATTCCCGCGGGTCCAGGTGATGCGCGGCGCCAAGCGCCGCGGTGTCCGGTACTTCGGGCCCTACTCGCATGCGTGGGCGATCAGGGACACCGTCGACACGCTGCTGCGCGTCTTCCCGGTGCGAACCTGCTCGGCGGGAGTGTTCAAGCGAGCGGGCCAGATCGGCAGGCCTTGCCTGCTCGGGTACATCGGGAAATGCTCGGCGCCCTGCGTGGGCCGGATCGACGCCGCCGCGCACCGCAAGCTGGCCGAGGAGTTCTGCGACTTCATGGCCGGTCAGACCGGCAAGTTCAGCAAGCGGCTGGAGGCGCAGATGCGCGAGGCCGCCGCGGCTGAGGAGTACGAGCGCGCGGCCCGGCTGCGCGACGACATCCAGGCGCTGCAGCGGGCACTGGAAAAGCAGGCCGTGGTGCTGCCGGACGGCACCGACTGCGACGTGATCGCGCTGGCGGAGGATCAGCTCGAGGCGGCCGTGCAGGTGTTCTACGTCCGCGGCGGGCGGGTCCGCGGCCAGCGCGGCTGGGTCGTCGACAAGGTCGAGGACATCACCACCGAAGAACTGGTCGAGCACTTCCTCGGTCAGGTCTATGACGACGATCCGGTAGCGGCGGACCAGCCCGCCCGGACAAGCCGGCGCGGCCGCCGAAGGCAAGGCCGGAGCGCGGGCCGCCGGGGCCGCGCGGCGTTCGGCGATCCCGCGGGAAGTACTGGTGCCTGCGCTGCCGCCGGATGCCACCACGGTCGAGGACTGGCTGGCCGGACGGCGGGGCAGCCGGGTCAGTCTCCGGGTGCCGCAGCGCGGCGATAAGAGGGCACTGCTCGACACGGTCGCCAGGAACGCGGGTGAGTCGCTGGCACTGCACAAGACGCGCCGCGCGAGCGACCTGTCCACCCGCAGCGTGGCGCTCGCGGAGATTCAGGAGTCACTCGGCCTGGACGAGGCACCGCTGCGGATCGAGAGCTACGACGTGTCGAACCTGCAGGGCACGCATGTGGTCGCGTCCATGGTCGTGTTCGAGGACGGCCTGGCCAGGAAGTCCGAGTACCGCAGGTTCGCCATCAAGGGCCTGGACGGCACCGACGACGTCGCCGCGATTCATGAGGTCATCACCAGGCGCTTCCGCCGTTACCTGGAGGAGCGCGCCGCAGCGCCGGGGCCAGCCGAACTGGCTGCCGGCGACGCTGGCCAGCGGCGCAAGTTCTCCTACCCGCCCAACTTGCTGGTGATCGACGGCGGCCCCGCTCAGGTGGCGGCGGCAGTGCGCTCGCTGGACGAACTCGGCATCGTCGACGTTGCCGTCTGCGGCCTGGCCAAGCGGCTGGAGGAGGTCTGGCTGCCAGGCGAGGATGAGCCGGTGATCCTGCCGCGCAGCAGCGAGGGCCTGTACCTGCTGCAGCGGGTCCGGGATGAGGCGCACCGGTTCGCCATCACCTACCACCGGGCCCGGCGGGCGGCCGCGCTCACGATCAGCGAGCTTGACGCGGTACCGGGCCTCGGCCCGGCCCGGCGGGCTACGCTGCTGCGGCAGTTCGGATCGTTGCGCAAGGTCCGCGAGGCTACAGTGCTCCAGATCGCCGCGGTGCCGGGCTTCGGGCAGCGCACCGCCGAAGCGGTCTACCAGGCGCTGCACGGGGACGCTGACGGCACGGACGGCGGCGCAGGCATGCCGGCGGAGCCAACGGGGGGCGGGACATGAGCGGCGACAGCACGCAGGACGCGACAGCCGGGCAGGAGATCGTCATCATCACCGGGCTGTCCGGTGCCGGGCGGAGCACCGCGGCGAAGTCGCTGGAGGACCTGGACTGGTTCGTGGCGGACAACCTGCCCGCTGACATGCTGCCGACCATGGCCGACCTGGCCAGGCGGGCCAGGGGAGCGGTGCCCAAGCTGGCGGCCGTCGTCGATATCCGCAGCCGGGCCTTCTCGACCGATATCAAGTCGGCGATCAGCGACCTGAACGCGCGCGGCGTGCGCCCGTTCGTGGTGTTCCTCGAGGCGTCCGACGAGACGCTCGTGCGCAGGTTCGACAGCGTCTCCCGGCCGCATCCGCTGCAGGAAGGCGGCCGCATCGTCGACGGCATCGCGGCCGAGCGCGAGCTGCTGCAGGGCATGCGCGCCGAGGCCGACCTCGTGCTGGACACCACCAGACTGAATGTGCACGAGCTGCGATCCCGGATGCGGGACGCATTCGCCGACCGAGGCAGACGCCGCCTTGCGGGTGAGCATCGTCTCGTTCGGATTCAAGTACGGCCTGCCGGTGGATGCGGACATGGTGGCTGACTGCCGGTTCCTGCCCAACCCGCACTGGATACCCGAGCTTGCCCCGCTGACCGGCCTCGACCAGCCGGTCATGGACTACGTCCTCAGCCAGCCCAGCGCCACTGAGTTCCTGGATGCCTTCGTCCGCGCTGTCGAGATCGCGCTGGCCGGATACGGCCGGACCGGCCGGCACTTCGCGCTCGTCGCCGTGGGCTGCACCGGCGGCAAGCACCGCAGCGTCGCGATGGCCGACCAGATGGCCGCCCGGCTGTCGCGAGCCTGGCCTGGCATCCAGGTGACGCACCGGGACCTGGGCCGTGAATAGCCGTCCGCCGAGCCACAAGGTCGTCGCGCTCGGCGGCGGGCACGGGCTGCATGCATCGTTGTCGGGGCTGCGCCGGGTCACCAGGGAACTGACCGCGATCGTGACGGTGGCCGACGACGGCGGCTCCAGCGGCAGGCTGCGCCGCGAGTTCGGTGTGCTGCCGCCAGGCGACCTGCGCATGGCGCTGGCCGCGCTCTGCGGCGACGACGCCTGGGGCACCACCTGGAGCCGGGTCATCCAGCACCGGTTCGCCGGGGTGGCCGAGTCCGGGGTGGCCGAGTCCGGGTTGGCCGAGTCCGGGGTGGCTGAGTCCGGGGTGGCTGAGTCCGGGGTAGCTGAGGACCGCGCGCAGGGGCTGGCCGGCCACGCGGTGGGCAATGTCCTGATCGTCGCGCTCTGGGAACTGCTCGGGGACACCGTGCAAGGACTGGACTGGGTGGGCCGTCTGCTGGGCGCGCACGGTCGGGTGCTGCCGATGGCCGCGGTTCCGCTGGACCTGGTTGCCGAAGTTGAGGGGGCAGATCCGGACAGGCCGGACGACCTCAGCATCGTTCGCGGCCAGGTGGCCTGCGCGACGACCCAAGGCCGGGTACGGTCGGTATCACTGATACCCGCTAACCCGCCCGCGTGCCCGGAGGCCGTGCAGGCGATCGGGTCGGCGGACTGGGTAGTGCTTGGGCCTGGCTCCTGGTTTACCAGCGTGCTACCGCACCTGCTGGTGCCGGAACTGGCGGCGGCATTGATAGGCACTCGCGCGCGGAGGCTGGTAGCGCTGAATCTGGCGCCGCAACCTGGTGAGACCGAAGGGTTCTCGCCGCACGCGCATCTGGAGGTCCTCGCGGATCACGCACCTGCACTGGCGATCGATGTCGTGCTTGCTGACCGTGCCGCGGCACGGGGTGCCATTTCGGAGCTGGAGAAGGCCGCGGGCTTGCTCGGCGCACGGCTGGTGCTCGCAGATCTGGCCGTGGATGACGGGTCGCCGCGGCATGATCCGCGGCGCCTGGCTGGCGCATTCGCGCAGATATTTGAGGGGGAGTGACACCGATGGCGCTGACCGGCCTGGTCAAGGACGAACTCAGCCGGGTCAGTGTGCTGAAGCCGTGCTGCCGCAAAGCCGAGGTCTCGACGATCTTGCGGTTCGCGGGCGGGCTGCACCTGGCCGCCGGCCGCATCGTGGTCGAGGCCGAGCTGGACACTGGCGCGGCGGCCCGGCGGCTGCGCAAGGACATCGCGGAGGTGTTCGGCCATTCGTCTGACCTGCTCGTGCTGGCACCGGGCGGGCTGCGCAAGGGGAATCGCTACCTGGTCCGCGTGCACACCGACGGCGAGAGCCTGGCCAGGCAGACCGGGCTGGTTGACAATCACGGCAGGCCAGTGCGCGGGCTGCCCCGGCAGGTTGTCTCGGGCACGACGTGCGACTGCGAGGCGGCCTGGCGCGGCGCTTTCCTCGCGCACGGCTGCCTGACCGAGCCGGGCCGGTCCATGTCGCTGGAGGTGACGTGCCCGGGCCCGGAAGCGGCCCTGGCGATGGTCGGCGCCGCCCGGCGGCTGAAGATCCACGCCAAGGCGCGGGATGTGCGCGGTGTGGACCGGGTCGTGGTCCGGGACGGTGATTCGATCAGCGCGCTGCTGACCAGGCTGGGCGCGCACGACAGCGTGCTTGCCTGGGAGGAGCGCCGGATCAGGCGCGAGGTGCGGGCGACGGCGAACCGGCTGGCCAACTTCGACGATGCCAACCTCCGGCGCAGTGCCCGCGCCGCCGTCGCCGCCGGCGCCCGGGTCGAGCGGGCGCTGGAGATCCTTGGCCCGGAGGCGCCGGATCACCTGATCGTGGCGGGCGAACTGCGCATCAAGCATCGCCAGGCCAGCCTGGAGGAACTTGGTCAGCTGGCCGAGCCGGCCCTGACCAAGGACGCGATCGCCGGCCGGATCAGGCGGCTGCTGGCGCTCGCCGACCGCCGCGCCATGGAACTAGGCGTTCCGAATACTGAGGCGACGCTCACCGCCGACATGCTGGTGCCCTAAGGCGCCGGGCTGGCTCCGCTCCCCGCACCCGGCTCTGGCTCGGCCCGCGGCACGAACATCGGCCGGGCCGACTCGGCCGGCAGATCACCGGCCTGCGCGGATGCTGCCGGGGTCTGGCCCCAGACTGGCGTCATCGCCGCGCTCGCGGCCGCAACGGCGGCCTGCCGCTGCCTCTGCAACGGGATCCTGATCGCGGTGTAGGCGGCGACCGCCCAGAACAGCAGCCCGAGCAGCCCGACCTCGCTGGGGTAGAAGTGGAGCAGCCCGCTCGGGCCGCCCAGGTGCGCCAGGATGAAGGACAGGCTGTACTGGGCGTTCAGCAGCTTGAAGATCATGGCGAGCAGCGTGCCGAGCGCGCAGCCGGCGACCGCTATCACCGCGCCCGCGACGATCGTGGGCAGGTGCCCGGCCCGGTACCTGGCCACGATCGCGCCCACGCCCAGCCCGATCAGCAGCCCGATCAGGGACAGCTGGAGATTGAAGATGAGGGCCACGAGGCCCCACAGGACCGCGCCGGCGAGCGCCACCGCGACGGACAGGCCAACGGCGATGGCCGCATTCTGGCGGCTCGCCGGCTGGACTCCGGCCTGGCTGAATCCCCTGGGCGGCAACGTGGCCCCTTCGTCGCAGTGACTGGCTGGCTGCCAGAATAGGGGCAGACGGGCCATGGTGGACAGGTGCCATGGCGGCGGCCCGGTTGACGATAGGGTTCGGACCGTCGGAACGAGAGAAATAAGGGGTGCGCTGCGGTGACAGTCCGGGTGGGGATCAACGGGTTCGGCCGGATCGGGCGGAACTTCTGGCGGGCGGTACATGCCGCGGGTGGCAGCGGCATCGAGATCGTCGCGGCGAATGACCTGGGCGATCTGGCCACCTGCGCGCATCTGCTGAAGTACGACACGCTGCTGGGCACGCTCGACGAGGACGTGACGGCCGACGGGGACGTGATCCGGGTCGGCGACCATGCGATCAGGATGCTGGCCGAGCGAGACCCGGCCGCGCTGCCCTGGGGCGAGCTGGGTGTCGACGTCGTGGTGGAATCCACCGGCCGGTTCACCAGCGCGCAGGACGCGGGCAAGCACCTGGCCGGCGGTGCCCGCAAGGTGATCATCTCGGCGCCGGCCAAGGGCGAGGACATCACCATCGTGATGGGCGTCAATGACGACCGGTACGACCCGGCGCAGCACCACATCATTTCCAACGCGTCCTGCACGACCAACTGCGTGGCACCGATGGCCAAGGTGCTGAACGACAGCTTCGGCATCCGCAAGGGCCTGATGACCACGATCCACGCGTACACCAACGACCAGGTGATCCTCGACTTCCCGCATAAGGACCTGCGGCGGGCCAGGGCGGCAGCGCAGAACATCATCCCGACGACGACGGGCGCGGCCAAGGCCACGGCGCTGGTGCTGCCGGAACTCAAGGGCAAGCTCGACGGCATGTCGATGCGGGTGCCGGTGATGGACGGCTCGGTGACCGACCTGGTGGTCAACCTGGACCGCGAGGTCACGATCGAGGAAGTCAACGCGGCCTACCGGGCCGCGGCCGAGGGCGCGCTGAAGGGGTACCTGCACTACACCGCTGACCCGATCGTCTCCTCGGACATTGTCGGCACGCCGTATTCCTGCACGTTCGACTCGCAGCTGACGATGACCTTCGGCGAGCAGGTGAAGGTGATCGGCTGGTATGACAACGAATGGGGCTACTCCAACCGGCTCGTCGACCTGGCCGCGCTGGTCGGGGCCAGCCTTTGAAGGGCATCGACTCGCTCGATGTCACCGGCCGGGTCGTGCTGCTGCGCGCTGACCTGAACGTGCCGCTGGACGGCACCGTCATCACTGACGACGGCCGGATCCGGGCCAGCCTCCCGACGATCAATTCACTGCGGGAACGGGGCGCCAGGGTGCTGATCTGCGCCCACCTCGGACGGCCGAAAGGCGACAGCTACGCCGACCGGGCCGCGGGCGGTCCGTCGCTCGCGCCGGTAGCAGCCCGGCTGGCCGAACTGCTGGGCCGGCCGGTGCCGCTGGCCAGTGATGTCGCCGGCGCCTCAGCCAGGTCGGTGGTGGCCGGCCTGGCGGACGGAGACGTGGCGCTGCTGGAGAACATCCGGTTCGAGCCCGCTGAGACCAGCAAGGACGATGCCGTCAGGGCCGAGCTGGCCGGACGGCTGGCCGCCCTGGCCGAGCTGTACGTGGGCGACGGGTTCGGTGCCCTGCACCGCAAGCACGCGAGCGTCTACGACCTGCCCGGGCTGCTGCCGCACGCGGCCGGAGAGCTGGTCCTGGCCGAGGTCGCCGTGCTCGAGCAGCTCACGCGCGATCCGGCCCGGCCGTACGTGGTGGTACTGGGTGGCGCCAAGCCATCGGACAAGCTCGCGGTCATCGCCAACCTGCTGGACAAGGCCGACCGGATCCTGATCGGCGGCGGGATGTCCTACACGTTCCTCAAGGCCCAGGGCTACGAGGTGGGCAAGTCGCTGCTCGAGCCGGACCGGCTCGACGACGTCAGGAAGATCATGGCCGACGCCGCCGCCCGCGGGGTCGAGCTGGTACTGCCGGTGGACCTGGTCGGGGCCGTCGACTTCGCGCCTGGCGCGGACCACGATGTGTTCCCGGTCACCGCGTTCCCGGCCGACCGGGAGAGCCTGGACATGGGTCCGGCGACGCGGGAGCTCTTTGCGGCCAAGCTGGCCGATGCCGCCACGGTGTTCTGGAACGGTCCGGTCGGGGTGTTCGAGTTCCCGGCCTTCTCCGCCGGAACCCTGGCCGTGGCGCAGGCCATCGCCGCACTGCCGGGCCTGACCGTGGTCGGCGGCGGCGACTCGGCCGCGGCGGTGCGGCGGCTCGGCCTGCCCGAGGATGGCTTCAGCCACATCTCCACGGGCGGCGGGGCCAGCCTGGAGTACCTGGAGGGCGCGGCCCTGCCTGGCCTGGAAGCGCTGCGGTGACCGCCGTGAGCCACCAGGAAGCCGCTGATCGCCGGCAACTGGAAGATGCACAACAACCATTTCGAGGCGATCGCGCTTACCCAGAAGCTCGCGTTCGCGCTGACGGTCAAGGACTTTGCCGCGACCGACGTCGCGGTGCTGCCGCCGTTTACCTCGCTGCGCAGCGTCCAGACCCTGATCGAGGGCGACAAGCTGCAGCTGCTGTGGGGCGCCCAGGATGTCTCGCCTCATGAGGACGGCCCCTACACCGGCGACGTATCGGCCCGGATGCTGGCCAAGCTCGGCTGCCGGTTCGTGCTGGCCGGCCACTCCGAGCGGCGGCAGTACCACCACGAGGACGACGCCCTGGTCAACGCCAAGGTCAAGATGGTGCTGCAGCGGGAGATGACCCCGTTGCTGTGTGTCGGAGAACCGCTGGAAGTGCGGCAGGCTGGCCAGCATCTCGAGCACACGCTGCGCCAGCTGGATGGCGGGCTGGCCGGCCTGACCGCCGAGCAGGTAGGCGGCATGGTCGTGGCCTATGAGCCGGTATGGGCTATCGGGACTGGCGAGGTGGCCACCCCGCAGGACGCGCAGGAGGTCTGCGCGGCCCTCCGGGACCGGATTTCCGCCGTTCACGGGCCCGCGACCGGCCGGAATGCGCGTATCCTGTATGGCGGGTCAGTGAAATCTGGCAGCATGCCCGCGATCATGGCCGAGCAGGATATCGACGGCGCACTGGTTGGCGGCGCTAGCCTCGATCCCGGTGAGTTCGTGAAAATCTGCCGGTATCGTGATCAGAGCACGGCCGCATAACCTTAAGCCAGGAGAGACGAGAAACCGCAGTGACTGTTGCCTTCTCCGTGATCCTCATCATCACGAGCTTGCTGATGATCCTCCTGGTCCTGCTGCACAAGGGCAAGGGCGGCGGCCTGTCTGACCTGTTCGGCGGCGGCATCTCCTCGTCGCTCGGATCATCGTCGGTGGTTGAGCGGAACCTTGACCGGATCACGGTTTTCACCGGGATCATCTGGTTCATCTGCATCGTTGTCCTGGGAATCCTGCACAAGACCTGAGTGAGCTGGGCTACAGCCGCAGTGGGTGCGCGATCGGGACTTCTTTACGCAAGGAGTGAGCAGTGAGCAGTGGCAACGCCATTCGCGGCAGCCGGGTCGGGGCTGGGCCGATGGGTGAGGCTGAGCGCGGCGAGGCGGCCCCGCGGGTTCGCATCTCCTTCTGGTGCTGCAACAAGCACGAGACGATCCCCAGTTTCGCCTGCGACGCCGCGATCCCGGAGTACTGGGACTGCCCGCGCTGCGGCCTGCCGGCCGGCCAGGACGAGGCCAACCCGCCTGCTCCGCCGCATGCTGAGCCCTATAAGACGCACCTGGCATACGTCAAGGAGCGGCGCAACGACACCGACGGCGCCGCCATCCTGGCCGAGGCACTCGACAGGCTGCGTAAGGGCGCTTAGGCGTTAGTGCGCCAATGCCGCGCGCAGGTAGCGGCACAGCAGCAGATCGCTGTCGGTTAGCACGTGCCCGAGGGTCAGCCTCGTCGCTGCGTCCCCGGCGGACCCTGACGCGATGATCCGGCCTGCTGTCCCGCCGGCCAGCACCGGGCTGATGGTCACGCAGAACTCGTCGAGCAGGCGGGCACCTGCGAGCTGGCCGAGCAGGCTCGGACCGCCTTCCACCAGGATCTGCCGGTAGCCGCGGGCGGCGAGCGCGGTCACCGCCTGCCGCACGTCGACGCGCTGCTCGCCCGCGGCGATGAGCCGCTGCGGATCGGGGATCACGCCGGCGCGGGTCGCCTGGCCAGCTGCGATGGCTGTGGTGACGATGAGCGTCCGGTCGGACGTCAGCAGCTCCGCGCAGGATGTCAGGTCCAGGCTGCCGGTCACCACGGCGATGGCGGGCGGCGCGGCTCCGGCAGGCCGCAGTCCGGTCCAGATGCTGGCCGCGGACACCGGGCGGTAGCGTTCCGCCCGCGCGGTGCGGGCCCCGACGAGGATGACGTCTGCGAGGCTGCGGAGCACCGTGAACACCATCCGGTCGGCGGACCCGGACAGCCCGCCCGACAGGCCATCCAGCGTTGCCGCCCCGTCGGTGCTGGTCACCATGTTGGCGCGCAGCCAGGGCCGGCCGGCTGCGACGGATCCCGCACCGACTGCGTACAGGCGCGCGACAGCGGCGACCGCGTCGGGCACCGGCCCTGCGGTGGCCTTCGGCGTCACCGTCCAGTCTGGGCCCGGGACCGGATAGATCTGGCGCACGGCCAGCAGTCAATCAGATGCCCCTCCGACCCCTGTGGCTGCCACGCCCTAGGGCCTAGGATGTGCGTGGGATTGCACGGCGGGGAGAAGATTGCACGCAGAGCAGAAGGAGCCAGGTGCCTACCAAGCTCGAGCTCATCGCGACGATTATCTGGGCCGGGACCGCTTGCTTCGGCCTCTACCTCTTATTCGTCTGGCTTTCCTACGGCGGCCTCCGGCAGCAGTCGACCCGGATCACGGTGTTCCCGGCGGCGCTGATCTTCGCGCATCCGGTGCTGGCCTCGACCGGGCTGACCCTGTGGGTGGTATTCCTGATCACTCACCATGTGGTGTTCGCGTGGTGCGGGTTCGGCACCCTGAGCGCCTCGGCCATGCTGGGTTTCGTGATGCTGACCCGGTGGCTCGTCGGCCGGGGCGGCAAGCATGCCAGGGGAGCTGAGCAGCATTTCCCGGCGAAGGTCGTCGCCGTGCACGGGGCAGTCGGGTTAACGACCTTCGCGCTCGTGCTCATCGCCTCGACGCTGGCGTCGCAGCAGCACTAGCCGGGGCCTTCGCAGCCGCGCAGTACGACGACGGACCGGCCGGCCAGCTCGCGTGTGCTGGCTGGCTTCAGCGACTGTGCCGGATCGGCCTGCGGGGTGTCCCCGGTGACGACGGTACCGGTCTCGGTGTCAGCGACTACCAGCCAGCCGGGCGCGACGTCGGGGCCGGGCAGGGTAAAGGACACCGGCTGATCATGGGCGTTGAACAGCAGCAGGAAGCTGTGGTCGGTGATCGCCTCGCCGCGCGGTCCCGGCTCGGTGATCGCGCTCCCGTTCAGCACGACGGCGATAGACCGTGCGTAACCGGACCGCCAGTCATCGGTGGTCATCTCGTGGCCAGCAGGCGTCAGCCAGCTGATATCCCGCTGCTGGCCGCTGAAGAACCGCCGCCGCCGGAATACCGGGTGCTCCCGCCGCAGCGTGATGAGCGCGCAGGTGAACTCGAGCAGGTCGGCGTGCTCCGCCGCTGACTCCCAGTCGACCCAGGAAATCTCGTTGTCCTGGCAGTAGGCGTTGTTGTTACCCGCCTGGCTGCGGCCGATCTCGTCGCCAGCCAGCAGCATCGGCACGCCCTGCGAGCAGAACAGCGTGACCAGGAAATTGCGCAGCTGCCGGGCCCGCAGCGCGTTGATGTCCGGGTCGGCGGTCGGTCCTTCGGTACCGCAGTTCCAGGACCGGTTGTCGCTGGTGCCGTCGGCGTTGTGGTCCCCGTTCCCTTCGTTGTGCTTGTCGTTGTAGCTGACCAGGTCCGCCAGCGTGAATCCGTCGTGGCAGGTGACGAAGTTAATCGAGGCGACCGGCCGGCGCGCGCTGGTCTCGTACAGGTCGCTGGATCCGGTCAGCCGCGAGGCGAACTCGGGCAGCGTCGCGGGCTGACCGCGCCAGAAGTCGCGGACCGTGTCGCGGTACTTGCCGTTCCACTCGGTCCACAGCGGCGGGAACTTGCCAACCTGGTAGCCGCCGTCGCCGACATCCCAGGGCTCGGCGATCAGCTTCACCTGCGACACGACCGGGTCCTGCTGGACCAGCTCGAAGAACGCTGACAGCCGGTCTACCTCGTGCAGCTCGCGGGCGAGGGCGGCGGCGAGGTCGAAGCGGAAGCCGTCGACGTGCATTTCCAGCACCCAGTAGCGCAGTGAGTCCATGATCAGCTGAAGCGCATGCGGGTGCCGCACGTTGAGGCTGTTGCCACAGCCGGTGTAGTCCAGGTAGGCCGCCGGGTCACTGTCGCTGAGCCGGTAGTAGGCCGCGTTGTCGATGCCGCGGAAGGACAGGGTCGGGCCGAGCGCGCCGGACTCGGCGGTGTGGTTGTAGACGACATCGAGGATCACCTCGATGCCGGCCGCGTGCAGCGCCTTGACCATCGACTTGAACTCGGCGACCTGGCCGTGCGGCTCGGTCGAGGAGGAGTAGCTGTTCTGCGGCGCGAAGAAGCCGATGGTGTTGTATCCCCAGTAGTTCGTCAGCCCGCGCTGGTCGAGTTGCTGCTCGGGCACGGACTGGTGCACCGGCATCAGCTCGATCGCGGTCACCCCGAGCGTGCTGAGATGCTCGATGATCGCGGGGGAGGCCAGGCCCGAGTAGCTGCCGCGAAGCTCGGGAGCGACCTGCGGGTGGCGCATGGTCAGGCCGCGCACATGCGCCTCGTAGATCACGGTCTGGTGATACGGAGTCCGCGGCTGGCGGTCGCCAGTCCAGTCGAAGTACGGGTTGATCACCACGTTGCGCGGCATGAACGGCGCGCTGTCAGCCTGGCTCATGAGGTCCGGGCGGCCGGGTTCGTAGCCGAACACCGCCGGATTCCAGCGCAGCCTGCCATCGATGGCCTTGCCGTACGGATCGAGCAGCAGCTTCGCCGGATTGCACCGATGGCCACGGCGCGGCTCGTACGGGCCGTGCACCCGGTAGGCGTAGCGCTGGCCGGGCCCGACACCGGGCAGGTAGCAGTGCCAGACGAAGCCGTCGACCTCGGTGAAATCGAGCCGCTGCTCGGCGCCGTCGGCGTCGAACAGGCAGAGCTGGACTCGGTCGGCGACCTCGGAGAAGAGCGCGAAGTTAGTGCCCGACCCATCCCAGGTAGCCCCGAGCGGATAGGCGGCGCCAGGCCACAGGTGCATCCGCTGACCCTACCGGCTGGTTACTACTGCTGACCGCCGCAGGATGGCGCCCAGGTCGGCGTCGCCGGGGAGCGTGCCGAAGGGCGCACCTGGCCCGCCCGGCGAGTCGGCCAGGCGGGTGCGGATGAAGACGTCGGCGATACCGCCGGGCGCGAACCGGGTCAGCAGCGCTGCCTGCAGCGTTATGGCGATCTGGCCGGCTAGCCGCCGGGCCTGCGCCTGCGCGGCCGGTCCCGCCGCGATCGCCTCCTTGAACTGTGCGCGCAGGCTCGCCATTGCCGCGTCAAGGCGCGGATCGCTGCCCGCAGCCAGGTCTATCTCGGCCAGCAGCGCGTCAGCCGCGTCGGGAGTCCTGGTCAGCGCCCGGAGCACGTCCAGCGCCGTCACGTTGCCCGAGCCCTCCCAGATGGAGTTGAGCGGTGCATCCCGCAGCAGCCTGGGCATGCCGGAGTCCTCCACGTACCCGTTCCCGCCCAGGCATTCCAGCGCCTCGGCGGTGATCACCGGAGTGCGCTTGCAGACCCAGTACTTGCTGGCGGGCAGCGCTAGCCGGAGCAGCGCGGCCTCGGCCTGGTCACCGCGCGCGGCCCGGTCGGCCGCGCCGGCCAGCCGGATTGCCAGCGTGCTCGCCGCCTCGGACTCCAGGGTGAGATCGGCGATGACGCCAGTCATAGCCGGATGGTCGATGAGCCGGGCGCCGAAGGACCGCCGCTGGCTGGCATAGTGCGCGGCGACGACACCCGCCTGCCGGATCGCCGCTGCGCTGCCGAGCACGCAGTCCAGGCGGGTCGCGCTCACCATGTTGATGATCGTCGGGACGCCGCGGCCCGGCTCGCCTACCAGCCAGGCGACCGCCTGGTCATACTCGACCTCACTGGAGGCGTTGGACGTATTCCCGAGCTTGTCCTTGAGCCGCTGGATCAGCATGGCGTTCCTGCTGCCGTCGGGCAGCACCCGCGGCAGCAGGAAACAGGACAGGCCCTGCGGCGCCTGCGCCAGCACCAGGAACAGGTCGCACATCGGCGCCGAGCAGAACCATTTGTGGCCGGTCAGCAGGTAGCTGCCGTCGGCTGCCGGGGTGGCCCGGGTGGTGTTGGCCCGGACGTCCGAGCCGCCCTGCTTCTCGGTCATGGCCATGCCGGCTAGCAGTCCGGCCTTGCCCGCCGGCGGTCGCAGGCCAGGCTCATAGACAGCGGCCGTCAGCAGTGGCTCGAAGGTGGCGGCGAGATCAGGCGCATTCCGCAGCGCGGGCACGCAGGCGTAGGTCATCGAGACCGGGCAGCCGTGACCGGCCTCAGCCTGCGTCCAGACCATGAACTTGGCAGCTCGTGCCACGTGCGCGCCGGGCCTGGCGTCAGCCCAGGGAGCCGCCTGCAGGCCGTGGCTCACCGCAACCGTCATCAGCTCGTGCCAGCACGGGTGGAAATCGACCTCGTCGATTCGGTGGCCGCGGGCGTCGTGCGTGCGCAGCACTGGCTTGTTAGCGTTTGCCAGCCGGGCCTGCTCCTGCGTGCTGGCCGCCCCGGCCAGCCGCCCGAGCTCGTGCAGCTCTCCGGCAGCCCAGCCTGCGCCCTCCCGGTCCATCGCCGCGAGCAGGGCAGGATCGTCCGCGACGTCGTAGTCCGCTAGGACCGGAACCTGGTTGAGGACATCGTGCGTGGTGTGCACCTGCAGCGCCGGTCGAGTGGGAGTTCAGGAGGTGTGAATGCCGCACTCGGTCTTGTTAGTGCCGGCCCACCGGCCGCTGCGCGGATCAGCCCCGTCCACGACCTTGGAGGTGCAGGTGCGGCAGCCGATGGACGGGTAACCGTCGTAGACCAGCGGGTTGACCAGCACGCCATTGGCGGCGATGTAGTCGTCAACCTGCTTCTGCGTCCACTCCACGATCGGGTTGACCTTGATCATTTCTCGCCGCGCGTCCCACTGGACGACCCTGGTGTCGTTGCGGGCGTCGGTCTCCTCGCGGCGGACGCCGGTGAACCAGGCGTCGTACGGGCCGAGTGCCTCTTCAAGCGGCACTACCTTGCGCAAGTAGCAGCACAGGTCAGGGTTCCGGCTGTAGAGCCGCGGACCCAGCTCAGCGTCCTGCTCAGGCACCGTCGTCGGCGGTGTGACGTTGATCACGTTGACCGGGTAGACGGCGGAAACGGCGTCCCTGGTGCCAATGGTCTCCGGGAAGTGGTAGCCGGTGTCAAGGAAAAGGACGTCAACGCCCGGCATGTGCTTGGCGACCAGATTGACGAGCACAGCGTCGGTCATCGACGAGGTGATGCAGATCCGGCGGCCGAAGGTGGTCGCTGCCCAGGCAATAACCTCGTCAGCAGGGGCCCCCGCCAGTGCATCGGCCGCCTCCGCGGCTAGCCTCTCCATGTCGCTGGGCTCCTCCTCGCGGCGGCGATCCACCTGTCCCGGCAGCCTACCCGGCTCGCGCGCCAGACACGCGGAAGCTCGCTCGGCTCTTCCAAACCACACTAGGGCCAAACGCCGGCAACTGCACGCTCTGTCGCTTAAGTCACAAGAATCCCTGTCGTCGCGATTCCGGTGCTTCAGCCGCTGCCGAGCGCACGGCTACCGTCGGCCGCAACCACCGGCGGGCGCTGGCTATTCCGGGATCTGCCGACCCGATTCGCGACCCTGATTAGCCCTGCCGGATCCAGCCCATGCGGTTCTCGACTTGCGGGGCGGGACGCTGATGCTGGCAGTCACACCAGGTGCCACCCGGGCAGTCCTCGTGGTGCCGG
>CAWCHF010000021.1:0-275855 GCA_963795265.1 uncultured Actinomycetota bacterium | reverse complement strand
TGATCCGAAAATCGGAGAGTTAGCGGGCGCGCGGCAGCGCCCGGCGGAGCGTCAGCGGAGCCGGGCTGGGTGCAGGCGGTGGTTAGGCGGCGGGTTCGAGGCTGACCTTGTAGCCGAGGGCTTCGAGCTGGCGGATGTGGCCGCGCTTGCGGCGTTCGGGGTTGATGCGGGTGGCGTAGAAGTCGCTGCCGAGGTCGGTGTAGCGGGCGTCGGGGTCGGCGAGCAGGTGCCAGATGATGACCAGCATGGACCGGCCGATGGCGACCACGGCTTTCTTCCTGCCGCGGCGGCGGGCGATGCGCCGGTACCGCTCTCCCAGGAACGTGTCAGTCCGCCCTGCGGACGACGGCGGCGTTGCCGAGCACCCGCGCCAGGTAGGAGTTGCCGTGCCCGGTGGCGTTCTTGCCTTTCTTCTTCCCCGGCGGATTCCTTGACGCCGGGGGCGAACTTAGCCCAGGAGACCAGGTGGCCGGCGGTGGGGAACCGGACCATATCGATCCCGATCTCGGCCAGGATCACGCATGCGGCGGTGACGTTGATGCCGGGGATCTCATCCAGCCGCTCGATGCCGCGGCGGTGAAAGGCGCTGCCATCTCCTCGATCCTGGCGTCGAGGGCGGCGATGTCGGCGTCGATCGCGTCGACCCGGGCCAGCATCCGCGCCAGCAGGAACGCGTGGTGGTCGGTGAAGTAGCCGGTGAACGCCTCCTGCAGCGCGGTGATCTTGCCGCGCATCGCGGCCCGTGCCATCTGCGCCAGCACCTTAGGGTCCCGTTCCCCGGCGATCATCGCCGCCAGCATCTGCCGGCCTGAGACCCCGAAGATGTCGGAGGCGACCACGCTCAGCTTGATCTGCGCGTCTTCCAGCAGCTTCTCCGCCCGCTGCTTCTCGGCCGTGCGCACCGCCACCAGGTCCGCGCGGTAGCGGGTGACGTCCCGCAGCCGCCGGAACTCCGGCGGCGGGCACGAAACTGGGCCGGATCATCTGCCGCTCAGCGACCTTGCACAGCCAGACAGCGTCCAGTTTGTCGGTCTTGGGACGGCCCGGCAGGTGCTTCACGTCCTTGGCGTTGACCAGCCATGTCTCGAACCCGTGCTGCCTCCAGCAGGTAGAACGCGCGTTTCCAGTAATCGCTAGTTGCCTCCATCACCACCCGCGTGACCCCCGGGCAGCGCAGCCGGTCCGCCATCCCCAGCAGCGACCGCGTCATCGTCGAGTACGTCTCCACCTCCTGCAGCCGCCGCGCGGCTGGTCCTCATCAGGAACCCGCACGCAGCACACCAGCTCCGCCTTGCCGATATCCAGCGCCGCGACCCGCGCGATGATCTCCTCGCTGTCTTGCGTCTCTGCTAGCACGTGACCTCCTCAGGCCATCGACCGGAACCGAAGGCGGCTGCCGCCCGCAGGAGCCATAGGGACGTTGGAGGAATCTGATCCTCGTGCTCACGGCAACACTGAAGGGCCCGGAGACTGGCTCCCGGCACCCGGCTGAAAAACGACCTCGAAGACCAAGGAGTAGTCGGCGTCAGCGGACAGCAGCCACACCCGATTTTCCGCCCAGAACGGGCGTCACCGCAGGGATACCAGAGGCTGAAAAGCGGAAGGTCGGCGGTTCGACCCCGCCCCTGACCACGGGTTTTGTGGCTCCGGGCCATCAATCGCTTGTGGGCCTTTGTGGGGATCTTGTGCTTCGGGCGCGGTCGGCAGCAGCCCGGGATCCCTGTCTTCCTGATGTTCTCGCTGGTGAGAAGGGCATCTTCCTCATGCGCGTCGCGGCCGCCGATGCATGCCTGAGGCATGACCGTGCAACATTGAAGCGGAGGGTCAAAAGCGCGGGCTGAGGGAGACGGTAACCGTCATGGTCGAAGCGAGCCCGGAGGCAGACTGATGTCGGCTGTCGAGATCGACGACTACCTGCAGCGGCTGGACGAACCGAAGCGCTCGACGCTGAGCCAACTCCGTCGCGACATACTCGCTGTGGTCCCCGACGCCGTGCATTGCATCTCCTACGGCGTGCCCGGCTTCAAGATCGATGGCAAGACGATCGCCGGCTTTGCCGCCTTCAAGAACCACCTGAGCTACCTGCCCCATAGCGGCTCGGTGTTCTCCGAACTGGCCGACGAGCTAGCCGGATACCAGAAGTCCTCCGGATCCTTCCGCTTTCTCGTTGATCACCCTCTACCGCCCGAACTGGTCGAGAAGTTGATCGCCATGCGGCTACGACAAGCCTTCCCGCAAAGGTCTTGAAGCCAGAATTGGGTTCGAGGAGCGCCCGGGTCTCGGAACGCACCTTGAAGCGAGCACGAGTCGGCAGGGCTGCCCAGATGCACGAGGCTCGCCTCACGTTCCGTGATCGGCCGTCATCTGGGATGCAACGCCCAGCGCCGTCGGCGAGACGGTTCTGGTAAATCGGGCACCCCGTGGCGGCGGGCTTTCGGCATCACGCTGAGCAAGGTCGCCAGGAGTGCCCGGTCCGCCCAGTTCAGCTTCGGCCGGCCGCGGCTGCTGCCAGTGCTGGACGGAACTGGTGGCGCGCAGGATCAAGATCTCTGCGGTCTTCCACGCCTCCTCACGCCGGACGAGCCGCAGCAACCAGTCCGTCCCTTACTGCTTGCTACGGCTCCGCTCGCTATCCGAGGGCCAGGTCGTCGGCGCGCGATCGTGTTCGGTTAGGCCGCTGATGCCGTGGCGGGATTAGGGAAAGATACTTCTATGTCGAGGCCGCCGCGGGGGCGGGCGCTGGCGGTGAGGGCGGCGCCGTGGGCCTGGGCGATGGCGCGGACGATGGCCAGGCCGAGCCCGTGTCCCTTGCCGTAGCGGATCCGCTGAGCGCCGAACTGCCGGAACGGCTGGAACAGGTCCTCGACCGCATCTGGCGGGACCAGGGTTCCGGTGTTGCTGACCGAGACGACGGCGCCCGCGGTGGTCAGTGCCGTTGAGATCTCCACCCGGCCGCCGGGCAGGTTGTGCCGGATGGCGTTGTCGAGGAGGTTGGCGACCAGGCTTTCGGCCAGGCTCGGGTCAGCGGTTACCGGGGCCGCGGCGAGTGCTGTGCGAAAGTGGATGCCGTGCCGCTCGGCTTCGTCCTGACGGGTCAGGAGTACACCCCGGGTGATGTCGGCGAGGTCCAGGCATTCCGGCCGCCCGATCCCGCGCTGGCTGCTGGCCAGGGCGAGCAGCGCCGCGATCAGGCGTTCCTGCTGATCGCCGAGCTCGATCAGCTCCTGGCAGGTCGCCCGCAACGTCTCCACGGTCGGCTCGGGGTCGGTCATCGCGACCTGGAGCAGCGCCCGCCCGGCGGACAGCGGGGTCCGCAGCTCGTGGGAGGCGTTGGCGATGAACTGCCGTTGCGCCTGGAACGATGCTTCCAGCCGCCCGAACAGGTCGTCGAGCGTTTCCCCGAGTTCGGTGAACTCGTCGCCCCGGCCGCGCACGCCAAGGCGCCGGTGCAGGTTGCTGGCGGAGATGTCGCGGGCGCTGGTGATGATCGCGCGCAGCGGCCGGACGAAGCGGCCGGCGATCAGCCAGCCGGCCGCGAGGGAGAACACTGCCATGATCACCAGCGCGACCACATCGTTCCAGAACGCCGCCGAGCCGACGGTGAGGGGGATGCGGGTTGGGTGCCTGGGCGTGACAGCGCCCGGCTGACCAGGCCCCGTTTTCTGTACCCCGTGCTGGAGAAGGCCCGGTGCCAGGGTTTGCGTGACGCCGAGCAGCGCGACACCCGAGGCGCAGATGACGGCGCCGTACAGCAGGGTCATCCGTGCCCGCAGGGTGGGCCGGCGGAAACCGTGCGCGAAACCCGGGTAACCGAACGAGAGCATCAGTGTCCTCCGATCTGGTACCCGCCCTCGCGGACGGTGGCGATGACGGGCGGGTCGCCGAGCTTGGCCCGCAGCCGGTACAGGGTCTGCTTGACCGCGGTGGTGAACGGGTCGGCGGCCTCGTCCCAGACCCGCTCCAGCAGTTCCTCGGCGGAGACCACCCGGCCCGCGCGGACGAGCAGGTATTCCAGGACCGCGAACTCCCTGGCGCTGAGCGCCAGCCGCTGCCCGGCGCGGGACGCGGTCCGGCTGGCCGGGTCGAGCTTGATGTCGCCGCACTGAAGGACCGGTGGCAGCGGCTCCGCTACGCGGCGGCCGAGGGCGCGTACCCTGGCGGTCAGCTCGGGGAAGTCGAAGGGCTTGGCGAGGTAGTCGTCGGCGCCGAGGTTGAGGCCTTCGACCCGGTCGGTCAGGCCCCCGGCCGCGGTCAGCATCAGGATCCGGCTCGGCGACCGGCCGGCGGCCAGCCGCCGGCAGATCTCGTCGCCGTGCACGCCGGGCAGGTCCCGGTCCAGCACCACCACGTCGTAGCGGGTAACGGCCAGCTGATCGAGCGCCTCGCCGCCGTCGTATGCGGCGTCGACCGCCATGCCCTCCCGGCGCAGCATGGTCACGATCGCCCGGGCCATCGGCTCGAAATCCTCGACCACCAGCACTCTCATGTCCGCGCCTATTCCTTCCAGCGCCTGTCCGCGGCGGCTGACCTGCTCGTCCAGCATGCCAGGCCGCCGGTATCAGCCAGGTAACAGCCGCTGGCACCGTGCTGAGACTGGTCCCGGCGTACAACCGGTCGCATGAACCAGGCAACCATTGAGGTCGCCGGGCTGCGCAAGCGGTTCGGCGCCACGCTCGCACTGGACGGGATGACGTTCACCGTCTCCCCCGGCCAGGTCACCGGCTTCATCGGCCCGAACGGGGCGGGGAAATCCACCACGATGCGGGTGATCCTCGGCCTGGACGCCCCCGACGCGGGGCACACGCTGATCGGCGGCCGGCCCTACGTCAGCCTGCGGGACCCGCTGACTCAGGTGGGGGCGCTGCTGGACGCCGCGGCGCTGCAGCCCAGCCGCACCGGGCGCAACCACCTGCTATGGCTGGCTCACTCCCAGGGCCTGGGCGCCCGCCGGGTCGATGAGGTCATCGCGCAGGCCGGGCTGCAGACCGCGGCGCGGCGGAAGGCGGGCGGCTACTCCCTGGGCATGCGGCAGCGGCTCGGGATCGCCGCGGCGCTGCTGGGTGACCCGCCGGTGCTGATGTTCGACGAGCCATTCAACGGCATGGACCCCGAGGGCATCGTGTGGATGCGCGGCTTCCTGGCCGCGCTAGCCGCCGAAGGGCGGGCGCTGCTGGTGTCCAGCCACCTGATGAGCGAACTGCAGGACACCGCCGCCCGTGTGGTGGTCATCGGCCGCGGCAAGGTCATCGCCGACACCAGCGTCGCGGACCTGCTCGCGTCCGTCTCCGGGGACCGGGTCCTGCTGCGGACCCCCGCGCCCGCCCAGGCGGCGGCCGTGCTGGAGCGCGCCGCGGCGACCGTGGCCGCCACCGGCCCCGATGCGCTCATGATTTCCGGCCTGCCTGCCGATCGGGTCGTGGCGCTGCTGTCGGAAAGCTCCGTCCCGTTCGCGGAGGTGACCGCCCACCGGGCGACACTGGAGGAGGCCTACATGGAGCTCACCAAGGACGCGGTTGAGTTCCAGTCGGGGGGTCCGGCCGGGCTAGCGGGGCGGGCCGCCTCATGACAACGACCACGTCCTCCCGGCCGGCGGCCTTGCCGGGCCGGGCCGGCTTCGCGCACCTGCTGCACGCCGAGTGGACCAAGTTCCGCACGGTCCGCGGCTGGGTCATCGCCTTCCTCGTCGCGATGCTGCTGACCGTCCTGCTCGGCCTGTTTCAAGCGAGTCACAGCCACGTAGCACCGTGCACCACTGGCCCGAATGGCCCGGCGTGTCGTTACGTCCTGCCGGCCGGTCCCGGCGGCGAGTCGGTGACCGACACCTTCTACTTCGTGCACCGCCCGCTGACCGCCCACGGCAGCATCACGGCGGAAGTGACCTCGCTGACCGAGGTGGCCGAGAGCAGCCAGACCCTGAATGGACGGCCGGTCAGCACCAAGCCCGCGGTGGTGCCGTGGTCGAAGGCCGGGCTGATCATCACCGCGGGCGCTCGCCAGGCCTCGGCGTACGCGGCGGTCCTGGTCACCGGCAGCCACGGCACCCGGATGCAGTGGAGCTACACCGGCGACACCCCGGGCCTGGCGGGCCGGGTGTCCGCGGCAGCGCCGCGCTGGCTGCGCCTGACCCGCGCCGGTGACGTCGTCAGCGGCTACGACTCCGCAGACGGTACGAGCTGGACCAAGATCGGCACCGTCACCCTGCCCGAGCTGGCGCCGACCGTTCAGGCCGGGCTATTCGTCACCTCCCCCAGCCAGTCGGTGGCGACGAACTCGGGAGTCACCAGCGCATCCGGCAGTGGTGGCGGCGCCACCGACGCCACCGCCACCTTCGACCGCGTCAGCATGCACGGCGGCTGGCCCGGCAGTTCCTGGACCGGCACCTCCGTCAAGGGCGGCCCCGAGTCCCCGTACGTAACCGGACGTGAAGCCGGGTACCGCCAGGCCGGCAGCGTCTTCACCGTCACCGGCTCCGGCGACATAGCACCAGACGTCACCAACGGCGTGCCCATCGACACGCTGCTCGCGGGCCTGTTCCTCGCGCTGGCCGCGGTGATCGTGGTCGGCGCGCAGTTCATGACCGCTGAGTACCGGCGGGGTCTGATCCGGGTCACGCTCGCCGCCAGCCCGCGGCGCGGACGGGCTCTGGCCGCCAAGGCTATTGTCATCGGCGCTGTCACGTTCGCCGCCGGGCTGACCGCAGCGGCGGCTGCGGTCTTGATCGGGATCCCGCTGCTGCGTGCTAGCGGCAACCCCGTCTACCCGGCTACGGCGCTCACCGAGGTACGCCTCATCGCCGGGACCGCCGCGCTGGCCGCCGTCTTCGCCGTCTTCGCCCTCGCCGTGGGCGCCATCCTGCGGCACGGCGCCGGCGCGGTCACCGTCGCCATCACCGCGGTCATCCTGCCCTACCTGCTCACCGCCGCCATCCCCGTGCTGCCCGCAGGCGCCGCGGACTGGGTGCTGCGCGTCACCCCGGCCGCCGGCTTCGCGATCAGGCAGGTCATCCCGGCCTACCCACAGGTAGCCGCCAGCTACACGCCGTCCAGCGGCTACTTCCCGTTCGCGCCGTGGGCCGGCTTCGCGGTGACCTGCGCCTGGGCCGCACTCGCCCTGGCCCTGGCCGGCCAATTCCTGCGAAGGAGGGACGTGTGAGGGAATCTCTGCACGCGGAATGGACGAAACTGCGGACCCTTGCGAGCACCTTCTGGCTGCTGCTCGCCGCCGCGGCCATGACAGTGGCGGTCAGCGCCGCGGCGGCTGCGGCCGTCCGGTGCCCGTCCGGGGGCTGCGCCGACGACCCGGCCAAGATCAGCCTGACCGGGATTTACCTCGGCCAGGCCATCGTCGCGGTCCTCGCCGTCATAGCCATCAGCGGCGAATACGGCACCGGCATGATCCGCCTCACCCTGACGGCCACGCCCCGCAGGCTCACCGTCCTGGCCGCCAAGGCAGCCGTCCTCACCGGCCTGATCCTGGCCGCCGGCACGATCGCCGTCTTCGCCTCGCTGCTGGCCGGAGGGCTCATCCTGCCCGGTCACGGCATCGGCCCGTCCCACGGCTACCCCGCTATCTCCGCCAGTGACGGGCCGGTGCTCCGCGCCGCGGCCGGGTCAGTGCTGTACCTCGCGCTGATCGCCCTGCTCAGCCTCGGCGCCGCCACCGCCCTGCGGGAAGCCGCCGCCGCCATCGGAGCCGTCCTCGGGCTGCTCTACGTCCTCCCGATCATCGCCGTCTTCACCGGCAACGCGACCCTGTCGCGCCACCTCCAGCAGATCGCGCCGATGACCGCCGGGCTGGCCATCCAGGCAACCACCGGCCTGAACACCCTGCCCATCAGCCCCTGGGCAGGCCTTGGCGTGCTCGCAGCCTGGGCCGCAGGCGCGCTGGTCCTCGGCGGAATGCTGCTCCGGAGCCGTGACGCATGAAGCCAACCCGTCGGGCTCGCATCCACGATCGTGCTGACCTGCGTCATCACCTAGCGGCATGGGACTGTGCCGGGTTCACCCGGCTGCTACGAGCCGAGTTCACCAAGTTCCGCACGGTCCGGGCCTGGATGATCGCGCTTTACGCGGCCGCGATCGTGTTCGTGCTGCTGTCGTTCCTCAGCGCCTCCGGAAGCCGCGCGCCCGTCCCGGCCGTACCCGCCGGCCCGGCCGGTGAAGCCGTCTCCGACACCTACATGTTCGTGCACCAGACACTCGCCGGCGACGGCACCCTCACAGCCAGGGTGACCTCGCTTTCGGGAGCGCACGCCTCGCCTTCGCCCACCTCGGGCGGCGCCTTCGGAACGTCATCAAAGAGCCAGTCGGGCTCGCAGCTCCAGCCCGGGCTGGCGCCGTGGGCCAAGGCCGGACTCATCCTCGAACCAGACACCAGGCAGGGAACCGCCTATGTAGCCGTGATGGTCACCGGCTCCCATGGTGTCCGGATGCAGTACAACTACACCCACGACAGCCCCGGACTTGCCGGCCCCGTCGCGCCGTCCTCCCCCCGGTGGCTGCGGCTCACCCGGGCCGGAGACGTCATCACCAGCTATGACTCCGCCGACGGCGCCCGCTGGACCGAGGTCGGTACCGCCCGCCTGACCGGCCTTCCCCCCACGGTCCAGATCGGGCTGTTCGTCACCTCCCCGGCGCACTTCGCCGCCGGGGCCGGCGCTCGGGACCCCCAGCGTTGCCACCAGCCAATTTGACGAGGTCTCCACCCGGGGTGACTTTCCCCGCCGTTCCTGGACCGGAGACCCGATTGCCGGTTTCTACCCCTACCTGCCGTCAGTTTCCAGCTGGCGACAGCCATCCGCCAGCGCACTCACTGTCAGCGGGTCGGGCGACATCGCGCCGCTCGTGGGTGACATCATCTCCGCCCAGTGGGCAGGCGCCAGCATCGTCAACGGGACGATCGTCGCGCTCCTGTTCGTGATCGTGCTCGCCAGCTTGTTCGCCACCTCCGAGTACCGCCGCGGGCTCATCCGCATCACCTTCGCCGCCAGCCCGCGCCGCGGCCCAGTCCTGGCCGCCAAGGCCGTGGTCGCCGGATCGCTGGCCTTCACCGCCGGAGCCATCGCAACCACGATCGCCGAAGTGATCACCCGCCACGTCCTGGCCGCCAACGGGAGCTATCTTTTCCCGCAAAGCGGGCCTGCCCTGGCCAGGGTCATCATCGGCACCGGACTCTTCCTCGGGCTCGCCGCGACACTGGCCGTCGCACTCGGCATTATGCTCCGGCGCGGCGCCCTGGCGGTTGCCGCCGGCGTCGTGCTTCTCGTGCTGCCGGGCATTCTCGGCTCTCAATCCGGGAACTGGCTGATGCGGCTCACCCCAACCGCGGCCTTCGCCATCCAGGCAACCCTGCCCCGCTCCAGCCTGGTCACCAGCGCCTACACACCACCCAACGGCTACTTCCCGATCAGCCCCTGGGCCGGCCTCGCCGTGCTCGCCGCCTACACCGCGGTGGCCCTGGCCGCAGCCACATGGCTGCTCCGCCGGCGAGACGGGTGAACTCCGCGGTGCCCTTAAGGAGGAAGCAAATGAAAGGCGCCAGCCGTGGACAACACATCCTGCATCTTCTGCGGCGCTACTGGAGCCACGGTAAAGATCACGCGCGAGCACACCTTCTCGGATTGGATTAACGAAGTACTGACACCTGACGTTGTCGGTCCGGAGATCAACTGCGAGCGCAGCATCATGCACGGTCCTCTGGCCGGAACGGTCAACACGTGGCCTGCCACGGAGATCGCGGGCCACATGTTTCGACCAGACCGATGGCGACGCCTCGGTCGCGCGCGGCGAGGAGGTCACCGCCCTGGTGCTCGCGCTGTGGGACGAGCACGACTGCGTCGGCCACTGCCAAGTCGGGGGCCAATCTCTGCTCAGCGGTATGGAACGCGTGGAAGAGAGCAGGCGGTGGTCAGATGGATCTCAAAGCTGGCAAAGTCGCGGTGGTCACGGGCGCGGCAAGCGGAATCGGCTTAGCTCTCGCGCAGCGCTTCGCCCGCAGTGGGCTCGATGTGGTGCTGGCGGATATAGAGGAAACGGCGCTGGGGGCGGCCGCGGAATCTGTCGAGAGGTTGGGGGTGAAGTCGCTCGCAGTCCGCACGGACGTCAGCGACGAAGGCGCGGTCCGCGCCCTGGCGGCAGCGGCCGTTGAGCGCTTCGGGTCGATCCACGTCGTGTGCAATAACGCCGGCGTCGAGAGCATGGCCGACCCGTGGTTCGGGCCCGTTACCTCCTGGCAGTGGGTCGTGGGCGTAAACCTGTGGGGCGTGATCCACGGAATCCGGGCATTCCTCCCCGTTCTCGCGCAGCAGGGTGAGGGCCATATCGTCAACACCGCCAGCAATGGCCGGCCTGATCCCTGGCGCCTCGGCGCCTTATGACGTCGCCATCTCCGAGGACCTGTACAAAGCGGTGAGCACCATGAGGATCGACGTCGGCGTCAGCGGCCCCGGCATTGTCACAACCCGGCTTCTCGATGCCGACCGCAACTGGCCTGCATCATTGGGACTAGCTCCGCCGGCGGCCGCTTCCTACGCGGCCGTTGAGCCTCATGTTCGGCGAGCTGTCGAAGAGGGGATGCCCCCGGCGGCGGTGGCGGACCTTGTCGCCGAGGCTGTCGCGTCCAGGCGCTTCTGGATACTCACGCACGCGGATTTGACGAAAATCGCCCTACGGCGCTGGCAGAGCATCGCGGCCGGCGAGGACCCAAGATGGAAATGAACCGTCCCGGATTCCCGCCGGGCAGATAGCTACTTGACAGCAACGGCATCAGCCGATGATTGGCTCATCCCGCGCTTCCCGAGTATCCGGCGTCGCCCGGAACCCGTCGAGAGCGCTTCGCCTCGCAACGCGCTGGCCTGCGGCGACCCTCGACTGAACCCGGACGAGAGTCGCCGGTCATGGCGCTGCCGGGGACGAGGCCAACTGTCAGTTGCGAGCCGGTTCGTGTCAGACCCGACTGTCATAGTTGCCGGATGACAAACCATCACGTCGTGGCCGTGATCTTGCGTCAGGCAGATCGACTGCTGCTGTGTCACCGGGCGCCGACGCGGCGGTGGTATCCAGACGTGTGGGACTTCCCGGGCGGGCACATCGAGCCGGGGGAGCGGCCGGAGGAAGCGCTCCGGCGGGAGATACTGGAGGAACTGGGGGTCGAGCTCGACGGCGTTGACGGCGCCCCGGTGCTGCACCGTTTCGCTCCCGACACTGGCCTGGACCTCATTGTCTGGGTGTCGCGTTACTGGCGCGGAAATGTCACGAACATGCAGCCAGAGGAGCACGACGCCATAGGGTGGTTCCGCCGCGAGCAGCTTGGCGGGCTGCGTTTCGCTGATCTGTCCTACCCCGGCTTGCTACAAGGCCTCCTGAGCGAAGGACCCCGCCCTGACCACTCAGCCTGACACGGCGATAGCAGCGGGGGCGACCGTCAGTTGATGTCGAACTCGTTGCCCTCGGGGTCCTTGAGCGCGACTGCGTAGTGGTCCGCGCCCTCCTCGAGTTCTTCGCTCAGGTCGCTGAGCAGCGTGGCGCCGAGATCACACAGCCGGAGGGCCTCGGCGTCCACGCGCTTCTTGCGGGTCTGGATAGGGAGGTCTCGCCCGCCGCTGGCGTGGATGTCGATGTGCAGCCGATTGCTAGTGGTCTTCCGGTCGGGCACGACCTGGATCCAGATCCGGGGTCCGGCGCCGTCCGGATCGATGATGCAGTCCGTGCCCCGGCCGAGCCATGACTCGGGCAGTCCGATGTCGCGCCGCCAGTCGTCCCAGGTGGCGAACCGGCCGGCGGGGGCTCCAGCACGTAGCCCAGGGCCTCGGCCCAGAAACGGGCCAGCGGCTCTGGGTGGCCGACACAATTGATGACGAGCTGGTATCGGACAGCCATGGGTCTCCTCAAGTCATGCCGCGGCGTCGCCGGACAGCCCGGTAAGTATGCCGGGAGCCTGCGACAGTCTGGCGCGTCCGGACCGGCCGGGACCCACCGCCGGGGCTGCACGGGCTCAGAAGCGGTATCGCCCGGTGCTCGGACCACTGACTGGCCTGGAATGCAACCGTCCGCTTTAGCAGCGGACGTTCTGCAGCGTCGTCCGGTACTGCGTGACCAACCGCGCTGTTCGCGTCGATCGCGCCGGTCCGGTGACCGAAGCTTGCAGCATCGCGCTGTCAATCGCGGTTGAATCCGCCTCAAATGCGATCCGGTGCGTAACGTCGTCCTGGTAAGGAGTCTGTTCAAAGGAGGATGAGATGGCGACCGCGACGCCTGCGCGCACTGACCTGCCGGCGCTGCCGCACTGGGAGACAGTGCCGGAGGACCTGCCCGGCGCCATCCGGCAGATCAAGAGTGCGCTGCGAGCACGCATCACAGCCTCTGGCCGGTCCGTTGAGGAGGTATTCGCGGTTATCGAGAGGCGCGTGCGCGCGCAAGTCGAGCAAGTCGCCGCTCAGAAAGGCCGCGGCGACACCGTATGGCCCGTCGTCGACTACGCAGACATCGCCGCCGGCACAGTGACTTCGGATGAGCTCGCCAGGCTCAGGCAGCGCGGCTGCCTTATCGTCCGAGGCCACTTCGACCGCGAGCAGGCACTGGGCTGGGACCAGGACATCGTCAGTTACGTCGAGTCCAACCGGTTCTTCGAGACTTACCGCGGCCCGGGAGACGACTTCTTCGGCAGCGTCGGCTCCAAACCCGAGATCTACCCCATCTACTGGTCACCCGCCCAGATGCAAGCCCGGCAGAGCGACCGCATGGCACGCGTCCAGGCCTTCCTCAACGCCCAATGGATCAGCCAGTCCGACGGAGTGCAGTGGTTCGACCCGCAGCGCGACTCGCTTTACCCCGACCGGATCCGCCGGCGGCCCGCAGGAGCCGATTCCGCCGGCCTGGGCGCGCACCTGGACCCCGGCACTCTGGACCTATGGATGACCCAGGCGAACCAGCGCGCCTTCCGGCACCTGTTCGACGGCACCATCGAGGCCTATGACCCGTGGGACGCCGCCCATCGCACGGCCGGGCCTCAGTATCCCGGCACGACGATGTGCTCGGCGTTCCGCACTTTCCAGGGCTGGACCGCCCTCTCCGACATGGACCACGACCAAGGCGTGCTCCACACAGTCCCGATCCCCGAGGCCATGGGCTACCTCATGCTGCGGCCGCTATTGTCCGACGTCCCCGACGACGACATGTGCCGCGTCACCACCAACAAGGTCTTCCCCGTCAGCGACACCTGGCACCCGCTGCTCCTGGACGCACTCACCGGCATCCCCGACGTCCGGGCCGGCGACTCAGTCTGGTGGCACTGCGACATGATCCACAGCGTCGCTCCGGTTCAGAACCAGAAGGGCTGGGGCAACGTCATGTACATCCCGGCCGCCCCTTGGTGCCAGCGCAACGAACGCTACGCCGCCGCCGTCCGCGAGGCATTCATGTCTGGTACGAGCCCCAGCGATTTCCCGGCCGAGAGCTACGAACGGGATTGGCCCAACCGGTTCCAGCTCCGCGACCTCAACCGGGCTGGCCGACGCGGCCTCGGCCTCGAATGAGCTGTCCCGGCTTACCAAGCGACGATCCCGACGGCCCGGGCCCTCAAGCCGCGGAGCAGCCCGCGTCCAGCGCGCCCTGGCGATGGAGCACCAAGAGGGCCTTACCGCAAGCTGGTCCGCGAATTGGCGGATCGTATTGCGCGATACACGTAATACGTGTCAGGAGCTGAGGATGCGCTTGAACAGCAAGGGCCAGGTGACGATTCCCGCCGTCATCCGCGAGAAGCACGGCCTGCACGAGGGCGATGAGGTCGACGTGGTCGAGGACGGTAATACTCTGCGTATCGTGCGCGTCCAGGCAAGCCCGACGCGGGGCGAGCAGATCGTTCGCAGGATGCGCGGCCGTGCGACGACTGGCCTGAGCACCGACCAGCTGCTGGACCTGTTGCGTGCCGAGTGAGCCTCGCTCTCAGCTGACGGCGAAGCGGCCGGTCACGCTGGTGGCCTGCAGCGTTCTGCTCGACATAATGACCGAGGATCCCGCCTGGGGTCAGTGGTCTGAGAGTGCGAGACCAAGCGTGCTTAGCACTCAGGATGCCGCGGTCGCCCGGGCCGTCATGTTCGCGATGATGCCCGTCGGCGCTTTGGTCGCCGGAATCCTCGCCACCGCTGGGGGTCAGGGCTGCGCTATGGATACTCATTGCCCTGATCGCCGCGTCCGGCCTCACGTTCCTGCTGACTCCCATGCGGCACCTGCGTGACCTGCCGCGGCGCCCGGCCGGGGATAGCGTCCCGGCAGCCCGTTGCCGAACCATGTGGTGAGCGCCTCGCGCAGCCCCGCATCAGTGCCATCGCCAACCCAGGCGACGTGCCCATCGGGACGTACCAAGACGGCGTTAGGTGCACTGACCTCGCCGAGAACCGGAAGTTCCCAGGTGCCGGCATACGAGGCAGCGACGAGCTGAACTCTGTCGGCCCACGGTGCGACGTCGAGCCCCTCGGTGTCACCGAGGTTGAGCAGCACTGGCTTGGCGTCGTGCAGCAACGAGAACACTCGCACAGTGCCATCCGCAGTCGCCAGATCCAGGTCGGGCATGCGGCGCCCCAGCAGCGGATGGCCCTCACCCAGGTCATACGCAATGTCGAGGCCCGCGATCATGGCGGCGATGTGCTTGCGCGGCTCGTCCATGCGCAGCAGCTCCACCACCGTCTCGCGCAGCGCAACGGACCCGTCGTCCGCTGCGCCGAGCGCCCGCTGCGCCATAGTGTTCCGCAGCACCCGGGCACCAACCGGGTGGCGTTCGGCCTGATACGTGTCGAGGAGGCTCACCGGTGATGATCCGCTAACCACCTGGGCCAGCTTCCAGCCCAGGTTGACGGCATCCTGCACGCCAATGTTCAACCCCTGGCCTCCTATCGGGGCGTGCACATGTGCCGCGTCGCCCGCAACCAGGACGCGCCCGCTGCGATAGGCCACCGCCTGACGTGTCATATCGGTAAAGCGCGAGATAAAGCGTGGGCTGTGTGCGCCGTGGTCGGTTCCGTCGACGCGGATGAGCGCGGCGCGGAGTTCCTCCAGAGTGGGCTCATCGGTGCGGTTCACCTCGGGTTCGATCAGGGTGACGCCCACGCGACCCTCCTCAGCGGGGCCGATGCCGCCGCCGCCACGCAAGCCGAATTCCGGCATCTCCGTCATCTCGACCTCAGCATGTATCCAGCACGTGGTGGGATCCCAGCCCGCGAAATCGATGCCGGCCGCCTTGCGCACGACGCTGCGGCCGCCATCGCAGCCAACCAGAAATTCTGCCCGCAGCGATGTGCCGTCGGACAACGCGACGTCAACGCCACTGTCGTCCTGGGTGAAGCCCGTCACCTCGCGCTCGCGCAGGATGGGAACACCCAGCTCATCGATCCAGCCGGACATGATGCGCTCGAAATGGCTCTGCAACAGCGCCATCCCGTAGTTGTGGCGGGCGGGGAAGTCACTGATGTCCATCGGGACTCCACCGAATGCCTGCACCTGCATTGTCTTTCCCTCGGCGAGAAAACGATCGACGACACCACGCTGATCGAGCACTTCGATGGTGCGGGAGTGAAGACCTCGTGAGCGCGAGCTTTCCAGCCTGAAGCTGGCGCGTCGCTCGACGATGACAACGCCGGTCCCCGCCAGTGTCAGCTCTGCCGCCAGCATCATCCCCGTCGGCCCGCCTCCGGCGATCACCACCGCATGCTCGGCCATAGATCACTCCTCGCTTCCGATTCGCCCTACGGCATCGTCCGGCGGGCTGGCCAGACGAGCTGCCGAAAATCAATTCGCCGTTGCTCGCCTCGCCCGGCACGGTCGCGGGATTGTTCTCACTGCGGGAGCCCTTCAGGTCTGGATGCGGCCATCCCGTCAGGTCCCACCCAGAGAGTAGGTTTCCTCATGGCATGCCGCATCAGTGAGCTCGTACTCGGTTGCCGCGACCCCGAGGTGCTGGCGCCGTTCTGGTGCGAGGTCCTGGACTTCATCGTGCTCGAGCGCGAGGAAGACTGCGTCGAGATCGGGCCACGCGAAGGGTTCGGCGGCCCGCAACCCACGATTATCCTCAGTCGCAGGGACGAGCCGGAACAAGGGAAGTCCCGGCTGCACATCGACGTCAATGCTACCGACCGCGATCAGGACGCCGAACTCGCGCGCCTGCTGAAGCTGGGAGCCCGTCCGGCCGACATCGGCCAGACCGGCGAGGAGCCATGGCACGTACTCGCTGACCCAGAAGGCAACGAGTTCTGCCTGCTCAAGGCCCGCCTCAACGTACTCTGACGGATCTCGTCGGCGACGAGGACCGCGCCACGAAAGCTAGCCGCGGTCGAGATCATGCTGACGTGCCTGCGGATGGTCGGATTAGCGAACCCAGCCCGCAAGAACTTCCCGATTTGCTCGGTGGCGGCGGCTGCCTCGGGGTGCCGAGCATGAGATCTCGGCTAGCGTTTCGCTGGACTAGCGCCGCGTCAGCGCGCGCCCGGGGCGCCGGCACCGGTCACCATCGGATACGACCCGTCTGCAACCGAGCCAAGACTGCGGATGTCGCGGACAACGTCCGCCGCGGCGCCGGGGTCAAGGGGTGGTCACGTCGGCCGGTGCACTGCTGGCTACCGCCGTGCGCTCGCGCACAGCGACCGGAACTGCGGCGAGGATCACCACGCTGACCAGGGTGAACGCCACCGGGTAGCCGGTGCGGACGCAGACAAGGCCGAAGACGGCCGGCCCAGCGCCGTACCCCGCGTCGTAGGCGAGGTTCCACAACGCGCTGGCCTTAGCCTCCGGCAGCTGCTCGATCAGCCGCGCGAATGTCGCGTTCTCGAGCACCCCGAACCCGGCACCGAACAGCACCATGCCTGCGAGGATCGCTACGGCCGAGCCGAGCAGCATCATCGCGGCCATGCCGAGCGCTGCCACGACGAGCGCCGGGACCAGCAGCCGGGCGTGACCGTACCGGTCGCCGCGCTTGCCTGCCTGCCAGCGGCAAAGCGTAGCAGTGATCGCCTGCACGAGCAGGGCCGCCGAGGCCAGGTTGCCAGGCACCCCCGTCGCGAGCGGCAGGAACGAGTCCAGTACGCCGGCCGCGACGGTGGCGGCGGCGAAGATCAGCGGCAGCCGCAGTGCGGCGCCGGTCATCCGCCCGGAGCTACGGCCGCCTGCCCTGCGGCCGGCGGGGGCGGTGCGCGGTGCCTCCCGCCCGCCAGGCAGCCGGCCGATCGCTGCCAGCGGCAGCAGGCCGATAGCGGCCGCCATCGCCGCTGCGGCGACGGCCAGGTGGTGCCCGGCGAGCCAGACGCCTGCTGGCAGCGCGATTATGGCCGGGACTCCGGATATGACCCCGAGCAGGCCGAGCCCCTCACCGAGCCGTCCGGGCGGCAGCAGCTTGGCGGTGAGCGCGCCGGTGACTACGCCGCAGAGGCCGAAGCCTGCCCCGCGCACCAAACTAACGCTGATCATGACGGCCTGCGGCTCCCGCGTGAGCAGGGCCAGGGCTGGCCCGCCGAGCAGCGTGGCCCCGGCCGCTAGCACCATCCGGTAGCCGAATCGCCTGATCGCTGCCGCGGCTGCGACCTCAGCAGCCACGGTGCCGAGCAGTAGTGCCCCGGTGGTCAGGCCGGCCGCGGAGCTGCCAGCGCCTGCTGCCGCGGCCAGCATCGGCATCACCGACAGCAGCAGGAAGAAGCTGGTGAGCGAGGTGAACTCGGCCAGGAAGGTCACGGCCAGCGGCACGCTAAGGAGCCGTGCCGGGACCGCGGTAGCAGGCTTTGCCTGGGTCAAGGTGCTCATATCAAGCACGCTAGAAGCCAAGCGGCACAGTGGTAAGGTCCGATTTCATGACGATTGAGTGGTCCGGTTTGAGCCCGGAGCTGCTGGTGCGGCTCGACCGTTCGGCCAGCGAGTCATTGCGCGCTCAGCTGGAGACGAGCCTGCGCGACGCGATCAGGGGCGGCCGGCTGCACTCCGGGGAACGGCTTCCCTCCTCGCGGGAGCTGGCACGTGCGCTCGGCATCTCCCGGGGCATGGTGCAGGAGTCCTACGGGCAGCTGCTAGCCGAGGGATACCTGATCAGCCGTACTGGGTCCGCCACCCGGGTCGCCGACATCAGCGGCCAGCAAGCCGCCGGCCACGAGCCTGGCCACCAGCCCGCGCCTGACCCGGCCGTGGCCGCCGCGCTGCGACAACCTCCGGACCCTCCGCTGATCGCGGACTTCCGGGCCGGCGTACCTGACCTTTCCAGCTTCCCCCGGTCCGACTGGGCCTGGGCCGTCAAGCTGGCATGCACGCAGGCCGCATCGGCGGATCTGGGATACGGCGACCCTCGCGGCAGCGCGGTGTTGCGCGAGGTCCTGGCCGGGTACCTGCGCCGGGTACGCGCCGCCGCCGCCAGCCCGGACCGAATGATCATCAGCACTGGCTTTGCCCAGGGAATCAACCTGGTGCTGCACGCGCTGGCCCGCCAGAGTGGTGTGACCTGCGTGGCCTTCGAGGACCCCGGTTACGGCAGCGCGCAGGCAGACGAAACAGTTCGCGCGGCGCTGGCTACGGGCATCAATGTCGCCTACGTGCCGGTCGATGAGCAAGGTGTGGTGGTCAGCGAACTGGCGGCCAGCGGAGCCCAGGCAGTCGTGGTCACCCCGGCACATCAGTCCCCCACCGGAGTGGTCTTGTCACCGGCACGGCGGCATGCGCTGACCGACTGGGCCTGCCGCGGTGGCGGGTATGTGATCGAGGACGACTATGACTCAGAGTTCCGCTACGACAAAGAGCCCGTCGGGGCGCTGCAGGGACTGGCCCCGGACCGGGTCTTCCTGCTCGGCACTGCCAGCAAGGCACTCGCGCCGGCCGTCCGCCTCGGCTGGGTTCACGCCCCTTCGCAGCTGGCCTCAGCTGTCGCCGCCGAGAAGGAAATGAGCGATCGTGGCTCCTGCACACTAGACCAGCTCGCCCTGGCAACCCTGCTTACAACCGGCCGGTACGACCGTCACCTGCGTCGGATGCGAGCCGTCTATGCCGCCCGCCGTGCCGCATTGACCGATGCGTTCGCCAGACATGCCCCCCGAGTCCCGCTCACCGGGCTCGCGGCTGGTTTCCATGCTGTCGCGCGGCTGCCGCCTAACGCCGGTGAGATGGCGGTCATCGCCGAGGCGCGCGCACGCCGGGTCGGGCTGCACGGCATCGGCGACTACCGGGGCAATCCCGACCCCACGGCGCCACCCGCACTGGTGATGGGCTTCGGCAACGTCCGCGAGCGAGCCATCGAGCCCGCTATCGCCGCTGTCGCCGACCTGTTCAACTGACGGGGAAGTGGCTTACGGAGCGCAGCCCGCTCAGAGTTCGTCGGACCGGCCCGCGGCCAGTCGCGGCCACTGCGCACTCGGGCGGCCTTCGGTACGGAACTGGTCACCGTTGTTCGTCCAGTGCTGTGGCCACCCCGGCGGCGAGTCCTCGAAGGTCTCCTGACGGCCGTAGATCGTCATGTCGAGCAGCCCGTAGGCCGGTGCCATGGCCTCGGCACCGCGGCCGGTGGTCCAGTAGGTCTCGAACACCCGGTCGCCATCTCGCAGGTAGCACACGAGCATGCCGAACCAGCGCCCGGCCAGCAAGGCATCGGCGGACTCCTGCGCCGAGTACCACGGCATGTCCCAGCCCATGAAATCGCGGTACGCGGCCGCCTCATCGTAGGGACCCTCAGTGAAGGTCGCATAGGTGACGTCGCGCGCGTGCAGATATGACAGCTCGCTGACCTGCCCGTTGAAGAACGTGCAGCCCTCGCACTGGTTCTTGATGGGCTGGCCGGTGTGCCACATGTGAAAGTAAACGAGCAGCTGGCGGCGGCCTTCGAAGACATCGACGAGCGGGACCCGGCCGTGCTCGCCGGTCACCGGAATCGACGGGTCCACCTCCACCATCGGCAGCCTGCGCCGGGCCGCCGCGATCGCGTCGCCTTCGCGAGTGTGCGCCTTCTCCCTGACCAGCAGCTGGTCGAGCTGTGCCTGCCAGGTCGCCCTGTCCGTCACTGCTGGTAGCGGACTGTTCGCCGTTGTCCCGGCCAACGTGGTCACCTGCTCCGGCAGTTCGTTCACTGTTGCCTCCTTCGGTACGCGGCCGTCGCCGACTCCCGCCACGTCAGCGAGAGTTCCCGGTAGTACGACGAAGTACCGAGCCGATTCTGGACAACGATGCCTGGCGGGCGGCGTCAGCGAGAAGGGCGGCCCCGGACAGCGTCCGGGGCCGCCCCGCGGCTAAGCGGTGCCGATCAGCGGCGTGGTGCCGCTTCGGCTGGGTCTACTTGCCCTGCAGGCATCCACCGCCGCTCTTGAAGAAGGACTTGTTGCTGAATTCTTCCTGGGTGAGGTAGTGGTGGCCGGCGATCACTTGGTTGTAGAACTGGCCAGGTGCGCCCTTTGTCGTGCCGTAGATATAGGCGCATTCGTCGCCGTTCTCGAAGCCGCTTGAGTCATACCAGCCAGTGTTCGTGTCCGGGTCGGTCATCGCCTCGTTGATCTCATGGCTCGTCGGGCTGATCTCGGTGTCGGCGTCCGGGTTTCCGTTAGGCGATTCGACGACACCGGGGAAGTTGACGTCGGTGCTGCAGGTGTACCCCGTCTTTGACAAGTAGATCGGGAAGGGCATGTTCGCGTAGACCATGCCGTTCGAAGCAAAGCTGTGGTACGCACAGTAGGCCGCGCTCGGCTGGTAGTTGATCGTGCAGGCGTTGCTGTTGGTGGTCGTCGAGCCAGCGAAGAAGCAGGACTCGACGTGCTTAGGCAGGTACATCACGTAGATGTGCGAGAAATCGTTCGGCAGGCCCTGCGCGGAGACGACGCTGCTGGTTTCGGCGATGATCTGGCTATCGTCGAGGCAGGCGTCATACCCGGAGTTGTCGGCGTAAATCCCCGAGGTGTCGGTGCTGGCGACCATGCAGCCGTCGGCGGGCAACGGGTTGGTGTCGTCAATCGGGGTGCCTAGCTTGACCCGGTAGCGGATCTTCCCGTCGGTTCCGAAGTACTCGGTCGCGATGGAGAACACGTTGTTAGTGCGCCCGCTTGCCTTGGCTACGTCAGCCAGGTACCGGGTGATGAGGCCCTTGTAGGCAGGATCCATCGGGTGACCTGTCGGGTTCCAGAATATGGGCGTGACGACCAGGGGGCCGGTTAGCTTCGTCCCCATGACTGCGCCGCCGTGCCAGATCAGTGGCGGAGTGCCGTTGGCCGTGTCACCGCTCGTAATCTTGGCCTGGTTGGTGAGGCTGCCTGCACAGGCGGTACTGGGCACCGCACCTACGATGCCGGAGATGTTCCCCACCCGCGTGGGGTCACCGGCCTTCGAGACGCAGGTGCTGCTGGCCTGCGCCGAGGTGCTTGCGGCCGCGAATGCCGATGTACCCAGCAGCGTTATGGCCGCCGTTCCCAGTGCTGCGAAAGTCAGGGTCGCCCGCAGACGGCGTTGTCTCAGTGGTCCCGCCATTCGTGCCCTCCATCATCTGCTCCGGACGCCCGGGCTGACGGTCGCAGCCCTGAGTGAGGCGGTCGGCACAACCAACCGTTATGCCGCATTGCGGCCGTGTCAAGATGCGTACAACCAACAGCCATATCTCAATAAAGTCACGAGACCGATGGCGTCCGGCGAAATGTCGTCGGCTCGACCCACCCCCCTGCCGACCCGACATTGCGATCTGGCGGCGACCCGCGCTCGCCCCTAGCGAGCCAGCCGCGGCTCGTCGTAGCCTTGGCCGGCGTTTTCCGGTGGCGCCGCAGCCGCTTACCGGCAAGAATGGGTCGGTTGCGGACGATCCAGGAAATATGCGGTCCGCCGTTGACGACGATGGCAAATGCCCGGTACTCACGGGTTACAAGGTGGATAACAGTTCATGAATAAGTTCTTTTCGCACCGGTTTGTCCGAGCTATCGGCGCTGGGCTGCTGCTTGGCGCAGCGCTGATCGCTGGGGCAGCCGGCGGAGCTGCCGCGAGCGTGCATCCGCAGGCAGCCCGGTTTCAGGACTGGCCGATGTTCCTCCAGAACAGCTACCGGACAGCGGCGACCACCGATCCCGTGCTCTACCCGGCCAAGGCGCCCGACCTGACCTTGAAATGGGCCTACCAGACCGGCGGCCCGATGGCGACCTCGACCAGCATCGTGGGCACCACCGCCTACGTGGGGTCGTGGGACGGCTATGAGTACGCCATCAGCACCACGACAGGTCAGCTGATCTGGAAGACCTACCTCGGCATCACCACCGACCCGGCATGCAACCCCAACGTGATCGGCGTCACCTCAGCTGCGGCGGTGGTACACGGCGTCGTATACGTCGGTGGCGGCGGCCCGTACTGGTACGCCCTCAACGCTGCCACCGGCGCTGTCGAGTGGCAGGTCTATACCGGCCTGAACACCCAGGCCGGAGCGTATTACAACTGGTCCAGTCCGCTCATCGTGGGCAACTACGCCTACATTGGAATCGCCAGTAACTGCGACGCGCCGCTGGTGCGCGGCAAGCTGCTGAAGGTCGCAATTTCCGGACCGCAGCAAGGCATGATCCTCGCCACCCACTATTTCGTGCCGGCCGGGCAGCTCGGGGGCGGGGTATGGACAACGCCCGCTTATGACCCGGCCACCAAGACCGTCTTCGTGTCCACCGGCACGCTCAACGACTACACCCAGACCCAGTCGGATGCGCTTGTCGCGCTCGATGCGACGACGCTGCGAACCAGGAGTCACTGGCAGCTTCCGTTCGAGGTTTCCGTATCGGATTCCGACTGGGGGACGACGCCGACGCTGACCACTGACTCAGCGGGCCATCCGCTGCTGTCGGTGGCGAACAAGAACGGCATCCTGTACACGTTCAAGCGCAACGACCTGGCGGCCGGGCCAATCTGGCAGCGCCGGGTGGCGATCGGCGGTCGACTGCCCGCCGTGCGGCGACGGAACCATATCGTCCGGAGTGTTCGCTAATCACGTGCTCTACTACGCCGGCGGCAGCAACGTCACGCCAAGACCGGCCACGGATCCAGTGGCTCGATCACGGCGTTTAACCCTGGCACCGGGCGGAGTCTTGTGGAGCCGCCAGACCGAGGGGCCGATCCTCGGTTCGCCCGCCTACGTCAACGGCATGATCGCTGAAGACCGAGGGCGACACCTTCGAGGTGCTGAACGCGAACAACGGGTGCGCTGCTGTACAGCTATCAGCTGCCCGCGGCGGTCGACGGGGCGGTCTCGGTGGCCCGCGGCATGTTCTTCGTCGACGGGCTGAACGGTGAGCTCTATGCCTTCGGGCCAGCGAAGGTGCCCGGCCCGCCGCCCGACCCGAACTGCCCGAAGGGATTCAGCTGCCGGAACATCGGCAAGCCCGGCCTGGCCGGCTGCGGAGAATGCCAGTGGCGGCGTGCTATCGGTCACCGGGGCGGGCACGGAAGCCGCGACGCAGGACAACGGCCGTCTCGTCTCCAAGCTGGTCACCGGCAATTTCCAGGCCAGCACCGAGATCGTCTCGCAGTCACCATCGGTCCGGCCGGGCCCAGGCCCAACGGCGGTCTGATGGTGCGGCAGGCGTTTGCCTCTGGGTCGCCGGAGTACGCCGTGCTGGAGGGCCCGAGCGGCCCGACCGACGGCGGCGGCGCGCTGCGGCTGATCATCTGGTCGTGGAACGCGTTCGGCGCGCCTAGGCCGTCGAGGTCGACCAGGTCTCGCCCGTGCCGCTGCCGGTCTACATGATGATCCAGCGGTCGCGGCAACATGTTCAGCGCCGGGATCTCTCCCGATGGCGTCCACTTCCAGCTGGTCCCCGGCACGACCGTAGACCTCGACCTGCCCGCCGCCACCCATACCGGCCTGTACGTGAACTCCGGGTCCTCGACGGGGACGCAGTCACGTCGGCGTTCAGTCACGCCACGCTCGGCGCCCTGACCACGACGATGACGCCGCAGCCCACGACCGATCCTTGCCCGGCCACCTGGGCCTGCACCGACATCGGCAACCCGAGCCCGCGCGGCGACACCACGGCCTCCAGCGGGCGGCGCCTTCACCCTGGATGGCACGGGCACGGGCATCACATTCGGCCCGGACTCGCTCCACTACGTCTATCGCAAGGTCAGCGGCAACGAGACGCTGAGCGCGCAGGTGGTCACCACAGCCACGAATCCGCCCGCTGCGCAGGAAGGGATCATGATGCGGGCGAGCACCAGCCCAACGGCCCCCTACTATGCAGTGCTGCTCAACCCGGGCGGCTCGGCCACGGTCCAGTGGCGCAGCTTATGACGGCGTCCCCAACCGGACCGCGCAGCTCGCGCTCCCATCGGTGACCTCGCCCGCGTACGTGCGGATCGTGCGGTGGCGGACACCCGGCTCAGCCCTGCCCGGACCTTCTTTTCTACGCTCATCTCGGCCGACGGCACGACCTGGACGCCGGTGCTCGGGTCGACGGCAACTATCGATATGGGGAACGCCTACCTATCGGGGCTGGCGGCCACCGCCGCCGCGCCGCGAGTGACTCCGGCGGTCAGCTACAACGCGGTCGCGATGATGGCGGCGAGTTCCCAGCCGCCGGGGATCTGCCCGAGCAGCTTCAGCTGCAACGACATCGGCGTGGACATCCTGCCAGGCAACCAGGTGTACCTTTCCCCCCAGCAGAGTGGCACCCCGGCCGGCACCTGGGACATCCAGGCAGGCGGCTCGGATATCTGGTCGGTGTATGACAACTTCCGGTTCATCTCCCAGAGCTTCCCGCAGGACCCGGCCAACTCGCGGAATGGCGACGGGACTGTCAGCGCGGAGGTCGTCTCGCAAGGAACTGCCCCGGCCCCGTGGATGAAGACCGGCGTTATGATCCGGTCCAGTGCCACCGATCCGCAGGCGCCCTACTACGGCGTTTTCGTCACCCCGCAGCAAGGCGTCGTGGTCCAGTGGCGCTCGAAGGAGGCCGCGGCGACCGGGCAGGTGGCGGGGAATCCGGGCGCCACCACCCCGATCTGGGTGATGGCCAGCCGCTACACCGACGTCGCCCGACACGCCGTGCTGTACAGCGCTTACACCTCCACCGACGGGAGGCAGTGGATTTATGTGCCGGGCTCCACGGTACGGCTGAGCCTGCCGGGCAAGCTGGTGGCCGGCCTCGCCGCCGACTCCTACCAGCAGACCCTCACCGCTACCTCTGTCGTGCAGGACCTGGCATCAGTGCCAGGGTCCAACCCGCCGCCGTTCATCTGCCCGGCGGCCTGGTCGTGCGCGGACATCGGCGGCGCGCTGCCGCCAGGCCAGGATCAGCTCACGTCCACCGGGACCTGGAACGAGACGGCCGGAGGCGGCGACATCTGGTCCACGGCGGACAGCTTCCACTTCGCCTGGAAGAAGCTGGCCGCCGACGGCACTGTCTCGACGCACGTCACCGCCCAGCAAGCGGTCAGCCCGTGGGCCAAGGCTGGCGTGATGCTTCGGGCAAGCACCGCGGCCGGCTCGCCGTACTACGCGGCCCTGGTAACCCCGGGCAACGGGATCGCGGTGCAATGGCGGACCAAGCTCGGCGGCTCGACCAGTCAGCTCCTGACGCCCGGTACCGTACCGGTCTACCTGAGAGTCGCGAGGTACACCAAGTCCGGGGCTAAACCGACCATCTACTACACGGCTTACACCTCTGCGGACGGTAAGACCTGGACCGCGATAGCCGGCCTGACCGTTGCCATCCCGATGAAGGGGTCGCTGCTGGCCGGAATCGCGATGACCTCACACGTTCAGGGCACCGCGGGATCCGTGATGTTCGGCTGGGTAAAACTGGCCTCGGTCGAGCTTCCGCCGACGGCGGTCTGCCCGCCTGGCTGGAAATGCGCGGCGAACGGGAAGATCAGCCCGGCCGCTGGCGGTCATGCCCTGAGCGTCGGTGCCTGGAAGGCTATCTTCCGCTAGGTCCGGTCCGGTCCGGCCGCCGCCGTGGCGTTGTGCCGCGGCGGCGGCCGGTTCCGGTTGCTACCGCAGGTCTGTCAGTGACAGGTCGTGTTACTGCACGTCCAGTACTGCGGGAACCACATGAGCAGCGGGTTCTGCGTCACGTTATGCAGGTTGTTGCTCACTGCCTGCACGCCCGTCGCCCAGGGCAGCCACAGCGCCGGGACCTGCTCGGCGTTGTAGTTGGCGTACTGCTGGAACCTGGACAGGCTGCTGCTGGTGTGGGTCGCGCCGATCAGCTGGTCCATCTGCGGGTCGCTGTAGCTTCCCGAGTTGTTGGGCGAGCCGGTCGCGTACAGCGGCTCGCCGGTCGGCTCGAAGCCGGGACCGTTGAACAGCCATCCGCCCAGGTACAGGAACGTCCACTTGCACGTGGCCTGGGTCGGACTTGCACGGCACGGTGTCGCCGAGCAGCGTGTTGAACGTCTCCGGCGAGGCCGCGAGCTGGATGCCCGCCAGCGCGAAGCCCGACTTGAGGACGGCAACCTGGCCCGCCTGGATGGTGATACCGGAGGTGTACAGGATGGCGAACTTGGCCTGCGTGCCCTTGGCGATGCCAGCACCGCAGTTCGACGCACCGCTGCCCGCGCTCTCGCAGGTCAGCACGCCGCCGACCTTCTTCCAGCCGTGCGCGGACAGCAGCGACTCGCCCTTGGACGGGTTGTACGCGTACGGGCCCTGCCCGCTGTTCTCCTTCATGTCGGCGTGACCCACTGGCTCGGCGGCTGGTTCGGGATGCCCGCCGTAGTTGGGTAGCCGTAGCCGCTGTTCACCGTCTTGGCCATGCCAGCCTGGTTGTTCAGGTACATCATGGCCTGCCGGAAGTACAGCTGCTTGAACACCGGGCCGACGTCGGGTTGTTGAAGTTCATGTACGCGAACCCGATGCCGAACTGGAACGCAGGCTGCAGCGAGTACCCGGATGCTGCCAGCGGGTTGGACGGCGGCAGGAAGCCCTTGCCCGCCGGCGGCAGGTCAGAGGCGGGGACTCCGCCGTTCGGGACCGCCGGTGCTCAGCAGCCCGGTCTTCAGCGCCGTGTAGATGGCCGTGTCACTGGTGTAGGTGACGAACTTCAGCTGCGAGATCGACGGCTTGGGGCTGCCGGAGTACTTCGTGTTCGGCACCATCGTGTAGTTGCCGCTCACGTTGTACGAGGTCAGCCGGAACGGGCCGTCGACGACCTGCCACAGCGGGTTGGTGGCGTAGGTGGAAGTGCCCTTGGCCTGCGCGATCAGGTAGGCTGTAGACCGCCTTGCACTTGGCCCAGCCGTCGGCCGCGCTGTCGGTGGTGCAGCCACCGCTGCCCGCAGCCGCGCCGGCCTTGGTCACATCCCACGCCATCGGGAACGGCGTCAGGATAGCGAGCTGGTTATAGGTGAACCAGATCGATCCGTAGGCCTGCTTGAGCTGCAGGGTCACCTGGTTAGCGCCGGTGGCCGAGTAGGAGGCCATGTTGTCCGGCAGCAGGCCGGGCGTGTAGCCGGCGTAGTTGGCCTTCTCGGACTCGAGCAGGTTCAGGAAGAAGATGAGGTCCTTGGCGTTGACGGTCTCGCCGTTGGACCACTTCCAGCCCTTGAGGTTGATCACGACGGTCTTGCCGCCGTTGGTGTACTTCGGCTGGTTTGCCGGCGACAGCCCGTAGTTGACCGAGATCGAGGTGCCGCTGTTGCCGCCGAACATGTACAGCGGCAGCTGGAACTGGTACATGAAGTCCTGGAAGTTCGTCACGCTGTAGAACTGCGTGCTCGCGAACGGGAAGATCATGTTGGCGCCGGCACCGTTGAGGTTAGCAACCGTCGCCACCGCGCCCTTCACCGTGCCGGTGCCAGCGGCGGAGTTATTTGAGCTGGAACCGCAGCCTGCGGCCAGCAGTGCGGTCGCGGCTACAGCCGCAACTCCCGCGACGCGTATTTTGCGTCTGCGTTCGAACATGTGCCTACTCCTTCGTTGCGGGCGGCTGAGATCGTTGCTCACATCGCTGTCGAGATTGCTTGCACGTCCCGAGGCCTCCGCTAGCGTGCCTTGACGCGGCTAGCGGCCGGGATTTGCCGCCGCAGACGGTTAACCTGGGCAGGCCCGGAAGGCTTGCTGTATCGGCTGTGCGGACCGCCAGCCAGCGCGGCCCGCCGTTTCGGATACTGCATGCGGCCAGGCAATCGCGGCTAGCCACATTCGGACAACATGAATTTCTTGTCCGGAGTGTTTCCAATTGATCGCCGAATTGAAACACGAGCTCTCGCGGTAATACGCAAAAGGCAGGTAGCTACCCACAAAGGAGATTTTGTCGTCCTGGATACTGATACATGCCGGGCCGACCCGCGGGGTACCGGCCAGTTCATGCGGCCGCGCCGCTCGTGGCAGCCCACATATGAGCTGTGGCATAAGCGCGCCACGGTCGCCAGTTCTGAACGGTGCCGACGTTGTGTCCGGGCGCGAGGTGGCCGAGAGCCTGCCGCAAGACGGGGTCTCCAGCCGGGTAGGCGTCCGGGTAGCCCATCCGCAGCGCGATGTAGTTTGCCGTGCTCGCCGCCAGGCCTCTGATCGCTGTCAGGGAGCGAAGCAGCGAGCCGGGCTCGAGGCCGCGGTCGAGTGCCAGCTCGCCCTGGTGAACGGCCGCAGCATAGGCGGACAAGGTAGCGGACTGCTCGCCGGCCAGACCGATGCCGGACAGTTCGCTTTCTGCCTGGGCCAGCGCACGCGGCGCCGGGAAGGTGTGTGTCAGGCCGGTGCTCCTCAGTCCCGGCACGTGCTGTCCGAAATGCCTGGCCAGCCGGCCCAAGACGGCAGCCGACTCGTGCTGGCCTGTGTGCTGGCCGATGATGGCCGCAGCCCCGACCTCGAACACATCCCAGGCGCCGGGGATACGGACCCCTGGCCGGGCTGCTATCAGCGGGCTGATGACAGGATCGGTCGCCAGCGACCGAACGGGATCGGTCAGATCGTCGTCGAGGCCGCCGATCAGGCGCGCTCGGGCTGCCACGTGGGTAAGGCTGCCCCAGTGCGGTAGATGAAGGCGCAGCAGCAGCTGATCTGCACTGCCGGGGCCAAGCTCGAGGACACCTGCGTCGCCGTCGACCACGATGGTGCGCCGATAGGTCAGGCCGTCGACTTGCTCGACACCGGGGACGGCTCGGGCGGCCAGGAACGATGCCGTTGCCGCCCAGTCGAGTGGGCCAACGGTCCGCAGCTGCACTGTCAGGCCGCCGTCAGTGACATTGCGCCCGGCTCGCATCTCCGTCGGCGTGGCCCGGAATACGTGCCGGCACTCCCGGTTGAACTGGCGGACGCTGCCGAAGCCTGCGATGAACGCGATCTCCGTCACTGGCAGCTCGGTCTCGTCGAGCAGGCGCCGGGCGAAATGCGCGCGTGAGGAGCGGGCGATCGAATCGGCGGTCACGCCGAGATGTGCGATGAACAGCCTGCGCAGATGCCGTCCGGATACACCCAGCCGCCGTGCCAGCCCGGCCTCGGTTTCCTGGTCAAGAGCCCCGGCCACGATCATCCGGACTGCGAGGCAGAGCAGCTCAGGCGCGTTGCGTCCGGCCAGCTGAGCAGGGTAGGGACGGCAGATATGGCAGGCGCGCGGCCCCGCCGAATCGGCGGCTGGCAGCGGTGGCCGCAGTAAGGTTTCCGGCGCGTCAGGACGGCCTGGGCGGCAGTAGTTCCCAGAGGTGACATCGCTGGCGACATGGCTCATCTTGCTGGAGTACCCCGTGGTCAGATGGTCTGACTAGACAAATCCGGACGCTTTTGGTTGCGGTTCGGTTGAATCACGGTGACGGATTCGCCACAGGGCGCCTGGTGTCACTCGGTACGGCGGGCCTGCGTTCCGGCTGCGGCGCTTAGCGGCCAGGGTCCGGCAGTCAGCTGACGTGGCCCGCCGGGCTTGGGTGACGCTGACCATGACCGACATCGACCGGCCGCCCCCTGCTCCGCCTGCGCATCCACAGGATGACAGCGAGAACGACCAGCAGGAACCCGACCGCGGCGGCGACGATCGGCACGATCACGCCCCAGGTTGAGATCGAGCTGCTGCCATTGTTCGCGTCGCTGACCGCGGCTGACAGGCTGGCCGGGCTCGCGTGATAGCTGTCCGCCAGGACCGGGATCAGCGGGATGATCTTCCCGGTTGGCAGCGCGATCCCGGCCATCTCAGTTTCGTTCGTGCTGACGTTGACAACCAGGCCGGTGGATGGAGCGACCCAGTAGGTGTTGCTGGCCTGGTAGGTGTATCCGAGCGGGATAGACGTGACGTGCGGGAACGCCTTCGCGAGGGTGGCGAGCTGACTTGCCGGGATGAGGCCCGCTGCACTGAGGCGCGGCAGCAGTGATACCGGCAGTGTCTTCGGAAGGCCCGCGAGGGCTTGCGCGTTCTTGATCGGTGCTGGCGCCACCGTGGCCTGGTACTCGTAAGTGGTGATGCCGCCCTGCTGCGCCTGCTTCACGTACTTCAGTGGCGTCGTGGTGTGGGTGAGGTAGACCCAGCCGGTGTAGTTCTGCTGCTTCGCGCCGAGCGGCCAGCTGACGGTCAGTCCGGTAGCTGGCGTGACGCTCCAGTTGCCGGGATGGCTGGTGGTGGCGGCCAGGGTCTGCCTGTTGACCGCGTAGTGCGAGGTCGTCGATGCGACTGGCTTGCCGGACGTGGTTATAGTCCGGGTGTCCTGTACGAGGGCGGTATTGCCGGACGTCTGCTGTACCTTCACCTGATCGGTCAGCGTGGCAGGCAGGCCGGTCCTGATCGCTGCCGCCAGGTTGCCGCTAGCCAGCGCCGCCGGATCGAACAAGCTGCGGATCGTGCCGTTATAAGTCCGCGTCTTGTTGTAGTCGCTGGGCACCCGCGCGATGTAGCTGGGCGTTATCCACCATGCCATCAGGCCAGCGGCAACTAGGAGGACGACCCCGATCACTCCGGACGCAACTGCGGCTTTGCGCATTACGGCTCCCGGTCGCGCATGCCGCCCAGGCCTCCCCGTTGTGCGGGCCTGGCTCAAACAGCACGCCTAGCCTCACTCTTGCCCGCACCACAGGGCGTTGGCATCGCCCGTCCCAGGTGAATGCCGCCGAAAAGGCGCCCCGTTTTAGCCGTTTGCCGGGTTAGTCGGTGCCGAATCCGAGGCAGACCGCTGCCCGGACGTGGTTAACGGCGGGCCTGCTCGCCATCTGCTAACCCGCGGGCAGAGGCCAGTTCGTCGGTCAGCGGGTAGAGCCGCCTCCGGCTCCATGCCTCGATGGCGCACCGCTCCAGCAGGTTGGCGGCCACCGCGCCGACGAAGTCCGGTTCGGTCATGGAGTAGTAGCTGGCCAGAGCGCGGACAGCGAGCGCAGTCGGCTCAATGATCCCGCCTCCTGCGGTGCTGCCCTTGAAGGGCGGACTGCTGTACCAGTACCCGCCTTCGGCCTGTTCAGCCCACATTCTCGCGATACGGCGCTCTATGACGGCTGCGAGATCCTTCTCGGCGTTGAATACCGACGGCAATTCACACATGTTGAAGATGACGTAGCAATCCTCAGCCAGGTTGCCCGCAAACCCGGCGCGGCCCGCTTCTGCCTCTGCGTCGGCGCGCTGCAGGAGGTATTCACGGCAGCAGGAGATGACGAAATCGCGGTTCCTGAATTTGAGGTCGTAGACCAGTGCCATCCCCATGCTGGTCAGCGAGGCACGATCTGCCCAGCAGTTATCCGGCGTCCACTCCGCAAGGACCCGCTTGAGAACTTCGTCGCGGGTGAACGGCAGGACGGAGGGATCACGCAGGAATCTCAGGCACTTGAGCAGATACAGCGGGGGCTGGAATCCGAGCAGCCCCGCACGCGGCTCTGACCAGCCGAAACTGAGGTCATTCGTGACGAGGTCGGCAAACCCCGGAATATTGATGAAGGCGCCGGCCCGCCAGAAGGTAATGGGGAGGTTCAGGTCCTGATCCGCGATGTACTCGAGCGCCGGCTGCAAGATTTCTGAGTCAGGCGCGATCCCGGCCATCAGCAGAGTCTGAACGACCTGAAAGGTCGTGTCGAAGCGCTCCTGCGGGTCCAGGCCACCCCAGGTGCCGTCCGGCAACCGGTGATCGATCAGCCACAGCATGGCCTGTCCCAGCAGCGCTACCTTGTCACGGGAGACACCGAGACCATGGCTGTTCCAGGTGGCCAGGCCGAAGTGACGCAGCTCCGAGACGTCATCTTTGTCCTTCTTGTCCATGTTGGTTACCCCCAACTGTGCCGCCTGCGCTATGAGTCACCATGGACCGCCGGACCTGCAAACGCTCCCCTGGTGTCGGCCCGGCCCGTGCTGAGCAGCGACTCCGCTTGCTGACGGGTCTTGGCGGACAGGTGCACGAAGAATGCGATGAGAAGGCCAACCCCAGCGGCGAGCGAAGCTGGCACCACGTACCGGCTGATGAAGTTGAAACTCTGCGGTCCGGTGGCGAGGACGATCAGTGGCAGCAGAACCGCGATGGCCAGATAACCCAGCACCCAGACGCCGAACGCGAACTCCCGCGGCGGGATAAGTTCCTTCCGGCGCAGCAAGGCGACCTCTTCCGCGGCGGCCGCCGCCTGCGCGTCGATGGCTGCCTGCCGCCAGGACGACAGCGTTTCGCGAGCACTGTCCGGTATTTCAGCCGCGCCGTTCAAGGCTCCGATCTTCGGGTCAGCCGAAGATCCGAAGAAGCGGTACTCGATCTCGCCGGATACGCTTCGGGGCGGTCCGCCCGGCTGACTCAGTTCGGCGGCCTCGATAGCCCGCTGCGCGGCGATGATGTTGTACACGGCACGCCATTGGGCTTCCTCGTCGGCTGGCAGCCGGAAGTGCTCCCAGTTGAATTTCTCCCAGCTGTCAGGCTTCGCGGTGATTGGAACGATGCTGATAAGTGCGCTGATGGCGCGCATGCGTATCTTCGCGAGCATGCCGACGGCCGCAGAAATGCTCTGCTGACGGTCTGCGGCCGGAAGCTCCGCAAGCAGCGCTGTCGCGGCCGCGCAGCGTTCCCCCTCGCGGGCCGGGACACTGCCGCGGACGGCGACCAGCGTCGCGAGCTGGGGGTCGGACAACAGCGCCTGGCTCGCGGCACGCCGGAGTTCCTCGGTGAGGCTGGCCAGCCTCTCCGCAGCGGTGTTGCGGGTCTGGCGAGCGTCCCTCAGCCTCGCATCGGCCGCGTGCTGGTCAGAAACCAGCGCGATCAGCTGAGCCACCAGGAATCCGCCGACGATAGCGAGCAAGGTGGCCGCAGCCGCGGCACATGTGGACAGGATCCAGCTCGGATCAGGGGCCGCCCGGACGGCCGGCAGGGCCGCAGCGAGCGTCACGGTGACGGCGCACCGCGCGTCGGCTCAACGAACCGGCGCAGCTGGCGGATAGGTAACACACACTGAGTGTAACGACTACGACACGCCTTCTTCCAGTGCGTGAGAACTGCCGTTCAAAGTTATCGCCGACAGCGGTGACGCAAGTATTGCCGTCAGTTCGTCGTGATACAGTAACCGGGTGAATGCGCATTCGGTTGTGGTCGACTGCGATCCCGGGCATGATGACTTTCTGGCAATAATTCTAGCTCAGCGTTTTGCTGAGCTGCGCGGGATCACCACCGTCGCAGGTAATACCAGCGTTGATAATACGACACGCAATGCATGTATCGCCGCTGACTTCTGCGGATTTCGTGGTCCTATCGTCCGCGGCTCTGCTGGTCCGCTGCTCGGGGATCCGCATTTCGCCGAGGACATTCACGGAACCTCGGGGCTCGATGGCCCGGAGCTGCCCTCGGTTATCCGGCCAGCTACCGCTGGCGACGCGAGCAGCTTCCTGATTGACGCATGTGGGCCTGGGACCTGGCTGGTCGCCACGGGACCGCTGACGAATGTCGCGCTGGCGATCCGCCGGGATCCAGGTTTTGCGTCACGAATCGCCGGCATCTCGATTATGGGCGGCAGTACCTCTTTCGGTAATTCCTCGCCGGTCGCGGAGTTTAATATCTGGGCCGATCCGGAGGCTGCATCGATCGTATTTAATTCCGGCGCGCGAATGCGTCTCGTCGGGCTTAACGTTACTCACACGGTGCTCGTTGATAGCGAATATGTGCGGCGCATCCAGGAACTGGGGACGACTCAGGCGGCGTTCATTGGCGAGGTGCTCGAAGGATTCGTGACTGCTTACAGCAAAGTCTCCAGCAGTCCTGGATTTGCGCCGATACACGACCCGTGCGCGCTGCTCGGTGTTACCCATCCGGAGCTTTTCGAGTACTTGCCTGCGCATGTGGATATCGAGCTGACGGGCACGCTCACTCGGGGCATGACTGTGCTTGACCGGCGTGAGCTGTGCAGCATCGGCGGAGCCAATGTCGATGTCGCCATGAGCGCCAACAGCCGCGCAGTGCTGGATCTGCTCTTCGGAGCCATAGCGAGTCTGTGACCGCCGCGGGTGCTCCCGCCTGGCGGCTTGGTTAGGTCAACGAGCCGTCAGTTACTTCCTGAGCCAGACAAACAGCGCCAGGACGATCACAACTACAACAAGGTCCACCCCGTGCCTCCCCGTGTAACCAGCCCGGAACGGCGCTGGTCAGCAGGTTCTACCCTGGCTAGCGCCGTTCCTCACCTCGCACCGCCGACGGTCCTTGTCCGCGCCTTTAAGTCCGTATATGTTAAGTAAATTCTGGTAGGTAGCGGAGGGCTGTGCTATGAGGCGGATTGGCATGATCCTGCTCTTGCTGGCGGCGAGCGCGGTGTTCGTGTCGGGTCAGCCCGCGGCTGGTGCGGCTGCCTGCAGGCCGATCCTGAAGGACGCTGTCCTGTCCGCCTCCGCAGTCCCCGGCGGCGCGCCAGATCAGGTGACAGTGGCGCTGACCTGCGCCGCGCCGTCTGCGGTGACGATCCGGCTGACAGGATTCCGGGGTGTCACGGTCCCTTCCCTGGTGCGCGTGCCCCGGAACAAGGCCTCGGCCAGTACGGACATCATGACCGCCGTTACGAAGGTCACCCGGCACGGCGAGATCGAGGCAACGCTCGGCCTGCGGCACCGCCGGGCCGCGCTCACGGTCACCCGGACGCCGCGTACCTGCCGCAGCCCGGCACTGACGGGCTTCTCGGTGCCTGCAATAGTCCGTGTCGGCGACAAGCCGACCGCCACCATCCGGCTGAGCTGCGCTGCTGCTGCGCCGGTCCGGATTTCTCTCGCCAGTACCAGCAGCTATCTGCCCGTTCCGGTCACGATCTCGGTCGGTCGCTACTACCGGAGCGTTACTATCCTGCTGGCACCGAAGGCCGACCCTGCGGGCCAGTACAGTTCCACCCTTTCCGCCCGCTTCCGCGGCAGGTCACGTCGCAGCACGATCACCGTCGATCCCGGCCTGGCTGAGGTCGCGCTGCCGGTCTGCTCCGAGCCGAACTGCGTCGACCCGGAGGTTCTGTTCACCGGGGTCCTTCCGGCAGGCGGACTCACGGTGCGGCTTGCCTCCGACAGCAGTGCCGTCACGGTGCCAGCTTCGTACACATTCCCAGCCGGGAGCCTGGGCGGTGGCGTGGCCGGGGTGACCGTGCGGACTGTCAGCAAGGACACCACTGTCACCATCTCGGCGACGCTGGGCGGCCGCACGCTCCGGGCGACGACGGTGCTGCTGCCGCCCTTCAACAGCCACGACAAGGTGACGCTGACGGCCGAGGCAGGGACAGGCCCTGTGTACGGCCAGGAGTACACCCTGGAGTACGTGGTTACGCTCAGCAATCCTGCCCCCGCCGCTGGCTTGACCGCTACCTTCTCGTCTCCCAGTTCCGCCGTCGAACTGCAGAGCACCAGCACCTTCATTACCGGGGGTTTCGCCGACGGGTACGTCGACATCAACACCGCGGGCATAACCAGCGCGGTCCATACCCGGATCGATGTCACTGTCGATGGCGTCAGCGCATCCCTGCCGGTCATCATCGAGCCCGGCCTTGCCTCGATCACCAATGTGCCGGCGACTATAACCGGCGGAAGCTCGTTCACCGCGACGGTCAGCCTGGCCGGGCCGGTCGACACAGCGACGACAGTCGCCCTTCAGTCGAGCGCTGGCATCGTTACCGTGCCCGGCCTGGTCGTCATCCCGGCGGGCCACAGCTCAGCCAGTTTCCTCGTCACTACCGCGCCGGTGACGGCCAGCTCCGGCGTGTTCATCAGCGCCTGGCTCGGCAGTACCACGATCTACTCCAGTACGGTGACGCTGACGCCCTGAGAAGCTCAGCGGGCGACAGAAGCTGATCTTGACCGCATCTTGGCCCGCAGGCCGAGGTAGGCAATGACCACAATCGCGAGATATCCGACGTAGATCAGCAGCTGCAGCGGCGTCGGCGAGTCGCTGTAGCCGAAGAAGCTATGCAGCACATCACCGAATGCGCTGCCCTCCGATAGCAGGCTGGCCGAGTGCCACATTGGCGCGTTGAGGACAGGCAGCCAGCCGAGCCGCTGCATGTTCTCGACCGCATCCGCGAGCAGCCCCGCAGCGAAGACCATCAGCAGGACGCCGATGACGGTGAAGAACTTCGCCATGTTCAGCTTGTGACCCAGCCGGTAGATCACGAACGCGATGACCAGGGAGAAGGCCAGCCCGATGATCGCGCCACCGAGTGCGCCCGCGGTGGAGGTGGAGAAGATGATTGCCAGGGTGAAGACCACGGTTTCGAGGCCCTCCCGCCCGACGGCCTGAAATGCCAGCAGTCCCAGGCCCCACCTTGCCCTGCCGTCCAGCGCCGCGTCCGTCCGGGCGCGCAGCTCCTTGGACAGCGAGCGGGCATGCTTGCGCATCCAGAACGTCATGTATGTCAGGACGGCTGCTGCCAGCAGGTATGTGACCGTCTCAAAAATCACCTGCGCCCGAGACCCGTCGTAGCTGCGGATCGTCTCGTATGCCACCGTCCCGCCAGCCGTGGCGAGGACGAGCGCCGCGCCAACCCCGACGAAGACATCACGGAAATGCTCGCGCTTCCCGATGCGATTGAGGTAAGCGAGCAAGATCGCGATGATCATGCTTGCCTCGACCCCTTCGCGCAGGAAGATGACAAACGTGGCGAGCATGACCAGGGGCCTCCAGGAAGTGGCCTGGGCCAGGGCTAAGCGGCCGCAGCACCGTGACGCTGAATTAGGTTAGGCATACCTTACTTCATGATATAGCCATCGCGTAACCATCGTCGAAGAGAGCTGGATCACTCCCACCAGATGAAGCCGCGCACATCAGGCCACGTCGCCTCGGTGATCTTCGTCGTCGCGGCCAGGCGCGTCGTCAGCGGCCGGCCCCTCGGCGACGTGCAGTCCGCGCCTGGTCCTGCGGCGCCGGGTGAGCCGGTCCGCTACCCATTGCGAGCCATGGCCAGAGATGTTCTCAAGCATCTCCAGGGCAACCGACAGCCCGGAGTTGTCGAGCGCCAGGTCCAGCAAGCTGATGGGGTCTTCGTCGCTGCGGTCATTGAAAGCGGCAGTGATGTTCTCGACCAGGAACGTGATCCGTTCCCCGTTCCGCAGCGAAAGCTGGAAGTCCTGGCTGAGGATGGCGGAGCCGTCAATGATGCTGCGCCTGAGTTCCTCCTGCCGGGCAGTCGTCAGCGAGCCGTCCTGGCCGAGACTCCAGGGATTCTCGGGGGTCGGCATGACTTCCCGGCGCCCGCTGTCATATCGAACTCCGGTCTCCGTAGCGCTGGCCGAGGTGATCACGTCGTAGCGGAAGCTGCGCCGCACCTGGTTGTAGACCTCGCCGGTGCGGAAGTCCAGGGTCATCCGCACCAGCCGTACACCCGCCTGAGTGAGCAGGAACACCGTCACCCTGTACACCGAGTATCGCGGCGGTCCGAACGGAGTCCGCACCAGGATGCAGCGCGGCGCTGGTTCCGTCACCGTGACATGCATCAGGACGTCGCGGCTCGCCAGGTCCAGTTGCGTCATCGCGAGCTGCCTGAGGTGGATCTTGTCGTAATCCAGCCAGCGCGCGATCAGGTCGTCGGCCGGCCTGCCCTGCAGCTTCCTGACCCAGCGCTCGTACTCGGATTCGTCGGCCTTGAGCCGTGCCAGCGCGTCCTGCTTATCCGCGACAAGTCGGTGCCGCCCGACCAGGTACACGTCGAGTCGGCTCTGCGCTATCAGCAATACCGCCACGCCGAGCGCGGCGACCGCCACGCCCGCCAGGACCGGATTCTTCGTGAGTGCCAGGAAGAGCGCGTATCCCCAGGCAACCGCGCTGACGACGACACCGAGCGCGAAGCCAATGACAACCCTCGGACGGGGGGCCAGCTCTTGCTGGTACTTGCGCAGCGTGCCGTCCCGCTGCTTCTGCGCGATCTCCTGGACTCGCAGGGTGACGAGCCAGTTAACGGCACCGGGGGCGAGTTCCGGCTCACTGTACTGAGTGAGAAGCTGCCGTTTAACCGATTCCTTCAGGCCGGCTGTGTCCGCATCCCATTTGCGGCGAGCAGCAACTCCGCGAGGCGCTCTCTTGGCGAACTGATCATTCAGGTGAATCGACAGCATGCGAACGAACTTGACCCGGCGGGCGCGGTCCTGCCTAGCCTTGTCGGCCTCGTCTTCCTCGTCTGGCTCGTCTGGCAGGCCGAACTGTCCTGACGCAGCAGCAGGTGGCACCGGGCTGGCGTACCGGCCGAGATGGCGGTGGCCGAAGTCGCTGTCCCGGTCGGCAACTCGTTCCATCGCGGCCAGAAAAGAGATTCGTGATCGCGTCGCGATCACGCCTGCGATGGCGATGACGACCGTCAGCAGCAGAGCTTGCAGCGCGCCACGCTCCTGCAAAACCGCCAGCGCCAGCACGACGCCCGCCAGGCACAGCGTCGCGGCGGCCACGGCCAGCACGGTGCTACCCATCGGGAATACCGGCTCCGTCAACGTGCGCAGGCGCGGCCGTTCCGGAACCGGCTCGAAGTACTTCCACGCCCTGCCGGTGCGCTCGTTGCTCATCCGCCCGATCTTCGCGCGATCCGCCATATCGGCGGCGATCTGGTCTTCGATACCGCCAGCCAGCATCAGCTCGAGGTGACGGTCAAAGTCCTCGGCGAAGCTGACCTTCCCGGACAAGGGCGGGTTGCTGGTGATGGCAAGGTAGTCGGCAAGCAGCTGGCCAAAACCGGGATCCAGCCCAGCCGACTCGGCCTGCCGCTTCCGGCTCTCGACCAGCCTGCACATGAAGTCGTGCGCGACGAGCAGATAATCGCCGGGGTCCTGCCGATCCGCGATTCCGCGTGCGTGCTCGATGGCCTCGAAATCGTCGGGTCCGAGCTGCTCGAACGAGCGGCCGCTGAGCACGGCGAGCACCCAGTGATAGGCGATGTCATTGACCGGGGTCAGGCCGTCGGTACCGAGGCCAGCCTCGACCGCCTCCCGGATGAGTGTCGCTGCGCGTGGTCCGGAGCTTCCCCTGAGGAAGTTAATGGCTACCTTGTACTTCGCGCCGCGCTCTTCCGGGACGCGGTAGAAGTTCACGTTGCCGGCCACGAACCCGATCTGCGCGCCAACCTGGGCGTTATCCCCGGCAGAATTGGCGGGAGCCGGGCCGGACTGACTGCCCTGACCCGCCTGATCGGCTGACTCGGGCGCCGTGGGCTCCGTCATCGCAGGCTCTTGACTGTCATGATGATCTCGCCGACCTTGGCCGCCAGGTCGATGGCACCCCGCAGCGGCAGCTTCAGCCGCTCTAATACCGATATCAGCCGGCTCCGGTCGCCAGTCACCGCGGCGTCGAGCTCCGCGGTAGCGCTGTCAAGTTCGCGCTGGGCTTCGGCACTGGCCTCGTCACTGAGTTCGGCGCGGTCTCGGGCGGCGGCTATCTCCTGGCGCAGTTCGGTCATCAGGCCGAGCAGGTAGTCACGCTGCGCGAGCTCGCCAGTGACCTGCTGGTTCACTTGCTGGAAGTCGCCGCGGACGTTATAGACCGAGCCGCCCACCTGGCCGATCATCATTTCGACCCGTGCGTTGCCCGCCACATTGTTGCCCTCGCTCGCCGCCATTCTGGCCCCGCTTCCACCTTGGATCGTCGTCACGGCCAGGCAGAACTGCAGTGGTCACAGTGTCCGTTCCCGTGACAACCCTTCCTGGCTTCACTAGACGGGCGATTCATGGCGATGTCAATGGGCTTGGTCCAACGCTGGAGGCGAACGAGCGCCGCAAGACCGGCAGATCTACACCTTGGCGGTGATCCTGGTACCGAGATCGGCGCCAGTGCAGATCTCGCGCATCGCGCCGGCCGCGGCTACATCGAACACGTGCATCGTCAGGCTCTGCTCGTTGGCGAGCACGAACGCGCTGGTATCCATAACCCGGACCCCGGCTGCCAGGGCTTCGTCATAGGTCAGCCGCTCATAGCGGACCGCGTCGGGATTCACGTTCGGGTCGCGGTCGTAGACGCCGTCGACGCCCCGCTTGGCGACGAGCAGGGCGTCCGCCTCAAGCTCTAGCGCTCGCTGGACGGCCGGGTAGTCCGTCGTGACATACGGCTGTCCGATGCCGCCGGCCAGCAGCACGATCGAGCCGTTCTCGAGGTGCCGCATGGCCCGAAGCCGAATGAACGGCTCGGCGACGCTCTGCATGGGCACGGCCGTCATCACCCGGATGTCGATGTCCGTGCGAGCGGTCAGCGCGCCGCGCAGCATGAGCGCATTCATGATCGTGCCGAGCATGCCGATGTTGTCCGCCTCCGCCCGGCTGATACCCCAGCCCTCGGCCATCCGGCCGCGGAAGAAGTTGCCCCCGCCGACTACCACGGCGACCTGTACGCCCAGCTCACGCAGCGACAGGACCTCATCAGCTACCCGCGCCAGACTGGCCGGGTCGGTGCCCTGTCCGGCGGCTCCAGCCAGCGCTTCACCGCTGAGCTTGACCACCACCCGGTTGTAACGCGGCATGACATGCCCCTTCCCCGGTCGCCGGGCATGGCGACGCCCTGTCAGTATCGGTGATGCTGCCCAGTGTCGGCGCTGAGCCAGCATGGGTGCTGAGCCAGCGACCGGAACGGTACCGGATTTGCGCCCGCTACCGGTACCCGCTGCCGATCGGGTTGGCTGGTGCCGCCCTGCGCCAGCCCGGCCTACCGGCGCAGGAGCCCGCTGAGTACGCCGCTGAAGTGCGCGAACGGCGGCACTAGGGCAGCGGGGTCCTTGGCCGCATCGTCCCAGCGGCGCACCAGGCAGGCGTGCTGGGCATACGGGTTGGCCACGAACCGGGTGATCTCGGCCGGGTGCATCGGGCCGCCCTGGACGCCAAGGGTGTACACCGAGGCCGGCGACAGCCTGGCCAGGTAATCCGGCTCGACCGCGCAGAGGTAGCGCTTTGCGTCGACATGCAGCCGGACGGGCTCGGTGACGTCAGGGCCGAACCACTGCGCGAGCCAGTCCGCGCCCTGATCACTGTGCCGGTTGTCGGTCCCGCGCATGAGGTCGCGACCGGTCACTATGCCGGTGAAGTGACCGACGTCGTGCAGCAGCGCGGCGGCGACGAGCGGCGGCGCAGCAGCCGCCCGCTCGGCGAGGGCAGCCGCCTGAAGCATGTGCTGCTGCTGACTGACGGCCTCGCCGAGATAGTCCGAAGCGCCCTGGGTCGCGAACAGTTCCGCGATTACTGCCACCGGATCGCGATCGTTTGCCGTGCTATCAGCTGCCATGGCCCCAGCCTGCCGCTGCGGCGGGCTGGCCGGCGATCCCGGCCGGCCTTGGAAGGCTAACCGCGCGGGGCGAAGTAAATGATCGCGACACCGGTAAGCACGACGGCAGCGCCGATGACGTCGAACCGGTCCGGCCTGGAACCGTCCACGCCCCAGCCCCACAGCAGCGATGCGACCACGAATACTCCGCCGTAGGCAGCGTAGATGCGGCCGAAATCATGGCTGCGCTGGAGCGTCGGAATGACGCCGTAGATCACCAGAATGACCCCGCCCAGGACGCCCAGGACGACCGGTGCGCCGTCCCGCAGCCAGCGCCACATCAGGTAGCCGCCGCCAATCTCGGCCAGTCCGGCGGCGATGAACAGTCCGATAGAGCGGGCAACTGTCATGGGCTGATTCTCGCGTGCCGCGCAGTAGATCGCGGCGTTCCAGCCGCGTGTAGAGACACCCTGCAGATTCCGGTGCCGCAAAGCGGACTAATCCGGCGGGAAAGTTGCCGAAACCTTCATGGCGTCGGCTCAGGCGGCGGGGTGGTGCGGCCGCTCCCGGTCGCGCAGCCGCGCGCGCAGCCACGCAGCGGCCCCCGGCAGGAACGAGCCAAGCACCGCGCACGTCGCGCTGACCAGGACAATGTTGCCGGCCCCGCCGTCGCCGATCTGATGGCCGCCCCACGCGCCCAGGGCAGCGCACGCCACGATCGCGGCGATGATCCAGGGGGCCAGGCGGTGCCGTGTCACCCCCATATCCTGGCATCCTGACCCTGTGCCCGCCGCCGCGGGCTGCCTAGGCTTGGCAAATGAGCACAGACGGAAGGGAGCCGGACCGGGCGCACGCGCTACTGGGCCGCTATCCGGTGATCGATGGGCACAATGACCTGGCCTGGGCCTTGCGTGAGGCTGGCTCGCTCGACCCGGCCAGCACCGACATCTCGGCTCCGGTGGATTTCACCCATACTGACCTGCCCAGGCTGGCCAACGGCGGGGTCGGCGGACAGTTCTGGTCGGTATACGTTCCGGCGGAACTGCAGGGCGAGGCCGCGGTAGCCACGACGCTGGAGCAGATCGACCTGGTCCGGCAGCTAGTGGCTCGCTACCCCGACAACCTGGAGCTTGCCTTCAGCGCCGCCGACGTGCAGCGGATCATGCAGGCAGGCAAGGTGGCCTCGTTGCTCGGTGCCGAGGGCGGTCATTCCATTGCCAGCTCGATGGGTACTCTCCGGGCGCTCTATCAGCTTGGCGTCCGGTACATGACGCTCACGCACAACCTGAACCTGCCCTGGGCCGACTCCGCCACCGATGAGCCGAGGGCCGGTGGGCTGACCGCGTTCGGCCGGGAGGTGGTCAGGGAGATGCAGCGACTGGGCATGCTGGTCGACCTCTCTCATGTCGCGGCAACGACGATGAGCGACGCGCTGGACATAGCTGAAGCGCCGGTTATCTTCTCGCACTCCTCGGCGTTCGCGCTGTGCGATCACCCGCGAAACGTGCCCGACGCCATCCTGGCCCGGCTGGCCGCCAACGGCGGCTTGTGCATGATCACGTTCGTGCCGGCGTTCGTGTCGCAGCGCTGCCGGGACTGGGAGCGGGACCTAGCCGCCGAGCTGCACCGCCAGGGACTCGACTACCGCGACTTGTCCGCGCGCAAGAAGATCAAAGGCCAGTGGCAGGCCAGCAATCCCCGTCCGCGCGCGGCGCTCACAGATGTGGTGGCTCACGCCGAGCACGTCCGGGAGGTGGCCGGTATCGATCACATCGGACTCGGCGGCGATTACGACGGTGTGGACGTGCTTCCGGACGGACTAGAGGACGTGTCGTGCTACCCGGCGCTCGTGCAGGCACTGCTGGACCGGGGCTGGTCCGAGCCGGACTGCGCCAAGCTCAGCTGCGGCAATCTGCTGCGTGCCATGGGCGAAGCCGAAGTCGCTGCCCGGCGGCTGCAGGGCAGCCGCAGGCCGTCGGTAGCCACGGTTGAGGACCTGGATGGCTGACCGCGCGGCCGCTCTTCGCCGGCGGCCGCCTCGCCCGCCGTCGTCGCAGCTGCCTCAGCTGAACTGCGTACGCGGCCGCTGCTGCTGCACGCCGTCGATGAAGACGTCCACCTTCTCGTCGTAAAACGACGCGAGCCCGGCGACTTTCTGGCTCTCCGGCAGTGGCGTCCGGTAGATCCAGACGATGTCTTCGTGCAGGTCCGCGCCGGTATCGACGGACCAGTAGGCAGCCGTGCCCTTATACGGGCAGTGAGTTTGAGTGTCCGACGAGCGCAGCAGCTCCGTCCTGAGGTCGCTGAGCGGCAGATAATAGCGAGGCGGCAGGCCCGTCTCGAACAGGATGTGCGGGCTACGGGACTCCGCGACCGTGACGCCGTCGATCTCGATCCGGACGTGCCGGGAGCTGGCGAGGATGTCCACCCGCGTGTGCGGATCGCGGGCATGGGTGTAGACCGGCTCGTCCTCCTCTAGCCACTCGCTCATGGCATTCCATTCGAATCGCACCGCGTCGTCTAGCTGCCGGGCTGGGCTGGACCGGTACCGCCTGGCGCCGCGCTCAGCCGTCGTGCCGCCCGCCACCCTGACCGAGAGCACCTCAGCCTCTCCGAGGTTGCGGTCCGCCTCCGTGCCTGCCGGGATCAGCTCTGCCTTAACGTCGCCGACCGGAATGTAGTACGTGGGGTAGAAAGGCCGCTCCCACACCAGCAGGGGAGCAACGGTGTCGGCCACCAGCTCGCCGGCCAGCAGGATCCGCACGCGCTTTCGTCCGTGCTCGACTCTTATCTCTGCGGTCATGATCTGCCTTCCGCGCTGGATGTCGCTATTCCTCCGACAGCGTCAGCGGGTGGCCTGATGTTCCCGGAGGGCGGCTCCAGGTAGCGTCTGAGGTATGCGACTTGGCGTGCTCGACGTTGGATCGAACACCGTTCACCTACTGGTCGTCGACGCGCACCAAGGCGGACGGCCGATTCCGGCCTTCTCGCACAAAGTCGAGCTACGCCTGGGTGAGAACCTCGACGGGAGCAACAAGCTGAGTGACGAGGTCGCGCAGCGGCTGCTCGACTTCGTGCATGAAGCCCTGCAGATCGCCGAGGACAAGGGCGTGCATCAGATGCTCGGCTTCGCCACCTCGGCCGTGCGGGATGCTGCTAACGGTGACGAACTGCTGACCAGGATCGAAGCCGAGACAAATGTCGCGATCAGGGTCCTTCCCGGGCCAGACGAGGCCAGGCTGACCTTCCTGGCTGCACGCCGCTGGTTTGGCTGGTCATCAGGCCGGCTTTTGCTGCTGGACATCGGCGGCGGTTCGCTGGAGATCGCCTCCGGGCTGGACGAGGATCCCGACAGCGCGGTCTCGCTCCCGCTCGGCGCGGGCCGGCTAACCCGCGACTGGCTGCCTGGCGACCCGCCGTCGCCGGCGGATGTCCGGAAGCTCCGCAAGCATGTGCGGGCGGAGATCGCCGACACCGTTGGCGCGCTGCTCAGAGACGGGCCGCCTAACCACGCAGTGGCGACATCCAAGACCTTCAGGCAGCTGGCCAGGATCGCTGGCGCGGCGCCGTCGAGTGATGGCCCCTACGTCCGGCGGATCCTGAAGCACAACGACGTGACCTCGATAGCCGAGCGGCTGACGCAGACGACCGTCGCCGACCGGGTGGCGATGCCGGGAGTATCGGAAGGAAGGGCCCATCAGCTGGCGGCCGGTGCCGTCGTCGCCGATGCGGCCATGGACCTGCTGAGTCTGCCGGTGCTGGAGATCTGTCCGTGGGCGCTGCGTGAAGGCGTCATACTCCGGCAGCTGGACACGCTGCCCGACTGATCAGGCGCCCACACTCGTCGCTGCGGCCAGGATCTCGACGATGGCGGCGACGGCCTGGTCGGCATCCGGGCCACTGGCCCGGACTGTCACCAGCTGGCCGCTGGTCGCGCCTATCCCCATCACGCTGAGCACACTCTTCGCGTCGGCGGAGCTGCCTCCGGAGGACAGCTCGATTGACGATTCGAAGTTCGCCGCCGCGATGGCGAGCGAGCCAGCAGGCCTGGCATGCAGGTCTCCGGCAAGCCGGACCGAAGCCTCAGAACTTCCGGGCATTGCGCGCCTCCTCCGCCGCACTGGCTACCGCCCTGAGGTCACCGCCAACGGCAGCGGCGATGGTGGCCGCTACCGCACCTTCCACGAAGGGGGCATCGGCGATCGCGACCGGATCAGGCAGGTCGTCCCCATCTGCCAGCAACGCCCTGACGGTGAGCACCGAGCTGCCGAGGTCAGGGAGGATGACAACGCCCGCGCCCGAGTTGGCCGCAATGAGGGCGTCACGCACCTTGTCAATGCTGGTGCCAAGCCGCCCGTCGTCGGTGCCTCCGGCTGGCACGATGACAACGCCGCCGCCGCTGACCTGGCCGGCCAGCTCCGCCGTTCCCGCTGCCAGCGCCGCGCTATGCGACACGAGCACGATCCCCACCCGCGCGCTATCGGTCATGGCCTATCCTGAATACTGTTCGACATTACCGAAAGGCCTCCATGATTCAGTCGGTGGAACGTGCGGCGGCTATCCTGAGCGCGCTCGGCTCGGGTACGCCGCGGCTGGGCGTGACCGAGATCGCCGACCGGGTGGGCCTGGCCAAGCCGACGGTCTACGGGCTGCTGCGGACGCTGGAAAAGCATGACCTGGTGGCCCAGGATCCGGACACGGGCAAGTACAGCCTGGGCGCGGGCGTCCTGCAGCTCGGCAATGCATTCCTGGACGGATCGGAGCTGCGCGCCCGCTCGCTGCTGTGGGCCGAGGCGCTGGCACAGCGCGCTGGCGAGGCTGTCTGGGTCGCCACCTTGTCGGGTTCCCGTGCGATCGTCTTGCATCACGTGTTCCGGCCGGACAACACCGTGCAGATCCTGGAGGTCGGCGCGGCCATTCCCTGGCACGCCTGTGCGCTCGGTCACGCGATCGCGGCGAACCTGCCTGCCGCAGGTTACGCGCGCCTGGTGGCCGGCGAGCTGACGCCGCTGACCGGCAAGACCAAGACCACCCGGGCAGCCCTGGGCCGGGCGATGGCGCAAGTGCGCAGGCAGGGTTATGCGGTCGAGGATCAGGAGGCGACCGTCGGCGACGCCGGCATCGCGGCGCCCATCGTGAACCGCGAGGGCGCCGTGGCCGGTGCCATCGGCCTGGTCGGCCCCGCGGAGCGGCTGCTGGCCGTCTCGAGCCGAGAGCAGCTGGCCAGGGCGGTCGTCGAGTCGGCCCGCGGCATCTCCAGGGACCTCGGGGCCGGACGCGGCGGCACCGCGCTGACCGCGCTCAGCTGACAGCCGCCTGCCGCGGCTAGCCAAGACCGGCACGCTGCACCAGCTCCCATGAGTCGCGTGCGGACGAGCCGCCGATGGCCTTTGCCGCCAGCGCCGTGCAGCTGCCGGTGTCGAGTCGGCTCAGCTCGCCGCGGACCCGGCCGACGGCCGCCGCAGGCACGCTCACAGTCCGGATGCCGAGGCCGACCAGCAGCGGCAGGACCAGCGGGCTCGCGGCCGAGTCGCCGCAGACCGAGACCGGGATGCCCGCGCCTGCGGCGGCGTCTGTCACCGCGGCGATGAGCGCGAGCACGCGCGGATCGGCCGCCAGCGCTGGCCCGGCCGCCGGATCCAGGCGGCTCTGGCCAAGCACCTGGCCAGTCAGGTCGTTGGTGCCGATCGAGAAGAAATCCACTGCTGCTGCGAACGTCGCGGCAGCCGCCGCGGTCCCGGCTAGCTCCACCATGATGCCGAGCCTCGGCCGCCGCGCGCCCACGGCGGCTACCGCCCGCTCAAGCTGGCGCCGCACCGTTTCCACCTCGGTCAGCGAGCTCACCATCGGGATCAGGATGGCGAGATCGGTGTGACGGCCGGCTCGCAGCGCGGCCGTCAGCTGCGCCGCCAGCGCCTGCGGATGACCTAGCAGCTCCGCCAGGCCAGCCTTGCCGTGCAGGAACGGAGGGATCTTGTCGCCCGAGAAGTCCAGCAGCCGCACCGTGGCCGGCCGCCCTGCCAGCAGGCCGAGTATCGGCTGCAGCTGAGCGTCGTGCTGGTCACTGGTTGGCCAGCTGGCTGCGCCGGTAAACGGGATCTCGGTGCGCAGCAGTCCCACACCGTCTGCGCCGGCCGACAAGCCGAGCCGCACTTCGGCAGCCGACGCCACATTGCACAGCACGGTCACCGGCTGACCGTCGGCGGTGCTGACTGGCCCGTGCCCGCGGACGATCACTGCCGTGCTGGCGCGCGCGCGCCCGAGCTGGTCAGCTGATGGGTCGAGGATGAGCTGGCCGCGTGCAGCATCGAGCATCGCGAGCCGGTCCGGCGCCAGGCCAAGCACGGCTTCGTCGGCGCCGGCCAGCATCGGCAGGCCAAGGCCACGGGCGATGATCGCGGCGTGCGAGCTGGCGCCGCCCGCCACCGAGACGGCGCCGGTGAGGCCATGCTCGGCTAGCTCAATCAGGTCGGCGGCCGATACCTCGCGCCGGACGAGAATGAACGCCCCGGCAGGCGGCGCAGGCTTGCCGCCTGCCAGTTGCTCGATCACGGCCTGAGCGACCTGGCGCACGTCATCGGCCCTGGCTGCCAGCTCCGCGTTGCCCAGGCCGGCCAGTATCCCGGCCTGGGCTTCGGCGGCGTTGATGACCGCCGTGGCGGCATCCACCCCTTCGGCCACCGCCGCCACGGCGGGGTCTACCAGCACGGGATCGGCCGCTATGAGCGCGGCTACCCCGACAATGTCCGACTCGTCGGTGCGGCCAGCTTGCCGCAGCGCGTCCGCCAGTGCGCCGCGATCGGCTGCCACTGCGGCAAAGGCCGCACGCACCTGGCTGGCCGTCGCGTCCGCCGCCAGTCTGACGTCGGCAAGATAGAGCCGCCCCGCGGCGATGCCGTCGGAGACGGACAAGCCGCCAATCCGCATCGGTGTCACGACGCCTGCCGTTGCGCGACATCGCGCAGGGCACCGACGATGATCGCGGTTGACGCGGCGCCAGGGTCCTCGTGGCCGACGCTGCGCGGCCCGAGATAACTCGCCCGGCCCTTGAGCGCTTGCATGGAGATCGTGGCCTCAGCGCCGTCGGCGGCCGCCGTGGCTGCGGCCGCCAGCGCGGCCGGGGTGTCGCTGCCCTCCGAGATCGCCTTCTGCAGCGCGGCGACTGCCGGAGCCAGCGCATCGACCATCGTCTTCTCACCCTCACGGGCTGCACCGAGCTTCTGCACGCCTGCCAGTGCTGCCTCCAGGCTGGCGGCGAGTTCGGGCAGGCTCGCGTCGGCGGTGTCGCCGAGTGACTTGCCGGCCTGTCGCAGCGCCATGCCGTACAACGGCCCCGATGCGCCGCCGACCTTGGAGATCAGCGTGGACCCGGCCAGGATCAGCACCGAACCTGGCGTCGGGGTGGCCGCCTGATCGAGGGCGGCCGAGATGGCGCTGAACCCGCGGGCCAGGTTGATGCCGTGGTCTGCATCACCGATGGCCGCGTCCAGCTGGGTCAGGTGGTCGCGCTGGGACTCGATGGCAGTACCTGCCTCGGCCAGCCAGGCACGGATGAAAGAGGCGTCCATAACAGCTCCTCGCGGTAGCAGCCGGCGGCGCGCGAGCCGCGCCGCCGGCCTGTCATTCCTACCGTCCCCACCGCAAGGCAGGCGTGTCTACCGGTGCGTCCCACAGCTCGGCGAGCGCGTCGGTGAGCTGGCACACCGTCACCGAGAACCCCTGCATCTCCAGGCTGGTGATGTAGTTACCCACCAGGTTCCTGGTGATCCGGGCACCCTTGCCGGTGATGTACTTGTGCACCTCGTTGTACAGGACGTAGAGCTCGATCAGCGGAGTGCCGCCCATGCCGTTGACCATGACCAGCACGTCGCCGGTCAGCGGCAGGTCGGCGTGGATGGCGTCGAGCGCCGCGGCCGTGATCTCGCTGGCCGGCCCGAGCGGCCCGCGATGCCGCCCGGGCTCGCCGTGGATGCCGATGCCTAGCTCGATCTCGCCTTCGCCGAGCTCGAAAGTTGGCTTCCCTGCCGCCGGCACCGTGCACGAGGTCAGCGCCACGCCGAACGACCTGCTCCGGTCGTTGACTTCGGTAGCGACCGCCGCAACCTCAGCCAGCGCCGCGCCGCGCTCGGCCAGCGCGCCGGCGATCTTCTCGACGAACACCGTCGCGCCGACGCCACGGCGGCCTGCGGTATACAGCGAGTCCAGTACCGCGACGTCGTCGTTGACGATGACCGGCACGACCTCGATGCCGTCGTCGTCGGCGAGCTCAGCGGCCAGCTGGAAGTTGAGCACGTCGCCGGTGTAGTTCTTGACGATGTGCAGCACGCCGGCGCCGCTGCTGACGGCCCTGGTAGCAACCAGCATCTGGTCGGGAACCGGGGAGGTGAACACTTCGCCGGGGCATGCAGCGTCGAGCATCCCGTAGCCGACAAAGCCGCCATGCAGTGGCTCGTGGCCGGAGCCGCCGCCAGACACCAGGCCGACCTTGCCCGGAGACGGGCCGGAAGCCCTGGTTATCACCTTGTTCTCGATGTCGACTGCGAGGCGCGGATGCGCTGCGGCGACGCCCGCCAGGGCGTCAGTCACCACACGGTCGGGTGAGTTGATGAGCTTCTTCATACCGTGCTCTCCCGGACTGGCTCAGGTGCGATGTCGGGGTCTGGTGACAGGCTGGTCAGCGCCGCGTCCTGGCGCACCCTGGACATTCCGACGTAGGCGAGCGCGCCGGCTACGCCGCCCGCCAGCTCACCGATGAGGTAGGCGGGCACTTCCGACCAGGTGACATGGCCGCCAAAAGCGCCCTGCATGAACACCGTGCCGAGGTAACGGGCAGGATTGATGGCGGCGCCGGTGGCCGGGCCGATGATGATGATGATCGCGAAGACGATGGCGCCTATCGCCATCGGCGCCCAGCCGGGCACGGCCCGGTGGTCGATGACGCCGAAGATGACGAACACCAGGATGGCGGTCCCGATCGCCTCGATCAGCAAGGCCCGGCCGAACCCCATCGAGGCGGTGTTGTACGCGGTGACACCGCCGCCGGCGGCGACCGTGGCCGCCTTACCCAGGGTCAGGAAGATGGCCGCCGCGCCGAGGATGGCACCGGCGAGCTGCGCCAGCATGTAACCGGGGACTTCACGCCACGGGAACTTGCCGGACACGGCCAGCGACAAGGTGACGGCGGGGTTGATGTGGCCGCCGGAGATGTGCCCGATCGCGTACACCACGCCGACGATGACCAGCATGAACGCGAACGAGATCATCCCGAGGTCAGCGAGCGAGAACGAGGCCTTGCTGCTCGCGGCGATCACACCGGTGGCGGCGGCAGAACCGGCGCCGACGAAGACCAGGCATGCGGTCCCCATTAGTTCCGCAAGGAGTTTCTGCGGGGTCGTTGGTAGTGCGGCCATGCGTTCGCCCGACGGCTGCACCCTTCGCTGAAGCGGCAGGCGACGGGCTTCTCACCTCCTTCAGCGAGATGTCTGAATGCTGTTCGACATTGTGGAACAGCATTTCAATGAAGGTAGGACCGCGAGGTTGCCGCGTCAAGAGTTTCGGCGAGGTTAAATCGGCAGGTGCCGGACGGGCGGTCGCTGGGACCGCGCCGCCCTGGCACCCGTCCGCGCTCGCCGGCGCTAGTACGCGCCAAGTGCTGCCATGAATGCGTAGGCCTGCTGCCGTACGCCGCTGCAGGTCGGCTGGGCGTAGCTGCTGGCGCCGCCCGGGCACTGGTTAACCCGGCCGGTCGGCGACATCAGCCACGGCGGCCGCGAAGTGTCGTCCCTTATCGTCGGCTGGTATCAGCAGCAGCCAGCGGTAGCGATCGGCAACTACAGCGTCACTCGGTGACGACCGCTATTCCGTCGGCAGTATCGTCTGCCGCTGGCGCCGCTGGCGCCGCTGGCGCCGCTGGCGCCGCGGCCCGCGGGGCCGGACCGTGCCTGGCGTCAGCGTGCTGGCTGCCGGGCTGGGGCGCGCCGTTCGCTTGTGGCACGGCCACGGCAGCTCCGCTCGCATGGCGCCCCTCGGGCGAGCCGTTCGGCCGGTTAGCCGACTGCGCAGCCGGGACCCGCCCGTTTGGCTGGCCGTCGCCGCCCCCAGTGGTAGCACCGCCCATCGCGCCGGCCACTGCACGCGCAACCTCGTCCTCCAGGGAGCCCCGGTCGGTCTCACCCGCGACCAGCGTGGTCACCACGTCGCGGATCTCGGTCAGCCGGCGAATCGCCTCAGTGTGCCGGGACATCAGCAGATTCAGCCGCCGTTCGGCGCCGTCGTGAATGGCAGTCGCCCGTGCGGTTGCCTCATCGAGTTGCTGCTTGGCCTGTGCCTTGGCAGTGGCCACGGCGGCCTCGGCCTGCTTGGTGGCGTCGCCGACGACGCGCTGGGCATCCGTTGCCGCGCTCTTGCGGGCGGCCTCGGCCTCTGACTTGGCTGTCGCGACCGTGTTGTCGGCCTGCTCCTGGGCAGCGCTCAGCATGCGTTCGGCCTGCTCATGAGCCTCTGCCCGGGTTCTGTCGGTCTCTGCCTTCGCGTCTGCCCGCAGCTTGCCGGTCTCGGCTTGCGCGTCCGAGCGCAGCTTGGCGATCTCTGTGTCGACCTGGCTGCGCATTGAGGTCGCTTCATCGGCGGCCAGCTTGAGGATCTGGCCGACGCGCTCGCTTACCTCCTCATGCGGCGGCTTGCCAGCCGATCGTGCGGTGGACAGCTCGAGCTTGAGCCGCTCCATGTCGTCGAGCGTCTGGGACAGCCGGTCCTGCAGGTCGCGCTTGCCATCCTCCAGGCTCCGCACGCTGATCCTGAGTGCGGCAATCGCCTCGTCGACCTCGCGGCGGTTATAGCCACGCATCTCGCGCTCGAACTGGTCGTCGTGTCCCAAGTCAGCCGACAGATGGCCTTGCTCACTCATGTCTCACCAATCAGGTCGTTCTGGCAGCCGGTCTGGCCCACGGGCACGCTGTTCGCCTACGGCCTGCCACCGTTGATGCCAGCGTCACGGTCTGCCACTGTTGCGGTGTCTGCCGCGCCCGCCGCGGAAGCTGCGGGACTGAACGGCAACCGGCAAGCGCAATCAATCTGGGATGTCGCGCACGACTCTGTCCCTAAGCTCCCGGCCGCGCAACCGAAACGATGTTTTGTCCGTATTTGCGCATTTGAGCTACGTGGCGGCGGTTCGCTGCCGCCTGGCGGCCGCGGCCGGTGCCAGGCGCCGTACTCTCTCACTGGTCAGCCAGAGTGAGACGGAGTGGTGTCCAATGCAGTCACCCGCCCTGATCGGGACGCTGGGCGCCGACGCTCCCGTCCTTCACCCGCAGGCCTGGGTCGCGCCCGGCGCGGTCCTGGTCGGCAGGGTCACGCTGGGCCGGGCGGCCTCGGTCTGGTACGGCTCGGTGCTGCGAGCCGATGACGCGGAGATCATCGTCGGCGCGGAATGCAACATCCAGGATCTCTGCTGCCTGCACGTAGATGCTGGTCAGCCGGCGGTGCTGGGTGACCGGGTCAGCCTTGGTCACCGGGCGATGGTGCACGGAGCCGAGGTGGGCGAAGGCGCGCTCATCGGGATCGGCGCGACCGTGCTTGGCGGCGCCAAGGTGGGCGCCGGCACGCTGGTCGCGGCGGGCGCCGTGGTGCTTCCGGACGTGGTCTTGCCGGCCGGGGTGCTGGCCGCCGGGGTACCGTGCCGGATTGTCCGGGAACTTACCGACGCCGACCGGCAGTCGTTCGCCCGCACTGCCGCCCATTACGTGCAGCGAGCCGCCAGGCATCGGGACGTGGTGTGGCGCTAATGCGATCAGCGTCCGTTTCGCGCAGATTCTTGCCGCCGGACAGCTAATTCTGCTGCGGTCGGTAGCTCGAACCGGCCATACTGCGACTCGCCGCACCTAGCCGGACGGCACGGCTGGGCCGCGGAAATGACCCTGATGGGTCATGCGCGAGGCCAGTCGCGCCATTAGCCTGAAGTGGGTGCGCAGCGCGGTCTTTTAGTGCCGCAGATTCAGTCCGGACAACTTCGATGGGGGTGGGGGCGCTGCACGACAACGTTGACCTGCGCCTTCACGATCGCGTCGCGCTCGAGGAAATCGAGCTGTACGCCGAGTTGCTGAGCGCTGTGGCTGCCGCCGATCGCCAGCTGACGAATGCCGAGATCGACGCGGTTCTCGGCGTCAGCCCCGTGGCCACCGCAGACGCGCGGGCTAGCTAAGGCGCCGAATACATCACGTCCGTGTCCCAATGGGTGAATCCAAGTGATTCGTACAGGCCGATCGCGGCGGAGTTCGTCTCGTCCACGTACAGCATGACCTGAGGCAGTCCACGACCGCGGAGGTAACGAAGTCCGACGAGGGTGAGCGCGCGGCCAAGGCCGCTGCCACGCTCGGCCGGATCGACCCCGACGACGTACACCTCGCCCAGAGCTTCATGACCATGCCCGGGCTGGGCGGCCAGCCCGTTGTCGCCACCGTGAATCTTCGTCCAGTGGAATCCGACCAGTCGGCCGTCCCGCTCGGCGAGGAAGAAGCCGTCCGGATCAAACCATCGCTCTCGTTCGCGCATGTCCAGGTCGGCCCTGGTCCAGGCGCCCTGCTCGGGGTGCCGCTCGAAGGCCCGGTGATTGACGGCGACCCAGGCATCCTCGTCCGTCCCGACGCGGAATGTCCGGATCGTGATCCCGTCAGCCAGCTGCGGCCTGCCGATCCTGGTCTGCAGCGAGCGTCTCATCTGCCAGAGCGCTCGGGTGCGCTGCAGCCCGGCGGCTGCCGCCAGCTGTGCCGCCGCAGGTAGCTCGCCGTGCGCCCACAGCCGCAAGCCCGGCCGGGCCTGCCTCCTCGACCATGGCACGGCCGAGGGCGACCCCGAGGCCCTGGCGCCGCCTGCCGGGATCGATCACCATTTCCCCGGCCGGGCCCTCGACCGGGTCGGTCGGATCCAGGTGACCGTAGCCAGCCAGCTCGCCGTCCTGGCGGAGCAGCAGGTTGCGGGCCCGCGGATCGCCTCCGTATCGCAGATGCAGCATTACGTGCTCCGACAGCGGACTGACGCCGTCTTCGTCGGCCGCTCGCTGCACCAGGTCAAGCACCGCTGCTGCCTCGGCAGGCAGCAATGGCCCGCTCACCCGGACCTCGAGGCCAGGCCGGCTATCGGTCGGCATGTGCCGCGCTGGCCCGCGGGATGCCCGTGAGACCGGCCGGGCTAAAGCCGGCCCGGTCGAGTCCGGCCGGCCCAGCGCCGTCCTCGTCGGGCCGCTCGTCGAGCACGGATCCGGCCGCTGCCCCTTCCGGTCCGCCGCCCTTGACCGGGACGAACCGGTAACCGACATTGCGGACCGTGCCGATGAGCGCCTCGTTCTCGGCGCCAAGCTTGGCCCGCAGGCGGCGCACGTGCACGTCCACTGTCCTGGTGCCGCCGAAGTAGTCGTAACCCCAGACCTCTTGCAGCAGCTGGGCGCGGGTGAATACCCGGCCCGGGTGCTGGGCCAGGAACTTCAGCAGCTCGAACTCCTTGAAGGTCAGGTCGAGTGCCCGGCCGTTCATCCGGGCTGAGTAGGTCGCCTCGTTCACCACCAGGCCGCTGGAGCGGATCTCGTCGGGCAGTTGCGGAGCCGACTGCGTCTTGCGGCCGATGGCGACCCGCAGCCGCGCCTCTACCTCGCCCGGCCCGGCGGACTGCAGCACAAGGTCGTCTGCGCCCCAGTCCGCGGAAACCGCCGCCCAGCCCCCGTCGGTGACCACGGCGATGACCGGGACACTAGTGCCGGAGGCCCGCAGGGCCTGAAGAACCCGCCTGGCCTGCACGAGATCACGGCGCGCGTCCACGAGGATCGCGTCCGGTGCCTGGCCGCCACCGCTGGCGTGCTCCGCTGCCGCCGCGACTACCCGGACTGCATGCGGCAGCAAGCTGAGCGAGGGCAAGATATCTGCGGGCGATTCGCGCGCATTCGTGAGCAGCAGAACGTTGCTCAACCGCCGCCACCTCCGGCCTGCGGAGTCAATCCGCGGGAACTAGGACCCAATACCGGGCGAGCGCCAGGGTCGTCATTGTCCAGTGCCGCTATGAGCGAGGATAGCTGACATGGTCACAGTTACCTTGCGCTACTGGGCGGCAGCGAAGGAAGCGGCAGGCGTCGCCGAGCAGATCGTGACGGCCGACACCCTGGCCGCGGCGCTCAGAGTGGCCCCGGCGGCGCTGGCTGGCAACCGGCCGCCGGGCCGGCTGGAGGCCGTGCTCGCGCGATCGTCCTTCCTGATCGACGGCACCCCGGTAGGGCACCGCGCCGCGGACTCTGTGCAGCTCGCCGACGGTGACGTGATCGAGGTCCTGCCGCCGTTCGCGGGCGGCTAGTTGAACCGAAGGGCGGCCCGGTTCGTTCTAGCGGGCATGGCAGGCCCAGAGGGTGCCAGGAGCTCGCGCCGGACCGCGTCAGACGAGGAACTCGTCCGCGCGCTCTACGCCGAGCACGCGGCGCCGCTGCTCAGGTACGCCGTGCACCTGATGAGCGGGGATCGTCAGCGCGCGGAGGACATCGTCCAGGAGACGCTGCTGCGCGCGTGGCAACATCCGGAGGCTATTGCCGACCGGCCAGCCCGTCCATGGCTCTTCGCGGTAGCCCGCAACCTCGCCATCGACTCGTACCGGGCTCGCAAGGCCCGTCCCCATGAGGTCGGCGAGGCCGCCCTCGAGGTGCTGCCCGCACCGGACGAAGCCGAGCGAGCGCTGGAATCCTGGGCCGTCGCAGACGCGCTGAGCGCGCTGCGTCCCGAGCACCGGAAGGTTCTGCTGGAGACTTACTATCGCGGAAAGTCCGTGGCTGAAGCCGCGGCGACGCTCGGTGTGCCGGCCGGGACGGTCAAGTCCCGGACTTTTTACGCCCTCCGCGCGCTCCGGCTCGCGCTGGAAGAACGGGGGCTGGCGCCATGACGACGAGCAGCTTTAGTGACCATGCGTGCCGCGAGATCCGGCAACTGCTCGGCGTGTACGTAGTCGGTGCCATCGACCCGGCCGAGCGGGCCGTTGTTGACGAGCATCTCGGGCACTGTCCGTCATGCCGCGACGAACTGGCCGGCCTGGCCGGCCTGCCGGCCATGCTGAGCCGGGTTCCGGCCGCCGATGTGGAGCGGCTGAGCCTGGCGCCAACCGGGCTGCCAGAGATGGCAGAGCCCTCGGCCGAGCTGCTTAACTCCCTGCTCAGCAAGGTGTCGGCGACGCGCAGGACGCGAATGTGGCGCAGCGCCGTGGCGGTTGCTGCCGCCGTTGTCGTCGCGGCCAGCGGCGCCGCGGTGGCAACGGACCTGGCGCAGGCCGGCCAGTACGCGGCCGCGGGCTGGGAAGTGGCACGCGGAGCCAGCGCTAGCACGCACGTAGCGGCGGTCGTTGACTACACCCGAACGGCGTTCGGCACGGCCATGCGCGTGCAGGTGTCCGGAATCAAGCCCGGCACCAACTGCCAGTTCTGGGTTGTCGGCAAGAACGGCAAGGTTAAGGCTGGATCCTGGGTCGTCCGGCCAGGCTATGGCGGCGATCCGTGGTACCCGGCAGCCTCACTGGTCCCGCCGCATTCCTTCGGCAGCTTCCAGATCAGCGCCGGCAGCAAGGTACTGGTCACCATCCGCGCGAGCTAACCGGGAATGATGCCGTCCCCTCGCGTGCTGATAACTCGCGTGATACCTGGACTGGCTGCCGTGCTGGCGGCGCTGGCACTTGCCCTGGTCGGGGGTGCCCTGTGGCGGCGGTCGAATGGCCGCCTGCGTAGTCAGGATGACCGAGGTGAGCTGGGCAACCCGCAGCAGCCGGCCCTGACCAGCGAGCAAATCGGCTATCCGCTGGGCGAGCGGGCGACGCTGATCCAGTTCTCTTCGGCCTTCTGTGCACCCTGCCGCGCGACTCGGCGCATCCTCGCCGACGTCGCCGGGATGACGGAGGGCGTGGCGCATCTCGAGATCGACGCCGAATCACACCTTGACCTGGTCCGCAAGCTGAACGTACTCCGTACGCCCACGGTCCTGGTGCTGGCCGCTGATGGCCGGATCGTGAGCCGGGGCAGCGGGCAGCCGCGCAAGCCGGATGTGATCGCTGCACTTGGCCTGGCTGTACAAGGCCCTGCTGTACAAGACTCTGCTGTACAAGGCTCTATTCCTACGTATAAGATCGGGAAACAGGATAGTGACAGCAGCAGCCAGCACGCATAGCATCGGCTACGTGCCTGCACTACTGCCCTGCGAAGCGGTCGCGCTGACCAAGCGCCGTGCGGTCGATTTCTGCCGGGTGTCGACGGCCATCTGTCCGGGCTGACCGCAGCTGCCGGCAGCTGTTGCGCGCTGTCCAGGGAGGGAACGGCATCGTGCCAGGCTGGCTCAGCCGAAGGCCTGCTCGCCGCCAGTGACCGCGGTCGGCTGCCACGTTCCCAGAGCTAACTCTCAACTGCCCGGAAGGGAACCGTCCAGATGGAGATTGATCCGCGAGGGCCGCGTTTCGGGCGCCCTCATCACGATGGTGATGTTTGCTGTCGTGCTGGTCACGGGAAATCTCTGGGTTCTTGGCGTGCAGACCGCGGTGTTCGCTTGTGGCGCGCTGCTCGGCCTTCGCTACTCGCCCTACGGACTGATTTACCGCTGGTTCGTCCGGCCCCGGCTGGGGCCGCCGAGCGAGCTGGAGGCGGAGGCTCCGCCGCGGTTCGCGCAGGCGGTCGGATTGGTGATCGGCATCGTGGGCATCATCGGCTACGCCTCCGGCCTCCGGCCGCTTGGCATGGTCGCTGCCGCTCTCGGGCTGATCGCGGCCGTACTGAACGGCGTTTTCGGGCTGTGCCTGGGCTGCGAGCTGTACCTGATCATCCGGCGGACCTGGCCCGCGCAGGCCGGGAGCTAGCCGCCGGTCACTGACTTAACGCTAGCTGACAACAAGAGGAGGAGTTACGCATGAGCCGTTCTGACGTGCTGGTAGACGCGGACTGGGTCGACGCCCACCGGGACGACCCGGGCGTCGTGCTGGTCGAGGTCGACGAGGACACCAGCGCTTACGACAAGGGCCACATCCGCGGCGCCGTGAAGATCGACTGGAAGAAGGACCTGCAGGACCCGGTCCGCCGCGACTTCGTCGACCGGGCAGGCTTCGAGGCCCTGCTCTCCGAGCGCGGCATCTCCAACGACGACACCGTGGTGCTCTACGGCGGCAATAACAACTGGTTCGCCGCCTATGCGTACTGGTACTTCCGGCTGTACGGCCACCAGAACGTCAAGCTGCTCGACGGCGGCCGGAAGAAGTGGGAGCTGGACTCCCGCGAGCTGGTCACCGAGGTGCCGAAGCGAGCGGCCACCAGCTACACAGGCGCAGGAGCAGGACACCGTCGATCCGGGCGTTCCGCGATGAAGTGATCAGCGCGATCGGCACCAAGAACCTGATCGACGTGCGGTCGCCTGATGAGTTCGCCGGCCGCCTGCTCGCGCCCGCCCACCTGCCGCAGGAGCAGGCGCAGCGCGGCGGCCACGTGCCCACGGCGAAGAACGTGCCCTGGTCGAAGGCGGCCGAAGACGACGGCACGTTCAAGTCCGACGACGCGCTGCGCACTCTCTACGGCGAGGCGGGCGTCGACTTCGGCACCGACACGATCGCCTACTGCCGGATCGGCGAGCGCTCGGCGCACACCTGGTTCGTCATGCACGAACTTCTCGACCAGCCGAACGTGAAGAACTACGACGGGTCCTGGACCGAGTACGGTTCGCTGGTCGGCGTTCCGATCGAGCTCGGAGACGGGTCGTGACCGGGGACAACGCTGGCTGCGGCGCGCCGCTGGCGGCGCGCCGCTGACGAGCGCGGGCAACCAGGCAGTCGTCCAGGGCAAGGTGACCAAGGACGGCGCGCCGGTGGTGTCGGTTACGCCAGGCTGCTCAACTCCGGCGGCGATTTCGTGGCCGAGGTGCCGCTAGGCGAGGACGGCGGGTTCCGCTTCTTCGCCGCTCCTGGCGACTGGACGCTGCGGGTGCTGGCGCCGGGCGGGATCAGCACCGACCGCGGAGTCAGCGCCGCGCATCGGTGAGATCAGGGAGCTGGAAGTCGCCGTCTAGGCGGACTTGCCGGATGCGGGGCTGGTGTCGTCGGCTAGTCCGGCGCACCGCCCCGTTTCGTTCTCCGTCTTGCCACCTGCCCGTCGCCTGACTGGTCGTCTGTGGTTCAACGTTCGTTCACCTGCGCGGCCTAGAAAGGGTTCGTCGGCCCGGCCCGGTCGGCTGCCGACCACCGACTCAGGGGTGAGGCGATAGTCAACGTCCCGATCATCGCCGCGACCGCTCGCGACCACGGGCCCTGATGCTTGCTGGTGCTCGTCCTGCTGCTCGATGCACTCTTGAGCCGGGTCATCGCACTCATGGTCGGCGCGCGCGAACGCGGAGTGACGGTCGATGGAACCGTCGCCCGCGGACTGGCCGGAGACCTGAGCCGGCACCTCGGCGCACCGGCGAGCGCGTCAAGGGTCGGTCGCCCGGCCGCTGCGCGGCCGGCCAGCCGCCGGTGCGGCGGCCCGGCGGTGAGCGTGCTGGCCGACAGGCTGGCCGCCGCTCTCGTTCATCACGAGCCAGGCTGGCGGCTGCCGCGCCATTCGGCGCTGGCGCGGCGCTACAACGTCAGCGCCGCCGAGATCGACGCTGCTGTCGAGGAACTGGTCGGCAGGCACCTGGTCCGCCGGCTTGCCGACGGCCAGCTCTATCGCGCCAGCCCGGCTGAGTACGTCATCGGGCTCGAGGGCGTGCCCGGCCTGGTGTCGCACGTGGACGCCATGGGCGGCGAGTTCTCCTGCCGCAGCCGCCAGGTCGCCTGGCGGCTGCCGCCCGAGGACATCAGCTGGGCGCTGAGGATCCCATCCGGCCAGCAGGTCTGCGTCGTCAGGTTCCTGTGGACGGCGGGCGGCGAGCCCGCCGCGCTGTGCACGACGTACGTCCCCGGTGACCTCGCCGGCAGGCGATGCCGGACGCCGGACTGCCGGCTGTGCTCGGCCTGCTGCGGCTGACCAGGCGTCGGCCGACTCGGCGGAGCGGCGTCGGCCGGTTCGCCCGCGGCGCTGCACATCGAACTGCAAGCGCCGCCGCCTTCGGTGGCCCGCAGTCTTCGGCTGACGGCGGGCCAGCCCGCCATGATGGTCACGGTCCGTTTCGACGACCAGAGCACGGCCAGGCCGGTGGCGCTGACGATCGCAGTGCTCCGCCCGGACATGTTCCGGGTCGTAGTCCAGTCGCCCCAGCCACCGCTGCCAGCCGGCGACGCAGGCAATTTGTCAGGTTCCTGGACACATGCGGTGGAGGACTGGGAACCTTGATCCCGCTATGCGCACGCCAGCCATCGCCGGGCGAACCGGGCCCGATAACCAGTTAACAGCTGGCCTGGCGACGGCCGTCGTCGTCGCCCAGGTCTTGTTCGCGCCGGCCATGCTCGTGGCGGCGGTGGCGCTGGTGATTGTCGGCCGTGCCGCCCGCTGGCGGCCGCACTGGCTATTGCTGCCGGTGCTCACCGCGCTCGGCTGGCTGCTTGGCGTGCCCGTGCCGCTCCTGCAGTGGCGCGCGCTGGCGGGGCAGTTCCCGCTGGCGCTATTGCTCGGATCAGGTGAAGCTGCGCTTGTCCTGTGGCTGGCCTGGTGGCGTTACCGGCCAACGTGGCGTCCCGGCCTGGTGGCCGTAGCACGCCGGTGGTCGAGCGCCCGGGCGCTGGCTGCCGGGCACACGGTCACCGCTGATGGATTCGCGCTCGGCGTCGTGGCCGGAACCGGCAAGCTGGCCGCCGTGAGCTGGCCGGAGGCTGCGCGAGGCGTACTGCTCACCGGCCGCGATGGTGACCGGCTTAGCGAGCTGGGCATGGCGGCGACCGGTGCCGCGTTGCGCCTGCGCAAAGCCGTGCTGATCCTGGACCTGGCTGGCGTCGCCGCAAGCGCAGTAACTCTGGCCAGATCGTCAGGCATACCGGTCGACCGGTCCCCGGCAGAGCTCGGCCGGGCCGTGCGCCGACGCGGCGCCGTCGTGGCCGACCTGGGCATCATCGAGCTGGTTGGCTTGCTCGAGACGCTGCATGAGCGCGGCCTGCGCGCGGATTGCCTGGCCTGGATTACCGGCGCTGAGCGGCTGGAACCTTGCTGGCTGGACAGGATGCTTGCGGTGGGACCGGCAACCGGAACGGCGCTCCTGTTCAGCAGTACGAGCGAGGCCTGGGCGACTGTCACAGCGCCGAAGGTTCAGCTCGTAGTAGCGGAGGGGCCGACGCAAGCCCGCGCGGCCCAGCGGTCGGGGGAGTTCACGATGATCGGAGTGGCTACGCCGTTCGTGCGGCCTGGCTGCCTGTCGGTGCCGGTGACGTCATGACCGCGCCGGCGGGGCCGATGCCTTGGTCGCCCCGAGGCCGCATCCGGGCGGACCTGATTTATCTCGGCTGGCAGCCAGCGGCGCAGCGTGATCCTGGCCCACCACCGGTCCCGCCGTGCCCCGCAGAACTCGACGAGGTTCATCCGGACTGGTTAGCGGCACAGCGGCGAGAGCAGGCGAGGCTGACCCGGTCAGCGAGGCTGACCCTGCTGGCGTGCCTTGTCCTGGCCCTGGCCGACGTGGCTGGCTGGCTGGTAAGCCACGCCGTGCTCGCGGTGCCGGCGGGGGCCGCGCTCGCGGTCATAACGGTGCTTGCGCTCTGGCGCATCGGTCAGGGCCGGCGGGCCCTGCATGCAAGGCTGCGCGCCGAAGAGCAACGGGTGGCACGGTTCCGCGAAGTGCAGCGCCAAGGATTCGCCGCCAGCCAGCAGCGGTACGCCCGGCTGCATCGAGATTGGCAGTGGCGGGCCGCCGCTAGCTGGCGGCGGCCGCCATGGCTGCCGGTAACCCTGCCAGCCAGCGTGCACCGCGTCGACCTCGCGGGTGGCACGCTGGCCGGCTGGTCAGCCCTGCTGACGACGATGGCGGTACCCCGGCTGGCGGCAGGCGGGGAGGTCACGATCCTCGACCTGACCGAAGGCCGCGTGGCTGCCAGCTTGATCGCGGTGGCCGGACGCGCCGGCGTCTGGGTGCTGCCGGACGACCTGGACACACTGTATCTCGGTGCGGCTCTGAGTCCCCCGGTCCTAGCCGACGTGCTGGCGCTAACCGCGCACGATGCGGCCTGGCCGGGGAACACGGCCGTCGACTCGGCCTTACTCGCCGGCATCATGGCCGCGCTCGCTGATGGTGTGACGATGGCGAAAGTCCTCGCTGCGCTCCGCGTGCTCGGCCAGATCGGCGGCCCGGATCAGCAGCTGGGCCTGTCGGCCGGAGAACTCGCCAGGATCAGCGCGCTGACTGGCCGCGGAGCGGAGCGCTTGGTCGTCGACCGCGCTTGGGCGATGGAATCCAGACTGCGCGTCCTCAGTCCGCTCGGGTCAGCGCCGGGGGCACCGCACCGGCAGCTGAATGTTGCCTGCCTGGACCGGCGGGCTGCCGCTGTGGGCAACGGCACCATCGCCGCCTACCTGACCGCGGCCCTCACTGCGACGCTGCGCCAGGCGGCGCCCGGCCCGCCGTGGCAGCACACCGTCGTGCTGCTCGGCGCCGAGCGGCTGCCAGGCGAGCAGCTCGACCGGCTGTGCGGCGCAGCGGAGCACGCGGGCGCCGGGCTGGTACTGGCTTACCGGTCGATCCCCGCGCCCGTACGCGACCGACTCGGCACGGACGACTCGGCGGTAGCTTTCATGCGACTTGGCAATGCCGATGAGGCTGGTTTCGCTGCTGGGCAGATCGGCACCGAGCACCGCCTGGTGCTCAGTCAGCTCACCCAGACGACGGGAACTTCGGTCACCGACACCAGCGGCGATTCCTACGCCAGCAATCTGTCGGACTCGCTGACCACGGCGGACTCCGTCACTACCAGCGACAGCCGTGGCAGCCGGGATGCCCCGTTCGGCCGGGCGAGCCGGGACAGTTCGACGGGAGTCTCGTTCTCGGTGACCGATGGGGTCACCACGGGCACCTCGTGGGGCATCAGCACGTCCACGGCGATCGGCGGGAGCGACTCGGTCGCCCGCACGGTGCAAAGGTCGCGGGAGTTCCTGGTCGAGCAGCGCGCGCTACAGCTACTGCCGGAGCGCGCGGTGGTGCTTTGCTATGACGGCCGGGTGCAGTTGCTGGACGCGAACCCGGCCGACGATGACAAAATCGCCTCATGCAGTTCAGGCAAGTGGACGTCTTCACCACGACCCCCTACCTCGGCAACCCGCTCGCGGTCGTTCTCGACGCCGACGGGCTGACCAGCGAGCAGATGCAGCAGTTCGCGCACTGGACGAACTTGTCGGAGACGACGTTCGTGCTAGAGCCGGACGACGACCTGGCCGACTACCGGGTCAGGATTTTCATGCCGACAGGCGAACTGCCATTCGCCGGGCATCCCACGCTGGGCACCTGCCACGCCTGGCTGGAAGCCGGCGGCAACCCGCGTCGGCCAGGCCAGGTGATCCAGCAATGCGGCGCCGGGCTGGTCACCATCAGGCACGATGACGATGGCCTGCGGTTCGCCGCCCCGCCGCTGCTGCGGACCGGGCCGGTGGACGAGCCGCTGGCTCTGCACATCGCCGGAATCCTCGGCATCGCCAGAGACGAGATTGTCGACCTGCAATGGGCCGACAACGGTCCGGGCTGGGTTGCCGTCCTGCTGGCCAGCGCGGACGCTGTGCTGGCGATTAAGCCTGGCCTGACCGACATGGACCTGGGGGTCGCCGGGCCGCACCCGCCCGGCGCCGAAGCGGCCTTCGAAGTCCGGGCTTTCTTCCCGAAGGACGGCGCCACCGTCGAGGATCCGGTCACCGGCAGCTTCAATGCGTCGCTCGCCCAGTGGCTGCTAGCCACCGGCCGCGCTCAGGCGCCCTACCTGGCCCGACAGGGCACCGCCCTCGGCCGCCGCGGCGAGGTGCACGTCAGCAGCGACCCTGACGGCACCGTCTGGGTCGGCGGCGGTGTCGTTACTTGCATCTCGGGCACCGTCGACCTCTGACCGGCACTACGCAGCGATGGGTGGCGCGTGGCTGTGCAGGGTGCGCTGGTGGTCGGGGCTGGTGGCGGTGGTGGTGCCGTCGGGGTTGAGGCTGCTCCAAGGCTTCGAATCTGTGATCGAGTGTATCTAGCACCTGTGACATTTGCCGCTCATAGTGTCGAGCAGCCAAGCACGGGCTGCCGACACGGTCGGATCAGCGGCCGCAAGCGACAGCGGTCGGCCCGCCCCAATCCGACCTGGCGAACCTGAGAGTCGTAATAAATCGGACCAATCAGGTAGCACGCGGACTTCCGGCCTGGTAAGCACGACTGCATGGCATTGACGGCGGGCATCGGAGGCGGTGCGGCCGGACTCTGGTACCGGGTCCTGGCCGTCAGCGCCGGGTGCCTGGGCGGCTCGGCGGACGCCGATTACGCGTCCGTGCTGCCAGCGGTCCTGAACGCAGGAAGGCACCGCAGGCCGTTTATCGCTGGCTGGCTCTCTCGCGGCGGCGGAGCGCCACTTGAGCTCATTACGAATGCCGGTCCGCTGCCCGAGGCAAGCCGCAGCATCGATCCAGATGGCATCGATCCAGACCCCACCGATCCAGACCGCACCCGTCAAGGCCGCACCAAGCCAGGCAGCACCAGCACCGATGTAGTCGGTCAGCACGCGGCGAGCGATGCCGGGCCGGGCGGCCGGCAGGCCGCGGGCGAGGACCGGACGACTTCCGCGTCCCCGCCCGCGACCCGAGGTTCAGGCCCGCTGGCCCAGGTCGAGATGCTGTTCCCGTGGGGCGCCCGCGGCGTGGCCGTGAACGGCAACATGCTCGCCGACCTAGACGAGCTGGTCTGGGCGCCGTGTCCGGGGCGGCAGGTACGGCTCGCGGACGGCGGCGGCGCGGCGCGCATTCCGGCCAGCGCCGGTCAGCCGGGGAGCCTGGACCCTCCGACGTTGTTCGAGTCGGCCCTGCAGACGCTCATGGGCAGGCCATTCGCCTGGCTGATCGTCGCCGATCCGACCGACCTGATCGATGACGAGGCCGCTGAGCTGCGGAACAGGCTGACCGTGCTGCGGCGGTACGAGGAGGAGAACGCCAGGTTCGAGGCCGACCGGGCGGACCGGCGGCTGGCCGAGCTCGACACCTACCGCGAGGCGGGCCTGTGGAACGTCCGGGTGCTGGTCGGCGCGGCGGCCGAGGCGGATCTGCGCATCATCGCGCCGCTCCTGGTCGGGTCGGCTGACCTGCGCGACCATCCCTACCGGCTGCGCTGCCCGGACGGCGCGCAGGAGTTCGCCGATGTGCTCGCGGCCAAGTTCGCCGATCCGATGGACGGATCGACGGTGCCGTTCGCCGCGACGGCCGGGGCGCTTGCTGCGCTGACCGGGCTGCCCCGCCGCGAGATTCCTGGCGTGCGCGTCATGCAGCCCGGCTATTTCGACATGACGAGCGAGACCAGCGGGGTACAGGCGATTACGCTCGGCGAGATCCTGGACGGCCAGGATCGTCCGGTGGGCTCGCTGACCGTGCCACTCACCACCGTGAACCGGCACGCGCTGGTGACCGGCGCGACCGGCGCGGGTAAGTCACAGACCGTCCGGCACATGCTGGAGCAGCTGACAGCGGCGGGGATCGGCTGGCTTGCCATTGAGCCGGTCAAGTCGGAGTACGCGGCGATGGCCACCCGGCTGGCGGGCCGGGCCGAAGTAACGTTCATCAACCCGGCGGACCCCGAATCCGTGCCGTTGTCGGTCAACCCGCTGGCGCCCGAACCCGGTTATCCCGTGCAGGCGCACATCGATATGGTGCGAGCACTATTCCTGGCCGCCTATGACGCCCGGGAGCCGTTCCCCCAGATCATGTCCCAGGCGCTGCAGCGCGCCTATGAGGAATGCGGCTGGGATCCGCTCACCGGCGCCGGCCGCGCCGATCTGGATATACCGCCAGCGGTGCCGACGCTGGCCCGGTTGCAGGCGGCCGCGCTGGCCGTCATCGAGGACGTCGGCTACGGCCGGGAGCTGCAGGCCGACATGCGTGGCTTCGTCGACGTGCGGCTACGGTCGCTGCGGACCGGATCAGCGGGTCGGTTCTTCGAAGGCGGCCACCCGGCCGACGTCGGTGAGCTGCTGAACCGGAACGTGGTGCTGGCGCTCGAGGATGTCGCCAACGACGAGGACAAGGCGTTCGTCATCGGCACCCTGATCATCCGGATCGTGGAGCACCTCAGGCTGCGATCGAAGACTGATCCGGTCGACGGCCTGCGGCATGTGATCGTCCTGGAGGAAGCGCACCGGCTGCTTCGGGCCGGCCGGGAGGGCGCCAGCGCGCACGCGACCGAGCTGTTCGCCGGGCTGCTCGCCGAGATCCGCGCTTACGGCGAGGGCATCGTGATAGCCGAGCAGATCCCAGCCAAGCTGATACCGGACGCAGTGAAGAACACGGCGCTGAAGATCCTGCACCGGTTGCCTGCCGCCGATGACCGCGACCTCGTCGGTGCCTCGATGAATCTGGACAGTCAGCAGTCCCGGCAGGTGGTGTCGCTGGCGCCGGGCGAGGCGGCCGTGTTCGCCGACGGGATGGACCGGCCGATCCGGATCCGGGTGCCGTTTGGCGGCGCGCGGGAGCGACGGCCGGACTGGCTGACCGAGGGAACGGGGCCGGCAACACCACCGGCGCCGGCGCTCGCGCCGCCGTTGCAGGGCAGGCGGTCAGCGGCGTGCGGGCCAGCATGCGTCGGCGAACGGCCGTGCTCGCTGGTCGAGATCCGGGCCGCAGACCTGGTCGCGCGCTCGACGGAGCACGCGTGGCTACGGGTCTGGACTGAGGTCTACGTGCTGGCGCACCTGGTCAACCGGCCGCGCCCGCGGGTGCCGGTGCCGCTCAGGCAGCGCTGGGCGGGGCTGGACGAGCGTCTGCGCGAGTGCGCGCTGGCGTCCGCGATCGACCGGGCGGTGGCCGGCCGGGCACAGGCCTTGCGAGCGTACTTTGACCCGGCCGAGCTGTCCGCCGCATGCGCGGCGTCGGCGGCCAGGATGCTCGACGGCGGTAAAGGCGCCGGCACGATGCCCGGCACCAGCTGGGTGACTCCGCAGCTTCAGTGGCTGCATGAGCTGGAGCGGGTATGCCCGCTGGACGCGGCGGCACCGGATCCGTTCGCCCTTGCGCCGGCGCTCGACTACGCACTGCCTGACCTCGCCGACCGTGAGGACGTCAAGATCGGCCAGCGGGTCAGCGGACTGCGCAGGCATCCGCTGTCGATGGAGGTCAGCCGCAACCGGCTGCTCGGCTGGACTGCGCTGCTCGGCGAGGATGACCAGGCCGCCTTCATCGAGGATCTCGCCGCCGTCGCTATCGGCGTCAGCCACCGCGGCCAGCTGCGTAAGGCGGCCGGTGAGATGGGCGTGACCGGCTGGCTCGAGGCGGTACTCTCCTGGCCCCGGCGGTTCATCGTCGGAGCCGAGCAATTGACCATTTTGTCGGCCAGGATGGCCGATCCGGTAGCGGGATAGCATCGGCACAATGAGCAAGCTTCCGTTGCGGGCGCGCCTCGCCACGTCCATCGGCGGCGCCGCAGGCCGCGTCTCGCGGCTGACCGGCCGCGGCGACGGCTCAGTGATCGGCGGAGTGCTCGGCCTGCGGGTCGAGCCGGACTTGCTCAGGCTCCTTGCGGCCGACCGGCAGGTGGTCCTGGTTACCGGCACCAATGGCAAGACCACCACAACCCGGCTGATCGCCGCGGCGCTCGGAGCGCTGGGCCAGGACGTCGCCAGCAACGCGTTCGGGGCCAATATGGAGGCCGGCCTTGCCTCGGCCCTGGGGCGCGCGCCAGACGCGCCGTACGCGGTCCTGGAAGTGGACGAGCGCTACCTGCCGGCCATGATCAAGGCGACTGCGCCACGAGCGGTCGTGCTACTGAACCTGAGCCGGGACCAGATGGACCGCGCGGCCGAGATCTGGCTCACCGCACGGCGCTGGCGGGACGCACTCGCGGAGGCCAGCGATTGCATGGTCATTGCCAACGCGGACGACCCGCTCATCGCCTGGGCTGCCGCTGCCGCGCCGCGGGTGACCTGGGTAGCGGCGGGTCAGCGCTGGCACGAGGATTCCTGGTGCTGCCCTGAGTGCGGTTCGCACTTGCGCCGTGACGACCTCGGCTGGCGGTGCGGCGAATGCGGGTTCGCCCGGCCGCCCACTCGGTGGGTGCTCACCGAGGACGCTGTGATCGATGAGTCCGGTCAGCTGCGAGAGCTCTTGCTGGCGCTGCCTGGCCGCGCGAACCGGTCCAACGCGGTCGTCGCGCTGGCAGTTGGCGCGTATTTCGGCGCCACCATCGACCAGGCACTGCCCCGGTTGCGCGAGGTCACGTCGGTAGCGGGCCGGTATACCCAGGTTCAGCGGCAGAGCCGCACCGTCCGGCTGCTGCTAGCCAAGAATCCGGCCGGCTGGCTGGAGGCACTCGACATCCTGGGTCCGGGCCCGGTGCTGCTGGCGGTCAATGCGCAGACACCCGACGGCAAGGACACCTCCTGGCTCTGGGATGTGGACTACCGTCGGCTGCGCGACCGGCCCGTCTACGTGGGTGGTGAGCGCCGGCTAGACCTGGCGGTCCGGCTGGAGGCCGATGACGTGCCGTTCGAGCTTGTCGACGGCATCGACGACGCGGTCGGCCGGGTCTCGGGCAGCGAGCTGGACGTGATCGGCAACTACACCGCGTTCCAGCAGATCCGCGCCACCCTGGGACGGACTGATTAATGGCGGCGAGCCAGGGCGAGGAGCCGATGCAGCAAGACGCGTGGCCGGGGCAGCCGGGCGAGCTGCCCTCCTGGTATGCGCAAGGCAGCGAGCGGGTCGGCCGGCACGGCGCGACCGCGCCGGACCTGAACGAGACGCTCCTGCTGCCGCCGTTGCGCTGGCCGGAGACTGCCGACGCCGGCCAAGCCGAGCCAGCGCCGGAGGTACGGCCAGCCGGGCGACCCGCCGGGCGGCATGCCTCGGCCGAGATTCCGCCGCCGCCTGTCATCGATCCGGTGACGGCACCGGCTGCAGACCCCGGCACCAGCCTGACCGGCGGGTCCGCTGCTGGCGACAGCAGCAAGCTCCGGCTGATCTGGGTGTACCCCGACCTGCTGAGCACTTACGGCGACCGGGGCAACCTGCTGGTGCTCACTCGCCGGGCCAGGCTGCGCGGCATCGAAGTCGAGCCGGTCGAGGTCAACTCCGACCAGCCGGTACCCAGGCAGGGTGACGTCTACCTGCTTGGCGGTGGTGAGGACCTGCCTCAGATCCTCGCCGCGAACCGGCTCCGGGCCGACGGCGGGCTCGCTGCCGCCGCTGACGGCGGCGCGGTGATCTTTGCTGTCTGCGCCGGATACCAGATGCTCGGCGACCAGTTCGGCGGGGTGGAAGGCGAGCCCGTGGCCGGCCTCGGCGTCCTCGACATCAGCAGCGGCCGCGGGGACCGCCGGGGTGTGGGGGAGATCGTCGGTGACGTGGATCCGGCGCTCGGAGTACCCAGGATCACCGGGTTCGAGAATCACCAGGGCGTCACCAAGGTCGGCGCAAGCGCGAGACCGCTAGCCAGCGTGACGCTGGGCGTCGGCAACGGCGACGGGACCGAAGGCGCTTACGCAGGCCGGGTCCTTGGCACCTACATGCACGGCCCCGCCCTGGCGCGGAACCCCGGCCTCGCGGATCTGCTGCTCGGCTGGGTTGCCGGCCCGCTCGAGCCAGCCGATCCGGACGCCGAGGAGTGGGCGCGGAAGTTGCGGACCGAGCGGCTCGCGGCCACCGGCAGCTAGCCGACCGGCGGCTAGTAGACCAGCGCCTGCGCCCCCTCGGCCATGACCTCGGCGAGGAAGGTCGTGGCGCCCGCGATGCGGACGCCATCGACGACGTCATCCGCTGTGATCATCCTGCGCGCTGCGCACTGACTACAGAGGGTAACGGTGCCGCCGCTGAGTACGGCGGTCAGCAATTCAGCGGCTGGAGTGGCGTAGGGCAGGTCGAGGTCCACAGCGCCGCCGGGGGTGGCGAACCAGGAAGCCTCGCCGGTTAGCCACAGCGACACACGGCACGCCACTGGCCGCGGCAGCAGCAGCCACCGTGAGCGCCTGGTTGCAGCGCTCCGCGTCATCCTTACCCGCAGTCACCTTCAGCACCAGGGAGCGTGGAGCCATGTGCTGCACAGTAGCGCGGATGGCGAGTGGCGGCGGGCCCGCCCGGGCGGGTAGGGCCCGGCCGGGTACGGGCCCGGCCGCCCGCCGGGCTGGCGGCGTGGCGGCGGGCGGTACGATGCCGCGCTGCCTAGACTCTGCGGATATGACCGGCACGCTGAGCGGAGTCGTCCTGGTGGCTGGCTTCGGCGTGGTCGCCGTGCTCGGGGTGGCGCTGGTTGTCGTGCTGTTCCGGATCAGCGGCCGGCCCGAATCTGGAGGACCAGATGCAGATGCAGCCGCCAGGCGGCGGTGATACCGGCGGACTGCCTGAGCAGTATGAGTTGCATCCGAGCCTGCTGGGCCTGCAGTTCCTGATAGGCCGCTGGGAAGGCGCGGGCGTCGTCGGTTATCCGACTATCGAGAGCGCGAACTTCGGCCAGGAGATCACCTTTGGCCACAACGGCAAGCCATTCCTGAGCTACTCGAGCCGGACCTGGCTGCTCGAGCCGGACGGGACGATCGGCCGACCGCTCTCGACCGAGTCAGGTTACTGGCGTCCGCAGGCCGATGGCGCGCTCGAGGTCATCCTCGCGCATCCGACCGGGATCGCCGAGATCTACATCGGCCGGCAGACCGGGACGAAGATCGAAATGGCTACGGACGCCGTGGTGCGCACCGGCACAGCCAAAGAGGTCACCGCGGGCAAGCGCCTGTACGGGCTGATCGGCGCCGACCTCGGCTGGGCCTACGACATGGCCGCTGTCGGCCAGCCGCTGCAGTCGCACGTCTCGGCCCAGCTCAAGCGGGTGCGCAGGCTAACGGCGCGGCGGTTCGCTGGCCGGCAGCTAGTTCTCGCGTAGCCAGTAGCTGTCGAACATATTCAGCTGGATCGGGGTGGGCAGCGCCACCAGCGGGCAGGCCGGCGCGCGCTCCTGAATGATCTTGGTGGCATTCCAGCGGGCCGACACAATGCCGCCGCGCCTGTGCTTGTCATCGAGGATCTGAATGGCGGCGAAACTGACCGCGCCATAGTCGGCCAGATGGCTGATGACCAGGTGCCCGTGGCTAACCGTGGCGGGCGCCTCGGCGATCACCTCGGCTGAGCCGCGCACGCATCGCAGCGGCTTCCTGGCGACTTTCACGGCCGGGCACTTGCGGTACCGGGCGAACCGGTCACCCCGGGTGTTGTCGGTGAGCTTCAGGCTGAATACCTTGTCCGACGGCTTGTAGGCAACCGAGACCGTTACCGAGTCGCCGCCGTGGATGCCGATCGGGACGATGGACTGCGGCAGCGGGAACATCTCGAACCAGGCTGCGTAACTGGCCCGGCCGCGGGCGCTGCAGTCTGCCGCGATGCCGACCTGCTCGACCGAATGGGACCGGCCGACGAAGCCATCAAGTCCGGCCCATTCAGAAGACATTGCCTGCCCCGGCGACTTCGCGCAATTGAGGTAGGGCACGAAGAACGTCGCCTTGATCGAGTCGAAGGTGACCTTGCGCTTGCTGACTGCGTAGCCGGACCAGTTCAGTGAGCCCGCCGAGCCGATTTCGATGCCGCCGGGCGTGACGCTTGGCCTGGCCGCGGGGCCGGCCAGGGATGCGGGCAGGTCCGGGTAGCTGCCGCCGGGGACAGCCGCACGGGTGTGACCGCCGGCCGGTGACGCGGACTGCCAGCCGCCGGGGGGACCCACGGTGGCCAGCCCGAGCGCGAGGGCGGCTGTCGCGGCTGTCGCGGCTGTCGCGGCAACGGTGGCGCGGACGGCGGAAGCTGAGATCATGACGAGCGTCCCTCATGCAGCCGCGACCAGTGACCTGGCCGCCTCGGGTGGCGAATCCGGATGGTCGATCGGCCGGGCCGGACCCGGCAACGGGATCAGACCTTACCGGCGTTGGCCGCTCAGCCGGGGCCAGGCCGCATAACGTCCTGGAAAGAAGAAGCCCCCGGGCGTCTCCTGCGACAGGCCCGCCCAGTTGTGCTGGAACGGAACCGTCACAGGGACCGGCTGGACAAGGCCGGTCAGCCCGGGGGTCCGGTGTCTGCCGTGAATTCGCCGGCCGTCGCTTACGCCCGGCCAGCTAAGGCCTCGGGCGCAAAGGCCCGGCGCCGAAAGCTTGGCAAGGAGGGCGACCGGTGATGCGCTTGCCGCGGCTATGCCGCGGCGGGCGCTTCACGCAGGCGGCGGCTAGCGGACAGCCACCTCGCAAGTCCGACATCTATGCATACTGTTGGACCACCTCCTTTCCTGCGTTAGCCGAAACGCTACGTCACGTGCCGGTAGCCAGGCAACCTCGTTTTGGCTGCGCTGATGTAAACGCTGCCCTCATAGACTCTGGTCATGGCCAGAACGTGGGATGACACGCTGCGGGCAGGCGGCTATCGCGTTACCCCGCAGCGCCAGCTCGTGCTCGAAGCAGTGGCCCGCCTTGAGCACGCTACGCCGGAGGAGATCTGCGGCGAGGTCCGGCAGACTGCGCGCGGCGTGAACGTTTCGACGGTTTACCGCACGCTGGAACTGCTCGAGCAACTCGGGCTGGTCAAGCACACCCACATCCATCACGGTGCGCCCAGCTACCACCTGGCCGACGACGCTGGCCACGTGCACCTGGTCTGCCGCCAGTGCGAGCAGGTCATCCAGGTCGATCAGGCCACGGTGGGCCCGCTGGTCGTGGCGCTTGAGCAGAGTCAGGGTTTTCAGACTGACCTCGGGCATCTTACGGTGTTCGGCCTGTGCGCGGCCTGCCGGTGACGGCGCAGCGCATAGCCTGAAGGCCTGGATGATGCGGAGCTTAGGAAGGGAACGTGGCCACCGTGCAGGCACAGCCCGGACCAGAGCGCAGCCCGCTGCTGAACGAACCGGGCGCCGTCCCCGCCGACGGCCCGGATGCGGGCGTGGCGGCCCACTACGGCGACCCGTTCGGCGAGCAGCGCGGGATCGAGGCGGGCTGGGGTGTCGTCGATGCGTCCCATCGCGGTGTCATCCGGATCACCGGCGCTGACCGGCTCAGCTGGCTGCACAGCCTCAGCACGCAGGCGCTGGATAACCTGCAAGCCGGCGCCACCGTGCAGACGCTGGTGCTCAGCCCGCAAGGGCACGTCGAGCATCACCTGACCCTGACCGACGACGGGACCGCTGTGTGGGCACACGTCGAGCCCGGTACGGCGACCGCGCTGCTGGAGTTCCTGACCTCCATGAAGTTCATGCTCAGGGTCGATCCGCAGGATGTATCGGCCGAGTACGCCGTGCTCAGCCTGCTGGGCACGGTGGCTGAGGCACCGGCCACCGTCCGGCTGGACACCGGCCACGGTGCCGATCTGATCGTGCCGCGGGCGGAACTGGCCGCCAGCGTCGCCCGGCTGCGGGCAGCCGGCGCGGTGCTGGCAGGCTCCTGGGCCAGTGAGGCGCTGCGGATCGCGGCCGGACAGCCTCGGTTCGGCTTGGACACCGATCACCGGACGATCCCGCACGAGGTCGGCTGGATCGAGACTGCCGTCCATCTCAGCAAAGGCTGCTACCGCGGGCAGGAGACAGTGGCCCGGGTGCACAACCTCGGGCGCCCGCCGCGGCGGCTGGTGCTGCTGCACCTGGACGGCAGCGAGGACAGGCTGCCCGCGCATGGCGACGCAGTGCAGCTCGACGGAACTGCTGTCGGCTTCACCGGATCGGCTGCGCGGCATTACGAGCTCGGCCCTATCGCCCTGGCGCTGGTAAAGCGCACCACGCCGGTCAGCGCCACCTTGCAGGCTGACGGCATCGCCGCGGCCCAGGAGATCGTCGTCTCGCCTGACGCCGGGGCGAATGTCCAGATTGACCTCAAACGCCGGCGCGCTGACCTGATTGGTCGCACTCGCGAGTAATCTGAGCCGGCCAAGAACACCGTCGTTCCTGGAGGTTCAGTACCGGTGCTGCGCGAAACGCTCCTCGCCCTGTCGGCCAGCCGGCAGGCTCGTGACCTGATCATGGCGACGCCACTGACCCGCGAGGTCGTGGCCAGATTCGTGGCCGGCGAGACCGCCAGCGATGCGCTGGCCGTCAGCCGGCGGCTGGTTGACAGCGGCAGGCTGGTCACCATCGACTTCCTTGGTGAAGACACGACCGACCCGGGTCAGGCCGCGGCCGTCGCGACCGAGTACGTCGGGCTGATCGGCCAGCTGGCGAGCAACGGCCTGGCCAGTAGCGGCCGCGCGGAAGTATCGGTGAAGCCGACTGCGGTCGGCCTCGGGCTGGCTGAGCATGGCGAGAAGACCGCGATGGAGAACGTCGCCCGGATAGCAGCTGCCGCCAGGGCCGCGGGCACCACGGTGACCCTGGATATGGAGGACCACACCAGAGTCGAGCCGACGCTGCGGCTGGTCCGCGAGCTGCGCGCGGATTTCCCCGATCTTGGCTGTGTGCTCCAGTCCTATCTCCCGCGTACCGCAGCCGACTGCCAGGAACTGGCGGTGCCCGGCTCGCGGGTGCGCCTGTGCAAGGGCGCCTATCAGGCACCGGACGGAGTCGGCCTGGCCGATCGCGGCGGCATCGATAAGAGCTACGCGAGGTGCATGCGGCTGCTGCTGGACGGACCTGGCTACCCCATGCTGGCCACCCACGATCCGCGGCTGATCGCGATCGCCGGGGTGAAGGCGGACCTGGCCGGCCGCGATCCGGGCAGCTTCGAGTACCAGCTGCTGTACGGGATCCGTACCGCCGAACAAGAACGCCTCGCCCGCAGCGGCGCCCAGGTGCGCGTCTACCTGCCTTACGGCAGCGACTGGTACGGCTACCTGGTCCGGCGGCTCGCTGAGCGGCCGGCCAACCTGGCGTTCTTCCTGCGGGCCCTGCTGTCACGCCGGTAGCTCGCGAGCCTCGGTAGGCTTCCGCTCATGATCGCGATCCTGGGCGCTGGACAGATGGGCGAGGCCTTGATCTCCGGCCTGCTGAGGGCCGGCGTCGTTCCCCCCGTCGAGCTCATCGCTGCCGCCCGCCGCAGTGAGCGTGCGCAGCAGCTACGGCAGGCCTACAACATCGAGGTGCTGTCCGCCGCGGCGGCCGCCGAGCGCGCGCAAACGCTGGTCATCACCGTCAAGCCGCAGGACATGGGGGCGCTGCTCGACGAGGTCGGCCCGGCTGTCACCCCGGCCAAGCTGGTCATCTCCGTGGCGGCAGGCATCACTACCGCGTTCATCGGGCGCAAGCTGACCGGTGACGTCCCTGTCGTCCGCGTCATGTCCAACACGCCGGTACTGGTCGACGAGGCCATGAGCGTGATCTCCGCTGGCCGGCACGCTACCGAGGAGCATCTGCACCGAGCCGAGCAACTGCTGCGTCCGGTGGGCAAGGTGCTCAGGATCCCTGAGTCGCAGCAGGACGCGGCCACCGCGCTGTCGGGCAGCGGCCCCGCCTATGTCTACTTCCTGGTCGAGGCCATGGTGGACGCCGGGATCCTGCTGGGCATGCCGCGTGCCAACGCCCTGGAAATGGTGAAGCAGGCCGTCTACGGTGCGGCCACGATGCTGCGCGATTCCGGCGAGCACCCGGTGCTGCTCCGAGAGGCGGTGACGTCGCCGGGCGGGACCACCATCAACGCCATCAGGGAGCTGGAAAAGCATGGTGTCCGCGCCGCCGTTCTTGCCGCGATAGAAGCCGCCAGGGACCGAGGCCGGGAGCTTGGCGCCTTTTCTGCTGGCAATGACATTTAGCTTCTAGCGAAATGGCAGGGGTCGCGCGGGGTTGCCCTTTTCGGCACAAGACTTACGCTGGATACGGGCGTGACTGATGCGCCAGATCTGGATAGGCGTAGCAGTTCGGGAAGAGGGCTAGTAATGGCAGCAGAAGTAACTCCGCTCAGCGACGTCAGGTTCCTGACCGTGGCCGAGGTAGCCGCGATCATGCGGGTGTCCAAGATGACCGTCTACCGGCTGGTGCACTCCGGTGAGCTTGAGGCGATCCGGGTCGGCCGCTCCTTCCGAGTACCTGAGCAGGCGGTGACCGGTTACCTCAGGGAGGCGTTCGTAGCCGCCGACTGACCCGCGCCGGCCGCCCTCCCAGGGCACCAGATGCCGGGCGATGCCGGGCAATGCGGCCCGGCAGAGGTAGTCTGTGGCGTTGGCATGTGCCCGGCCGCCCGAGGTGGCGTGCATGTGCGTGGACATGCCCGTCAGCCAGGGAAAGCAAGCAAGGGTGGTCTCGTGGGTTCAGTCATCAAGAAGCGCCGCAAGCGGATGGCCAAGAAGAAGCACCGCAAGCTGCTGCGCAAGACGCGCGTCCAGCGTCGAAACAAGAAGTAGCAGCCGGGCGAGAATCGGCCCGGTGGCAGCGCGATGGCTGATCCAGGCCCCTGGCGACAGCGGCTGGCTGGCCTAGCCGAGTTTGCCCGGCGGCGGCTGGCAGGCGACTACGAGGTCGACCAGTTCGGCTTCGATCCGGATCTCAACTCCGTGCTGCTGATGCCTGCCGCGCTGGCGCTGTACCGGAAGTGGTTCCGCGTCCAGGCGCGCGGCATCGCTAACATTCCCGAGTCCGGGGCGGCGCTGCTCGTCGCCAACCACTCTGGCGTGCTGCCACTTGACGCGATCATGCTCCAGGCCGGGGTATTCGCTGAGCACTCGGCTAGCCGCAACGTGCGCTTGCTGGGCGCGGACCTGGTGTACTCCGTCCCCCTGCTGGCTGGCCTTGCCCGTCGCAGCGGGCACACCAAGGCCGAGCCAGGCGAGGCACTGCGGCTGCTGCAAGCGGGCGAGCTCGTCGGGGTGTTCCCGGAAGGATTCAAGGGCACCGGCAAGCCCTTCAGCGAGCGTTACCAGCTGCAGCGCTTCGGCCGGGGCGGCTTCGCGCGCATCGCGATCAGGGCGGGCGTGCCGATCATTCCGTGCGCGATCGTCGGCGCCGAGGAGATCTATCCGATGATCGGGAACTCGGAGGTCCTCGCCAGGGCGCTGCGGCTGCCGTACTTCCCGGTGACGCCGCTGTTCCCGTGGCTCGGGCCGATCGGAGCCGTTCCGCTGCCATCGAAGTGGATCATCGAGTTCGGCGAGCCCGTCTACGGGCCGGCGGGCGCGGCTGAGGAACCGGACGACGACGTCGTCGCCAAGCTCGCTGATCAGGTACGTGACATCATCCAGGCCCGGCTTGACGAGCTCGTCGTCGAGCGCGGGCCTGCCTTCGACTAGCTGCCAGCCCGGCGCCGCGCGCAGCGCGACGCCAGCCGCCATGCCGCCGGCCACCGCCCCGGCCCCGGCTGCCACCGGCAGCGCGATCATGGTGGCCCGCCGCCCGGACCGGAACTCGTAGACGGGCCAGTCCATGCTCCTGGCCTGCTTCAGCAGGTCGCCATCGGGATTGACCACGCTCGGGTGGCCGACAAGCCGGAGCATCGGCAGATCGTTGGCGGAGTCGCTGTAGGCGCTGCACCGGGACAGGTCGAGTCCCTCCCGGTCGGCCAGTGCCTGGACGGCCGCCGCCTTCGCCTCGCCGTGCAGCAGCCCGCCCACCAGCCTGCCGGTATACACGCCGTCCGCAGTCTCCGCGACCGTGCCGAGCGCGCCGGTGAGGCCCAGCCTGCGGGCCAGGATGTTGGCGAGCTCCACCGGCGTGGCGGTTACCAGCCAGACCCGCTGCCCGGCGGCCAGGTGCTGCCGGGTGAGCTCCCTGGCGCCCTCCCAGATCCGGTCGGCCATCGTGTCGTCGTAGATCTCCTCGCCAAGGCGGACGATGTCGTCCACCCGGTTGCCGGCCACGAAGGCCAGCGCGGCCTCCCTGGCAGCGTCGATGTGGTCGGCGTTCTCCGTGCCGCGCAGCCGGAACGCCAGCTGACTCCAGGTCAGCCTGACCAGGTCGCGGGGGCCGAACATCTTCCGGGCCGCCAGCCCGCGGGCGAAGTGGTAGATCGACGCGCCGCGCATCAGCGTGTTGTCGACGTCGAAGAAGGCCGCTGCGGCCGGGTCAGGCACCGGCGGCGGCTGGTCGACGCTGGCCACCGCGGCCGAAACCGCGCCGGCGACGAGGTCCGAATTCTTCCTGCCCCGGCTCAGCCGCAGCCGGGCTGCCGGACCTGCTCATGGCGCCTGGCCTGGCGTCGTTGCCGGACTCGCTCATGCTGCCGAGCCTACCGGCGGCGGCTGCCCACCGACCGGCGGCGAGCCGCTGCGGCGCCGCCAGGCCGGCGGCTAGCAGGGCAGACCGGGCCTTTGGTCGCATCATCGCCGCGCGTCGTGCACCATAGGCACCAATGGCTATCTCTCTGATCGTCTCCAGCATTGGCGCCGTGGTTGCCGCGGTCGGCAGCGGCGTGCTGCTGGCGCGCTGTTTCCGCGGCCCGCGCGGCGACATCATTGCCTGGTCGGTGGCCCTGCTCGGGCTGCTGATCAGCCTGGGCGCGCAGGCGCTCGGTTACCTCGTCGGCTTCAGACGGGGCGATGTTCCGGGCCATGGAACTCGGCGGCCAGGTAATAGCGCCGCTGGCGCTGACGCTCGGACTGTGCGAGGTCGCGGCGCAAGAGCATGGGCGTGCGGTTCTGCGCCCGTCTCTACCTCCCCGCGCTGGCGCTGGTCGCGACGGTCGTGCTGGCGCTCGACCAGCTTGCCCCTAAGGCGTTCAGCCAGCCTGGCCGGATCCTGCGGTCTATTACCAGACGCCGCCCGATTACGTGCTGATGTTCGCGGTCGGGCCAGTCACGGCGATCGTCAGCCTCATCGCGGTAGGGACGGTCGTGCGCAGGTCCGGCGAGCCCGCCTGGAACGCGGCGCTGCCAGCTCAGCTGATGGCAGGCGGTGCGGCGATCCTGCTGGCCTATCCGTCGCTGGCACAGCTGGCCGCCTATGAGGCGCACGTGCACCTGCCGGTGCACCGGGAATTCAGCCTGTTCTGCACTGCCGCTGCCGCCCTGACCTGGCTGGCTGGCACCAGGATCGGTGCGCTGCGGCTGGACGCGCTGCACGGATCAGCCGAGCGGGCCAGAAGTGGCAGCGGCAGCTGGCAGAGCTCCGACGATGCCAGCCGACTCTGAGCCGGCTCGGCTCGGTCAGCGTCGCGGTGGCGGCCTGCACCGGTCCGATGACGGGCGACCGCGGCACGGAGGCCTCGGCCGGGAGCTGCAGGACGATCGCTACGCGGCTGGCGCGGGAACGACTCGGCTGCGGACTCACGGTCGGCTGACGGCGAGTCGGCCGAGCTGCGCCCCGGCGGATTTCGTGCCCGCGACTTGCCACGGCGATTTCGTCGCCGGGGGACTTCGGACCGGTGACCATAGCCCCGCTGGCGAGCATGCTGCCTATGGCATCGGCGGGCCGCAGGAGCCCGATGCCGAGCAGGCTACGGCGGCGGCTGGCGGGTTCGACGGCAAGCAGGAACCGGACAGTTCTCGGACGCGAGGGCCGGGGAGGACGCCGCCAGGGCCCAGCTGTTCGGCCAGATCGCCATCTACACGCTGCTCGAGGATACGGTCGATGAATTCGACCGGCTGACCGAGCGCGTGGTGGAGCAGGTACGCAGCCACGAGCCGGACACCCTGGTCTACATCGTGCACGCGGTACCGTCCGCGCGCTGCAGCGGATCCTTGTACGAGGTCTACCGGAGCCGCCACGCCTACGAGCGGCACGGGCAGCAGCCCTATGTGCGCCAGTTCGAGGCGGACCGGCGGCCGTACGTGCTGGCGACGAACGTCATCGAGCTTGGCCTGCAGCAGGCGAAAGTGTCGCCGTTCCCGTCTGTTACCGAGCTGTTCGGCGAGCCCGGCTACGACACCTCCGGCTTTCGAGCGGCCCGACTACCTGCGCGACTACGGGCGCCCGTCGTCCCGGGAGTACCGGTGACCGCGCGCCGGTCCGGGTTACCCTGCTGTCCCGGCCGGGCTGCCACCTGTGCGATGACGCCAGGTCGGTGATCGCCAGGGTCACTGGCGAGCTGGGCGTCGGCTGGACCGAGCGCGACATCACCACTTCGCACGAGGATCTCGACAGGTACGCCGAGATGATCCCGGTCACCCTGATCGACGGGGTCCAGCATGACTTCTGGCGGGTCAGCGAGGACCGGCTGCGCGCCGCGCTGCTCGCGCTGACAGGCGGTTCGTACGGTTTTATCCGGATCGCCGGAAGTAAAATCTTCGGCTGGCACCGCGTCATTGTCGTCGCGAACGAGCAAGTCCTGGGCCGGTCAGCGCCCGCCGAGGCGACGACTCGCCCGACTTTGTGCAAACGTTCACAAGGGCGTACCGTGGTGATGAAGTCGCACGCGGGTTCCCCGGCCCGGGCGTGTTCCTTGCCGAGTCCCCCAGGAGTACCGGCGCATGTCCCGCCGTTCCTTCGTCGGCCAGTCGCGCCACGGCATCCGACGGCAGCGCGAGACGGATAGCTACCGCCAGCCCGAGACGCATGCGGGCGGGCATCCGCGGAGCTGGCCGGCCACGGCATCCCCGATGCCACGGTCGCGCGGCTGCCTGTCTACCTGCGAGCCCTGTATGCGCTGGCCGACCGCGGGGTCGCGACGGTGTCCAGCGAGGAGCTTGCCGCCGCCGCCGGAGTCAACTCGGCCAAGCTGCGCAAGGACCTTTCGCATCTGGGCTCCTACGGCACCCGCGGAGTGGGCTACGACGTCGACTACCTTGTCTACCAGGTATCCAGGGAGCTTGGCCTGACCCAGGACTGGCCGGTCCTCATCGTCGGCGCCGGTAACCTGGGCCGCGCGCTGGCGAACTACGGCGGCTTCGCGTCCCGCGGCTTCCGCATCGCGGCACTGCTCGACTGCGATCCTCGGTCGTCGGCACGGTCATCGCCCGGCATACCGTCCGCAGCGCCGCCGAGATCGAGGACGTCATCGAGCGCTTCGACGTCTCCATCGGGGTCATCGCGACGCCGGCGGCCGCCGCCCAGAATGTCTGCGATCGGCTGGTAGCGGCCGGGGTTACCAGCATCCTGAACTTCGCGCCGGTCGTGCTCAGCGTGCCATCCGGCGTCGATGTGCGTAAGGTCGACCTGTCGATTGAGTTGCAGATTCTCGCTTTCCACGCGCAGCGGCGCGGGGCGGTAGCGCGTTCGGGGACGCGCGAGCGCGCAGAGGGACGGGCCGGTCGGCTGCTTGAGAGTGTGCCGGGGGGAGACCGCAGGTGGAAGTCGGGCCTGATCTAGCTGCCCGGCCGCGAGTTGACCGGCCTGGCCGCGCCGTAGCCGCAACGCTGCGGGCAGACACGGACCAGGACTACAGGACAGGGGTGCAGGCGGTAGGCACATGAGCGTTCTCGTCGTCGGACTGAACCACAAGGGCGCGCCGCTGGCGACGCTCGAGCGGGTTGCGCTGACTGGCGACGCTCTGGGCAAGCTACTGCACGACGTGTCGCGTGCCGAGGACATCGCTGGCGCGCTGGTACTGAGCACCTGCAACCGGGTTGAGATCTACGCCGAGGTCGGCAAGTTCCACGGCGCGGTGGCGTCGATCTGCGAGCTGCTATCCCGGCACTCGCAGGTACCGCAAGCCGAGCTGACGCCGTACCTGTACGTGCACTACGAGGACCGGGCGGTGCAGCACCTGCTGGCGGTCGCCTGCGGCCTCGACTCCATGGTGATCGGCGAGAGCCAGATCCTCGGCCAGCTCCGGCAGGCGCTGCGGCTGGCCAGGGAGCACGGCACCCTCGGCCGCACGCTGTCCGAGCTTGGCTCAGTGGCGCTGCGGACCGGCAAGCGCGCGCACACCGAGACTGCCGTCGGCAAGGCCGGCGCGAGCCTGGTCAGCGTCGGGCTGCAGGCTGCCGCGAATCGTCTCGGCAACGGAGCCGCCGGCGCTGGGCCAAGAAACGCCGCCCGCGCTGGCCGGGAAGAATGTCCTGGTCGTCGGCGCAGGCGCGATGAGCGGGCTGGCGGTGGCTAACGTGGCCAGCTCCGGGCCAGCCGCGCTCGTTGTCGCCAGCCGGACCCGGCATCGCGCCGAACGCCTCGCCGCGTCACGGCGGCGGCCAGGCCGGCCAGCTGGCCGATCTGGCCAGCCTGATCGCCGCCGCAGACCTGGTGGTCACGTGCACAGGCGCCCGTGGTCATGTCATCACCGCCGATATCGTCCAGGACGCGCCTCCGACTGAACCGCTCCGCGGGATCGTCAGGGCCTCGCCGACGTGATTCTCGACCTGGCGATGCCGCGCGACGTCGAACCGGCGTCGCGGATATGCCGGCGTCGCACTGATCGATCTGGAGACGCTGTCCGCCGACGGCAGCGCCAGCGGCGCGCCAGGCAGCAGTGACCTCGAGCAGGTTCACCGGATCATGGCGGAGGAACTGGCGACGCATGTGACCGCGAGCCGGGCCGCGAACGTGGCGCCTACCGTGGTGGCATTGCGCGCCAAGGCCGCTCGCGTCGTCGACGCCGAGCTCGCCAGGCTCGCCGGACGGCTCGGTCATGTCGATGCCGCGGCGATGGACGAGATTTCCAAGTCGATGCGGCGGATAACCGACAAGCTGCTGCACGACCCAACTGTCCGGGTTAAGGAACTGGCCGACGCGCCGGGCGCAGACACATATGAGGACGCGCTGCGCGTGCTCTTCGACCTGGACCCAGCGACGGTGCAGGCTGTAGCTCAGGCCGATGCCCAGCTCGCGGGCTGGCCGCAGCACCGTGAGGAGGCACGCATGAGCCGGCCACTGCGCCTGGGGACGCGCCGCAGCCCGATGGCGGTGGCCCAGTCGCTGCTGGTTAGCCGGGCCATCACAGACCGCACCGGCCGGGCGGTCGAGCTTGTCGGCATCGAATCGGCTGGCGACGTCAGCCGCGCGTTGCTGACCCAGATCGGCGGCACCGGCGTGTTCGTCAGCTCGATCCGCGCGAGCCTGCTGGCCGGGGATGTCGACATTGCCGTGCACTCGCTGAAGGATCTGCCGACCGGCGCTGCGGACGGCATCGCGCTGGCCGCCGTACCTGGCCGCGACGACCCGCGTGATGCGCTGGCCGCCCGGGACGGCGCCAAGCTCGCCGATCTGCCCGCTGGCGCACGGATCGGCACCGGCTCGCCGCGCCGGGCTGCCCAGCTGCTGATGCTAAGGTCCGACGTCATTCCGGTCCCGGTGCGTGGCAACGCCGGAACCCGCCTCGCCAAAGTGGAGACTGGCGAGCTAGCCGCCGTCGTGCTCGGCTATGCGGGCCTGGCCAGGATCGCCAGGCTCGACGCTGTGACCCAGGTATTCGAGCCCGACGAGATGGTGCCGGCCGCGGGCCAGGGTGCGCTCGCGGTTGAGTGCAGGGACGACAGGGAAGACCTCGTTGCGCTCCTGCACCGGATCGACGATCCGGTGAGCAGGGCAGCGACAGCGGCCGAACGCAGTTTGCTCGGCGCGCTTCAGGCCGGCTGTGCGGCGCCCGTCGGCGCGTATGCTGCCGGAACGGAAGTACTTCGGCTGCACGGTGTGGTGGTGGCAGCCGACGGGGGAATGGCGCTTCGCAGCAGCGGAAGCGGCCCCCTGGCGCAGGCTGAGCAGATCGGCCGCCAGGTGGCCGCGGAACTGCTTGACCGTGGCGCGGGAAGGTTTATGGCAGTGTCCGGGTATGTGTCAGGGTCCGGGAGTTCGTCAGTGCCCGGATATACAGCAGTGTCCGGCGGACACCTCAGCAGCGGGGACGATGACCAGTGAACCCCACGAAAGCCAGCAGCAAGCCCAGGCAGGCAGCCGGGAAGCCGGCCGTGCGCGCCGCCGATGCGCAGGTACCGGGCTGGGTCGCGTTCGTCGGCGCAGGGCCCGGCGACGAGGGCCTGCTCACCATCCGGGCGGCAGCGCTACTCGGCCGCGCCGACCTGGTCGTCGCGCCGTCATGGCTAGCCGAGCGGTTTGGTCACCTGATCAAGCCGGGCGCGACGCTGGCCGATTCCGAGGCCCAGCTGCAGGATCCCAAGCTGCTCATCAAAGCCGCGAAGGCAGGTCAGCTCGCAGTTCGCCTGTTCGGCGGCGATCCGTTCATATTCTGCAATGCGGCCGCCGAGGCCGCGGCTTGCGCTAAGGCCCGGGTGCCGTTCGAGGTCGTGCCGGGATTGCCGGCCGCCATCGCGGTGCCCGAGTACGCCGGCATCCCGCTGACGGCCGACGGTGCCGGCGACGTCCGGATCATTCAGGCCAGCGAGGTTAGCCGGGTCACTGACACGGACGGCACGCTGGTCATACTCGGCGCCGAGACCGGTCCGGTTGACCTTGGCAAGATGCTCATCGCAGCAGGGTGGGCGGAGACCGCGCCGTTCGCGATCACCTGGAACGGCACGACTACCGACCAGCACACTGTCGTCGGCACCCTCGGGACCGTCGCTGCGGACCTGAAAGCCGCCGGAGTCAGCCTGCTGACAGCGCACGGTCCTGCGGTGGCTGTGGTCGGCGAGGGCGTCGCGGCACAGCCCGCGTTGTCCTGGTTCGAGACCAAGCCGCTGTTCGGCTGGCGTGTCCTGGTGCCGCGTACCAAGGAGCAGGCCGATGAGGTGTGCAGCCTGCTGCGTGCCCGTGGCGCCGTGCCTGAGCAGGTGCCGACCATCGCAGTGGAGCCGCCGCGCACGCCGCAGCAGATGGAGCGCGCGGTCAAGGGGCTCGTGACCGGCAGGTACCAGTGGATCGGGTTCACCTCGGTCAACGCGGTCCGGGCTATCCGGGAGAAGTTCGAGGAGTACGGCCTGGACGCCAGAGCGTTCGCGGGCGTGAAGGTGGCCGCGGTCGGCGACCAGACTGCCATGGCGCTGCGCGAGTTCGGCATCATGCCGGATCTGGTGCCCGAGGGTGAGCAGTCGGCCGAAGGGCTGGCTGCTGCGTGGCCCGCGTACGACGACATCCTCGACCCGATCAACCGGGTCCTGCTGCCGCGCGCCGACATCGCGACCGAAACCCTGCTCGCACGGCTGACCGAACTCGGCTGGGAAGCCGAGGATGTGACCGCCTACCGGACCGTACGGGCCGCACCGCCGCCCGCGCCGATCCGCGAGGCCATCAAGGGCGGCGGGTTCGACGCGGTCCTGTTCACCTCCTCATCGACCGTCCGCAACCTGATCGGGATCGCCGGCAAGCCGCATGCGGTCACCGTGATCGCGGTGATCGGCCCGCAGACGGCCAAGACGGCAGCCGAGTTCGGCCTTCGCGTCGACGTAGTCGCGGATACACCGTCGGTGACGGCGCTTGTCGAGGCGCTCGCCGCGCACGGCGCGGGCCTGCGCGACGCGGCCGTGGAGGCGGGCGAGCCGGTGCGCAAGCCCAGCGAGCGCCGCCGCGGAGCCCGTCGCCGGATCCGGTAAGCCACCGCTGGCAGGCTAGGAGCACGATGACCCCCGGCTTCCCCGTTACCAGGGCACGGAGATTGCGCCGTAGCGCGCCGCTGCGCAAGCTCGTCGCGCAGGTAGCAGTGCAGCCGTCGAGTCTGGTGCTGCCGCTGTTCGTGAAGGAGGGCATCGCGGAGCCGCAGCCAGTCCCGTCCATGCCCGGGGTGGTTCAGCACACCAGGGAGAGCGTGCGCAAGGCGGCCGCAGAGGCCGTCTCGGCAGGTGTCGGCGGGCTCATCCTGTTTGGCATCCCGGCGGCCAAGGACAGCCGCGGCTCATCGGCCGATGACCCCGGTGGCATCGTCCAGCTGGCGCTGCGCGACCTCACCGCAGAGGTCGGGCAGGACACCGTGCTGATGGCCGACCTGTGCCTGGACGAGTACACCGACCACGGCCACTGCGGTTTGCTGACCGCTACCGGCGAGGTAGACAACGATGCCACCCTGGAGCGCTACGCGTCGATCGCGCTCGCGCAGGCCGCTGCCGGGGTGCAGATCGTCGCGCCGAGCGGGATGATGGACGGCCAGGTCGGTGCCATCCGGGCGGCGCTGGACTCGGCAGGTCACGCGGACGTGGCCATCTGCGCTTACTCGGCCAAGTACGCGTCGGCGTTCTACGGCCCGTTCCGGGACGCTGCCGAATGCGCGCCGCAGTTCGGCGACCGGGCCGCCTACCAGCAGGACCCGGCCGCGGCCAAGGACGGCTTGCGCGAGGCGCTGCTCGACGTCGCCGAGGGCGCCGACATCATCATGGTGAAGCCCGCCCTGGCCTACCTTGACGTAATCAGCCAGGTCGCGGCGAACGTGCAGCTGCCCGTGGCCGCGTATCAGGTCAGCGGCGAGTACTCGATGATCGAGGCAGCCGCTGCCCATGGCTGGCTGGACCGGGACCGGGCGATCATGGAGTCGCTGATCGCGATCAGGCGGGCCGGCGCCGACATCATCCTCACCTACTGGGCCGCCGAGGTCGCCCGCTGGCTGAGCTGACCAGGCCGATCCCTGCTCAGCCGGGCAGCCCGGTGGGTGCATGGGCGCCGAAAGGCCCACCGCGTAGCGCCCGGCAGAATTGAAACACGTTCTATCTACACTGCTTCCCGTCAACATGCCAGCGCAATCGTCGCCACTTCGGCCGTCGATGGCCAGGCAGCGGGTAACGTGAGCATCTTGCAGCTGTGTTTACCGACTGTGGTGTTACGGACTGCGGTGTTACGGACGGCTGTGAATGCGGGCCGAGTCGCGTGCCGGGCGGGAGTGGGCTAATTGGTCGAGGCTGTGCTGCGGGTGAGGCGCCGCAAGGGAGCGGGCCGGGCGGCAGAGGCCGCTATCCGGTATGCCGCTCTGGGCTGGCCCGTGTGCGCTGGCGCGTTTCCTCCGGTGCTGGTGCAGCAGTCTGGTGAGCAGCATCGCTTTGCCGAGCGGCAGCGGGCCTGCTCCTGTGATCGGGTTGGCTGTCCGGCACCGGGCGCACACCCGGTATCGCCAGCGTGGCAGAACATGGCAAGCACCGACCCGCAGACCGTTAGCCGGTGGTGGCAGGCGATGCCGCAGGCCAATGTGATCCTGGCGACAGGCAGGGTATTCGACGTCCTCGATGTGCCCACGCCGGTGGGGATGGCGGCGCTGGCCAGGATGGAAAAGTCAGGCGTGCGGCCCGGGCCGGTTGCGGTCAGCACCGGAAACCGGGCCCATTTCTTCGTCCGGTCCAGGGGAGCGCCAGCCGATGAAAATGAGTGGTGGAGCTGCCACCTAGACTGCGAGCCGGAGGAAGTCGCCGACGTGACCGGGCTGCGGTGGCACTGCCGGGATAGCTACGTAGTCGCGCCGCCATCACGCACGAGCGGTGGCGCAGTGGCCAGGTGGCTTCGCGATCCGGCTAGTCACGAGCTGCCAGATGGCGTCCGGCTACTTGAGGTCCTGGCCGACGCCTGCGAGGAGGCAGCTGATGGAGTCAGGCAGCACACGCGCTAAGTCCGCCGAGTTGTTCGCACGAGCAAGCCGGATCCTGCCGGGCGGAGTGAATTCGCCGGTTCGGGCCTTCGGCTCGGTTGGCGGCACGCCGGTGTTCATGGCGTCAGGCAGTGGCCCCTACCTCACCGACGTCGACGGCAACCGTTATGTCGACCTGGTGTGCTCCTGGGGTCCGATGATCCTCGGGCATGCCCATCCGGCTGTGGTCGATGCCGTGCAGGCCGCTGCCAGCCGTGGTACCTCGTTCGGCACCGTCACCGCGGCCGAGGCGGAGCTAGCCGAGGAGATCGCGGCCAGGGCGCCAGTCGAGCAGGTCCGGCTGGTCAGCTCCGGCACCGAAGCGACGATGACGGCGATCCGGCTGGCCAGGGGTTTCACTGGCCGCCGGCTGGTGGTGAAGTTCGCGGGCTGCTACCACGGCCACGTCGACGCGTTGCTCGCGGCAGCTGGGTCCGGTGTCGCGACTTTCGGCCTGCCGGATTCACCGGGCGTCACCGGCGCTGCCGCCGCTGACACCGTAGTGCTGCCGTACAACGATGCCGAAGCCGTCCGTCAGGCGTTCGCGACCAGCGGCGCCGAGATCGCCTGCCTCATCACCGAGGCCTGCCCGGCCAACATGGGGATCGTGCCGCCCGCGGCCGGGTTCAACGAGCTGCTGGCCGGATTGTGCGCTGAGTACGGCTCGCTGCTGATCATGGATGAGGTGCTGACCGGATTCCGGGTGACCAGGTCAGGCTGGTACGGCCGGGAAGGCGTGCGCGGCGACCTGATGACCTTCGGCAAGGTCATGGGCGGCGGCATGCCCGCGGCCGCGTTCGGCGGCCGGGCCGAGATCATGGCCAGGCTGGCACCGTCCGGGCCTGTTTATCAGGCCGGCACGCTGTCCGGGAACCCGGTCGCGACCGCAGCCGGGCTGGCCACCTTGCGTGAGTGCACTCCGGAGGTTTACGGCCGGGTCGACGAGTCAGCCGCCGCGGTGGCGAAGCTCACCGGCGATGCGCTGACCGCGGCTGGCGTGCCGTTCCGGCTGCAGGAGGCCGGCAGCCTGTTCTCGTTCTTCCTGGGCATCACCGATCCCGTGCGCGACTTCGGGGCAGCTCGCGGCCAGTCCGCAGCCGCCTATGCGGCCTTCTTTCATGCGATGCTGGATGGCGGCGTCTACCTGCCGCCGTCGTCGTTCGAGGCCTGGTTCCTGTCGGCCGCTCATGACGACGAGGCGCTGAACCGCATCGCGGAGGTAGTCCCGGCCGCCGCGGAAGCTGCCGCCGCGGCCCTTGGCTGACCTGGCTAGCCCACCGCGATGGCCACGATCCCGGCCACGATCGCGGCGGCCGCAGCGACCCTGCGACGGAAACCGGCTTCACCCAGCATCCGGCGGCCGAGCAGCACGCCGAACAGGATGCTGATCTCCCTGGCCGGGGCGATCGAGCTGACCCGGCTGAAGCTGAGCGCCACCAGCACCAGCATGTAGGCGAGCGGGGCAAGCAGCGCTGCGCCGATGATCTGCCCGCGATTGGCCGTCCGCACCTGGCGCAGCCTGCCGCGGTCGCGAAGCGCCATCGGCGCGAATACCGCGATCATGACCGGGAACGCGGCGTAACCCTGGAGGATCGGCGGCGTGTGCAAGGGGCCCACCGCGTACTTGTCCCAGACGGTGTAACTGGCGATGAACGCCCCCGTGCACAGCGCGAAGGCGACGGCCTGAGCTGGCCGCGGCGCGCCCGGCCCGGCCTGGTCGCGTGCCTGGCGGCCGGGTATGCCAATGGCGATGACGCCCCCGATGATCAGGCCGATGCCGGCCACTGCCACCGGGTCCTGCCGCTCGCCGAGAATCAGCACGCCGGCCACGGCGGACAGCAGTGCTCCGGTGCCTCGCCCGATCGGGTAGACCACCGAAAGGTCACCAAGCCGGTAACCAAGCTGAAGGAAGAGGAAGTAGCCCGCCTGGAGCACGCCCGTCCCGGCCATGAACAGCCAGCTCATGGCCGTCAGGTGCGGTCGGCTGACAATCACGTCGACAGCCACCACCGGCGCGTACAGGCAACTGGCGGCCGCAGCCAGCAGCCAGACGAAACAGACCGCGCCGGTACTGGCCGCCTGCTTGCTGAGCAGATTCCAGCTGGCGTGCGCGGCTGCGGCCAGCAGCACGAGGGCGAGGGCGGCGGTACTCACGGGGTTGCTGTAACGCTAGCCGGCCTGCCTGCTAGCCGGCCAGGATCAGGTGCGCTGGCGGGACGTCGCCAGCGCGTCATCCAGGGCAGGTAATCTGTGTCCGCTATGAGCAGCAGCGACATCCAGCCTCCGGCTGGCACCACGGCCATCGTCCATCTGGTCAGGCATGGCGAGGTAGACAACCCCGGTCAGGTCCTGTACGGCCGCATCCCCGGCTTCGGATTGTCCGATGTGGGCCGCCAGATGGCCAAGACCGCCGCCGATTACCTGGCCGGCCGTGATGTCACTGTGCTCTTGTCGTCGCCACTGCAGCGGGCCCTGGAGACGGCCGAGCCGATCGAGGCGGAGTTCGGCCTGCCGGTTACGGCTGACGACCGGCTGGTCGAGCCCTGGAACTACTTCGAGGGCATGCGCTTCGGGGTGGGTGACGGGGCACTGCGTAAGCCCAAGCACTGGATAGCGTTGCGGAACCCGTTCCGTCCCTCGTGGGGAGAGCCGTATCGCGAGGTCGCCAATCGGATGCTGGCGGCGGCAGGCGATGCCGCGCGGTCCGCGCGCGGGCACGAGGCCGTCTGCGTCAGCCATCAGATGCCGATCTGGATCGCCCGGCGGGCAGCCGAAGGCCGCAGGCTCTGGCACGACCCGCGGCGCCGTGAGTGCGCCCTTGGCAGCGTCACCAGCCTGATGTTCGCGGGAGATGACGTCATCGGGGTGCATTACGCCGCGCCGTCAGGAGACCGCGGCCGCCAGGTTGCTGGCGCCTGAGCCGGTCCGACGGCCCGAAAGCCGGCCCGGCGTCAGCAGGCACCGTCAGGTCCGGCACAATGGCGAGGTACTACCGCCTGTAGGAGATCACCTCAAGTGTCCCGTCTGTCACGCCGACAGCACCATCCGGCTCGTGCCGCGCTGGTGGCCGTGGCCGCGCTGGCCGCGCTCGGGGCGGCTGGCTGCTCCGGTGGCCAGATCGGCGCGGACTCACCGCAGAGCAGCGGCCAGAGCTTCGTCGGCAGCAGCTACGTGTCCACGGTGTATCAAGCCGGGCACCGGGCCGCCGCTCCGGCGGTGACGGGTGTCACCCTGACAGGCCAGAAGATCAGCCTGGACTCCTATCACGGCCACGTGCTGGTGGTTAACTTCTGGGGTTCCTGGTGCGCCCCCTGCCGGGCCGAGGCACCAGGACTCGGGACGCTGGCCAGGCGGCTGTCAGCCAGCGGGGTCCGGTTCCTTGGCATAGACATCAGGGATGAGCCGCAAAGCGCACTCGCCTTCATGCACACTTTCAGGGTCAGCTACCCGAGCCTGAACGATCCTGGCGACGTGATAGCACTTCAGTTCCGCAGCACCGTACCGCCCGCCGCGATCCCGACGACCATCGTGATTGACCGCACCGGCAAGATCGCGGCCAGGATCGTCGGCGGCGCCACCTACTCCCAGCTCAAGTCCGTGGTAACCGAGGTAGCCGGCCAGCACTCATGACAACTGCCGATGGTGACGAGATGACCGGCCTGCCGGTGGACGGGGAATTCCGGACAGCCGGGCCCGACCTGACCGGCGGTGACCCGGCCAGTACTGGCCCGGCGAGCGCGTCCGCTGGCCGGCTCAGGCTCGGCCCCGGCGGCTGGCTGCGCTGGGCCTGGCGGCAGCTGACGTCCATGCGAACCGCGCTGATCCTGCTGTTCTTGCTCGCGGTGGCAAGCGTGCCAGGGTCGGTGCTACCGCAGGAGAGTATCGACCCGGCCGCGGTCACCCAGTACTACGCCGCGCACCCCGCGCTCGCCCCGTTCCTCAACAAGCTGTCGTTGTTCAGCGTCTTCGCCGCGCCCTGGTTTGCAGCCATCTACCTGCTGCTGTTCGCATCGCTGGCGGGCTGCGTACTCCCGCGCGCGGTCCGGCTGGCGGGCTCGGCGCGGCAGCGGCCGCCGCGGGCACCGCGCAACCTGGCCCGGCTTCCGGCCAGCGCCAGCTATACGACGCAGCTAGCCCCGGACCAGGCCCTGCAGTCGGCCGCGACCGCGCTTGGCCGCCGCCGGTTCCGGCTCAGCGACGGCGAGGGCTGGGTCTCGGCGGAGAAGGGCTACCTGCGCGAGGTCGGCAACCTGATCTTCCATATCGCGCTGCTGGCGCTGCTGTTCTCGGTTGGCATGGGCGGCATCTTCGGCTACAAGGCCAACCGGCTGCTGGTGGTGGGGCAGACCTTCGCCAATACCCCGACGGCGATGGATGTGTTCCGGCCTGGTCGCCTGGTCGGTCCGAACGATCTTCAGCCGTTCTCGATCAGCCTGCAGAGTTTCAGCGCGAGATATGTAACCTCGGGCGCCCAGGCGAACCAGCCGCTGGCCTACAACGCGGCGCTGAGCTATCAGGCGCAGCCGGGAGCCCCGCTCCGGCACTACGTGCTGCAGGTGAATCACCCGCTCGTGGTCGACGGCGTCAGCGTCTATCTGATTGGCCACGGCTACGCCCCGGTCTTCAAAGTCACCGACGGAACCGGGCAGGTCCGCTGGGACGGGCCCGTTCCGTTCATCCCAGTCGAGCAGAGCGGGCTGACCTCCGAGGGCGTTATCAAGGTGCCGGACGCCCAGCCTGATCAGCTCGGCTTCGCCGGGGTCTTCCTGCCCACTGCCTATGCCGCGAACGGGCGCCTGGTGTCGGTGTTCCCGGCCGCGCTCAACCCGCGGGTCAGCCTGGTGGCGTTCAGCGGCAACCTGGGCATGAACTCGGGGCAGCCGCAGTCGGTGTACACGCTGGACACCAAAGGGCTGCACCGGCTGCCGATAGCGCCGCAGCCGCTGGCGCCTGGCCAGTCCATGAAGCTGCCGGACCACGCAGGCACGCTGACCTTCACCGGCTACAAGCAGTGGATCAGCCTGGCAATCACCTACGATCCCGGCCAGCTGCCCGCGCTGATCTCGGGCATCCTGGCGCTCGCTGGCCTGATCCTGTCGTTCCTGATCCGGCGGCGCCGGATCTTTGTCCGCGCGGTAGCGCTACCAGCTGGCAGCACGCAGGTCACCGTCGGTGGCCTGGCCCGGTCAGATGCGGCGGGCGGGTTCGAGACCGAGTTCGCGGAAATCGCCAGCATGCTGCGCGACGAGCAGGGCGGCACCGAGGTCGCACCGTGCCAGCCCGATGATCTTGATGACGGGGAACGAAGCCGGACCTCCGGCCTGGCCGCCCTGCCCGTAACTGCCGACGATGCTCCGGTCAGCCAGGCCCGCGATCCTGCGGTCCAGGGCAGCCGACAGGGAGAATGAGGCCCCGATGCCCGTGAACTCCGGCCTGGCTCAGCTCAGCAACGAGCTCTTGTTCAGCACCGTGATCTTGTACGCCATCGCGATGCTGTGCTACGCCTGCGACTTCGCTTTCGGCAAGCAGCGGGTACTGGCGGCCGCGTCAGCTCCGGACCTCGTCGGTGCGGCAGCGACCGTCAATGCGGCGGCGGCTATGCCAATGCGGCGGCGCCGGTAGGTGCCGGCGCCGCGGTCGGCTCGGCAGGCGCTGCGGCGGGGGTCAGCGGGCCCACGGCCGGGGTCAGCGGGCCGCCGGACTCGTCCGGCCTTGATGCGACCTCGACTGCTGGCCGTGGCGCTGGCCCGGCGCTAAGCCGGTGGCCTTCCGGCTTCTGGCTGCGGCTGGCATTCGGCCTCACCTGCATCGGCGTGACGAGCCAGGTACTCGCCATCGCCAGCCGCGGGATCGCCGAGCACCGGACGCCCTGGGGCAACATGTACGAGTTCATCGCCGCGTTCACCTGCATGGCGGTGCTCGTCCTCGTAGCTGCCTCGGTCCTGTACCGGGCTTACTACATGGGACTGTTCGTGCTCCTGCCGGTGGTCTTCGCCCTCGGCATCGACCTCACGGTCGTGTACACGCCGGCTGGCCAGCTAGTGCCCGCCCTCCAGTCGTACTGGATCGCCATTCACGTCACTGCCATGATCGTCGCGATCGGGCTGTTCATCTTCGGTGCCGTCGTCACGACGATGTACCTGATCGCCGAGCGCAGCCAGCGTCGCATCAAGCTCGGTCAGCCGTCGCGGGTCGCCGGAATCATGCAGCACCTGCCGTCCGCGCTGGTGCTGGACCGGCTGTCCTACCGCAGCATCCTGTTCGCGTTCCCGGTCTGGACGTTCGGAGTCATGGCCGGGGCCATCTGGGCTGATCACGCCTGGGGCAGGTACTGGGGCTGGGACCCCAAGGAGACCTGGTCGTTCATCACCTGGGTGGTGTACGCGATGTTCCTGCACGCCAGGGCGACGGCAGGGTGGCGCGGGAAGCGGGCCGCGTACATACAGCTAGCCGCGTTCGCCTGCCTGCTCTTCAACGTCGTAGGCATCAACCTGTGGGTTAGTGGCCTGCACTCCTACGCCGGCATGTGAGCCGGGACGCCACACGCCGCCGCCGCGCCGGCTCAGCATCCGTATCCGGCGTGCCGCGGCGCGCCAAGCCGCCGTCGCGACCGTGACGTGAACGGCGTGAGTGCCCGATCGTGACCACCAGCCCCTGCATTGAGCGTGGCTGTGGCAGGACCGCTAAAAGAGAAACAGCGATGTGACGGTCACGCTAAACGCTGATCGCGGTTCGCAGGCAACGTTCATTCATTAACCGGGCAAACAGGCCGGGTGGTTCGTCGTTGCGGTGCTAGCCCGGCAACACGCGGAACCGGCAGCCGGATACTCGACCCGTGGTGTCAGGAACCTTCCCGGGTCTCCCGGATCCGGCGCTCGAGCTCCTGCAGGAAGTCCGGGTCGTCGTCAGGGCCAACCGGCCGCGGCGCAACGATGCTGGTCATCGAGCTCAGTACGTCGCTGTATCCGGCAGCGCCCTGGGCAGCCGGGTGCCTGAGGAACGCCTCGGCCGGGCTGAAGCCCTGCGGGCCGTACGGGTTCGACCGGCGCAGGAACGCGGGCCGCTGCGGGCGGCCGGCGATGAGCCAGGCAGCCGCGCCGAACACCCAGAACGCCCCGGCGATGAGCAGCCAGGTGCCCTTGCCGAACGTCATGAACTCGGTGTCGGGTGTTGTCGTGATGTCAAGCATGCACGGCAGCACAAATCCGACGCTAAATAGCACGATAAGAGCACAAGCCAGCCACATGCTGGCAGCCTAGCTGCTAGGGCACGGTGCTCGGTCCCCAATTGCAACATCTGTCCATCTGGTCTCAGTGACCTCGCATATGTGACGTTCCGTGACATCGCCTGACAGGACGGCAGCCTCGGGTTAGCCTGACGGCATCGGCGGCGCAGCGATTTGGCCGTGAGATTGCGCACATCGGGAGCAAACGACCATGCGCCTTGGGTTATTTCGCGGTCGCCGGTGGTGGCCTGGCAGCCGTGCGGTGCGTTCCGGCGGTCACGACGCGGGAGTCGCGGCGCCACGACCGAGGGGCGGCCCCGGCCATCATCGGAAGCCGAGAAGGCGCTCAGCCATCGCCGATGCCGGAGCACTGGCCGTCAGCCCGACGGCGGCGAAGCCTCAGCAGAGCGTGGCTGGCCTGGAAGCGACCGGGCACAGCGCTCCGCCGGCTGGTCCAGCTGGTCCCGGCACCCGCCTTTCCGGTCCGGGCGGTTCGGGGGCGGGCGGTCCCGGCGCTGGGCTTTCCGGTTCCGGCGGTTCGGGGGCGGGCGGTCCCGGCGCTGGGCTTTCCGGTTCCGGCGGTTCGGGGGCGGGCAGTCCCGCTGCGTCCGCTGTGCAGTATGCCCAGCCGCCGGGCGCGGCTGTGGCCAGGGCGGCGATTAAGACTGCGCCCGGCGACACAGCCCTCGCGGCCTCGCGCCCAGCGCGCGCGACCCACCAGGCTGTCGACCAGGCTGGGCAAGGCAACGCCTGGTATGAGGCGAAGCGAGCCGGCCGCGCTACCGCGGCAACGGTGCGCCATTGCGGCCCGCTGGAGAGTGTGCTCGTCCGCGAATGGTCGGCCGGCCAGCAGCCGCTACCTGAGTCAGTAACTGCGATCACCCGGCTGGCGCAGCTGCCGCAACTGGTCAAGGAGAAGCTCGCGGCGGGGCTGGACGCCATCCATGTGGGTGCCGGGGGTGTGCCTGACCTGGACTCCATGGCGAGGCTCAAGGGCGTGCTGCTGCCGTCCGGCCGGGCCACCTGGGACGCCTGCGCCGGCGCCTACGGTGACAGGAAGATCATCGTGGGCACCAAGCCCTCGCCGACGCCGGATGTGATGTGCCACGAAGTTGGTCACGCCCTCGACGACATCGACGGAACCGGCGACCGCTGGCAATCGGACTCCGACGAGTTCCAGGACCTCTACAGTCGGTGCGTGCCGCACCTGGCCAGCGAATTCCACCAGCACGGCGGTGCGCTGGGCCGACGGGAGTTCTTCGCGGACGCGTTCGCGGCAATCGCGTCGAGCCAGCGCCCGGCACTCGTGGAAATGCTCGGCGGCAACACCAGAGCCGCGCTGAATGTCATGCTCTATTTCAACGTGCGTTATGGCATGTAACGGGGTCGATGCAGACATGTACGTGATCCGGCTGGCTAACGGGAACCTGCTCGTGCCCGAGTACGCCATCGGCGACGGCGAGAGCATGATCGGTGACGCCTACGTAGAGATCGAACCCGGCCACGCTGATTTCGCCCGGCTCAGCGCGATGGCAATCACCTGGCAGGAGGATCAGCAGCGGCGCCAGCGCTGGCATGAGGGAGACGAGGCGCTGCGCCGGGAGTTTCTCGACTACCTGGCCCGCAACGGCTCGGCCGGCGGCTGGGGTAACGACCAAGGCCGATCGGATTAGCTACCCGAGAACGGCCTGCCGCAGTCCCAGTGAGCGGGTCGGAGGCCGATCAGGTGACCAGCGGCTCCGCAGCCCCCGCGTGACCGTTCAGCAGATCGCGGACCTCGGACTCACGGAACCGGCGGTGCCCGCCTGGTGTCCGGATGCTACTGATCCGTCCTGACGCTGCCCACCGCGTAACAGTCTTCGGGTCAACTCTGAAGAGCGCGGCTACTTCCCCCGGTGTGAGCAGGCGCTCACTGTTGCCGTCCATCGTTTCCACTCCCTTGGTCCCTAAGGGTATGGGGGTTAGTGTCGCAGAAACTCGTCAAGTTGGCCACAAACACCGGAAACAGAGTAAACACTGTGTTTTATCCCTTGATCCGGAAGAATATGGGCTGAACCGTCAGTCAAGCCGCAGAATCTTGCCGACAACAAGGTCAAATCGTCCAGCTTCCTGCAGGTCCGCAGGTAACGGTGCCGAATCAATGCCGGGCCGGCCAGTACGCGAGGGCTGCCGCATCGCGCCCTCAGGTGTCGCCCGGCGCACCGACCAGCTCGGCCTGGCTGGGCCATGAGTCCGACGTACACTAGCGTCGAGTCCTATGCGAGCGACCCTCTCCTACACCCTGCTCCGGCTGCTCATATTCTTCGCAGCCGCGCTGGTGCTTGCCCTGTTCGGGGTGCACGGACTCACTCTGATCGTGATTGCTCTCGTGGTGAGCGCGATCATCAGCTTGCCCCTGCTGTCGCGGTATCGCGACGGGATGTCCCGGTCGCTCTCCGGCCGGATGGACATCTTCAAGTCCAGGCTCGATCAGGGCACCAAGGCGGAGGACGCCGACTAACTGGCCGGCCGCCAGTCCCCTCCGCTGCGAGCCAGCCGCCGGACGTCAGCAGCTTCAGCACAGCCTGAACTGCCTCCTGGCGGCCCATGGCGGAGGTGTCGATCACGAGGTCCGCGTCGCCGGGTTCCTCGTAAGGGTCCGACACGCCGGTGAACTGACTGATGATGCCCGCCCTGGCCTTGGCATACAGGCCCTTCCGGTCGCGTGCTTCGCATACCTCGACAGGCGTCGCTACGTAGATCAGGAAGAAGTCGCCGGCCTCGCTAACCATGCGCCGGACCTGGGCGCGGGCGGTCGCGAACGGGGCGATCGGCGCGCAGATCGCGATCCCGCCGTGACGGGCGATCTCAGCCGCGACGAAGCCGATCCTGGCGATGTTGAGATCTCGGTCCGCACGGGAGAACGTCAGTCCGGCAGAGAGCAGGTGGCGGACCAGATCGCCGTCAAGCAGCGAGACCTGCCGGTCACTGCGCTCGGCCAGCACGTCTGCCAGGTCCCTGGCAATGGTCGACTTGCCGGAGCCGGATAGCCCGGTCAGGAACAGCACGATGCCGCGTTCTGACGCGCGGCTTGCCGCACCCGTCGCAGCTCGCGCGCCACCGCGGCCGGGGTTACCCAGGACGGGATCGGGCTGCCCGAGTCCAGCAGGTCGCCGAGCTGGTCAGCGGACAGGTCCTCCTGCTCAGTCCCGGCCTCGATCAGCGAATGCGGCCGCCAGACCTCGGCCCGCGGGTCGTATGCCCAGTCTCCGGACGGCAGCACCGGGATGCGCAGCGCTTGGCCTTGAAGTCGGCACCGGCTGGCACCTGGCCAGGCCAGGCCGTCGGCCATCAGGTGGGTCGCGCCGTACGCGGCTGCGATCCGTGCCAGCGCGGCTAGCTCACGGGCCCGGGCTGCGCCGGCCGCCGCGCCCGGCCGGCGCGGCGAACGGGACCGGGCACCACCAGCGAGCTGGGCGGCAGGCTCGGCATGGCGGCCAGCACCGCCCGGATCAGCGCCTGTGGCGTGCCCACCACCTCAGCCCGGCTGCTGACGAGCGGCACGACGAGGATCTCGGGCGCGCAGCTGGCCGGCCAGATGCCGGAGCTGACCGATCTGGCGGCTGCCCAGCGGCGCCCTGGTGGCGAACGCGAGTACCGGCCCGTCCCCGAGCTGCGCCTTGGTGGCCGCCGGGCTGAGCATCAGGCGGCGGAACGGCCCGTGCTCGGGTGGCCGGTTCGCCGACACCGGCCCGGCCAGCCGGACCGTCCGCTGCTCGGTCCGCTCGGTAATGCGGTCCGCTCGGCGATCGCCATGACCGCGAGCGGCGTGCCCTCCGGATCGGCCAGCAGCATCCGACCCGGCGGCGATCCGTCCGGCCCGGTCGGCACCGCTTCGGCTGCGACGTCCAGGGTCACGGAGACCGGGAACGGTGTGCCGTCGGCCAGCCGCCATGCGGCCGCAACGGCCGACACGTCCGCGTCGGTCATGAACCCGGTCAGCGGCGCGTAGGCGCCGGAGAGCAGCAGCTCGAGATCGCCGAGCTGGTCGGGCGTGAGCGTGCACGATGGCAGCGAGCTGAGCTCGGCCGGGGACACTGCCTCGGCTTCAGCGGTCACGTCTCCTCCGTCCGGCGCGCAGCCGCCACCGCAGCTGCCCGCCAGGGAAGCTGCGCGCCGCGCCATCCCGCCGCTGGATGGGCGCCACTGCGGTGGCCAGCACCTGCTGGCATGCCCGAGGCTACACGCGGCGTGCCGGGCCACGCACTCGCCAGCGGCGCGGGGTGACGTCGATCCCGCTGACCCGCCGATCCGTCGCCACGCTACGGCAACAGGCGGGCGTACTGGTCCTCGGGCTTGCGCACGACGTAGCAGAGCTCGTCATGATCGCAGGCCAGGCGGCCAGCGGACAACCATGCCACCAGCCTGCGTGCGGCCAGCACCACGATGGGCCGGCCGGCCGTGCCCGACGCACGTCACGTGCCTGCCGGTGAGCGACCACCAGGCCGTGTCGCAGCAGGAAAGCCTGCATGCCGCGCGCGGACGCGATCGGCTCGTACACAGGCCGGGAACGGGCCTGGCTGGCCGGGCCAGGCGGCGCGCCAGGCCATGGCGCCGCAGGAACCGGGGCAGCCGGCGGTCCAGGAATCCGGCCGCGGTCTCCCGGTCCGCCGTCCGCAGGAGCAGCAGGCCACCCGGCCGCAGCGCGCCCACCAGCCGGTCCAGGACCAGTTCCGCGTGCCTGATCCGGTGGAGCAGCATCGAGCACTGCACGATGTCGAGCTGAGCGCGGCAGCAGCGGCACCGATCGCATCTCGCCGAGCATGGCTGCTCCAGTCCGGGCGGCCGGCCATCGCGGCCCGGACTGCGTTGCTGTCGTCGTCAGCCAGGCTGATGACCAGCTGATGCCCGGCCGCGCGCAGCGCCGCCAGGTCCAGTTCCGGCCCGGCGGTTGCGCAGCCCGCCTGCAGGACAGCGATCGGCGCGGCCGGGGTGCTGGGCGGCGTACTCCAGCGCGAACCTGGTGAAGTCGGCCTGGCCTGAGTCCGGGTGGTTGCCGGCGCGCCGCAGCACCCGGAGTGCTGGCCGGCGCGGCCAGATCCTGCCCCTCGACAGTTGCCACGAATCCATAGCGTAGCGGTTCGGATACTTTACGTACTTCGGAATCGGGCCTGGCGTGTCGCGATCCGCTGATCGCAGGCCGCAGGTCTGGCCAGCGACCGGCGATGCGGGGCCGTAAACTAGGAGTATCCCGCCGCCGTGCTGAGCACTGGCGACCAGCGATCCGCAGCGGTTCACCGACCAGGTAGCCCGTCGCAGCTCGGCGCGGGCCATTCGTGCTGCCTGGCAGTTCCGCCCGTGCAGTTCCGCCCGAAATGTCACCAGCCGCCTGCCGCTACCTGCACTCGCCCGGCCATCCAGACCAGCTATCCAAGGGACGCAATGAGCCTCTCAGGTCTCCTCCAGGTTGTCACCGACGATCCTGACCTGCGGCATGCGCTTGACCAGGCCGCCGAGCTACCGGCGCTAGGCGGCGACCTGATCGCGCCTGCCTCGCTGCGCCCGCTGCTGGTCGCCGCGCTCGCAGGCGCCGGGACGGCGCCAGGTCGGCGACCGCCGGTCACGCTCGCGGTGACCGCGACAGCGCGCGAGGCCGAGGAACTGGCCGCGGCCGCTCGGGTCGCTGCTCGGGCCGGACTGCGTCGGCTACTTCCCGGCCTGGGAGACGCTGCCGCATGAGCGGCTGTCGCCCCGCTCGGACACCTCTGGCCAGCGGCTGGCGGTGCTGCGCCGGCTGGCCCACCCCGATGCGGCAGATCCGCGGTCGGCCGCGCTCACCGTGGTGACGACCCCGGTCCGCAGCCTGCTCCAGCCCATGGTCAGCGGCCTCGGCGAGCTGGTGCCGGTCAAGCTGACCGCAGGCCAGCAGGCCAGCCTGGACGACACCGTCGCCCGGCTGGTGGAGATCGGCTACGCGCGGGTCGAGCTGGTCGAGCGGCGCGGCGAGATCGCCGTCCGCGGTGGCCTGCTTGACGTGTTCCCGCCCACCGAGGAGCACCCGCTGCGGATCGAGTTCTGGGGCGACGAGGTCGAGGAGATCCGCTATTTCCGGGCCGCGGACCAGCGCAGCCTGGGCATCCGCGGAGGACGGCCTGTGGGCGCCGCCATGCCGTGAGCTGCTGCTCACCGCCTCGGTCCGCGACCGGGCGAGGCAGCTCGCCGCCGAGTGGCCGGGCCTGCAGGACATTCTCGGCAAGATGGCCGAGGGCATCACCGTCGAGGGCATGGAGGCGCTGGCCCCGGCGCTGACCGACAGGATGGAACTGCTGCTCGACTACCTGCCGCCGCGGCAGCAAGATCATCGGCTGCGATCCCGAGCGGATCAGGGCGCGGGCGGCCGACCTGGTCTGGACGAGCCAGGAGTTCCTGGAGGCGTCCTGGGTGAACGCGGCCGCCGGCGGTGACGTGCCGATCGACCTCGGTGAAGCCGCGATCCGGCCGATAGCCGAGGCGCGCGCCGCCGCTGCGGCGCTGGGACTGCCGTGGTGGACCGTCACCCCGTTCGCGGCCGCCGACTCCGCGCCGCCGGCTGGCTCCGGCGACGGCGACCTGACGGCAGACGCCGACGACGGGCCCGCTCCGTTCCGCATCTCAGCGCAGCCCGCGCCTGGTTACCGGGGAGATACCAGCCGGGTGCTCACCGACGTCCGGCAGTGGCTGGCCGATGACTGGCGTGTCGTGCTGGTAACCGAAGGGCACGGTCCGGCCAAGCGGCTTGCCGAGTTGCTGCGCGGCGAAGGGCTGGGCGCCAGCGACGGCGACCTGGCGCAGCCGCCCGAGCCTGGCCTCGCGCATGTGGGCACCGGGCTGCTGGAATCGGGATTCGTCTGGCCGGCGATCAGGCTGGCGGTCCTCGCCGAGGCTGACATGGCGGGAACGAGGTCCGGTACCAGGCAGTCGCACCGGATGCCGAGCAGGCGACGGGGCGGCATCGACCCGCTGCAGCTGACTCCCGGCGACTTCATCGTGCACGAGCAGCACGGCGTTGGCCGGTACCTGGAGATGACCAGCCGGACGGTGCAGGGCGCCACCAGGGACTACCTGGTGATCGAGTACGCGCCGAGCAAGCGCGGACAGCCGGCCGACCGGCTGTATCTGCCCACCGACCAGCTCGACGAGGTAACCCGGTATACCGGTGGCGAGGCCCCGGCGCTGCACCGGCTGGGCGGCGCCGACTGGGCGAAGGCCAAGGGCCGCGCCCGCAAGGCGGTCCGGGATATCGCAGCCGGGCTGATCAGGCTGTACCAGGCCCGGATGGCGTCGCCGGGACACGCATTCGGGCCGGACACTCCGTGGCAGCGCGAGCTGGAGGACGCCTTCCCGTATGTGGAGACGCCGGACCAGCTGGCAGCGGTGGACGAGGTCAAGGCTGACATGCAGCGGGCCGTCCCGATGGACCGGCTGATCTGCGGCGACGTCGGGTACGGGAAGACCGAGATCGCAGTGCGGGCAGCCTTCAAGGCGGTGCAGGACGGCAAGCAGGTTGCGGTGCTGGTGCCGACCACGCTGCTGTCCGCGCAGCACTTCGCGACCTTCAGCGAGCGGTACGCGCCGTTCCCGGTGACGGTGCGGCCGATGTCCCGGTTCCAGTCGGCCGCAGAGGTCGCCGAGACGCTTGACGGCCTGGCGTCCGGCAAGGTCGACGTCGTCATCGGCACCCACCGGCTGCTGTCGCCGGAGGTCCGGTTCGCCCGGCTCGGCCTGCTGATCATCGACGAGGAGCAGCGGTTCGGCGTCGAGCACAAGGAGTACCTCAAGCAACTGCGCACCGAGGTAGACGTGCTGGCCATGTCGGCCACGCCGATCCCGCGAACGCTGGAGATGGGCATCTCCGGGATCAGGGAGATGTCCACCATCCTGACCCCGCCCGAGGAGCGGCATCCGGTGCTGACCTCGGTGACGCCGTACGACGAGAAGCAGATCGCCGCCGCGATCCGGCGTGAGCTGCTGCGCGATGGCCAGGTGTTCTTCGTGCACAACCGGGTCTCGTCGATCAACAAGGTGGCCGCCAGACTGGCCGAGCTCGTGCCCGAGGCGCGGATCGGCGTCGGGCACGGCCAGATGAACGAGCACACCCTGGAGAAGGTCATGAGCCAGTTCGTCGACCGCGAGTTCGACGTGCTGGTGTCGACCACCATCGTCGAATCCGGCCTGGACATCCCGAACGCCAACACGCTGATCGTGGACCGGGCCGACGCGTACGGGCTGCCTGACCTGCACCAGCTGCGCGGCCGGGTGGGACGCGGCCGGGAACGCGGCTACGCCTATTTCCTGTACCCGCCGGAGAAGCCGCTGACCGAGACGGCGCACGAGCGGCTGGCGACGCTGCAGCAGCACACCGGGCATCGGTGCGGGCCTGCACATCGCGCATGAAGGACCTGGAGATCCGCGGCGCCGGCAACCTGCTCGGCGGCGAGCAGTCCGGGCATGTCGCCGCTGTTGGCTTCGACCTGTACGTGAAGATGATCGGCGAGGCGGTGCGCGAGCTGCGCGGCGACGGCCCCGCCGAGCGCGCGGAGGTCCGGGTCGAGCTGCCGGTGGACGCGCACATCCCGCATGACTACGTGACCGGCGAGCGGCTCCGGCTGGAGGCCTACACCCGGATCGCCGCCATCAACTCCGCCGTCGACATCGAGGCGGTCCGAGACGAGCTGGCCGACCGGTACGGGCCGGTTCCTGGCCAGGTGGAGAACCTGCTGGCAGTGGCCAGGCTGCGCGCTGTGGCGCGCAACGCCGGGCTGACCGACATCACGCTGCAGGGCAACAGCATCCGGTTCGCGCCGGTCGACTTGCCGGAATCACGCCAGGTCCGCGTGCAGCGGCTGTACCCGGGGACGGTGCTCAAGCCGGCGGTGCGTAACATGCTCGTACCGGTGCCGAAGGCGGTGCCTGGCACGCGCGCAGGGTCGGGCAGCACGCGGGCTGGCACCGGGCAGACCATTTCGCTTGGCGCGCCGCCGCTGCGCGATCAGGAACTGCTTGCCTGGTGCGAGGAGCTGATCGGGTCGGCATGCCTGTGCACGGGGTGCGTCCGCAGCTGACGCTCGCCGGGGCGGAGCCCGGGCAAGCGGCGCAGCCGGAGCGGATCCGGAGCGCTCAGCATGAGCAGGATGCACGAGGAGGACCTGGCGTGACCAGGAAGGCCGCGATCAGTACCGGCAAGGTCAGCCGCCGCTCGGTCGTTTCCGGCGGCCCGGTGAAGCTGGTTGCTGCGCTGCTCGTCACCGGGCTGGCGGTGTCCGCGTGCGGCAGTGTCAAGATGGGCGCCGCCGCGATCACCGGCAGCCACCGGATCTCCTCGGCAACGCTGACCTCGGAGGTAGCAACCTGGCCGCGGCCTACCAGACCGACCTGGCCAAGGGCATCAAGCCGCAGCGGCCTGTGTCGCAGAAGACACAGCAGGTGCTGAGCTGGCTGATCGTGTTCCGGATCTACGACGAGCTAGCCGCGCAGCACAACATCAGCGTCACGCCAGCGCAAGCCACAAGCCAGCTGACCAGATTGTCCAGGCAGGCCGCACAGAGCAAGGTCACGCTGCCCGAGTACGTGTCGGCGGCCGGAGCGCTGCCACCTGATCTGCTGCCCGAGCTCGGCCAGTACTTCGCCATCCAGAGCGCGCTAGCGAGCCAGCTTGACGGGGGCCAGCCGCCGACCAGCTCGGCCGCACAGAGTCAGCTATCCCTTCAGATCGGGCACCAGCAGTGCCTGGCCGCCAAGAGCCTCGGCGTGACGGTGAACCCCCAGTACGGCGAGTTCAACTACGCCAGCTACACCGTGGTGCCTGCGCCGCCAACGCTGGCGGCCAATCCCTCGCCCACGCCGTCCTCGTCGCCCGCGGTCCTGAAGCCCCCGTGCTGAAGTCCCGCCCGTGCTGAGGACACCGTGCTGAGGACACCGTGCTGAGGACACCGTGCCGAGGACACCGTGCTAGCCGAGGGCGCGGCGCCGGGGGAGCGCCTGCTCGAGCTGGTCCAGGTCATGGACACGCTGCGGGTCAGCTGCCCGTGGGACGCCCGTCAGACGCACGCGAGCCTGACACCCCATCTGCTGGAAGAGACCTACGAGGCTGTTGACGCGCTGGCTGCCGAGGACCAGGCAGCCATCCGCGAAGAGCTCGGCGACGTGCTGCTCCAGGTTGTCTTCCATGCCAGGGTGGCGCAGGAGCGCACGGACGGTACTGGCTACGACATCGACGACGTCGCCGACGCGATCATCGACAAGCTGACCAGGCGGCATCCGCACGTGTTCGGCGACGTGACGGTGACCGGGGCGGACGAGGTCAAGCAGAACTGGGACGCGATCAAGGCGGCCGAGCGGGCGGCGGCTGGTCCCGGCGGTCCGGCATCCGCGCTGGACGGTGTGCCCATGGCCCAGCCCGCACTGTCACTCGCGGCGCAACTGCTGCGGCGGGCTGGCCGGGCGGGTGTCCCGGCCGAGCTGGCAGACCCGGATGAGCTGCCCGGGGTCAGCGACCTCGGCCGCCAGCTGTTCGCGCTGGTTGCGCAGGCGCAGTCGGCGGGCCTCGATGCAGAGCTCGAGCTCCGGTCGGCAGCACGCGCGTACGCAAGCCGGGTGCGGGCCTTCGAGGCCGGGGCCTGACCTAGTCGGCGTGCCCGCTGCACTTGCCTGGTGGCCTCCACTAGGCTCGCAAAAGGATCCCTCAGCATCGCTAGCGGAGCAGGAGCTCTTCCGTGGCCTCGATCGAAGGCATTTTCGCCAGGCAGATTCTCGACTCGCGCGGCAACCCCACGGTTGAGGTCGAGGTGGTACTCGATGACGGCAGCCTGGGCCGGGCCGCGGTGCCAAGCGGAGCGTCGACCGGCGCGTTCGAGGCGGTTGAGCTGCGCGATGGCGGCCAGGAGTACGGCGGCAAGGCCGTCACCAAGGCCGTGCAGGCGGTGATCGACGAGATCCAGCCGGAATTGCTCGGCTATGACGCGGACGACCAGCGCCTGGTGGACCAGGACATGATCGACCTGGACCGGACTCCGGACAAGTCGAGGCTGGGCGCGAACGCCATCGTCGGAGTGAGCCTGGCAGTCGCGCGGGCTGCCGCCGAGTCGTCCGGACTGCCACTGTTCCGCTACCTGGGCGGCCCGAACGCGCACCTGCTGCCGGTCCCGTGCATGAACATCCTGAACGGCGGCGCACACGCCGATACCAATGTCGATATCCAGGAATTCATGATCGCGCCGGTCGGCGCCAGCACGTTCGCTGAAGCTGTCCAATGGGGCGCAGAGACCTACCACGCGCTCAAGGCGGTGCTGAAGCAGCACGGCCTGAACACTGGCGTCGGTGACGAGGGCGGCTTCGCCCCGGACCTGGCGCACAACCGGGCGGCCCTCGACCTCATCATCGAGGCCATCGGCAAAGCCGGGCTGACGCCTGGCCGCGACGTGGCACTGGCAATCGACGCCGCTGCCAGCAGCTTCCTGGACGGAGACCGGTACGCGTTCGAGGGCGGTGCCAAGACGGCCGCAGAGATGACCGAGATCTACGCGCAGTGGCTCGATGCCTATCCGCTGGTCTCGCTGGAGGACCCGCTGGCGGAGGAGGACTGGGCTGGCTGGCGGGAGCTGACAGCGGAGCTTGGCGGCAGCGTTCAGGTCGTTGGTGACGACATCTTCGTCACTAACCCGGACCGGCTCAGCCGCGGCATCGCCGAGAAGGTGGCTAACTCGCTGCTGGTGAAGGTGAACCAGATCGGCACCCTGACCGAGACCTTCAGCGCGGTGGATCTGGCGCACCGCAGCGGCTACACGACGATGATGAGTCACCGCTCGGGAGAGACCGAGGACACGACGATCGCCGATCTCGTCGTCGCGATGAATTGCGGCCAGATCAAGACTGGCGCGCCGTGCCGGTCGGAGCGAGTCGCCAAGTACAACCAGCTGTTGCGGATCGAGGAACTGCTCGGCGACGGCGCTGCGTACGCCGGCTATGGCGCCTTCCCCCGGTCCCGGCCGGCGGCCGGCGGCCAGTGAGCCCTGGCGGGACGGCCGGTCCGGCAGGCGGCGGGCCTGCACCGGCCGCGCACCCGAAATTCACCAGCCGGGCAGCTGTGCTGGCCATCGTGCTGTGCGCCATCGCGCTCAGCCTGGCCTACCCGGTGCGGGAGTACCTCGCGGAGCGCCGCCAGATCGATCAGCTAGTGACCCAGAACGCGCAGCTCGCCATCGCCGTCCGCAAGGACAAGGCGGAGCAGCGGGCGCTCGCGTCGGACAGCTTCGTCGAGCAGCAGGCTCGGGACAAGCTGCACATGTGCTTCCCCGACGAGACCTGCTACGTAGTGATCGCTCCCCGTCAGCGGCACGGTAGGACCACCGCGGCCCAGTCCAGCTCTCCCTGGTACGGGCGGCTGTGGGACTCGGTCCGGGAGGCGGGCAGGCCCGCGGTCAGATGAGCACATGACAGCGCCGGCCGGGAGCGAGACGGGCGGCCCGCAGCCGCAGGTGCTCGCGGTCATCGAACGGCAGCTGGGCCGGCCGCCCCGAGGCGTGATGGCGGTGGCGCACACCTGTCCCTGCGGCCTGCCCGACGTCGTGCAGACGGCGCCGCGATTGCCGGACGGGACGCCGTTCCCCACATTGTTCTACCTGACCTGCCCGCGGGCTGCAGCGGCGGTCAGCAGGCTGGAAGCCGCAGGTCTCATGCGGGACATGGCGGACAGGCTGCGCGCGGACGCCGGGCTGCGTGCCCGGTACGTGGCTGCGCACGCGGACTACCTTGACCGCCGGGCGGAGGCCGCCAGGGCGGCCGGCCTGGAGCCGCTGCCTGCGGCGACGCAGAGCGCTGGCGGCATGCCGGACCGGGTGAAGTGCCTGCACGCGCTGGTGGCGCAGGAACTGGCGGTCCCCGGCTCGAACCCGCTCGGCGCGGAGGCCGCGCGCGCCGCTGGCGACTGGTGGCACGCTGGTCCGTGTGCCAGCGATCCGGACTGAGAGGAGTGCGCAAATGAATCAGCGGGTAGCGGCCATCGATTGCGGTACGAACTCGCTGCGGCTGCTGATCGCCGACATCGATCCGGACCGGCATACGCTCACTGACGTTGAGCGCCGGATGGAAATCGTCCGGCTCGGGCAAGGCGTGGACGCCACCGGGCGGCTCGCGCCAGATGCGCTGGAGCGCACCTTCCGGGTGCTGACCGAGTATGCCACCGAGATCGCGGCTGCCGGAGCTCGCCGCGTCCGCATGGTTGCCACCAGTGCGATCCGGGACGCCGCTAACGCCGACGAGTTCAGCCGCGGCGTCATCGGCATCCTCGGCACGGCGCCCGAGGTGATCACCGGAGATGAGGAGGCGCGGCTGTCCTTCGCTGGCGCGACTGCAGAGCTGGCCGCCGAAGGGCCGGCCGCCGACAGGGTTGCCGCCGCAGGGCTGGACACCGAGCCACGGGCCGGTCACCAGCCGGTCCCGCCGTTCCTGGTGGTGGACATCGGCGGCGGGTCGACTGAGTTCGTGCTGGGCGGCGATCCCGGCAGCCCTGAATTGCGCGGCCGGCCTGGCTGCGATCTCGGTGGACATCGGCTGCGTGCGACTGACCGAGCGGCACCTGCACTCCGATCCGCCGACAAGTTCGGAGGTGCAGGACGCGATTGACGACATCGACCGTGCCCTGGCCAACGTCGCCGCGACAGTTCCGGTGCGGGCTGCCCGCACCCTGGTCGGCCTAGCCGGATCGGTGACCACCATCACCGCCATCGCGCTTGACCTGCCGAAGTATGACTCGGGCCGCACGCATCACGCCTGGATCTCTGCTGACTCGGTGCATGCCGTGACCGAACAGCTGCTCAGCAAGACCCGCGAACAGCGCGCGGCGATCGGATCGCTGCACCCGGGCCGCGTCGACGTGATCGGTGCGGGAGCGCTGGTGCTAGACCGCGTCATGCGGCGGTTCGGCTTTGCTGAGTACGTCACCAGCGAGCACGACATCCTGGACGGCATCGCCTGGTCGATCGCCGCCGGTGACTGACGCCCAGGCGGCCGTCCCGCCCGGCAGCGGCTGGCCGGGTGACCTGGCGACGCCAGCGACCCCGGTCGCGCGCACCGCAGCCGAGGTGCGCGAACTCGCTGCGAGCGCAGGCTCGATCGGCGAGCTTGCGGCCAGAGAATCTGTCTGCCGTGCCTGCAAGCGACTTGTCGCCTGGCGGGAGCAAGTCGCGCTCGGCAAGCGCAGGTCCTTCCAGTCGCAGACCTACTGGGGCAGGCCGGTCCCGAGCTGGGGGGATGAACGACCGCGGATCCTGATCCTCGGCCTCGCCCCGGCTGCTCACGGCGGGAACCGGACTGGCCGTATTTTCACCGGCGACCGGAGCGGCGACGTGCTGTTCGCCTCTCTCTGGCGGTGCGGGCTGGCTGCTCAGCCTGACTCGGTCGCAGCGGGGGACGGCCAGCGGCTCATCGCCACCCGCATGACCGCTGCCGTGCGCTGCGCGCCGCCGGCCAACAAGCCCGAGGTCGCCGAGCGCGAGGCGTGCGCGCCGTGGCTGGCGGCGGAGCTGGCGCTGAACCGCGACGATATACGAGTGATCGTGTGCCTGGGTCATTTCGCCTGGCAGGCCCTCTGGCCGCAGCTCGCGTCGATCGGGCTGCAGGTGCCAAGACCGCGGCCGGCCTTCGGGCATGGAGCTGAGGCGCGAGCTGCCGGGGAGCGGACGGAATGTTCCGCTGACGGTGCTCGGCTGCTACCACCCCAGTCAGCAGAACACCTTCACCGGGCGGGTCAACGACGCGATGCTCGACGCCGTCTTCTGCCGCGCGCGGGAGCTAGCTGGCCTGTGACCGGGCCAGGAAACGGCGACCGGCCGATCACCGAGGGTAATAAGAATGGTGCTTTCAGTGACTGCGAGTATCAACTGCGAAACTTCGCAAGGATTAGATAGGAGACATTGGCAGAGAAACGGACCGCTTTAATTGCTATATCTGGAGTTAGCTGATGGGCGCGGGGTATCATCGCAATGCCCCCGTAGCCCAAGGGAAGAGGCCGGCCCCCTAAAAGGGTCCCCAGTGTCGGTTCGACTCCGACCGGGGGTACCACTGACCTGCTGGAACGTCGGCAGGTCTGAAGCGATGCCGACTGACTAATCAGTCAGTCATTCTGCCAAGGATTCAGGCAGGTCCCGGTTTAACCTGCATAAGTGCGTATCCGCGATTTGTCTTAGGCGCAACTGCCAGTTAGCGGGTTATACCCTTTCGGGATATTTTTCGGCGCAGCACGACGCACTTGTAAACGGCGGCGACTTTAGCTGGTCGCCGTTCCGCTCAAAGGTCAGTGACACGCGCCGCCCGGCGATCCGCCGTTATCCGCTGATGTCGGGCCCGGCCTGCTCGATGGTGATGCGCACGATCAGGCGCTTGTCCCTCCTCATGGCCTCCCGGTAGTCCTCCCAGTCCCCGTGCTCTCCGGACAGCCGGCGGTAGTAGTCCTCAAGGAGCGGCATCGCATCCGGCAGATGGATCAGCTCTGCAGTGCCCTCGGCCTGGATCCAGTCACCGAAGAAGGCGTCGCTGATGACGCACAGGTACGCACGCGGATTCCTGGCCAGGTTCTTAGCCTTGACGGCCGTCTCCCTGGTGCTGATCAGCACTCTGCCGTCGTCATCGACAGCAGCCACGACAGGCGACAGCTGCGGGCGTCCGTCAGCACGGGTCGTGGCAAGCACCGCGCGCGGGTGGCCGGTCAGGAAGCTGACAGCGCGGGCGATGTCCACCTAGCCGGTCAGGCGCTGTTGAGCCTGCTGCGGCGCTGCAGCTCATACTCATGCACGATCGCGCTGGCGTAGCCATGCGACAGGCCGTGCTCGTCCGACAGCCAGTGTGCCCGTTCATTGCAGCGCAAGAACGAGGGACCAGATTCAAGCCGGCTGAACCACTCTCGGAGTTGAAGTCCGGTGACGGACGGGATGCGGGCGATCAGGTTCTTGTGCATCTCCGGAGAGTGGGTCAGGGACAAGTGGCACCTCCGAGGTGAGGGTGGTCCTTGATGTCGAGACTGCACCACGTCCGGGCCGGTGACAAGACCCGGGCGTCAGCCTTCCGTAATACCCCGTTTGGCTAACGGTCGCGTTCCGGGCATACCAGGGCGTCTGGACGCTGGGCGGCGGCGTCGCTGCTGGTGCGGTGGTCTCCGCGGGGTGCCGCGACCTTTCATCGATCCTGGCTGCTCGGGACTAGCCGTTTATCCGCATTTGCGGAACCAGGATCGATGAAAGGCATTCGCCGCGCCGCGGCGCCCGCTAGCCGAGCCGCTCGAAGATCATCGCCATGCCCTGGCCGCCGCCCACGCACATGGTCTCCAGCCCGATCGACTTGTCGTGGAACTGCAGGCTGTTGAGCAGTGTCGAGGTGATGCGCGCGCCGGTCATGCCGAACGGGTGGCCGACCGCGATGGCACCACCGTTGACGTTCAGCTTGTCGATGTCGATGCCCAGATCCCGGTAGGACGGGATCACCTGTGCGGCGAACGCCTCGTTGATCTCGACCAGGTCCACGTCGTCGATGGTCATCCCGGCCCGGCTGAGCGCCTGGCGGGAGGCCTCGACCGGGCCGAGGCCCATGATCTCCGGTGACAGGGCGGTGACGCCAGTGGAGACGATCCTGGCCAGCGGCGTCAGCCCGAGCTCCGCCGCCTTGGTATCGCTCATCACGATCACCGCGGCGGCGCCGTCGTTCAGCGGGCAGCAGTTGCCGGCCGTGACCGTGCCGTCCGGCCGGAAAACCGGCTGGAGCTGCGACACCTTCTCCAGCGACGTGCCAGGCCGGGGGCCATCGTCAGCTGACACCACGGTGCCGTCTGGCAGCGTCACCGGGGTGATGTCGCGCTGCCAGAAACCATCGGCCAGGCCCTTCTCGGCCAGGTTCTGGGATCGGACGCCGAACTCGTCCTGCTCCTGCCGGCTGATGCCGCGAATCTGGGCGACGTTCTCGGCGGTCTGCCCCATGGCGATGTAGATATCGGGGACGTTGCCGTCCTCGCGCGGATCGTGCCACTGGAAGCCGCCCTTGCCCATCTCCTCTGCCCTGGCCTCGGCGTCGGCGAAGACCGGGTTCTTGGTGTCCGGCACGCCGTCGCTGCTGCCCTTCCCGAACCCCGGCTGACGCATTCGACCCCGGCCGAGATGTAGATGTCGCCCTCGCCAGCCTTGATGGCGTGGAAGGCCATCCGGGTGCTCTGCAGTGACGACGAGCAGTACCTGGTGATAGTCGTGCCGGGCAGGGTGTCATAGCCGAGCATGACGGCGACGACCCGCGCCATGTTGTAGCCCTGCTCGCCGCCGGGCAGGCCACAGCCCAGGATCAGGTCGCTGATCTGGGCCGGGTCGACTTGCGGCACCTTGGCCAGCGCTGCCGAGACCAGCTGCGCGGTCAGGTCATCGGGCCGGATAGTGGTCAGCGATCCCTTGAAGGCCCTGCCGATGGGCGAACGGGCGGTGGCGACGACAACTGCCTCAGGCATGGCGGGCTCCTGGTAAGTCGGGTAGTTAACCGCACAGTAACCCAGGTTCGCCCTGGTTGCGAAAGCGGCCCTAACCGGCACGGTCAGGCGGCCCAGGGCTCGCCAGGAGTGCCTGGCACTGGCGCGGCTGGCAGGTCAACCGGCGTGCCTTCGGGCGCACCGCCGAGGGCCACCCAGATCTTGTTCAGCTCATACTGGTAGTACAGCGCGTGCAGGCCCAGGATGAAGCTCGCGATCAGGCCGATGACGCCGTTGCAGCTGACCTGCAGGCCGGCCGCAGCCTGCATCCGGCCGATCCGCTCGCCCGTCTTGTAGATCGACACGTAGGGCGGGACGATGATCAGCACGCCGAGCGTGATGGCAACTACCGAGATGCCCGGGCTGACCTCGATGCCAGCGTTCAGGTCACGTGCCTCGCGGTTGATCTTGTACCACCACACCAGGTGATAGATTCCGAGCGTCAGCAACGGCCAGACCAGCCATACCAGGAAGATGTTCCTGATCTTCCCCATCCGGCCGGTCATGGCGTGCGCGCAAGCTGGGACCGCGCAGTCAACTGGTTGCGCATGGCGACATGGTAGTGGCTTCAGGTAGTCAGCCGCTCGGCAGGGGAGCGACGGCAGGCGAGCGACGGCTGGGCTGGCCGGGCGCAGTCCGCGCGGCTTGCATACCTTGGACTCGGTACCCTCTGCACCGAGCATGCCGAGGCGCACCCGCCGGGCACCCAACACCCAACGTGGAGCAACGATGCAGGTTCACGACTCCCTGATCGATCTGGTCGGGAACACGCCGCTAGTCCGGCTCCGCAAGGTGACCCGGCAACTCCCCGGCGAGGGGAACGGCCCGGTCGTGCTGGCCAAGGTCGAGTACTTCAACCCCGGCGGATCGGTCAAGGACCGGATCGCACTGCGGATGGTGGAAGCGGCCGAGGCGGCCGGCGAGCTCAAGCCAGGCGGGACCATCGTCGAGCCCACGTCCGGTAACACCGGCGTCGGCCTGGCCATAGTGGCGCAGGAGAAGGGCTACCGCTGCCTGTTCGTGTGCCCGGACAAGGTCGGCCAGGACAAGATCAGCGTGCTGCGAGCCTATGGCGCCGAGGTAGTCGTCTGCCCGACCACCGTGCTGCCGGACCACCCCGACTCCTACTACTCGGTCTCCGACCGGCTGGCCAGGGAGACCCCAGGCGGCTGGAAGCCGAACCAGTACGCCAACATGGAGAATCCCAGCTCCCATTACCACTCGACCGGCCCGGAAATCTGGCAGCAGACCGACGGGTCAGTCACGCACTTTGTCGCCGGGATTGGCACCGGCGGCACGATCTCCGGCACCGGCCGCTACCTCAAGGAGGTTTCCGGCGGCCGGGTCCAGATCATCGGGGCCGACCCGGAAGGCTCGGTGTACTCCGGCGGGACCGGCCGGCCGTACCTGGTCGAGGGTGTTGGCGAGGACATCTGGCCCGACACTTATGACAAGAGCATCTGCGACCAGATCATCGCGGTCAGCGACGCTCAGTCCTTCCTGATGACCCGCCGGCTCGCCAGGGAAGAGGCGCTGCTCACCGGCGGCTCCTGTGGCATGGCCGTGGTCGCTGCGCTGCAGGTGGCCAAGTCCGCCGGTCCCGATGACGTGATAGTCGTGCTGCTGCCCGACGGTGGCCGCGGCTACCTGTCGAAGATCTTCAATGACGACTGGATGGCTGACTACGGCTTCCTCACCGCCGAGACCGCCGAGCCGCGGGTCGGCGACGTCCTCGAGCGCAAGGCCGGCTCCTCACTCCCGCAGTTCGTGCATGCCCACCCGACCGACACGGTGCGGACCGTGATCGCCAGCCTGCGCGAGTTCGACGTGTCTCAGCTGCCTGTACTCAGTGCCGAGCCACCGGTGATGGCGGCGGAAGTGGTCGGCAGCATCGTCGAGCATGACCTGCTCGACGCGCTGGTCACCGGCAAGGCGGCGCCGGACGACCAGGTCGCGGGCCTGATGTCGCCCCCGCTGCCGTCGGTAGGCTCTGGCGAGCCAGTGAGCGCAGCGGCCAGGGCGCTCAGTCAGTCCGGGGCGGCACTCGTGCTGGTTGACGGCAAGCCGGCCGGCGTCATCACCAGGCAGGACGTACTGACCTTCCTGTCCGGCGAGGCTGGATAGCCTGTACCGATGCAGACGCATGATGGGTTCGAGACGCTTGCGATCCATGCTGGCCAGCAGCCTGATCCGGCGACCGGCGCGGTAGTCCCGCCGATCTACCAGGTGTCCACCTACAAGCAGGATGGTGTGGGCGGCCTGCGCGGCAAGGAAGTTGGCGAGGCAGCCCGCTGGATTGACGGCTACGAGTACTCGCGCACCGACAACCCGACCAGGGGCGCGCTGGAAGAGTGCCTGGTCGCGCTCGAGGGCGGTGCCCGCTGCCTGACGTTCGCATCCGGGATGGCCGCTTCGGACTGCCTGGTCCGGGCGACGTGCCGGCCTGGCGACCATGTGCTGATCCCCGATGATGCTTACGGCGGTACGTTCCGGCTCTTCGACAAGGTGCTGAAGGGCTGGGGCGTGAGTTACCGTCCGGTCTCGATGTCGGACCGCGCCGCCGTCCGGGCTGCGCTGGCCGAGCGCCCGGCGAAGCTTGTCTGGGTCGAGACGCCCACCAACCCGCTGCTGGGAATTGCCGACATCGCCGCGCTCGCCGAGCTGGCCCGTGATGCGGGCGCGCTGCTCGTGGTGGACAACACGTTCGCCTCGCCGTACCTGCAGCAGCCGCTCGCGCTCGGCGCCGACGCTGTCGTCCATTCCACCACCAAGTACATCGGCGGGCATTCCGACGTGGTCGGCGGTGCGATCGTCGTCGCCGATGCAGGCGGCCTCGGCGACCAGCTCTATTTCCTTCGGAACGGGGTCGGTTCCGCGCCAGGGCCGTTCGACTCGTGGCTCACGCTGCGCGGCGCCAAGACCCTGGCCGTGCGGATGGACCGGCATTGCCAGAACGCGCAGCGCATCGCGGACATGCTGGTCAGCCACCCGGCCGTGACCGAGGTCTTCTATCCGGGGCTGGCCGCGCATCCGGGTCACGAAGTGGCGGCGAAGCAGATGCGCGGCTTCGGCGGCATGGTCTCGTTCCGGGCTAGTGGCGGCCCAGCCGAAGCCGTCGAGATCTGCGGCCGGACGCGCCTGTTCACCCTGGGTGAATCGCTCGGCGGGGTCGAGTCGCTGATCGAGCACCCGGCCCGGATGACCCATGCCTCGGTGGCCGGCTCGCCGCTGGAGGTACCCGCCGACCTGGTCCGGTTGTCGGTCGGCATCGAATCGTGCGACGACCTGATCGAGGACTTGCGCACGGCGCTGGGTTAGCTCCAGGTCACGGCCCGGCGAGGCCTGGTGAGGGGCCGGCCGTTAATCCGCCAGCGCCCGTCCGGCTGACGCTCGCGCTGCGCGCGAGGGATCATGGTGACGTGCACAGTCCAGGAAGCGGCGGCTTGTTTGACAGCCTTTTCGGCCGCGGTGCGGCGACGGTTGGCGACCAGGACTGGCTGCAGGCAATGCTCGACGCGGAGGCCGCGCTGGGCCGGGCGCTGGAAGCCGCCGGGCTCGCGCCGCCGGGCGCTGGCGCGGCGGTGACGGCGGCGGCTCGCGCTGACCGGTTCGACATTGGCGACCTGGGCCGCCAGGCGGCGCTGACCGGGAACCCCGTCCCGGCGCTGGTCCGGGTGCTGACCGGCCTGGTGCCAGTCGAGGCCAGGCAGGCCGTGCATCGGGGTGCGACCAGCCAGGACATCATCGACACCGCGGCGATGCTGCTGGCCAGCCGCGCGATCGCCGGCATCGACGCCGATCTGGCCGCGACCGCGGACGGTGCCGCGGCGCTGGCGGATGAGCACGCGACTACGGTGATGACCGGCCGGACGCTGCTGCAGCAGGCCGTTCCGGTCACCTTTGGCCTGGTGGCAGCCGGCTGGCTGACGAGCCTGGATGACGCACGGGCCGGCCTCGGCCGCGTCCGGGGCCGGCTCGCGGTCCAGTTCGGCGGCGCCGCGGGCACGCTTGCCTCGCTCGGCTCGGCCGGCCCGGCCGTCGCCGCGCTGATGGCGGCCGACCTTGGCCTGGCCGAGCCCGTGATCCCGTGGCATACCGACCGGTTGCGGATCGTTCAGCTGGGCGCGGCGCTGGCCGGCGTGTGTGCCGTCGTCGGCAAGATTGCCAGGGACGTGACGCTGCTCGCGCAGACCGAGGTGGCCGAGGTTGCCGAGAGCTCAGCGCAGCCGGGCCGCGGCGGGTCGTCGGCCATGCCGCACAAGCACAACCCGGTGGCTTCGGTCGTCATTCTGGGCTGCACGAAGCGAGCACCTGGTCTGCTCGCGACCCTGGCGGCAGCGGCCGAGCAGGAGCACCAGCGGGCGGCCGGCGGCTGGCACGCGGAATGGGAAACGCTGGCCGACCTGCTGCGAGTGACCGGATCGGCGGCATCCTGGGCGGCTGACCTGGTCACCGGGCTGCAGGTTGACGGCGCCAGGATGCGCGCCAACCTGGACACGGCCGCCGGCCTGCCGATGACGGAGAAGGTCGCCGGGCTGCTAGCGCCCGGGCTCGGCCCGGTGACCGCCCACGACCTGGTGTCGGCGGCTGCCGTCAGGTCGGCAGCGCAGGGCATCGGGCTGGCGGAGGCACTGCTCGCGGAGTCAGCCGCGGCCGGCGCGTTCGGGCGGCCGGAGTCGGCCACGCTGAGCTGGCGTCCGCGCTGACCCCGGAGCACTATCTCGGGGCGTCGGCCGAATTCATCCGGCGCGCGCTAGCCGCGCACCGCCGTGCGTCGTGAGCGTGGCCGCGGCCGGCCGGGCGGTCGCGATCACGGCCCGCGCCGTCGAAGTGCCGGCATAGTCCTGCCCGGCGCCGGGTCCGGACGACCCCTTCGACCGCCCCGGCATGCGCTCGTCCGGCGCAAGCGGCTGGGCTATATTCGTAGTCCGCACAGCTGTTCACTCAGCGGCGATTCCGGATATCGTTTCGGTAGCAGCGGCGAGGAGGACTGGACCGGCGTGGCAGAGATCGTGTCGCTTGCGGAAGCGATCGCGGCGACAGTGCATGACGGCGATTCGGTCGCGATGGAAGGCTTCACCCACCTCATCCCGCATGCGGCCGGCCACGAGGTGATCCGGCAGCGGCGACGCGACCTCACGCTGGTCCGGATGACGCCGGACATCGTCTATGACCAGATGATCGGCGCCGGCTGTGCCGGCAAGCTGGTGTTCTCCTGGGCTGGCAATCCTGGCGTCGGCTCCCTGCACAGATTCAGGGACGCGGTCGAGCGGTCCTGGCCGGTCCCGCTGGAGATAGAGGAGCACAGCCATGCCGGCATGGCCAACCGGTACCTGGCCGGTGCCTCCGGCCTGCCGTTTGCGATCCTGCGCGGATACCGGGGCACCAGCCTGACCGCCCAGACCGCTGGTGTCGCCGAGATCACCTGCCCGTTCACCGGGGAGATCCTGACGGCAGTCAGTGCGCTGCGGCCGGACGTAACAGTCATCCATGCGCAGCGCGCCGACCGCCACGGCAACGTGCAGTACTGGGGGATCACCGGGGTGCAGAAAGAGGCGGTGCTGGCCGCTGACCGGTCGGTGGTCACGGTCGAGGAAGTCGTCGATGAGCTGGAGCCGCGGCCGGGCGCGGTGGTGCTGCCAGGGTGGAGCATCGGGTACGTGGCGGCCGTTCCCGGTGGCGCGCACCCGTCCTATGCGCAGGACTACTCCGTTCGTGACAATGCGTTCTACCTGGCCTGGGACACGATCAGCCGGGACAGGCAGCGGTTCGCCGGCCTGGCTGGACGAGCACGTCTACGGCCGGGCCAGCCCGGTCAGCCTGGATGACCTGCGATGAGTTACACCCTCGACGAGATGATGACCGTGACGGCTGCACGGTCCCTCCGCGGTGGCATGACCTGCTTCGTCGGGATCGGCCTGCCTAGCGAGGCAGCCAACCTCGCCAGGGCCACCCACGCGCCGGACCTGGTGCTGATTTACGAGTCCGGCACGATCGGAGCTAAGCCGGCCGACGCTGCCGCTGTCCATCGGCGATGGCATCCTGGCCGAGACCGCCGATGCGGTCGTCAGCGTGCCGGAGATCTTCAACTACTGGCTCCAGCCTGGCCGCATCGACATCGGCTTCCTCGGCGCGGCCCAGCTTGACCGGCACGGCAATATCAACACCACGGTAATTGGCGGCGACTACCGGCAGCCCGCGGTCCGGCTGCCGGGTGCCGGTGGTGCGCCCGAGATCGCCGCCGCCTGCAAGGAGGTCATCGTGGTGCTCCGCCAGTCTCCGCGCACGTTCACCCAGCGGGTCGATTTCGTTACCTCGGTCGGCTTCGGTGACGGCCGCGGCAGCCGCAATAGCCTCGGGCTCACCGGCGGCGGGCCACGCCAGGTGATCACTGATCTGGGTGTGCTGCGGCCAGACCCGGCGAGCTTCGAGCTCGTGCTGACCGGCATCTATCCCGGCGTGCCGGTCCAGCACGTCCGGGCGCAGACTGGCTGGGAGCTGGTGGTGTCGGCAGAGCTGGCCGAGATCCAGCCGCCGACCGACGCCGAACTGGCCGCACTGCGCACGCTGCGCGCCACCGCGCCAGCCAGCGGGCCGGTATCTCCGGCTGCCCCCCAGCCCAGTCGCCGAAGGAGCAACGTAGTGGCAGCAAGTGTCCCGCCGCCAGCACGTCTGGTGCTGCCGCGCTACCGGTCTGCAGCCGGCGTGCATCCGCCGCTGGACTCGCCCGCCTATCACTCCTCCCGGCTGCGCGCACCCGCGCAACCGCTGGTGCCGCTGCCGCAGCGGCTCACCGAGATCACCGGACCGCTGCTAGGCGCCGGGCGCGTGCAGCCCGGCGAGGCTGACCTGACGGCCGGGCATCCTGGCGAACCACTGGGCGAGCGGATCATCGTTACCGGCCGGGTGCTCGACTCCGACGGCAGGGCCGTTCCCGGCACCCTCGTCGAAATCTGGCAGGCGAACGCATCCGGGCGGTACGCGCATCCGGTCGACGACCACCCGGCTCCGCTGGACCCGAACTTCACCGGCGGCGGCCGGTGCCTGACCGACTCGCAGGGCAGGTACCGGTTCGTGACGATCAAGCCAGGCGCTTATCCGTGGCGGAATCACCACAACGCGTGGCGCCCTGCGCACATCCACTTCTCGCTGTTCGGCCGGGCGTTCACCCAGCGGCTCGTCACGCAGATGTACTTTCCGGCAGATCCGCTGTTCGCACTAGACCCGATTTTCAACTCGATACCGGACCCTCGCGCGCGTGAGCGGCTGATCGCGAACTTCGATATCGAGGTGACGGAACCGGACTGGGCGCTCGGCTACCAGTGGGACATCGTCCTGCGCGGACGTACCGCGACGGCCTTCGAGACAGCGCCGGAGGGGGACCGATGACCTTCGGCATCACGCCGTCGCAGACCGTCGGACCGTTCCTGGCGATCGGGCTGCCCTGGCCGGACGGCGCGCTGGTCGTGCCCGAGCAGACGCCGGGCGCGATTGTCATCTCCGGCCAGGTGCTGGACGGCGCGGGCCAGCCAGTGCCGGACGCGCTGGTGGAGACCTGGCAGGCGGATCCGGCATCGCGATTCGATCACCCGGACGACCCGCGCGGGGTGGCGGGGTCCGCGACCAGTGAGTTCCGCGGGTTCGGCCGGAGCGCGACCGATGCCGACGGGCGGTACCGCATCGTCACGGTCCGGCCCGGTCCGCTGCCGAGTCCCGACGGTGGCGTCGAGGCACCGCATCTGGACGTGTCCGTATTCGCCCGGGGCCTGCTGGACCGGGTGGTCACCAGGATCTATTTCCCGGATGAGCCAGTCGCGAACAGCGCCGACCCGGTGCTGGCCGCCATCGCTGACCCGGACCGGCGGGCAACCCTGATCGCGACAATGCAGCATGCCGCGGGGCAGCCGGCCGGTCAGCCGGTTCAGGTTGGCTTCGACATCCGGCTGCAGGGTGACCGCGAGACCGTCTTCTTCGATGTCTGACGGTCCGATCGGGCATCAGCTGGCTGCGACGTCCGACACAGCCGGGGATGGCCCCGTGCTGGTGCTCGGCAACTCCCTCGGCACGACAGCGGATGTCTGGGCGCAGCAGCTGCCGGAGTTCCGGCAGGCCTTCCGGCTGCTGCAGTACGACCTGCCAGGTCATGGCGGCGCGGCCGCATGGCCCGGGCCGTACACCATCGAGGAACTGGGGGCCGGGGTGCTGAGGCTGCTTGATGGCCACGGCATCGGGCGAGCGGCGTACTGCGGCATCTCGCTCGGCGGCATGATCGGCATGTGGCTGGCTGCCCATGCGCCCGAGCGCATCTGGGCTCTGGGGCTCGTCTGCACCTCCGCATACCTGCCGCCGGCCGAGAACTGGCGAGCCAGGGCGAGCGCGGTGCGTACCGCGGGGATGGCCGCAGTCTCGGCGCAGGTGGTCAGCAGGTGGTTCACCGCTGGCTACGCGGCCAGCGCACCACAGCTAGCCGGCGGCTTCCGGCGCACCCTGGAGGAGGTCGATCCGGAGGGCTACGCGGGCTGCTGTGAGGCCATCGCAGCGATGGACCTGCGCGAATCGCTGGCTGCCATTACCGCGCCCGCGCTGGTCATCGCGGGCTCGGCCGACCTGGCGACGCCGCCCCGGCACGGCGCGGTCATCGCGGCCGGAATCACCGGCGCCCGCCTGGAGGTCGTCGCGGGGGCAGCGCACCTGGCCACGGTGTCCTCGGCGGACCGGGTTACGCCCGCGCTGGCCGATCACCTGCGTGCCGCGGCGGCTGGTAGCGGGATCAGGCTCGTCAGGCGTTAACATGCGTTGCGATGGCAACTCCCGGCCGCAGAGCGAACAACGACGGTCCCGAACCGGGCCAGACGGCGGACGAATCCGCTGCCCGGCGGCCCTGCCGCTGCCGGCGGCCAGGTCCGGAACAGCGACTTCGTGCAGTCCCTGGACCGCGGTCTGGCGGTGATAAGGGCGTTCGGGCCGGATCGGGAGCGGCTCAGCCTCAGCGAGGTAGCCAGGGCGACGGGCCTGACCAGGGCGGCTACCCGCCGCTTCCTGCTGACGCTGGTGAAGCTCGGTTATGTGCGCAACGACGGCAGGGAGTTCTCGCTCCGGCCGCGGGTGCTCGAGCTTGGCTATGCCTTCCTCTCCGGGCTGGCGCTGCCCGAGATAGCGGCGCCGCACCTGGAGGAGCTTGTCGCCCGGGTGCGGGAGTCGTCATCGATCTCGGTTCTCGACGGGCAGCACATCGTCTATGTTGCCCGGGTGCCGACCAAGCGGATCATGACGGTGGCGATCTCTGTCGGCACCAGGTTCCCGGCATACGCGGCCTCGATGGGCCGGGTGCTGATGGCCGGAATGTCTGACGAGGAACTCGACCGCTTCCTGGCCGAGGCGGACCTGGAGTCCTTCACCAGCCGGACCATCACCGATCCCGAGCGATTGCGCGAAGTTGTCCGCGAGACCGGCAGACTGGGCTATTCGATCGTGGACCAGGAACTCGAGGAGGGCCTGCGTGCGCTCGCCGCCCCGATTCACGGCTCTGGCGGCGCGGTCACCGCGGCTATCAACCTGGCTGCGCATGCGAGCCGGGTGAGTATGGCGGCGATGCGCTCGGAACTGCTGCCCGCGCTGCTGGAGACGGCCCACCGGATCGAGGAGGACCTGCGGCTGCAGGCCGGGCCTGATCGCCGGCCGCCTTCAGACAGCCCAGCCATCGCGGTCACATCGCCGTTCCGGGTCGGCGTAAGCGCCCTGCGCAGGCCGGAATCCGCCCTTCCGACGGCATTGCGGGCCGCCCTTTTCCCGGTCATTTCCCACCGTTGACACCGATCGGCCTGCCTGGTTAAGTTTCTACATTGCGTATATTCGTGCGCCAAGCGAACACCTGACCTGTGTCTGTCCCGGAGTACCTGGCCTCGGGGTGACAGTTCCGAGGCGGTCCTTCGAGTCAGCGTCAGGCCGCTGGCGCTGACTGTGAGGAGAGGTATGGAACGTCAGGAAGCGGACCGCCTGCTCCCGGCGGATCTCCAGCCCAGCAGGCGCTCGTTGCTCAAGGGCATCGGCTTTGGCGCGGTCGCCGCCGGAGCTGGCGGCGTCCTTGCCGCCTGCGGATCAGGGATCAAGGGCGCTGGCTCAAGCACCAGCGGCACCATCAACATCGGCTTCATTACCCCGCTCACCGGTCAGCTGGCTGGCTTCGCTTCCGGCGACCAGTACGTGCTGAGCCAGATCAGGCAAAGCTCGGTGTACAAGACCGGCATCAAGATCGGTGGCAAGACTTACAAGATCAATATCAACGTGCAGGACAGCCAGTCCAGCCCGACCAGGGCAGCGCAGGTAGCGCAGCAGCTGATCCTTAACCACGCCGACCTGATCCTGACCACGTCCACGCCCGAGACCACCAACCCTGTCGCCGGCGCGTGCGAGCGGCTTGGCACGCCGTGCCTGTCCACCGTGGTGCCGTGGGAGTCCTGGTATGCAGGCCTCGGCGGCAACCCGCTGCAGCCGACCAAGGCTTTCAAGTACGCCACGATGTTCTTCTTCGGCCTGAAGGAGTTCCAGGGCTGCTTCGCGCCCATGTGGAACAGGATTCACACCAACAAGGTCGTCGCCTGCCAGTACCCGAATGACTCCGACGGCAACGCGTTCCGCGGCGGGTTCGAGCCGCTGATCAAGGCATCTGGCTACAAGGTCGTGGACGGCGGCCCGTACACCGATGGCACTGCCGACTTCACCTCGATGATCTCGTTGTTCAAGAGCAAGAACGCCGAGGTGTTCAGCAACTGCCCGCTGCCGCCGGACTTCAACACGTTCTGGAAGCAGGCGTCGCAGCAGGGCTTCAAGCCGAAGATTGCCACCGTGGCGAAGGTGCTGCTCTTCCCGGCCGACACCGCGGCGCTCGGACCACTGGTCAACAACATCGCAACCGACTCTTGGTGGGGCCCGTACATGCCCAACACCTCGTCGCTGACCGGCCAGAGCGCCAGCGCGCTGGCGGCCGGCTATCAGGCCAGCACCGGGCACCAGTGGGTCCAGTCGATCGGCTCGACCTACTCGCTGTTCGAGGTCGCGAAGGAAGCCTTCAGCAACGTGACCGACCCGCACGACAAGACCGAAGTCGCGAACGCCCTGCACAACGTGAGTTACACCGGCATGTGCGGTGCGCTCGACTTCGCCGGCGGGCCCGCGCCTGGCGTCGGGATCGTCAAGCCGGTCGGCGTGCAGTGGAAGAAGGCAACGGGCAAATTCCCGTTCGAGATGCTGGTCGTGGACAACTCGCTGAATCCCAGCGTGAAGGTGCAGGCCAAGCTGGCCCCGACGAATGCCTGAAAAGGCTGACTCCGCCGGATCGGCCCTGCTGGAACTCGACGCCGTGTGCAAGAGCTTCGGCAGGGTCGTGGTGGCGGACAACCTGTCACTGACGATCGGGGCCGCCGAGATGGTCGGCATCGTGGGGCCGAACGGGGCTGGCAAGAGCAGCCTGTTCGGCCTGATCGCCGGTGACCTGACGCCGTCATCGGGCCAGATCACCTTCGCGGGCACGACCGTTACCAGGAAGGACGCTGCCGCCCGCTGCCGCCTTGGCATCGGCCGGACGTTCCAGGTGCCTAAGCCGTTCGGTGCGATGACGGTATTCGAGAACGTGCTGGTGGCCGTGCAGCAGGGAGCGGCGCTGCGGCGCAGGCCGAGCCATGCGGTCGCGGCAGCGGTGCTCGAGCGCACCGGCCTGGCCGCCGACGCCAACGCGCCCGCCGAGCGGCTCGGCCTGCTCAGCCGCAAGCGGCTGGAGGTGGCCAGGGCGCTGGCGACCGGCCCCCGGCTGCTGCTGCTGGACGAAGTGGCTGGCGGCCTGACCGATCCGGAGGTCGCGGAGCTGGTCGGCATCGTCCGGGCAATCTCCGCCGACGGCGTCGCGGTGGTATGGATCGAGCACGTCGTGCATGCGCTGACCGCCACCGTGGACCGGCTGCTCTGCCTGGCTGCCGGAACGATCATCGGGGACGGCGAGCCGGTCGAGGTGCTGGCGCTGCCGGCCGTCCGGGAGGTCTTCCTCGGCACCGAGGTGACAGCGTCGCTACGCGGTCCAGCCGCACCCGGCGGGGAAGCCGGTGGACCCGGATGACCGGCGAACCACCGCTGCTGGAGGTCAGGGATCTCGATGTGCGGCACGGCCAGCTTCAGGCTGTACATGACGTGAGCCTCACCTTGCCTGCCGGGGAAGTGCACGCGATGATCGGCGCCAACGGGGCCGGAAAGTCAACGCTGCTGCGCACGATCGCGGGGCTGCATCTGCCCGCTGCGGGCTCGGTGTTGCTGGCGGCGCAGGACATCACCAGGATGCGTCCGGAGCAGCGGGTTGCCGCCGGGATCGCGCTGGTGCCGGAGGGCCGCAGGCTGTTCCCGTCGCTCACGGTGGAGGAGAACCTGCTAGTCGGCCGGACCAGCGGACGGCCGGGACCGTGGCAGCTCGACCGCATCTACGAGCTGTTCGGCTGGATGCGCGACCGTCGCGGCCAGCGCGCCGCGCAGCTGTCCGGTGGCGAGCAGCAGGCGGTAGCCATCGGCCGGGCACTGGCGACCAACCCGCGAGTGCTGCTGCTCGACGAGCTGTCCCTCGGGCTGGCGCCGGTGGTAGTGCGCAGGATCTACGGGCTGCTGCCCGAGCTGGCCGCGGCAGGTGTCACCATCCTGCTGGTCGAGCAGGATGTCAGCCAGGCCCTGGCGGTCGCGTCCCACCTGCATTGCCTGCTCGAAGGCAGGATCACGCTGGAAGGACGGCCGGGTGAGCTGACTCCCGAGCAGATCGAAGGCGCGTATTTCGGGGTTGCGGCGACAGCCAGCGGCAACGGTCCGCGCCAGCAACCCGACCAGGGAACGGGCTCCCACGAGCCTGCCGGACAACCGGAGCGCGCGGATGACCTGGGTTAATGCCGTCATTCAGGGCATCATGCTCGGTGGCCTGTACGCGCTCTTCGCGTGCGGGCTGTCGCTGCTGTTCGGCGTGATGAAAGTGATCAACCTGGCCCACGGCGACCTGGCGGTCGTCGCGGCGTATGTGGCGCTCGGGGTCATCGCCGTCACGCACGTGCCCGCGGTCTGGTCTTTCCTGCTCGTGGTGCCGATCTTCGCCGGGCTCGGCTACGTCATGCAGCGGACGCTGCTGCAGGCTTCGCTTAACCGCGGCGTCCTCACCACCCTGCTGGTCACCTTCGGGCTCTCAGTCGTGATAGAGAACGGCCTGCAGGAGTTCTTCACGGCGAACAGCCACTCGCTGAACATCGGCTCGCTGGTCTCTGACTCGTTCAGCATCGGCGCCCAGATCACCATCGCCTACCTGGACCTGGCCATCCTGCTGGTCGCCGTGATCGTGCTGCTCGGCCTGCAGTACTTCTTGTCGGCTTCGAAGAACGGGCGGCTCATCCGGGCCGTCGCCGATGACAGGGAGGCGGCTCAGCTGTCCGGCGTGAACTACCGGCACGTGTTCGGCGTGGCTGCGGCGATCGCCTTCGGCTCGGTGGCGCTGGCGGGGCTGGCGTTCGGCATGTACACCCAGTTTGACCCCGCGATCGGGACCAATCAGCTGCTGCTCTTCGCGTTCGAGGCCGTGGTGATCGGCGGGCTCGGGTCGCTCTGGGGGACACTGGCCGGCGGCATCCTGCTCGGAGTCGCGCAGCAGCTTGGCGCGCAGTATCACGCCGCCGACCAGATCCTGGCCGGTCAGCTGTTGTTCCTGGTGATCCTGGTGGTCAGGCCGCAAGGTCTCACGAGCCGCCGGGAGGTGACATGAGTGCCGTGGGGCGGATAGCTAGCGCCGCCGCCGGCCCGATGCCACGGGTGACCCGGTCGCGGCGATCGACGGCGTGGGCCGGGCTGGCTGCCCTCGCCTGCGTGGCCGTGCTTGGCTACCTGCCGTTCGCCGTCTATGCCGACACCACGAACCTGCTGGTGGACTTCTTCCTGCTGCTGATCATGGCGAGCATGTGGAACCTGCTGGCCGGCTACGCGGGGCTGGTCTCCGTGGGCCAGCAAGCATTCATCGGCCTGGGCGCTTATTTCGTCGTCATTCTGGCGAGCCACGGCACCAGCCCGTTCCTGGCCATTCCGGTGGTCACCGTCGGTACGGGGGTGGTCGGGCTGCCGGTCTGGTGGCTGGTATCCCGGCTGCGCAGCGGGTATTTCGCCATCACGATGTGGGTGATCGCATCGGTCTGCGAGCTGGTCATCATCCAGGTCAGCTCGCTCGGCGGCGGAACCGGGATCGCGCTGCAGGGCCTCAACCTCAGCCCTAAGCTGCTCAATGCCTACACCTACTGGGCAGCCCTGGCCGTCACCGTAGTCGTGCTCGCCGCCGTGTACGGGCTACTGCGCAGCAGGCTCGGGCTGGCCCTCACGGCGATCAGGGATGACGAAACCGGAGCCAGCAGCATCGGCGCGCGAGTGTCATCGGTACGGCGGCTGGTCTTCATCGTCGCTGCTGCCGGGTGCGGGGCGGCGGGCGCCATCTATGCGATCAGCCAGCAGTTCATCGTGCCGACGGCGGCGTTCTCGGTGCAGTTCTCGGCCGAGATGATCTTCATTACCATCATCGGCGGCATCGGCACGATCGAGGGACCGATCGTCGGCACTGTCGTGTTCTTCGTGCTGCAGCAAACCCTGTCGCAGTACGGCGCGTGGTACCTGATCGTGCTCGGGCTGGTAGCCATGGCGGTGGCTATCTGGGCGCCACGCGGGCTGTGGGGCCTGATATCCGACCGGTTCGGGATCCGTCTCTTCCCGGTCGGGTACTACTTGTGGCCAGCTGATGAGCAGCGCCGTTCCCAGCGCTGGCTCGCGGTTGCCAAGCGCGGCTAGCTAACGCCGGCCCCGTTCCCTCCCGAATGTCAGTCTCCCCAGACCTCGCGTGCCGTCTCGACGATCAGCCGCAGCTTGGCGGCTTGCTCCTGCTGGGTCAGCGCGTTGCCCTCGACGGTCGAGGAGAAGCCGCATTGCGGGGACAGGCATAGCTGGTCCAGCGGGACGTACCTGGCCGCCTCGTCGATCCGGCGCTTGAGCTCGTCCGGGTTCTCCAGCGCGCCGCGCTTGGTGGTGACCAGGCCCAGCACCACCATCTTCCCCTTCGGCACGAACCGCAGCGGCTCGAAGCCGCCGGATCGCTCATCGTCGTACTCCAGGAAGAAGCCGTCCACGTTGAGCTCGCTGAATAGCGCTTCGGCGACGAAGTCGTAGCCACCCTCGGCCGCCCAGGAGGACCGGAAATTCCCCCGGCACATGTGCGTGGTCACGGCCATGCTGGCTGGCCGTGCTGCGATGGCGTCGTTGACCTGCCGGATGTAGCGCAGGTGCAGGTGCTCGGCGTCCTCGCCACGTTCGGTGATCTCAGCGCGCTGCTGCGGATCGTTGAGGTAGGCCAGACTCGTGTCGTCCAGTTGCAGGTACCGGCAGCCGAGCGCGGCCAGCCGCTGCACCTGGTCGGCGTAGGCGGCCGACAGATCCGACCAGAACTCCGCCATGTCCGGGTACACGTCATGGTCGATGGATGCGGGACCGCCGCGGTAATGCACCATGTTCGGCGACGGGATCGTCAGTTTCGGCGTCGCGCCGCCGGCTACCGACTGCAAGTAGCCGAAATCCGCAGCGAAGATCGTCTTGTCGAGCCTGATCCGGCTTCCGATGTGCAGGGCCGCCGGAGTGAACTCGATGCTGCCGGACGGATTGCGGAACTTCACGGCCAGGTTGCCAGGCGCCTTGCTGATGCCGCCGAGCTGGTAGATGAAGTCCATGTGCCAGGAGGCGCGGCGGAACTCACCGTCGGTGGCCGACTGCAGGCCGACCGCTGCCTGCATCGCCACGGCGTCGGCGATCGCCGCATCCTCGGCAGCGCGCAGCTCGCTGGCGTCGAGCCGGCCTGCCGCGGCATCATCGCGGGCGGCGCAGCAGGCTGGCCGGGCGGAGCAGGCTGCCGACATGATCGGCTCGGAACGGTGGCGTCGTGCGCATAGGGGTACTCGTCCTCTTTCGGTGTGGTCAGGTGATCCGGTCGTACGGCATCCCGGTGTAGTTCTCGGCAAGCGATGCGGCGGCGGCGCGTGAGGCAGCCAGGTACCGCAGCTGGGAGAGCTGGAGCTGCGACTCCATCTCGTCGCTGCCGGGCGTGCGGTGCAGCATCGTCGTCAGCCACCAGGAAAAATGGGTGGACCGCCAGACCCGCGCCAGGCAGCTCGCCGAGTAAGCGTCGGCCAGGCCATCGTCACCGCGCAGCAGCGCGTCCAGTGCTGGCGCGAGTACGGCGACGTCGGCCATCGCCAGGTTCAGCCCTTTCGCACCGGTCGGCGGCACGATGTGGGCGGCGTCCCCGGCCAGGAACAGGCGGCCGTAGCGCATCGGGGCGCTGACGAAGCTGCGCATCGGCGTGATGCTCTTATCGAGTACGGGGCCCTGATCGAGTCGCCAGCCTGGCAGCTCGAACCGGTGGCTCAGCTCGGCCCAGATCCGGTCGTCTGGCCAGTTGCCGATCACGTCGCTGGTGTCCACCTGGAGGTACAGCCTGCTCACTGCCGGGCTGCGCAGGCTGTGCAGCGCGAACCCGCGGGCATGATGGGCGTAGATCAGCTCGTCGGTCGACGGCGGCACGCCCGCCAGGATGCCTAGCCACGCGTACGGGTAATCCCGCTCCCAGGTGGTCAGCAGACCTGGCGGGATCGCTGACCGGCAGACGCCGTGGAAACCGTCACAGCCCGCGATCGCGTCGCAGTCCACCTCGTGCCGTCCGCCGGCCGCATCGGTATACCCGAGCACCGGGCGCTCGGAGTCGAGGCCGGTCACCTCGGTATCGGTGACGCCGAACTCCAGTGCTCCGCCGTCTGCCAGGCGACGCGCGATCAGGTCCTTCACCACCTCGGTCTGCGCGTAGACGGTGACGGTACGGCCGACCAGGTCCCTGAAGTCAATATGCCGTCGCTCGCCGCCGAACTGCAGGTAGATGCCGCCGTGCTCGATGCCCGCGCGGTCGAGCCGGCCGGCCACCCCCGCGTCGCGGAGCAGCGCCACGCTGCCTGCCTCGAGCACGCCCGCCCGCTGACGCGCCTCGCAGTACTCCCGGCTGCGGATCTCGACCAGTACCGAGTCGATGCCGCGCAGCGCCAGCAGATGCGAGAGCAGCAGCCCGGCTGGACCGGCCCCGACGATACCGACCTGGGTGCGCGTTGCTGAGCGCATGTTCGCAGGCGACCGCCCGTCAGAACGGGTACGGAGCGATGTCGCCGCGGATGGTGACCCACCGGGTGTCGGTGAACGCGTCCAGGTTCGCGCTGCCGCCGAACCGCGCGCCGGTGCCGGAGGCGCGGACCCCGCCAAACGGCGTGTTGGGCGAATCGTCGACGGTCTGGTCGTTGATGTGCACGATGCCGGTCGGTATCTGCCGCGCGAGTTCCAGGCCGCGCATGACATCCCTGGTCAGGATGCCGAGAGAGAGCCCGTACTCGGAGTCGGCGGCCAGCTTGGCCGCCTCGTCCGCGGTAGCGAAGCGGACCACCGGCGCGACCGGCCCGAACACCTCACTGGCATAAGCCGGCATCGCCGGGGCGACCTCGGCCAGCACCGTCGGGGCGTAAAACAAGCCGGTGTAGGTGCCGCCAGCGGCGAGCCGGGCGCCGGCCGCGACGCTACCAGTGACGAGTTCGTGCACCTTGTCGCGCTGGCGCTCGTCGATGATCGGCCCGAGCGCGACCTGGCCCGACGCAGGGTCGCCGACGGGCAGGTGACTGGCCTTCTCGGCCAGCCGGCTCACGTACTCGTCGTAGACCGAGTCCTGGACCAGATGGCGGCCGGTCGTCATGCAGATCTGGCCCTGGTGCAGGAACGAGCCCCAGGCACCGGCGGACGCCGCCTTGTCCAGGTCCGCGTCGTCCAGCACGATCAGCGCGGAGTTGCCGCCCAGCTCCAGGTGGACCCGCTTGAGGTGCTGCCCGGCCAGCGCTCCTACCATCCGCCCGGCGGCCGTGGAGCCGGTGAAAGAGATCACCCCGACCTGCGGGTCGGTCACGAGTGCCGAGCCGATGTCGGCGCCGCCTGGCAGCACGTGCAGCAGGCCCGCTGGCAGCCCCGCTTCCTCGAAAACCCTGGCCAGCACCACACCTCCGGACACTCCGGTGCGCGGGTCCGGCTTGAGTATCACCGCGTTGCCAAGCGCCAGCGCAGGCGCGACTGACCGGATGGCAAGGATCTGCGGGAAGTTGAACGGCGCGATGACTCCGACGACGCCCACGGGCACGCGCTCGGCAAAGCTCAGGTGCGGCTGCTCGCTCGGCAGCAGCTCGCCATACGGCCGGGACGGGAGGGTAGCGGCCTCGAAGATCTCCTCGGTGGCCACGTGCGTCTCGAACTGGGCGGCCGGCGGGATCTTCCCGCCCTCGCGGACGCTCCAGTCCTCGATTTCAGCCGCATTCGCCAGCCAGATCTCGCCCGCCTTGCGCAGGATGGCGGCCCGCTGGGTGTACGGCGTAGCTGCCCAGGCAGGCTGTGCTGCTGCAGCGGCGGCAGCGGCTGTCCGGATGTCGGCCGCCGAGGCGAGGCCGATCGTGCCGAGTTCGGCACCGGTGGCGGGCTCGACGACGGCCGCCTGACCGCCGCCCGGTTCGACCCAGGTGCCCGAGAACATCCTGCCGTGCCAGCTGGATGGGTCCAGGAGAGTCACAGCCACTCCTTAGCGGTACAGGCGGACGGCCCGTCGTGTGCGCTTCACGAACATCAGTTACGTGATCGAACAGTGAAAATCTAGGTGCCTGGCCGGCTGAGTGTCAACGGCCGCTGGCGCGGTTCTGGACCAGGGCAGGTCAGTCCTGTTTGGCTAGGGGCGGGCATGCCTCAAGCCTCGCTCGTCGCGCAGTGCGCAGTGACGGCGAGGCTGGAATCTGCTGAACTCGGACCCGGATCCGGGCGGAGACTAGGCGCAGCCGGCTGGTTGTGCTGCGGAGTACCAGGCGTACTCGGGGAGGGCCGCCGGTCGCCCGCGGTCCCGAGTACGCCCAGTCACGCCGCGGTTACTTCTTGTTGGTCCACCACGCGCCGACGCCGGCCGCGATGCCCACGACCAGGGCAACCAGGCCACGGTACAGGTGATGACCGCTGCCCTTGACGTGGCTGCCGCTGTTCAGGAAGGACGGCGCCCAGCCACCCAGCCAGAGCACGCCCAGCACGATCGCGACGACAGCCACGACCGTGAGGATGATGACCAGCGAGCGCTTGGAGCCGCCGCCGGACACGGTTTGAGAACTCACAATTCCTCCTCAGATGCTGGCCGCCCCCGGTGACCGAGGGGCGCAGCTTAACCAGCGATGACTACGTCCGGCACGGTACTACTAGCGGACGACGTGGATGGGTCGAAATAACTACAAAAACCTAAAATTCTTGGCGACTGATCCACGGCGGCCCGGTGCTAGGGCTGCCACACCATCAGAACAAGTATGACCAGCCAGATCAAGTTCACGACGCCGCCCATGGCCGCGACTCTGCCGCGCTCGACCGAGGCGACATGATCGGCCACCGCGGCGCTCGGCGGGATGGCGCCGGTCGTACCGGGTGCGCCCGGCGCGGCGGCCGCGCCAGGCTCGCTGGTGCCGGGATCGGTGGCTGCCGAGGCCTCGGCGGCCGGGCCAGGCCCGCCCCGCGATCCTGTGCTGGCGGCCGCTCCTGCCCCGGCGGGGCTTGCCGCTCGCGCTGCCGCCGTGTCAGCCGGTGACAACGCCTTGATGGCGCGCCGCTGGTCCCGCATGATCAGCACCAGCAGCACGATCGCCACCAGGAACAAGGTCATCGCCGCCGTCAGCCACGGCCGGGAGAAGTCGTGCTTGACCTGACCGAGGATGACCCCGAAGACGAGCACCAGCAGGGATCCGGCGGTGAAGATCGCGGTGATCCTGGTCAGGTAGCGCAGGATGGCGACATCACGGGTGCGGATATAACGCGGCGTGGAGGAGATGGCCAGCGTGACAGGCCCGATCGTGAAGATCGCGAAGGCGATATGCAGCCACAGGACGAGCCGGTCGCTAAAGGACATGGGCATGATCCTAGGGTCGGCCGGCGGGCGGAACTGCCTAACGGCTGAACTGCCGCCGGGTTCGCAGGAAATCCCTGACGACGAACTCGCCGAGACTGTCCGGCATCGCCCGGAGCACCCGGCCGCCATTGCGCCTGGCTACCTCGTCCACGAATGAGCTGAGTCGCTCGTCGTCGGCCAGCATGAACACGTTCAGCGTGGCCCGTCGCCTGGTCATCTTGTCGACCTCGGCGAGGGTGAGCTCCAGCGTCTCCGGCGACGGCGGCCAGTCGAACCAGAACCGGCCATCGCGCCGCAGGTGCGCGGTCGGCTCGCCGTCGGTAATGATCATCACTACCGGGTTGTGCTCCGGGCGGCGGTCGAGGAACCGGCCAGCCAGCACCAGCGCGTGATGCAGGTTGGTGCCCTGGACCATGTCCCAGCTCAGCCCGGCAAGCTCGGTCTCCTTGAGCTCGCGCGCGTAGTTAGAGAAGCCGATCACCTGGATGGCGTCTTGCGGGTACTGGCTGTGAACCAGTGCGTGCAGCGCGAGCGCGGTCTGCTTGGCCGCGCCCCAGGTGCCTCGCAGTGCCATCGAGTAGGACAGGTCCACCAGCAGGCAGACGGCCGCCGACGCGCGCCGTTCGGTTTCGGTGACCTCGAAGTCATGCACCGACAGCCGTACCCGGCTGGCCCGGCGGTCGGCCGGCCGGTCCGGGCCGGCTGGCGCAGCAGCGCGTTGCGCACTGTCGCCGCGGCGTCGATCGCCTGCTCGTCGCCGAACCGCCATGGCCTGGTGCTGCCGGTGATCTCGCCGGCCTGGCCGGCGTCGTGCTGGTCGTGATCGCCGGTGCCGCCCTCGGGCAGCTCGGCGAAGACCTTCCGCAGCGCTGTCTGGCCGAGCCTGCGCACGGCCTTGGGGGTCAGCTCCAGCTTGCCGTCGCTGCGCTGCAGGTAGCCCTGCCGCTCCAGTTCCCGCTCGATCTGGCGCAGCGCTTCCATGTCGTCCACTGCCTGGCGGCCAAGGGCACGGCGGACCGCTTCCTCGTCGATGTCGTCCAGCCTGGCGCCGGCGTAGTCCTGGCGCAGCGCGTCCTCAAGGTCGGCCAGGTCGGCCAGCTCGGCCAGCGCCTCGGTAGCGTCGCCTAGCCCGAGCGGCTCATTGCCGGTCATGCCGCGGCTGCGGCCAGCCCGCATCCATGTCCGGCCGGCGGGCGCGGAGGGCGTCGGCGAGCTTGCTCATCTCGGCGGCAAGGCCGGCGTCTTCCATCGCCTGCGACATCAGCCCGGCCAGCTCGTCGCGCTGTGCGTCGGTGAGCGAGTCCAGCAGCCGCTGCGCTGCCGACATCCGCCGGACCAGCGTGTCGACGAGCTCCTCGAGATTGGCCGGGCGAGTCCGGGAACATGTCGCCGTAGCTGGCCATGAAGTCGTCGAAGTCCTGCTGGGTGTGCTCGCCGCGGGCGTCGGCCTCGAGCATGCGCGGTCAGCGCCGGCCATCATGTCCTTCACCCGCTGCATGGCCTCGCGGATCAGGCTCGGCCAGCGTCTGCCGCATGCCACGGAACTGGCTGTCCAGCACCTCGCGGCGCAGCAGCGACTTGAGTTCCTCGAAGGTCTGCCTGGCTGCCGCGGACCGCCAGTCGTAGTCGGCTAGCTCCCTGATCGCCTGGGCGGTGTCGGACGGCAGGGCATCAAGCTCGGCCTCCCGCATCCTGGCCGCGTCGGCCGGGTCGGGGAACAGCTCCGCCCGCTCCTGCCCGATGGCAGTATCAAGCAGCGTCCTGACCTGATCCAGGATCCCGTCGAGCCGGCCACGGCTGCGCACCTCCCGCTGGCGCTCGCGCACTCTGCGCAGCAGGTCGTCCAGACCGCGGTGGCCGGACATGCCCGCGGCGCAGCAGGTCGCGCAGGGCGCGCGGCCGCATCGGTGCCGTCCAGAACCGAGTCCCCGAGCGCGTCGACGGCACCGCGGACGTCATACGGGGGCTCCAGCGGATCGGGCCCGCCGTGTAGGGACCGTAGCGATAGCCGGTCATGCCTGCCGCCTTCCTGCCGCTTCGCTGGCCGCTGCCGTGCGCGTGTCAGGTCCGGTAGACCGCGCCGCCGTCGACGGAGTCCTTCGACAGCCTGCGCATCAGGTACAGGCCTTCGAGCGCGAACTCCAGCGCGGCCGCGGCCTGGCCGAGCGACTCGCCGCCGTCCATCTGCAGCCGGTCCATGATCTTCGCCAGGCCCGGCACCTCGCCGATCCGGCGCAGCAGGTCAGCGGCCGGCACCAGGTCGCCGGTCTCGACCACGCCGCCATCGGTGAACCGGGCCAGCAGGCCGCCCAGGTCGGCGTTGCCGAGCAGCGCACGGAAGGTGTCGCTGGTAGCTCGGCGCAGCAGGTGGTCGAGCACCTCCTGCTCGCGGCCTTCCTCGCTGACCTCGAACTCGACCTTCCCGCGCAGCGTGCTGATCACCGACGGCAGGTCGCAGACCCGCGCGACCGGCTGGTCCTCGCCGCTGATGGCGGCGCGCCGGACGGCCGACGCGGCTACTGCCTCGGCCGCCGCGATCGCGAACCGGGCCGAGACGCCGGACCGCGAGTCGACTGCGGGGACGCCCGGACCAGCCGGGTGAACCTCGCGACCACCTGAATCAGGTGACTCGGCACCACGGCGCCCGGGTCCGCGCCGTCCCAGGCGAGCCGCGACTCCTGCGTCGATCAGCGCCAGCTCGGCGTCGAGCGAGACCGGGTAGTGCGTTCGGATCTCCGCGCCGAACCGGTCCTTCAGCGGCGTGATGATGCGGCCGCGGTTGGTGTAGTCCTCCGGGTTGGCGCTGGCCACCAGGACGAGGTCGAGCGGCAGCCGGAGCGCGTAACCGCGAACGCCGATGTCGCGCTCTTCCAGCACGTTCAGCAGCGACACCTGGATCCGCTCGGCAAGGTCGGGCAGCTCGTTCAGGCAGAAGATGCCGCGGTTGGTTCGTGGCAGCAGGCCGAAGTGGATCGTCTCGGGGTCGCCGAGCGTCCGGCCCTCGGCGACCTTCACCGGGTCGATGTCGCCGATCAGGTCGCCGACGCTGGTGTCCGGCGTGGCCAGCTTCTCGCCGTACCGATCGCCGCGTGCGCGCCAGGTCACCGGCAGGTCGTCGCCTTGCTCGGCGGCCAGCCGCAGGCACCGGGCGCAGACCGGCGCGAACGGATGATCGTTGATCTCGCAGCCAGCCACTGCCGGAGTCCACTCGTCCAGCAGCCCGGTCAGCGTCCTGATCAGCCGCGTCTTGCCCTGGCCTCGCTCGCCGAGCAGGATCACGTCGTGCCCGGCGATGATGGCGCGCTCCAGATGCGGCAGAACCGTCTGGCCGAAGCCGATAATGCCGGGGAAGGCATCGGCTCCCGACCGCATCCGGTTCAGCAGGTTGTGCCGAAGCTCCTGCTTGACCGTCCGAAGCTCGTGGCCGCTGGCGCGCAGCTCGCCGGCCGTTCCGATCGCGGGTGGCGCTGAAGCGGGCGGCTGACCGGATGCTGGCTGATGCGAAGTCGTAGGCTGCACCATTCGACACTATGTCGATGCGGGGCCATTCCGCATCTTGGGAGGCTTGGATGGAGGATTCCCGCCCAGCGCTTGCGGTCGATGTGGGCGGTACGAAACTCGCCGCCGGGCCTGGTCGAGCCGGGCGGCCGCGTGCTCAGCTGGACCCAGGTGCCCACCCCCGCCGACCTGGACGCTGAGCAGCTCTGGCGCACGCTGGACGCGCTGCTCACCGACGTTCTCGACAGCGCCGGACTCAGCCCGGCCGGTCTGGCTGGCTGCGGTTGCGGTTGCGGCGGGCCCGATGGAATGGCCGTCCGGGCCGTGGTCTCGCCGCTGAATATCCCCGCCTGGCGGGGCTTCCCGCTGCGGAGCCGACTGGCCGAGCGGCTCGGCGGCATTCCGGTCCGGGTGCACAATGACGCGATCTGCCTGGTGGCCGCCGAGCACTGGCGCGGCGCTGGCCGCGGCCGGGACAACGTGCTGGGCATGGTCGTGTCGACCGGCGTGGGCGGCGGGCTGGTGCTCGACGGGCGCCTGGTGGACGGGGCTTCCGGCAATGCCGGTCATATAGGTCATGTGGTGGTTGAGCCGGACACCGGCCCGGAGTGCGCGTGCGGCGGCCGCGGCTGCCTGGAGGCGATCGCCCGCGGCCCCGCGCTCGTTCAGTGGGCCCAGGCAGCAGGGCTGGCGGCCGGATCAGCGGGACGCGACGGCCAAGGAACTGGCCGCCGACGGCGCGCTCGGCCACCCTGTCGGCCTGGCCGCGATGCGGCGCGCCGGACGGGCGCTCGGCATCGCCATCGCCTCGGCGACGGTGCTCTGTGGATCTGGAGGTGGTCTCCGTCGGCGGCGGGCTGTCGCAGGCGGGGCCGCTGCTGTTCGATCCGCTGGAGGAGTCGCTGCGGGCCTACGCGAGGCTCGGCTTCGCGCGGCAGGTCAGCGTGGTGCCGGCCGCGCTGGGCCATAGCGCCGGGCCTGGTCGGCGCCGCTGCGCTGATCTTCGCCGCCGACCGCTACTGGGCCGCCGACTGAGGCTCGGCCATGGCGCCGGTCGGCGCGCCGCACGGGCAGTGCGACAATTCAGGCGTGACCTCATCAGCGCGCGCCGCCAGCCCGGTGAGCCGTCCGGTCCAGCCAGCGGACGTCGCGGCGGCGCGCGCGGTACTGCGGCCGGTGATCAGGCAGACTCCGCTGCTGGACTCCAGCGCGCTGTCCGCGCTGGTCGGCGGCCCGGTCTACGTCAAGTGCGAGAACCTGCAGCGGGGCGGTTCGTTCAAGGTACGCGGCGCGTACCTGCGCATCGCCAGGCTCACCGCGGCCGAGCGGGCCCGCGGCGTGGTGGCGGCCAGCGCCGGCAACCACGCCCAGGGTGTGGCGCTTGCCGCTGCCGCGCTCGGCGCCAGGTCGACCGTCGTCATGCCGGCCGGAGCGCCGCTGCCGAAGGTGGCGGCGACCCGGTCGTACGGTGCGGACGTCGTGCTGCACGGCGGCACCGTCGAGGACGCGCTGGCGCTGGCACGGGAACTGGCCGCGGAGACCGGCTCGATCTTCATCCATCCCGTTCGATCACCCGGACGTGATCGCAGGCCAGGGCACCATCGGGCTGGAGATCGCGCGAGCAGTGCCCGACGTGCGCACTATCGTCGTGCCGGTCGGCGGCGGCGGACTGGCCGCTGGCGTCGCGGTGGCGGCCAGCGCGGCAGCTGCCCGCCGCCAGGCTCATCGGCGTGCAGGCGGAGGCGATCGCGGCGGTACCAGCCTCGATTGCTGCCGGGCATCCAGTGCGCGTCACACCGGCCGTCACGATGGCCGACGGGATAGCGGTGGCCCGGCCCGGCGAGCTCACGATCGCGCTGCTGGCCAGCCTGGCGACCAGCATCGTCACGGTGACCGAGGAGAACCTGTCCCGCGGCCTGCTGCTCTGCCTGGAGCGGGCCAAGCAGGTAGTCGAGCCGGCTGGCGCCGCAGGTGTCGCGGCGGTGCTCGAGCATCCGGCGATGCTCGAGCCGCCGGTCGTGATCGTCCTGTCCGGCGGCAACATCGATCCGCTGCTGCTGTCCAAGGTGCTGCGGCATGGCCTGTCGGCGGCCGGGCGGTACCTGGCGTTCCGGTGCAAGCTGCCGGACCGGCCAGGCGCGCTCGCGACGCTGCTCGTGGAGCTGGCCGGGCTGGGCGCCAACGTGCTCGACGTGGTCCATGAGCGGGTAACGGCCGACCTGCAGGGTGGACGAGGCCGAGGTCAACCTGCATCTGGAAACTCGCGGGCCCGGAACACTGCGACTCGGTGATCAGCCAGCTTGCGCAAGGCCGGCTACACGCTGCTCTTCAGCCTGATCAGGATCAGACCCCGGCTCGATCACCCCGGCCAGGTCACCCCGGCCAGCCGGACGCGTCGCGGCCTTGCTGGTCCAGCCATCGTTTCTTGACCACGATGGTGCCGGCCAGCCGGTCGTGCAGGGACCGGGTCTGCGGGTCCGCCAGGCCGACGATGGCGTCGGCGAGCCAGAGCGCGCCGCCGACGAAGTTGAGCGGGACAACGGTCAGCAGGAACACCGCCGGGCCGACGAGGAAGGTCACGGCCCGAATGCCGGCCGTCCGGACGCCGATCCGGGCGTGCTCGCCGACGGTGACGACGCGCAGGCCGACGGCCCGCTTGCCCAGGGTGGCGCCCCAGGTCGGCGTGCGCGATCCAGAAGTAGGCCAGGGCGATGCCGAAAGCCGCGAGCTGCATGTGCAGGACCGTGTTGAGGGTTGACGGATCCCGGCTGAGGTTGTTCATCGCCGTCTGCGCCGCGATCGGGTTCTGGCCCTGGTACTGGGTCAGGATGGCCTGCATCTGCCGGGCGAGCCGAGAGCAGCGGGCCCAGGAAGATCGCCAGCGACGCGGCCAGGATCAGCGCCCAGTCCAGGATGGACGCGACCGCCCGCTCCCAGGGCGCGGCGAGCGCCGGATCACGCCTGCGGGCCTGGCCACGGCGCCGCCCGGCCGTTGACTGGCTGGCCGGGCTGGCCGTAGCCACGCTGGTCAGGGCGCGGCTGGTCGAAGCCGGGCTGGCCGGGCCGGAAGGTGCGCTGGCCTGACCGGAATGCGGGCGCCGTGCCGTAACGCGGCTGGCCGGGCTGTGGCGGCGCTGGGTAAGCCTCGGGTACTGCCTCGCCGGCCTGCAGGTAGGGCGACGGTGCACGCGGACTCAGCAGCGACGGCGGACTGCGCGACACCTGTCGTTCCGGCCCGGCGACCCCGTCGCTGCGTCATGTGCTGATGGTTCCCTCACTGTGCCGCCGGCGGGCCGGGGCGGCCAGCCCCGGCTGCGGTTCCTGCTGCTAACTGTATGCGCGCCCGTCCTGTGCAGGCACTGAAAGCGGCCGCCGGGCTGGTTGCGGTGCGGGTCACAGGTTGCCGCGGCGCTCCTGCTCGCGCTCGATCGCCTCGAACAGCGCCTTGAAGTTGCCCTTGCCGAAGCCCTGGGAGCCGTGCCGCTCGATCAGCTCGAAGAACACGGTCGGCCGGTCCTGAACCGGCTTGGTGAAGATCTGCAGCAGGTAGCCGTCCTCGTCCCGGTCGGCCAGGATCTTCAGCTCGCGCAGCTCGCCGAGCGGCACCCGGGTATCGCCAACCCACTCGCCGAGGGTCTCGTAGTAGCTGTCCGGGCGTGTCCAGGAACTGCACGCCCTGCGCGCGCATGCCGCGAACCGCGCCGACGATGTCGTCGGTGGCGAGCGCGATGTGCTGCACGCCGGGACCGCCGTAGAACTCCAGGTACTCGTCGATCTGGGACTTCTTCTTGCCGACGGCCGGCTCGTTGATCGGGAACTTGACCTTGCGGCTGCCGTCGGCGACCACCTTGCTCATCAGCGCCGAGTACTCGGTGGCGATGTCGTCGCCGACGAACTCCTTCATGTTGGTGAAGCCCATGACCCGGTGGTAGAAGTCCACCCACTCGTTCATCTTGCCGAGCTCGACGTTGCCGACGCAGTGGTCGATCTCGGTGAAGAACGGGCCGGCCGGCTCGGCGGTGAGCGGGCTGGCGGCGACATAACCAGGCAGGTACGGGCCCGCATAGTCGGCGCGCTCGACCAGCGTGTGCCGGGTGTCGCCGTAGGTGGCGATCGCGGCGAGCACCACCTTGCCGCTGGCGTCCTCGGTGACCTCCGGCTCGTGCACGCTGCGGGCGCCGTGGGCGAGCGCGTACGCGTACGCCGCCGCCGCCGACGGCACGCCGATCGCGAGATCCACCACGCCGTCGCCGTGCGCCGCGACGTGCGCGCCGAGCTCGGTGCCCGCGCGCACCGGGCCGCGGAGCACGAACCGCGCGTTCCCGGATTCCAGCACGTAGGCGGCCTCGTCCCGGCAGCCGGTCTCGGGCCCGCGGTAGGCAACGCAGCGCATGCCGAACGCCGTCGAGTAGAAGTGCGCGGCCTGCCGGGCGTTGCCGACGGCGAAGACCACCGCGTCCATCCCGGTCACGGGGAACTCGTCGGTGCCGCGGAACCTGCTCGCGGATTGCCTCGGCGGTCATCGGACGGCCTCCTTCGCTGACGGTCTCTGGCGTTGCATGGCAGCATCCGCGAGTGAGGCATGATGCGCAACCGAGACTGATTCTCTGTAGGCAATATGCATAGTAACGAGGAGGATGCAGTGCTGGAATATCATGTACAGTTTGTAGCTGGAGGTCTGGGCGATGATCGATGAGCTGGACGGGCGGCTGATCGAGCTGCTGGCAGCCGAGCCGAGGGTCGGCGTGCTGGAAGCATCCCGGCGGCTCGGCGTGGCCAGGGGCACAGTGCAGGCACGCCTCGACCGGCTGCATGCTCGCGGCATCATCACCGGATACGGGCCCGACATCGATCCGGCGGCGCTCGGCTATGGCGTGATGGCCTTCGTGACGCTCGAGATCAGCCAGGCGGGCGGCCACGATCCGGTGGCCGAGCGGCTCGCCGCGATCGCCGAGGTGCTCGAAGCGCACACCATCACCGGCGCCGGGGACATGCTCTGCCGGGTGGTTGCCCGTAGCAATGCCGACCTGCAGCGAGTCATCGACGCGATCGTAGACCTAGACGGCGTCGTGCGGACCTCAACCGTGATCGCGCTGGCCAGCCCGCTGCCGCCGCGAGTGCTGCCGCTCATCAGAGCGAGTGCGGGGCGGCAGGCCGACAATGAGCGGCAGGCCGGCAATGAGCGGCACGCCGGCGGTTAGCGATGCGTCCCTAGGAACGGCCACCGGCCGCGGCCTCAGCCGGATTCGTCCGCCGCGCATCGGCCAGCCCGAGCGCCACATCCAGCACCGCCGCCCGCAGTTCGGCCTGATCGGCCACCCTGTCCTGGTAGTGCATGCAGCAGAAGCTGATGGTCATCAGGCAGGATGCGGCGCGGACCTGGTCAGCTACCGCGGCGCCGGGCTCGGTGAGCAGGTCGACCAGCGTGTCCATTCGCTCCCGGAAGAGCTCGCCTCGCTCTTTGGCGGCGGCCAGCGAGGTCACCGCCGCCTGATTCTGGTGCAGCAGGCGGAACACCGCGGTTCCGTTGGCGACTATCTCCAGATACCGGCCGACGATCTCGGCCCTCGTCGCCGGGCTCCGTGGCTGGTCCTTGCCCCAGGCGATCAGGCTGTCGATCTCGGCTATGTAGTCTTCGACCAGGCTGCGGACGATATCTTCCTTGGACTTGAAGTAGTAGTACAGCGCTGCTTTGGTGACGCCGAGGCGCTCGGCGATCTCGCGCAGCGAGGTCTTCTCGTAGCCTTGCTCGGCGAATAGCTGGAGGGCGACCTCACGCAGCCGCGACCGGGTGTCAGCCCGCTCAGGCCCGTGCTCTGCCGCGTTCTGGTCCATCGAGCGCCTGTCCGATCTTTGGCCCGGCCGAAACCTACTTGACGGCCGGTTAGTAACGAACATACCCTAGCCTTCGGCAGGATGCTAGCCGGTCGGCAAGTAAGTTGAGAAGCACCCAATTCGTCGGTGCGCCGGAACGAGGAGCTCTTCCATGACGGACAACCAGGCGGCCGAGGCGAGCGCAGTCCAGGCGCCAACCGGCCCGCGGCGCGAGATCCTGATCGTCCTGCCGGGCCTGCTGCTGACGCTGATCCTGGCAATGCTCGACCAGCTGGTTGTTTCCACCGCGCTGCCCCGTATCGTCGGCGACCTCGGCGGCCTTAACCACCTCGCCTGGGTGGTGACCGCGTACATCCTGGCGTCGACCGTCACCACGTTGTTCTACGGCAAGCTCGGCGACATGTACGGGCGCAAGCGCTTCCTGGTGATCGCCATCGTGCTGTTCCTGATCGGGTCGGCACTGTCCGGGCTGTCGCACTCGATGGACCAGCTGATTGCGTTCCGCGCGCTGCAGGGCCTGGGCGCCGGCGGCCTGATGGTCGGTGCCATCGCCACCATAGGTGACATGGTCTCGCCACGGGAACGCGGCCAGTACATGGGCTACATGATGGCCGCCATGATGGTTGCGATGATCGCCGGACCGCTGGTCGGCGGGTACATCACGCAGCACTGGTCGTGGCGCTGGATCTTCTACATCAACATGCCGATCGGCGGCGCCGCGCTTATCTACCTCTGGTTCACGCTGCACCTGCCGCGCAAGCGCGTCGAGCACAAGATCGACTACCTCGGGGCTGGCGTTATCGCCGTCGGCTCGACCGCGATCGTGCTCATGACCAGCTGGGGCGGCAGCCAGTACGCCTGGGGCTCCTGGCCGATCCTCACGCTGGCCGGTGTCACCGCGCTGTCGGTTGCCGCGTTCTTCGTAGTGGAGGCGAGGGCCGCCGAGCCTATGCTGCCGCTGCACGTGTTCAAGAACCGCAACTTCTCCGTCGCGTCGACCATGAGCTTGCTGCTTGGCGTCGCCATGCTGGGGGCGCTGACGTTCTTGCCGCTGTATCAGCAGACGGTCCAGCACGCCTCGCCAACGGGCAGCGGCCTGATGCTGATCCCGCTGATGCTCGGCTCGACCGTTACCTCGCTGATCTCCGGACAGGTGACAAGCCGGACCGGTCGTTACAAGATCCTGCCGATCATCGGCGGCGCCGTCATGACGATCGGCATCTACATGCTGACGCACCTGGGCGTCAACACCAGTCGCCTCACCTCGGCGCTGTGCTTTGCGGTGCTGGGCATCGGCATGGGCTTCCTTATGCAGATCACCTCGCTGATCGTGCAGAACAGCGTTCCGCAGCAGGACATGGGAGTGGCGAGCAGCTCACGTGCCTTCTTCCAGCAGATCGGCGGATCGCTCGGCGTCTCGGTCTTCGGCGTGATCTTCTTCAGGCGGTTCTCCAGCGCGATGGCGGCCAGCCTGCCGGGCGCTCATTTCGGCGGCAGCCAGAACCTGGATCCGGCGACCATCAACAGCCTGCCGGGGAACGTCAAGACCGCCGCCTTCGAGGCCATCAGCCATGCGATAGTCGGCGTCTTCTGGTGGACCATCCCGGCCACCCTGGCGGTCTTCGTGCTGGCCCTGTGCGTGAAGGAGATCCCGCTGCGCGGCCGGATCGCCCCGGCCGAGGCCAAGGCGCCGGCCGAGGCCGAGCTGGTCGGGTAGCGCGGCGAGCCCGTAACGGGTGATGAAAACGTATGTGCGGGAGGTGTCGCGCCAGCGACAGCTCCCGCACATACGTCGGCCGCCCGGAGATCGACCGAGCAGCCTTATCCGTTACATCCCGTTATAAGGGACAGCCTCGAGGATCTCGACAGTTGTAGCGCGGCCATTAGGCAGGTTGTAGGTGGCTGTCTCGCCCACCTTCTTGCCGGAAATGGCCTCGCCCAGCGGTGACTTGGGCGAGTACACGTCGATCGGAGAGCCGACCTCCTCCCGCGAGGCCAGCAGGAACGTCACCTCGTCCTCGTCGCCCTCGAACCGGATCGTGACGGTCATGCCGGGGCCGACCACGCCGTCAGTGCGCGGCGGCTCGCCAACACGAGAGTTCTCCAGGATCTGGGTGAGCTGGCGGATACGCGCCTCCTGCATACCCTGCTGATCCTTGGCGGCGTGATAGCCACCGTTCTCCTTCAGGTCGCCCTCTTCCCGCGCTGCCTCGATCTTCTTCGCGATTTCGATCCGGCCGGGACCCGACAAATGGTCTAGTTCCGCTTTGAGCCGGTCGTACGCCTCCTGGGTAAGCCAGGTCAGGGTGTCGTCGCGAGTCTCGGTCACGGGTACTCCTCGGATGGGTGCGGATTTCGGGGGTCCGCTAGGCCGTGCGGCCCTTGGGGTAATCCTTCGAGGCTAACAAGGCTCCGCAAGTACGTCGTACCTGTCAATGCCCTGGGCTAAACAAGTCATCCCTAAGCAGGGCAAACAACCAGGATGCCAGCGTCCGGCCAGGATACTGCCAGGGCGCATCCCGCGGCGCGCACGTGTGGTAGCGGCTATCGCTGCCAGGCCGGCGAGGTTCGGGCATAGGGTCGGTTTCCGCATGCGTGGCGCGTGACCCGGGAGGTCTCAGTGGCGAATCACCCTGTGCTCGGATACCTGGTCTGGGCCGTCCTGGTAGGCGCTGTTTTCGCCTGGGAGGGCCTCGCGCTCAGCCACATCAGCGGTAGCGTGCCGACACTGAGTGCTACCTTCCGGGCGATCATGCGCTATCCGCCGGGCAGATGGGCACTGTTCGCGCTGTGGCTGTGGCTCGGCTGGCACCTGTTCATCCGCGGCTGGCATTTCCTGCTCCAGGCCTGACCGGGCAGACCCGGTAATCCGCCATGTCATCACAGCTCATCCGTCAGGACCTGGTCCCGATCGGAGTCGGCTACGCGTTGCTGATGACCGTTCTAGCCGTCGGCTTGGTGATGCAGCGCCGCCAGGCCGCGCGCGGCTCCCAGCCAGGCCGGCGGCCGGTCGGCCGCAGCCGCGGCTGGGCAGGTCTCGCACTTAGCGTCGCCAGCGACGTGATCGGCGGTTACCTGCTGCTCATGACCGTGGTGATCCTTTACTACTACGGCGTGGCACGGGTCGGGAGCAACTTCCTGGACAGTGCGTTCACCGGGCCGGCGCTGTTGCTTGCGGTGGCCGCGCCGGTGTTCGTGGCGGCCTCCCTGCTGACCAGGCGCCGGGAGCGCCACCAGGACCCCGGCGGCACAGGCGGTGGCGGATCAGGCGATGGCGAGCAAGGCAGTGGTGATGCGAGCGGCCGCTGATTCCCGCCCGCCGGGCTGCGACTACGGGTGGCCGGCCGCGACCGGCGCTGGCGCCGCGGTGATCTGGTCCCTGTTCCGTCTCAGCAGCCGATGCGCCCGCCAGCCCGCATACCCGAGGAATGCCAGCCCGGCCAGCAGGTAGCAGTTGGCCACCAGGGTTACCAGCCAGTGGAATCCGTACTCGGCCGGGCCGCCGTGCCGGGGAGTGAACCACATTGGCGCGATGACGAACAGCAGGTAGGCGCAGACGGCAGCGATCTTGCTGCGGCGGCCGCCCTGCAGCAGGATGACCAGGGCCGGCAGGATCCACACCCAGTGATGGGTCCAGGAGATCGGGGACACCAGCAGGCTGGTAGCGCCCGTGACGGTGACCGCACCAAGCCAGTCGCCGTTTCTGGCCAGCACGACGGCGATGGCTAGCCCGGCGATGCCGAGCAGCAGCGGAACGGCCAGGAACCAGTGGCCCACGTGCGCCGTCCCGCCGGCGATCCGGACTGCCGCGGCATAGGGCGACTGGTTGCTGATATACGGTGCGCCGACCCGCCTGGTGTCGTAGAAGAGATGACGCCAGTACAGCCGGGAATCACCGGGCGCGACCAGGAACCCGATCAGCGCGCAGGCACCGAAGGTGGCGGCCGAGATCAGGCCGGCCTTGATGCGGCCGGTCAGGAAGAACAACGCGATGAAGATCAGCGGTATCAGCTTGATCGCGGCTGCTATCCCGACGCCCAGGCCAGCCGGGCGGCCGCGGGCTGCCCGCCACACGTCGGTGAGGATCAGCGCCATCAGGATCAGGTTGATCTGACCCAGGAAGAGGGTGTGATACATGGGCTCGAGGCTGATCGCTGCCACCGTGATCGCCGCGATCACCTGCCACGATGCGCGGTAACCGGCCAGCTTGAGCGTGGTGCTGGTAGCCGAGGCCAGGGCCAGCAGCGAGAGCAGTTCCCAGGCCACCCGCCCCAGCACGTCGGGTATCACGGCAATCGGGATGAACACGGCTGCGGCGAACGGGGTATAGGTGAACCACTCGCCTCTGATCCGGACCGAGTAGAGCCGCATCGCGTGGGTCACGGCGTCGCCGCCCCACCGGTAGACATTGAAATCGAACGGGTTATAAACGATGGCGAAGACTGTGATGAGCCCGACCGCTAGTGCCAGGCCCCACCAGACTGCCCGAGTCGCCCACGGCTGACGGAAGCCGAGACCGCGGAGTGATCCGCCTGTGAGGATTGTCAATGGTTCACGTTTCGCCGGTTGGATCGACGGTTCGTAACGCAAGGCTGCAGGACGCCGATGCTATCGCTGACGGTGCCGGCACGATTACCCCAGGCTAGCCGAGCAGGTCACGGCACGGCTTATTCTACCTTATGGACATGTTCCGCCGCCGCCGAGCTTGGTCCCGCTATGTCGCGCTAGGTGACAGCCTCACCGCAGGCCGTGGTGACTTTGCGGCCGACGGCCGCCCGGTCGGCTGGGCCAAGCGCCTTGGGGGCCTGCTGTCCGCGCGCACCGGAGTCACCTGCTCGGTGACCAACCTCGCGGCCGACGGCGCCACCGTGGCGAATGTGCTCGACCGGCAGCTGCCGCTGGTCGAAGGCCTCCGGCCCGACCTGGTCAGCGTGACGGTCGGCATGAACGACATCCGGAACATACGGTTTGACCCAGCAGATTTCGAGGCCGGGCTGAGCAAGCTGCTGGACGGCCTGGCAGCGACCGGTGCGACCATCCTGACCTGCACCCTGCCGGACGTCGCGGGCGTCGTCGAGCTGCCTCCGGAGCATGTCGAGATCGCCCGCCGCCGGTTGCGTGAAGCCAGCGACATCATCCGCGAGCAGGCTGCCCGCCGCGATGCCGTCTGCCTGGATACCTGGGCGATGTCGGATGTCGCGGGCAGCCCGGAGCTGTTCACCGCGGACCGCCTGCACCCCAATACCGCTGGCCACCGGCTGCTGGCAGCCAGATTCGCCGAGCTATTGCCGGTGGCCTGACTGCCGGCCGGCAGACCCGTCAGGCAGACTTCGGCGGGCCGGGAATCGAGAATGCGGTCCGTGGCGTTGTCCTCGCGGGCCGCTCTGGATGCCGGACGCCCGTCTTACAGTTTCGACGGGGAACGGTGCCGGATGCTGGCTGACGAGATGTGACGGGTTCAGACTCTTGAGGTGGATGAGAAGTGCTTGACGCACCGGGCGAAGGTGTAGCCGCAGCCGGGCAGGCACAGGCTGGCTGTCAGTCTGCGGCGGGCTGCGAGCCGCTGCGGCTGATGGCGGTGCACGCGCACCCCGACGACGAGTCGAGCAAGGGTGCCGCGACGATGGCCAGGTACGTTCGCGAGGGCACCGAGGTACTCGTCTGCACGCTCACCGGCGGCGAGCGCGGCGACATCCTGAATAAGGCCATGGAGCGGCCCGAGGTTCGCGCCAACCTGGCCGCCGTGCGCCGCGCCGAGATGGATGCGGCTCGCGCGATTCTCGGCGTGCGGCAGCAGTTCCTCGGGTTCACCGACTCAGGCCTGCCCGAAGGCGATCCGCTGCCGCCGCTGCCGGCCGACTGTTTCGCCCTGGAGCCGCTGGAGCGCGCAGCGGCACCGCTGGTTCAGGCCGTCCGTGAGTTCCGGCCGCACGTGCTGCTGACCTATGACGAGAACGGCGGTTATCCGCACCCCGACCACATCAAGTGCCATCAGGTATCGGTTGAGGCATTTGAGGCGGCCGCGGATCCGGATCGCTACGACGGCTGCGGCGAGCCATGGCAGCCGCTCAAGCTCTACTACTTCATGACCTTCCACCGGGACCGGCTGATGGCCCTGCATGACGAGATGGTCAGGCGCGGGCTCGACTCGCCCTACGCTGACCGGATCGAGGACTGGCTCGAAGAGGACGACTCAGCATCCGGCCCGAAGTATGAGGTGACCACCAGGATTCCGTGCGCCGATTACTTCGAGATCCGCAACCAGGCGCTGATCGCCCATGCCACTCAGGTGGACCCCGAAGGCGGCTGGTTCGCTGTCCCCACGGAGGTCCAGCGCGCCGCCTGGCCGACCGAGGACTATCATCTGGCCAGGTCACTAGTCGATGCCGGGAAGCCGGAGGATGACCTGTTCGCCGGGATCCGGGAGAGGGTGAGGCTGTGACAGGGCTAGCGACGGGCGCTACCTCGACGAGCGCGTGGGACCAGCCCGGCACCCTCGGGTTCCTGGTCGTATTCGGCATGGCCATCATCCTGTATTTCGTCTTCAGGTCGATGTCCAGGCACCTGAAGAAGCTCAACGCGGCCGCGGCCGATGAGGCGAAGGCAGCCAGCCGGGCGGAGGACCAGAAGCCGGGGGCGAATGCCGACGGCTTCCCGGTCGGCCCCGCCGCGAGTAACGGCATCCGGCCCGGCGGCCCTGGTTCGCTATAGCGCCTCTTATCACGGGGTGGCCGCCTAACCGCGGACCGCATGTTTGCGGCGTGTCGGAGCTGCGAGATTGCTAGTTTCGTGGCTGATAGTCCCCGGCTATCTCGGGAGTGCGGGCCATGCTGGCGATCCACGGAGTCTGGGCCCACGGCGCGCTGTACGTGTGGGCGGAGGAATCCGGGTCGTCCGCGGCCGGCCAGGCCGGCCCGAGACCGATCAGCTGCGGCGCCACGCGCCCACCCCTACGGCTGCGCACCGGACCTGCTGGCTGATGTGCTCGCCGAGTTCGGCGACCCGATCAGTGATCTAGCCAGGAAGGCAGCGCAGACAGAAACTACGCTCTGGCTGCCGACCGGGCCGACGGCTCCGCTGGCATCCCCGGAGCTGCAGAGCGCGGATCCGGCAGCGGACGGTAGCCTGCTCCAGCGCACCAGCCGGGCCGGGCGCGCCGAGCCCAGCACGCCTGAGCTTGCCGACTGGCAGGTGCCCGCACTCAGCTTCGAGCCTGCCGCCGCGCTGGTGCTGCTGCTCATCATGAGTCAGCCCGCCGGGCCGGGCCAGCAGCCCATGTCGGGGCTGGCGAGGCTACCGGGCGGGCAGGCCGGGTCAGCGGAGCCGGAGCTACCGGGTCAGGCAGGCGCGACTGGCCAGCACGAAATGGCCGGACCCGTCGCGATGGCTCGCCAGGACGTTGCCATCGGCGCGGATGCCGGCCGGCCAGCGCCGCCCCTGCTCGGCGCGAGTGTGCAGTACCTGGCCGCGCTGGCCGCCCTCGCGGCCGACTTGACCGCACGCGGCCGGGTCCTGCCCGGTCTGGACCCGGCCGATGACGGCAGTTACGCAGCCAGGTGGCGACCGGTGCTGTCGGGCGCGGACGCGCTGCGGGCCAGGGAACTCACCGCCGCCATGCCGCCACTGTGCCGGTCGGCAAACGCTGCTGGCGAGCCATCTGCGTCGATCGTGACCGCCGCACTTGAGCTGCTCACCGACGCTGCGGTGCGAGCCAGGATGCACGCTGTCCCAGGGTTCGCATTGCTCCCGGACGGCGCGGTTAGTCCGGCGAGCCCGCTGACTGAGCGCTGGGCTGACGCCCTGACCGCCGACAGCGGCAGGCTTGAGGTCAGCCGCGGCGAGACTGCGCTGGCTGCGCAACTGGCGTTCGCACTGTGGGCGTGGCAGGACGCGGCGCAGGAACCGCCAGGACCGGTCCGGACCTGCTTCCGGCTGATCGAGCCGGCCCTCGCCGGGACCGGCCCGCGGTCAGCCGAAGCGGCCGCGAGTGACAGCGCGAACTGGCGGGTCCAGTTCGCGCTCCAGTCCACTGACGATCCCAGCCTGCTGCTCCCGGCCGCCGATATCTGGTCAGGCGACACCGCTGACGGCTGGGCTACGGCGGGGATCGACTATCCAGAGGACGACCTGCTTGCCGGGCTCGGCCGCGCGTCCAGGATCTTTGCCGAGCTCGACTCGGTGTTGCAAGGCGCGGCACCGGAGTCAGTCACGCTGGACTCGCGCGGGGCCCTGCGGTTCCTGAAGGAGACCGGCCCGCTGCTCGCGGGGGCCGGCTTTGGTGTCTTGCTGCCCGGCTGGGTGCGCAGGTCACGCCTGGGCCTGAAGCTCACGGCCCGGTCACGCACCAGCTCGGCACCGGGTTCGGTGGCCGCGCCCAGGTTCGGGCTGGCCGATCTGGTCGACTTTCGTTATGAGCTGGCCGTCGGAGATCAGACGCTCGACCCCGCCGAGCTCGCGGAGCTAGCCAGGCTCAAGGTGCCGCTGGTGCGGCTCCGGGGCCAGTGGGTGGAGCTGGATGAGCGGCACCTGAAGGCAGCTCTCGACTTCCTGGCGCGCGGTGGCTCCGGGACCATGACCGCTGGCGACGCACTGGCGGCGGGGCTGGCGGACGGTGTCGCGGAGCTGCCGCTGACCGAGGTCGACGCCGACGGCTGGCTCGGTGATCTCCTGTCCGGCGAGGCTCCAGCCAGGCTCGCGCCGATGACCACCCCCGCCTCGTTCGGCGGTCAGCTGCGCCCGTACCAGGAGCGCGGTCTGGCCTGGCTGACCTTCCTTGGCGGCCTGGGCCTGGGCGCGGTGCTGGCCGACGACATGGGCCTGGGCAAGTCGCCGCAGACGCTGGCGGTGCTGCAGGCCGAGCGAGACGCCGGGACGGCCACCGGCCCGACGCTGCTGATCTGCCCCATGTCGCTGGTGGGGAACTGGCAGCGGGAGGCGGCCCGGTTCACCCCGCAGCTCACGGTGTACGTGCATCATGGCGCGGACCGGCTGGCCGGCGTCGAGCTGACCGAGGCAATGACGTCTGCTGACCTTGTCATCACCACGTATGGCGTAGCAGCCAGGGATCGCACGGCACTGACCGCAGTGCCCTGGTCGAGGCTCGTCTGTGATGAGGCGCAGAACATCAAGAACGCCGCAACCAGGCAGGCTCAGGCAGTGCGGGCCATACCGGCGCGGGCCAGGATCGCGCTGACCGGCACGCCGGTGGAGAACCGGCTCACCGAACTGTGGTCGATCATGGAGTTCACCAGCCCGGGTCTGCTCGGATCGGCGGAGCGGTTCCGGCAGCGGTTCGCCATCCCGATCGAGCGCAACGCCGACGTGGCCGCGACCGAGCAGCTGAAGCGCATCACCGGGCCCTTCATCCTGCGCCGGCTGAAGACGGATAAGAGCGTTATCGCCGACCTGCCGGACAAGCTGGAGATGAAGGTCTGGTGCAACCTGACCCCCGAGCAGGCATCGCTCTATCAGGCCACCGTCGACGACATGATGGCGCGGATCGAGGCAGCCGAGCCGGGCATCGAGCGGCGCGGACTGGTACTGGCGACGATGGCCAAGCTCAAGCAGGTGTGCAACCATCCGGCCCAGCTGCTGGGCGACGGTTCGCGGCTCGACGGCAGGTCCGGCAAGCTAGCCCGGCTCGAAGAGATCGGCGAGGAGATCGTCGGCGCTGGCGACAAGGTGCTGTGCTTTACCCAGTACGCCGAATTCGGCCGGCTGCTGCAGCCCTACCTTGCCGCCCGGCTCGGCTGCGCGGTGCATTTCCTGCACGGCGCGACGACCAAGAGGCGCCGGGACGAGCTAGTCGCCGACTTCCAGGCGAGCCCCGAGCCGGCCGTCTTCCTGCTCTCGCTGAAGGCTGGCGGCACCGGGCTGAACCTGACCGCGGCTAATCACGTCATCCATGTTGACCGATGGTGGAACCCGGCGGTGGAGGACCAGGCCACTGACAGGGCGTTCCGGATCGGGCAGCGCCGCGATGTCCAGGTCCGCAAGTTCGTCTGCGTCGGCACCGTCGAGGAGCGGATCGACGCGATGATCGAGGAGAAGAAAGCGCTCGCACAGGCGATCGTTGGCACCGGTGAGAGCTGGCTGACCGAGCTATCTGTCGCCGACCTGCGTCGCGTGATCGACCTGTCGCCCGAGGCGGTGTCCCAATGACCGGCTGGGATGGCGAGCGGTACCCGCCGTCGCGGCCGCGGAAGGCCGCAGGCGGGATCAAGGCCCGGAGCAAGCGCGGTGCCATTGGCGAGCAGTGGTGGTCGCGGCGGTTCATCGACGTTCTTGAGTCGTTCGGCATGCAGAGCAGGCTGACCAGGGGCCGCAACTATGCGCGGTCCGGGCAGGTGCTCGGGTTCGAGATTTCCGCTGGCGAGGTGTCGGCGCAGGTACAAGGCTCCCGCGTGAAGCCGTACCAGGTGCGGCTGCAGGTCCGGCCGCTGTCCGCCCGGCAATGGCGGCGCGTCGAGGAAGCGCTGGCGGCACGCGCCATCTTCCGGGCCAGGCTGCTGGCCGGCGAAATGCCTGCGGAGATCGAGCAGATCTTCGCCGACTGCGGCACGCCGCTGTTCCCGCAGACCGCCGGTGATCTGGAGATGACCTGCTCGTGCCCGGACTGGGAAGTGCCCTGCAAGCATCTGGCCGCAGTCTGCTACGTGCTGGCCGAGGCCTTCGATGACGATCCGTTCGCAATGCTGGCCTGGCGTGGCAAGAGCCGTGCCGACCTGCTGGCGGCGCTGCGCCGGCTGACCGGCCGCGGCCAGGCCAAGCAGGGTAGCGGCAGCCGCACCGTCATCGACGTTGCCGACCCGCCGCTGGCCGAGTGCATCGAGGGATTCTGGTCGACGCCGCTGAGCCCGGCTCGGCTCCGGGCGCTGCCACCCGTCACTGCCGCGCCCGCCGACCTGCTGCTGCGCAGTTTCGAGCCGCCGCTCGTCCAGATCCGCGGTCAGGACCTGCTTTCGCTGCTGCAGCCGGCCTACCGCCTGATGGCGGGCCAGGAACCGGGCGAGGACGACCCGGGAAACTAGCGGTCTCGCACCCAACGACATGGCAACATGCCGTGTCTGCCCCGGCGCGCAGCAAGCCCGGCAAGTGCGGGAACGGCGAGGTCATGGCGGTCGGCCTGGTTAGATGGCTGAATGCTGATTAGGGACGCATACCGGGACGAGTTCGCCGAGATCGGGGAAATCCGCGTCGGCGCTTACCTGGCGGACGGCCACCTGTCGGCTGACTCGAGCTACGCACCGCGGCTTCGGGAGCTTGGCGCGGACGGCTCGGGCCAGGTGCTGGTAGCTGTCGGGCCGTACGGACAGCTCGTGGGCACTGTGATGCTCATGCCGTGGCCCGACGGGGGGAACGTGGTCAACGGGCCAGGCGAGGCCGAAATCCGGGCACTTGCGGTCCGGCCGCACGCCCGCGGCCAGGGTCTGGGCAGGTCACTGCTGGCCGCGGTGCTGGCCCGAGCTGGTCAGCAGGGTGTCAGCCAGCTGCTGCTGCTGACCCAGCCTGAGATGAGAGCCGCGCATCATCTGTATGAGGAAGCCGGCTTCACCCGGCTGCCGCAGCGGGACTGGTCACCGGAGCCCGGTGTCATCCTGCTTGCTTACGGGCTGCAGCTGCAGTCAGCGTAGGGTTGCGCCTGCAGTCTGTGCTGATCACGTACGAAGGAGCGGTGATTCTGGGTGGGGGAGACGCTACCGGAAGTGCCGGCCGCGCAGGTGCCGGACGGCGTGTGGCTGCTGGACGTGCGCGAGGACGACGAGTGGGTCGCGGGGCACGCGCCCGGCGCCCGGCACATACCGCTCGGCCAGCTGGGTGCGCGCGTCGCCGAGATACCGCAGGATCAGGACATCTACGTGATCTGCCGGTCAGGCGGGAGATCGGGACGCGCGGCACAGGCGCTGACCGGCGCAGGCTGGTCGGCGATCAACGTGGCGGGCGGGATGCAGGGCTGGGCAGTTGCGGGCCGCCCGATGGCTGCCGAGTCCGGCGGGGAACCGTTCGTCGCCTGATGCCGCGGGCTGCATGCCAGTCCCCGAGTCAGCGGGCCTGACCGGCTAGCGGGTAGCTCAGGCCGATCATCGGCGCCAGGTCAGCGAGCATCAGCTCGAACATTGGCGACGGGTCGTCAAGCGCGAACCGCAGGTGCCCGAAGGCCTCCAGGCTGACGGTGCCGTACAGCAGCACCCAGCAGCGCAGGAATGTCTGCAGGGCGCCAAGCGGCAGGTCCGAACCGACCATCTCCCGGTACCGCGCGAGCTGCGAGCGCAGCGACGGCTGGATGTCATCGTCGGCGGGAATGGGAAACGGCCGGCGCCGGTACAGATCGCCGAACAGGTCCAGGAACAGCTGACCGAACTGGTAACCGCAGTCAACCGTCGGGTCCCGCTCGAGCTCATGCAGCACTTCCAGACCCGGCATCGGGCTTCCGAAGATCATGCTGAACTCAGGCACGTGCTCCAGCGCCCAGGCACGGAACTCCTGGCAGCCAGCGATCAGCTTCACCGCCATGATCTCCGGCTGAGTGAGATCGGGACTGGCCGCCTCAGCGGCCACCCTGATCGCGCTGCGCACGTGGTCCGCGATCTCGGTGAAGATACTCGCCACCACGTGCCTGAGCAGTTCCTCATGGCTATCGAAGTACCGGTACAAGGCCGGCGCCGTCATGCCCATCTCGCGGGCAATGGCCCGCAGCGAGACGGCGGTGACGCCCTGCTCGACGAGTAGGCCGCGGGCGGTCTCGATGATCTCCTGCGTGGTCGCGGCCCGCACGCGATCCCGCCTGCTTGGCGCCTGGACCATGCTCATCATGCCCTCTTCCAGCCTGTCCGCCTGCGGGACCGTTAGCTCCCTTGACAGGAGTTAACTCCGTATGCCAAGTTTACATCGTAAATCATTTACGTCGTTAACCCAAGCGATGATCGCTAACGAGTCTAGCTGCGGAGGATGCCGTGTTCGAGGCCTGGGGACGAATCCTCTTCCGAAACAGGCGGCTTGTGCTGGGCCTCGCCGGGCTCGGCGTGATCATCGCAGCGGTCTGGGGCACCGGGGTGTTCGGTGCACTGCAGTCGGCTGGCGGCTTCGCCCCGCCCAGCAGCGAGAGCCAGCGGGAAGCCAACCTGGCCGCGCGAACCTTCGGGCGCGGCGGCGGCGATGCCGTGCTGCTCTACACCAGCAAGACCGCCACGGTGCAGTCAGCCGCCTACCGGTCGGCTGTCACCAGCTCGCTGGCGCGGCTACCGGATGACCGGGTGGTCGCCGCGCAGACCTACTGGTCGACTGGTTCGCCGCAGTTCGCCAGTGCCGATGGCAAAGTCAGCTATGCGGTGCTGGTGCTGGCGGGCGCCACTGATGCGGCCCGGATCAAGAACTTCAACGCGATCAGGCCCGACCTCACTGCACCGGGTCTTACCGTGCAGGCAGGCGGCCAGATCCCCACCGAAGCCGCCATCAGCAAGGAGGTCACGAGTGACATCGGCAGGGCAGAGGGCATCTCGATGCCGGTCCTGCTTGTCCTGCTGGCGATCATCTTCGGCAGCCTGGCAGCGGCGAGCCTGCCGCTCGCTATCGGCGGCATCGCCATCATCGGCTCCTTCGCCGCGCTCCGGCTGCTGACGCTGGTCACGCCGGTGTCGATCTACTCCATCAACATCACCACGATCATGGGCCTTGGCCTCGCGATCGATTACGGGCTGTTCATGGTCGGCCGGTTCCGCGAGGAACTGCTCCGCCAGCCGACAGTGGAAGACGCGCTGGCCAGGACAGTGGCCACGGCCGGTCGCACGGTTGCGGTCTCCGGCGTGACGGTGGCCGTGGCGCTGGCAAGCCTGATGCTGTTCCCGGAGGTCTTCCTGCGCTCGATGGGCTACGGCGGCGTGGCGACCGTGCTGGTTGACATGCTGGCCGCGCTGACCGTGCTGCCGGCTCTGCTGGCCGTGCTCGGGCCGCGGGTCAACGCCCTGCGGGTGCGCAAGTCCGTGCACCGGCCGCGAGCGGGGGACGCAGCTGGCGGCTGGTACCGGCTCGCTCGCACCGTTATGCGCAGGCCGGCGGTGTTCGTCGTCGTCATCGTGGTCCTGCTGCTCGCTCTTGGCGCGCCATTCCTGAAGGTCACCTGGGGCGGCACGGACGCACGGGCGCTGCCGGCCGCTGCTGCGCCGCGCCTGGTCACGCAGGCGCTGGCCAGCGACTTCCCCGGCAACGTCACGGCGCCGATCGAGTCGCTGGTCCGGCTCGCCGGGCCAGCGACGGCATCCCCGGCCGGCCGGGAACAGCTTGCCGCCTATGTCAGGCGCCTCGACGGTGTCGCGGGCGTGACGGGCGCGCAGGTGACGGGCGTGCGCGGCGACGTCGCGCGCATCGACCTGACCTACCGCCCGGATCCGCTGTCCGCGCAGGCGCGCCAGATCGTTCAGCGAGTGCGCGCCGTCGCTGCGCCGCCGCAGGCGCGCGCGTACGTCGGCGGTCAGACTGCGCAGCTGGTCGATGAGCTCGGCAGCCTGTCGGCCACGCTGCCGTGGATGGCGCTGGTCATGGCCGCGGCCACTTTCGTGCTGCTGTTCCTTGCCTTCGGCTCGGTGGTGCTGCCGGTCAAGGCCATCGTGATGAACGTGCTCTCGCTCGCGGCCACCTTCGGCGTGGTGGTCTGGGTCTTCCAGCAAGGGCACCTGGCCGGGCTGCTGCACTTCGCCCCGACCGGCACGCTGGACCCGACCATGCCGATCCTGATGCTGGCAATCATCTTCGGCCTGTCGATGGACTACGAGGTGTTCTTGCTGTCGCGAATCCGCGAGCGCTACGACGTGACCGGCAACAACGCCGAATCTGTGGCCAGCGGCCTGCAGCGGACCGGCGGCGTGATCACCAGCGCCGCGCTGCTGCTGGTGATCGTGATCGGAGCGTTCTCCGCCTCCGGCATCACGTTCATCAAGCTGATGGGCGTGGGCATGATCGTGGCGCTCATCGTGGACGCGTCGATCGTGCGCGTCATGCTGGTTCCGGCCACGATGCGGCTGCTCGGCGGGCGCGAACTGGTGGGCACCGGGACCATTGCGCCGCCTCTACGCCCGCTACGGCATCCGCGAGACCGAAGGCAGCGGCGATGCCGGTACCGGCACCGATCCGGCCGTGGGCCGCGAGCGACCGGTGCGGGCCTGACGATACTGGCCCCGTTCCCTTCGCCGGGCACGGTTATCACGGCACGGCTTGCAGCTGCGAGAATCTCCGGGCGAGAACCGCCACGCCCGAAACCGAGAAAGGTGCGCCGACGCCCGTGCTGGACCTGGCTGCGGTGCTGGCCTGGCCGCCGTGCTGACCTGGCTGCGCCGGAACTGGCAGTTCGCTGCGCTGACTGGCTGGACCGCGCTCTGGTTCGCGCTGCTGGCACCCGGCACCGGCAACAGGCCAGCGGGCGGCGGCATCGCCTGGCGGCCATTCCTGGTGCAAGGCAGCAAGGGCCTGTTCACCGGAATGTTCCGCTGCTTCGCCGACAAGCAGTCCTGGCCAGGTGGCCTGCACTTGTATGCGAACTGCCCGTCGCTCCAGATCGGGCCGGCCTCGTTCGTGGTGGCGGAGCCGGTTCGTTATCTCGGTCCGCACAGCGGCCTGGTAGCGGCCGAGGTGCTGATCTCGGCCATGGGCCTGGCGACACTGCTGGTCATCCGGAAGATCGTCGTCACGGCGCGACCCGAGCTGGCCGGTCGCCCCGGCGCGGACTGGGCGTTCCTGGCGGGCGGCGCGATCTTCATTGTCGGCTGGCAGGAGCTCGCAGTCGCATTCGCGCACCTGGACGACGGCTTGGTATTGCTCGGCACCGTGCTGGCTACCTGGGCCGCGGTACGTGGCAAGGCAGCCCTGACCGGTCTGGCGCTCGGCCTCGCCATCGTGGCCAAGCCATGGGCGCTGGCGTTCCTGCCGGTGCTCCTGCTGGCGGGCGGACTGACCGCCTGGCGCGCACCGAACCTGGCTGCCAGGCCGCTTCGTGCCAATGTCCGTCCGTGCATGCTGGCCGGCGCCGTTGCCGCGCTCGTGACGCTGGCCGGCTGGCTCCCGTTCTTTCTCGCGGACTCGCGCACTAGCCTCGCCTTTCACTACAAGATCACGAATGTCGGGGACACAGCGCTGCGTGTGCTAGGTGTCGCCAGCGCGCAGACGCCGTCCTGGGACAGGCCGGCCCAGGTGGCCATCGGCTGCGTTCTGGCCGGCGTTGCCGTCTGGCGAGGTAGGTGGCCAGCGGTGATCCTGCTCGCCGTCGGCGCCAGGATCGCGCTGGACCCGGCGACCCATAGTTACTACACCGCAGGAGTGCTGGCGGGCGCGCTGCTCTGGGATCTGCTCGGGTCGCGGCGACCGTTCCCGGCGTGGACGCTGGCCAGCTATGCCGCGCTGGACCTGGTGCCGCTCATCACGCACGACCAGACCGCGCGCGGCGCGCTCCGGCTCGGCCTGGTGGTCGCTTTCACCGGCTTCATCCTGCTCGGTCCGCCACGCTGGTACTGGCGTCCGGTGACGGAATGAGCGAATGCCGGGACACGCATTAGCGAAATCGCTTAATGTGCTTTACAGGTTCGGTCAGCGCCTTTGCTAACCGAATTAGGAATAACAATAGTGCTCGGGGTCAGATCACTCGGCATCAGTAACTCGGGGTCGAATCGTGCGAGGCAGGCTCAGGCCGGTGCCTTGATCGCCTGGACTGTTTCCGCCGTGGGCTTCCGGCGGCTTCTTTGGCGTGCGCGCGAGTCGAGCTGGCCAGGTGTGGCGGCGCGACGCGGATACGGAGGAGCTATGTGGTCTGCATCGTGGAAGTTCCGGCTGGCGGGCATCGTCGCGCTCGCCACGCCGGCGTGCCTGCTGCTCGGTGCTCCGCCGGCGTCGGCGCTGCCAGGCGCTGCCAGGCCGAGCCAGCTAGCGGCCAGGGCGGCCGTCGGCCGCCCGGCTCCGCTCGTCACTGACATCCGGCCCCGCGCCCGGACCAAGCATGGTGCGGCGGCGCCGCCGATGAGCGTGGCCATGGTGGCGGCGAGCGCGGGCAAGCAGGCCGAGGTTCGCAGGACGCTGCTGGTCATGGCGCGCCAGACAGGTCACGTGGCCAACTGCGCGACGGCTGGCTGCCTGGCCGGACTGCCGGCCGCCAGGGACCTCGCCGCCACCCAGCAACCCCAGCTGCGCAACTACTTCTGCGGGCCGGCCACGGTCTCGGAGATGCTCGCCCAGGTGGGTATCCGCATCACCCAGTGGACGGCAGCCCGCGAACTGGGCACCACGCCCGGCGGGACCAACTGGTCCGACAGTTCGGGCTATCCGGTGCCGCGAGTGCTCAATGCGAACCAGGCCAGGAACACTTACGTCGCGGTCGGCCTGCCCTGGAGCCCGACCGCGAGCCAGATCAGGACGTACGAAACAGACCTGGTGCGCGATATCAACTCGAAGGGCGGCGTGCCGCTAGCCGGAAATGCGTATGAGGTGGCCGGCGGACCGCATCTTACTGGTAATCCGGTTAATCAGACGATTATGCACTGGATAGATATCCGGGGTTATCGTGACTACGGCGCGATAACCGACTATGAGGATTCAGTGCATAATGCTGCGAGCATCGGCTGGAGCCTGAACGTGCCCGCCTATTCCTCGCTAGCATCAAGCACCATTGTCTACATCCTGGGTGCCCGTGGCTACGACTGGTAACCGGCCAGGCTGGCTGGCTTGCGCGGCGCTGGCCGCGCTGGCCGCCGCGGTCCTGGGACTGGCGGTGGCGGGGTGCGCGACCGGCCAGCCGGCGGCTGGTGCGGGTTCGCCCGCGACTGGCATCTCGGGGGATCGGACCGGCGTGCCGTCCGCCGCGTCATCGCCGGTCCCGTCCGCGGCTGGTCCGCTCCGATTCTGCCCGGCCCGCAGCGGGGCGTTCCTGTCCGCGGCGCTCGGCCGGATGCTGCCAGGCTCCGGTGTGTCGGAGGTCGTCCCGCTAGGCGCCACCGCCAGCACCGCGTACGTGTCAGCCTGGTCGCCGGGATTCGCCGGGGTGGCCGCGGTGGATCTGCGCTCCGGGCGGATGCGGCAGATCCAGCGCTATGCGAACCCGGCGACTGATCAGGCGGACGGCGCGGCAGACGGCCGCTGGCTGGTGTGGGCCGAGACGTACTCGCTGGCCAGCCTGGACCGCTTCACCATGTACTCCTGGGACGCCACCACCGGCCGGACCCGCCAGCTCGGTCATTCTCTGGCGGGGCCAGCAGGAACGCCGTGGCCGAGCCCCTGGCACGCGCCCGCGGTCAGTGGCGACTACGCCGCCTGGGCGCAGGGCTACGGGCCTGGCCTGGTCGAGATCAGGCTCGCGAACCTGCTGACCGGTTTGGTGCAGACGATCGCGCGCGGCCACGTTCAGCCGCCGTTCTTCGATGGCGGCCTGCTGGTCTGGCCCGAGTCAGATACGCCCGGCACGCAGACGACGCTGCGTGCCTACAGCCTGGTGAGCCGGGTCAGGACGGCGCTGCCGCCGGCGCTGGCGGCGGTGCGCGGGACGGATTTCGTCGTGACCGACGGAGTGCGCACGGCCTACCTGAGCCCGGAGTTCACCCGGCTTTACTATTCCCCGGCGCAGCACAGCCCGGCCCGGCTGGTGATCACGCTGCCGGCCGGGGCTGATTTCACGGATCTGGCGCTTGCGCCCGGCTCGCTCGCCTGGACCACGACCAGGGCGACGTACCTGGCGAGCACCCGTACTGGAGCCTTCGTCCAGGTCACGCCTCAGTACGGGTATCCGACCGGGTCGGCCTCGGTGATGCTCATCACCGACGCGCCGGCCACCAAGGTGGCTCACCCGCCGCTGCCGACTCATGTGATTGACCCGGCTGCGATCTTGTGGCCCATCTGCCCGGCGCGTCCGTCCTGACGCCCCGGTAGGAGATGGCGTTACCCGGCGCCGCGGAAGGTGACATGCTCACCCACGGGGACTGTGTCCCTGTCAGAACTCCGCAAGTGACGTAGGAGGGCGGGCGATGTCGTTCCAGGGCTGGCCGGAGGAGGCGCTGGACTTTTACGACGGCCTGGAGGCCGACAACTCGAAGACTTACTGGCTCGCGCACAAGGAGGTCTACGACACTAGCGTGCTGCTGCCGATGAGCGAGCTGCTAGCCGAGCTTGAGTCGGCGCACGGTGAGTCCAAGATCTTCCGTCCGTACCGTGACGTACGGTTCAGCAAGGACAAGTCGCCGTACAAGACAGCGATCGGCGCACGCATCGGGCCCGGCTACGTCCAGCTGTCGGCCCGCGGCCTGGCGGTCGGCTGCGGTTCCTACGGAATGGCACCCGACCAGCTGGAACGGTACCGGCAGGCCGTCGCTGCCGAGCGCACCGGTGCGGAGCTTGCGGACATCATCGCCACAGTCCGCAGCCAGGACATTGACGTGCATGGCCGGGACGTGCTGAAGTCCGCGCCACGCGGTTATCCGGCCGATCACCCGCGGATCGAGCTACTGCGGTTCAAGGGCCTGGTGGCCTGGAAGCAATGGCCGGTCGAGCCATGGCTCGCCACCGCCGCCGCCCGGCAGCGGATCACTGACTTCCTGACTGCGGCGCGGCCGCTCAATGACTGGCTCGACGAGCATGTCGGTGCCACGGCCGGCTAGCTGGCCAGCGCGGTGCCGACCCGGCCAGGCCGCCGAACGCCGAGGCCGCCCGGAGCCGGAGATGCATCCAGGCTCTGGGCGGCCTCGTTCGCGCTGGGCCTGCGCCCGCTTGCCGCGGCTGCTAGTCGGCGGGGACCTCGTTCATCAGGTCTGCGGAGGTCTCCATTCCGGCCCGCCACACAGACCGTGCGATGATCTTGTGCGGGTCGACGCGGTCCTTGTACTTGGCCGCGATCTCGGTGATCTCCTCGAGTAGCCCCTCGGACAGCGTGGTCGGCTTGAGGCCGAGCGCCAGGAACTGATCGTTGCGGACGCTGAGCTCGTTCTCGTCCGCCTCACGCCGGGGGTTGGGCAGGTAGGCGACCTCGGTGCCGGTCATGTCGCTGATCATCTTGGCCAGGTCGAGGACCCGGTAGGTCTCGGTGACCTGGTTCAGCACCATCGGCTGCGAACCTGCCTGCGGCGGGTTGTTCAGCGCGATCTCGATGCAGCGGACAGTGTCGCGGATGTGGATGAATGCGCGGGTCTGCCCGCCGGTGCCGTGCACGGTGAGCGGGTGGCCGATGGCGGACTGCATCAGGAAGCGGTTCAGCACCGTGCCGTAGTCGCCGTCGTAGTCGAACCTGTTGACCAGGCGCTCGTCCTTCGCGGTCTGGTCAGTCTGGGTGCCCCAGACGATGCCCTGGTGCAGGTCGGTGATCCGCAGTGCGTCGTTCTTCGCATAGAACGAGAACAGCAGCTGGTCGAGGGTCTTGGTCAGGTGATAGACCGAGCCCGGATTAGCCGGATGCAGGATCTCCCGCTCTAGCTCGCCGTCCGGCGTCGTTACCTTGACGGTCAGGTAACCCTCGGGAATCGGGGCACTGCCCGACCAGCCGTAGCCGTAGACGCCCATGGTGCCGAGGTGCACGAGGGATGCGTCGATGCCGGTCGCGACCAGGGCGGTCAGCAGGTTGTGGGTGCCGCGGACGTTGTTGTCCACGGTGTAGCGCTTGGTCTTCTCGGTTCGCATCGAGTACGGGGCCGCACGCTGCTCCGCGAAATGCACGATCGCGTCCGGCCGGATGTCCAGGAGCACGGCGACCAGCCGGTCGTAGTCGGTTGCCAGGTTCAGGTTCACGAAGCCGATCTCGCGCCCCGGGACTTCCTTCCAAGCGCGCAGCCGCTCGCCTATCGGCCGGATCGGCGTGAGCGAGTCCACCTCGAGCTCGACGTCGATATTCCGGCGGCTCAGGTTGTCGACGATGGTGATGTCATGACCCTGATCTGACAAGTACAGCGACGTGGGCCAGCCACAGAAGCCGTCGCCGCCGAGGACCAGAACGCGCATAGGTGCTCCAAAAGTTTGCTCTACCGCTCGAACAACGTCCGCAGCAGCTGCCACGGCGTAAGTTGGGAGCTCGACTCTCTGGCTCTCAACGATGGCGTCCGTGGCAGTGTACCGGCCGATATTCACCGCGATGGTCAGTTCGTGCCCACATGTGAGCCGGCCGACACCAGGAACCACTGCCACCTGCTGATCCCAGCCCGGCCCGCTCGCGAGCATGAGCTTTCCCTCCAGCATGACGTGCAAGCGCCCGCCAGGCTAGGAGGAACAGCGTATTGCCAGCGGCTGCTGATCATAACTGGAGCCGCAAATACGTGCTCTTCGGCGCAGATGCGGTACCGAGCGGCCTGACAGCCGGGCAGAGCGGAAGGATGGGGCCATGGCAGAGCGGCTTCGAGGCGTAGCAAGCCCGTACCTCCGTCAGCATGCCGACAACCCGGTGGACTGGTGGCCATGGTCCGACGAGGCCTTCGCCGCGGCGGCCGAGCGCGGCGTCCCGGTCATGCTCTCGGTCGGCTACTCCGCGTGTCACTGGTGCCATGTGATGGCGCACGAGTCCTTCGAGGATGAGCAGACCGCGGCGATCATGAACGAGTCGCTGGTCTCGATCAAGGTCGACCGCGAGGAGCGGCCGGACGTTGACAGCGTGTACATGACAGCGACCCAGGCGATGACCGGCCAGGGTGGCTGGCCGATGACAGTGTTCATGACGCCCGAGCGAGAGCCCTTCTTCTGCGGCACGTATTTCCCGCCCGCCCAGTTCCGGCGCCTCGTGCTTGGCGTCGCGCAGGCGTGGCGGGAAGACCGGGCGCAGGTCGTCGCCCAGGCGCAGCACATCGCCGCTGCTCTCAGGGAACGAGCCGGGCAGGCCGGCGGCGCACTGAGCCCGGCCGCGAGCTGGGCCTGGACGATGGACAGCTGGCCGGGGAGGACGGCGGCCCGGCGGCTACGGCAGGCTGGCTGAGCCAGCTCAGCCAGGCGAGCGAAGTGGCCGTCGCCGGGCTCGCTCGCGAGTTCGACGCCAGTCGCGGCGGTTTCGGCGGCGCGCCCAAGTTCCCGCCGTCGATGGTGCTGGAGTTCCTGCTCAGGCACGCCGAGCGCGCTCCCGGGGACAGTGGCCCGCAGGCGCTGGCGATGGCGCAGGCCACGGCCGAGGCCATGGCGCGCGGCGGCATGTATGACCAGCTGGCCGGCGGGTTCGCTCGGTACAGCGTGGACGCGGACTGGGTGATCCCGCATTTCGAGAAGATGCTCTACGACAACGCGCTGCTAGCCAGGGTTTACGCGCATCTCTGGCGGCGCACCGGAAGCCCGCTCGCCCGCCGGGTGGCGGCGGAGACCTGCGACTGGCTGATTACCGAGTTGCGGACGGCGCAGGGCGGCTTCGCCTCAGCTCTGGACGCTGACAGCGACGGAGCCGAGGGCGCGTTCTACGTCTGGACGCCGGGCCAGCTCGCCGCGGCCCTGGGAGAGGCGGACGGCGCGACGGCGGCCAGGATCTTCGGCGTCACCGCGGCCGGCACCTTCGAGCAGGGCGCGTCCGTACTCCAGTTGCGCGAAGACCCACCCGCCGCAGCGGAGTTCGCCCGGCTCCGCGCGGCGCTGCTGGCAGCCCGGGCCGGCGGACGCGGCCGGGTCGCGACGACAAAGTGGTCGCCGCCTGGAACGGGCTGGCCATCGCCGCGCTGGCCGAGGCTGGCCTGCTTCTTGATCGCGCGGACTTCATCACTGCCGCCGTCCGGCTGCCGACTTGCTGGCCAGGGTGCACATCGCCGGTGGCCGGCTGGCCCGCACCTCCAGGGACGGCCGGGCATCCGGCACGGCTGGCGTCCTCGACGACTACGGCTGCGTCGCGGACGGCTTCATCGCACTGGCCGGCGTCGTCACGGCTGACGAGGAAGCGGCGCGGATCGCTGGCTTGGCCTGGCTGGCGACCTGCTGGAGACCGTGCTGGCCAGGTTCGGCACCGGGTCCGGCGGCTTCTACGACACCGCAGACGACGCCGAGCAGCTGATCTACCGGCCGTCAGACCTCGCCGACGGGCCAAGTCCCTCGGGCACGTTCGCGGTCGCGGGCGCGCTGCTCAGCTACGCGGCGCTGACCGGGTCGGAGCGCCACCGGGCGGCTGCGCTGGCAGCTCTGCAGGGGCTGCCGGACCTGGCAGCGAGATTCCCGCGCGCGGCCGGGTGGGGTCTGGCGGTGGCCGAAGCCGCACTGTCCGGGCCGGTGGAGATCGCCATCGCGGGTCCGCGGGGCGCGCAGCGGGCTGCACTGCACCGTGCGGCACTCCAGGCTGCCCCGCCGGGTGCGGTCATTGCCTGCGGTGATGGGGTGCATCAGCGCATCCCGCTGCTGGCTGGCCGGACGCCGGCCGGCGGACGGCCCGGCCGCGTACGTATGCCGCGACTTCGCCTGCCGGGCTCCGGTCAGCACGCCGGCTGAGCTCCTGGCCGCGCTGGCCTGAGCGCTCACCGGGGGCGGCCAGCGGCCAGCGGCCCGCTGCCGCGCTGGGGCGAGGCCTAGCTTCCGGCCCGATGATTTACCAACGATGCGGCAGAAGTTTGCCAAACGTTCCCCATGGATCCCGGCTCATAGGATTCCCTTATAGCAAGATAGGGATTTCCTGGGTATAGACGCATGTGCGATGTACGTGCATCGTGTTACGACAGGAGCCGCGATCGGGCGGCTGCGGCCTTGAGGGGAGTACTTTGCGCGACGGATTTCGCCGCCTGCGCGCCAGACTCTGGGGCGCGGTTGCTGTCGGCGTCGCGATCAGCCTGTCGCCTAGAGTCGGCGTACCGTTCGGGCCGCCCGCGCGTCCGGCCGCGCCGGCCCGCACCGGCCGCTCCGCCTCGCCTGCGCCCGATCAGGCCGCCGCTTCCGCAGCGCTGATCCGGGCCGCCGTCTCGCGGCCGGGCAAGCCCGCCGCCACGCACCAGATCAGGGCCGCCGACATCGCCGCCGTGCTTGGCCCCGGCGGAAGTAACCTGACCGGCCATCACGGCAACCCCGTTACCCAGGCACGCACGGTGATCCAGTACCTGGGCCAGACCGAAGCCAGCGCGGCGCAGGAAGCCGGCGTGTTCCTGCCGTCCGGGCCGCGCGGCCGTGGCCGCCAGGGACCCCGGCCGGACCAGGGCGTGAGCGCGCAGGGCGGGAGCGCGCGGCTCAGCGTGCCGGTCGCCGCAGCCGACCCGCCTGGTCCGGCTGACCGGACCGCGGATCGGGCGGCTTCGCGCCCTGCGGCCGGCCGACCTGCTCGTCGTCGCGCCAAAGACCGCTGCCGGTTACCTCTCTTGCCTCGATCAGGCGGCTGCCAGGGGTTACCGCCGCCGAGTCGCTGGACGCGGCCAGGCTGAAAGTCGATGGCGGAGACAGTCGCTGTGCTCGGCGTGAGCCCGGCGACGTTCCGCGAGTTCGCGGCGAAGCCGACCGCGCAGGTCCACCGCACTGTGGCAGAACGTGGCCGACGGCGGCGATAGCGGTCTCCTACCTGATGGGCAAGCAGGAGAAGCTGCCGCTCGGCGGCACCGTCAAGGTCGCCGGCCGCCGCACCGAGGAACTCGTGGTCGGCGGCTACGGCACCGTCGGCATCAGCGGCGTCGACGCCGTCGTCTCCGACTCGGTGGCCCGCTCACTCGGCATGCCCGCCGGGAACGCCATCGTCATCAGTGCGCCTCATGCCCGGCTGACCGAGCTGATGAGAAAGGTCAAGGCGGTCATCCCGGCCCGCGCGTCGGTCGCGCCGCTGGTGGCGCAGGCACCCGAGCGCGGCCTGCCCGGCACGGCCGGGTACGCCGGAGCCATCGGCGTGACGTCATCCGGCGGCGCCGCGATGACGGTCACCCAGACCGAGGCGTTCCTGACCGCGGCGCTCAGCCGGGTCGGCCAGCCGTATGTCTGGGGCGGCGACGGCCCGAACGTGTTCGACTGCTCCGGCCTGGTGCAGTGGTCCATGCGGCAGGCCGGCATCATCATGCCGCGGGTCGCGGTCAACCAGGCGCAGTCCGGCCCGCGCATTCCGGTCGCCGACCTCGAGCCTGGCGATCTGCTCTTCTACCACACCGACCCGACGGCGCCCACCTACATCTCGCACGTGGCCATCTACCTGGGCCACGGCCTGATGCTGCAGGCGCCCGAGCCGGGCATGGACGTGCAGATCGTGCCGGCCATCTTCGGGTCCGGGTTCGCCGGAGCGGTCCGGGTCTACCCGCGGATCGCGGCCGCCGTTGCCGCCAGCCCGGCCGGCTGACGCGCTCACGCCCGTCGCCCTGACGGGCGGAACACCGAGCATTTCGCGGCTGTCACTTGCGCCCGCCGAGCGGAGGTGTAATCATAATTACATGACTACTAAGAACGCTGACTCGGACGCCGCCAGCCGCGGCAGTGCTGACGAACGCTACGCGGCTGGTTCACCGGCCGGCTCCCGGCGGGCTGGTTCACCGGCACGCCCGGAGATCAACGTCGACCGCGAGGAGATCACCGTCGTCGGCGCGATCGCCGCTCCGGAGACCTCCGCCGGCGCCACCGAGGCCGAGGTAGCGGCCGCGGCGGACGGGCGCAGCCGCAGGTTCCGCGAGGAGACCCGCGAGCACCGGATCGAGATCGCGCGGGAAGCCGAGCACAGCTTCGGCCGCAAGGTTTCCTGGGGCGTCGAGTGCGGCGGCCGCAGGGTGATGTTCACCACGTTCTCGGTGCCGGTCATGACCAGGCTTCGCCAGGCCGAGCGGCAGGTGCTCGACACCCTCGTGGACGCCGGGGTGGCTCGCAGCCGCAGCGACGCGCTGGCCTGGTGCGTCCGGCTGGTAGGCGAGCACTCGGGCACCTGGCTGACCGAGCTGAGGGACGCGCTGCGCAAGGTTGAGCAGGTCAGGGCCGAGGGACCGGGCTAAAACAGGACAGCGAGGCGGGCTGGCGCGGGCGCACGATACTGGCGTCCGCGCCGCTTTTGCGTGTGCGGGGAACGCGACTGCGGCCGGGCTGCTGCCGCCAGACGCAGGTGGCCGGGCCTGCTGGCAGGCCGTCACCGGTGGAAAGTCTTGCGGCAGCCACGCGTCACTACGGCACTTCTTGCGCACATGATTGCGCCGCACCAGGCCGAATTGATCCGGTCATGCCGGGGTACACTCCCCGAATCCTGCATCATCGGGGTTGTTTCCCCGTGGCTGGTGCCGGTAACCCCCGCGGTGGATCGACCCGCAGAGCCCTTGAGGAGGACCAGTCGTGGTGAATGAGGTGAACGCGGCCTCGGCTGACTGGGACCCGACCGGCAACCTCCAGGCAGTTCTCGACGACGCTGGGCTGAAGAACACGAGCGTGCGCGAGTACGTGCGGTACTGGGCCGAACTCACTGGGGCCAGCCGGGTCGAGGTTGTCGGCGCCTCCGACGACGCCCGGCTCATCACCGAATCACTCGCGGCTGGCGAGATCGCCACCGCGGGCGAGGGACGGTATTACGCCCGCAGTTACGTGAAGGATACGGCCCGCTCTGAGGAGCGCACCGTGGTAGCTACTGCTAACCCGGCGGATAAGGGCGTTTACAACAACTGGCGCCCGGCCGACGAGATGCGGCCATTGCTGACCGAGCGCATGCGCGGGGCCTCGGCCGGCAAGACCATGTACGTGATTCCGTACCTGATGGCCCCGCCCGGCTCGCCGCTTGAGCCCTATGCGGTCGGCGTCGAGCTCACCGACCACCGCACCGTCGCGCTGCACATGATCCGGATGGCGCGCTGCGGCGTCGAGCATGTCAACAGCCTGGTCGACCAGGAAATGTTCGTGCGCGGCGTCCATGTCACTGGTGACCTGGAGAACCTCGGCCAGGGCACCGCGGCCGACCAGCGCTACTTCGTTACCTTCGCGGACGAGCGGACGATCCTGCACTTCGGCTCGTCCTACGGCGGCAATGCGCTGCTTGGCAAGATCGCGCACGGGCTGCGCCAGGCCTCGTATGACGGCTGGGCCTCGCGAGAGTTCCTCGCCGAGCAGTTCATGCTGATCGGCATCAGGGACAAGCAGTCCGGCCAGACCTGGCATATCTGCGGCGGGTTCCCGAGCGCCTCCGGTAAGACCAACCTGGCGATGATGCTTGCGCCCGATTGCCTTGGTGACCGGTACCACGTTGAGTTCTACGGTGACGACATCGCCTGGCTCCGGGTCGACCCCGAGGACGGGAAGATCTACGCGATCAACCCCGAGTTCGGCGTGTTCGGAGTGGCTAAGGACACCAACGAGCTGACCAATCCGACGGCGCTGGGCTCAGTCGCGCCAGGCACCGGGGTCCTGTTCACCAACGTCGCCTACAACGAGATCACCGGCGAGGTGTGGTGGGAAGGACGGACGCCGCAGCCGCCGGCAGATGTCACCGGATGGCGCGACTGGACCGGCCAGCTAATCGCCGAGCGGACCGGCAGCGAGGACGGCAAGCCCTGGGCGCACCCGAACAGCCGCTTCACAACCTCGCTGGCCAAAGTGCCCAATATCGCCCCGGACTTCGAGGACCCGAAGGGCGTCCCGATCGACGCCATCATCTTCGGTGGCCGTACCCGTGACCGCGAGCCGCTGATCCGCGCCATTACCGACCTTGCCGAGGGTGTCTACGACGGCCTGACGCTAGGCGCCGAGGCGACCTTCGCGGCCGAGGGAGTGGAAGGTCAGCTGCGCTACGACCCCATGTCGATGCGCCCGTTCATGTCCTACCCCGAGGGTGCCTACGCGGCCCACTGGCTGCGCATCATCGGCGCCGCGACCACCATGCCGATCTTCGCCCACGTCAACTGGTTCCAGCGCGATCCCGACGACGGTCACTTCCTCTGGCCCGGCTATCGCGACAACCTCCGCCCGCTGCTGTGGCTGCTGCGGCTGAAGGACGGCGAAGTCCAGGGCCGCCAGACGGCCGTGGGTATCGTCCCGACCGAGGCGGAACTCGACCTGGAGGGCGTGGACATCAGCCCGGCGGACCTGGACAAGATCCTCAGCATCGACACCGAGCGCTGGCGCCAGGAGATGGACCATCGCGAGCAGCACCTGGCCCAGTTCAAGGACTTGCCCGAGGAGATCTGGGCGGCGCACCGCCGCGTTGCCGCGGCGCTGGCAGCCGAAGCGGACTAGGCGCAGCCGCTGCGGCGGCATCCCGGCGTGGGGGTGTCGCTTTCGGACTCGAAGATGTTAACGTTCCGTTATGGGGGCACTACGTTGCGTTGATGGGTCCATGCTGTCCGTCGAGGCCGTCGACTGCCGCGACAAGGCTGGTCAGCCCTATGAGATCACGCTGCGGCTGGCGCGGGACTCGGTGCCCTTCGCGGCCGTCGGCCAGCGTTGCGGGCACCAGCTGTCGCAGCTGGCGGAGCGCGTCAGCGAGGCCCGGCTGGATCCCGGCCTCGCTGCCGAGTGGCCGGACCCGGATGACAGGTTCCCGGCCCATCCCACCGGAGCGATGCCCGGCGACCACGAGTATTTCGCTCTCCGCTCGCGCGACCGGGCCGACTTGCCGGGCACTGGCGAGCTGCGGTGCGTGCTGCGTTCCAGCGCCGTCTGGATAGGCGAGTGCACCGGCACCGGCCAGCACCTGCAGCCCGGTCAGCACGGCGGCGCTGGTCAGCACGCCGTGGCCGGTCAGCACGGGGTGGCCGGACTGCACACGGTAGCCGGTCAGCACGGTCTGCCGGGACAGCGCGCCTGGCCGGTGCGGTCGCCGGCGGGCGGTCACGGCCGGTGGCGGCTGACCAGGCGAGCAGTCATCGAAGCCTGGGGAACTGCGGGTATTGGCGTTCGCGCCGTCCTGACTTCGGCTGAACTGGTGGCATTCTTGGATACGGTACTCACTGAGCCGGAAACGGCGTCACCCGCTGCGGAGTCCCCGGCTGGGCTCATCCCGGCGGGTGACGGGCTAGTCGGCCAGTCAGCCGGACGACAGCCTGGCGCAGCAACGTCGCTATGGCGGCAGCGAGGAAGGGTGCCGGATGGGATTGCGAGGTCTCGTCTACCGGCTATACGAGCGCAGGCTCGAGGCGGCACTGTCGCCTCAGGCGATTCCCCGTCACGTTGGGGTGATGTGCGACGGTAATCGCCGGTGGGCCAGGTCGGCAGGCCTTGCCGACGTCAGTAGCGGCCATCAGGCGGGCGCAGACAAGATCTTCGAGCTGCTGGAGTGGTGCCAGGAGTCTGGCGTCGAGGTTGTAACCCTATGGCTGCTGTCCACCGACAACCTGGCCAGGCCGTCGGCTGAGCTAGAGCCCTTGCTGCGGATCATCGAGGACACAGTGCGGGAGCTGGTCGCGCAGGAGTGGCACGTCAAGCCGGTCGGTGCGCTGGATTTGCTGCCGGCCGACACCGCTCAGGTGCTCAAGGACGCGGCTGAGGCCACCGCGCGAACTACCGGCCTGCTGGTCAACGTGGCCGTTGGCTACGGCGGCCGCCGGGAGATCGCCGACGCGGTCCGCTCGCTGCTGCAGGATCATGCAACTCGCGGCACGACGATTGAGGAACTCGCCGAGATCCTGGATGTCGAGCACATCGCCGAGCACCTGTACACGGCCGGGCAGCCGGACCCCGATCTGGTCATCCGCACATCAGGCGAGCAGCGCCTGGGCGGCTTCCTGCTGTGGCAGAGCGCGCACTCGGAATTCTATTTCTGTGACGCCTACTGGCCGGCCTTCCGCCGGGTCGATTTCCTGCGTGCGCTGCGCTCCTACGGGGCCAGGCATCGCAGGTTCGGTGCGTGAACAGCTCGTTACGGTACTTTCCCCGGTCGCCTCGCTTAGGTACGGTCGGTACTGACGGGCGGTGCCTAGCCGCCCGCCGGGAAGGCCCTCGAAATTCTCGAGCTTCGCGTCCTGGTGCGCAGGCGAGACGAGCGAAGGGCCGGCGCACGGCCCATCGCTGGCCGGACCCGGTCCCGCCGACACGTCTGTGTCCGACCGCGGCGCCCCATGGGTGCCCAGGGGAGAGCGAGTGGCCAATTCCTCCGCACGTCGATCGAGTCAGCCTGCAGCTGCCCGGCCTGCTGTCGCACAGCCGGCTACTGCAGGGCCCGTTCCCGGACGAATGCCTGTTGCCGAGTCGGCCGCAGCTGAGTCCGCAGCCGCAGGCCCTGGCCAAACCAGGCGGCGAGCTGAGTTCGCCAGCACGGCGCAGCCTCGCCGCACTTATGTCCTGGACACCAGCGTCTTGCTTGCCGATCCTGCCGCGATCGGCCGGTTCGCAGAGCACCGGGTGGTGCTGCCAGTAGTCGTGATCACTGAGCTTGAGGCCAAGCGGCACCATCCCGAGCTTGGCTACTTTGCCCGCCAGGCCCTGCGCTACCTGGACGACCTGCGTGTCGAGTACGGTCGGCTCGATGCTGATCTGCCGGTCGGCGACGCGGGCGGCAGCGTCCGGGTCGAGCTGAATCACTCAGATCCGGCCGTTCTGCCGGCCGGTTTCCGGCTCGGTGACAATGACACCAGGATTCTGTCCGTCGCGTGTAGCCTCGCGGCCGAAGGCGAGACGGTGATCCTGGTGAGCAAGGACCTGCCGCTGCGGGTTAAGGCGGCCGCTGTCGGGCTGACAGCCCAGGAATATCGTGCTGAGCTGCCGCCCGATTCTGGCTGGACCGGGATGGCTGAGCTCGACGTGACGGCGGCTGAGATTGACGAGCTGTACGACAGCGGCAGGCTCGAGCTGGCCGCCGCCCGCGATCTGCCCTGTCACACCGGCCTGGTGCTGATATCAGGGATAGCCGGGGCAGGTAGCGCACTGGGCAGGGTGCAGCCGGACAAGTCAGTCAAGCTGGTGCGCGGCGACCGGGAGGCATTCGGGCTGCGCGGCCGGAGCGCCGAACAGCGGATAGCGCTGGACGTCCTGCTCGACAATGAGGTGGGTATCGTCTCGCTCGGCGGCCGGGCCGGGACGGGCAAATCAGCGCTCGCGCTGTGTGCTGGCCTGGAGGCGGTGATGGAGCGTCGCCAGCACCGCAAGCTCGTGGTGTTCAGGCCGCTGTATGCCGTGGGCGGCCAGGAGCTCGGCTACCTGCCGGGGTCCGAAGCGGACAAGATGAACCCGTGGGCGCAGGCGGTCTTCGACACGCTCTCCGCGGTGACCTCGCAGGCTGTGATCGACGAAGTGATCGGCAGGGAGATGCTCGAGGTGCTGCCGCTGACGCACATCCGCGGCCGGTCCCTCCATGACTCGTTCGTCGTGGTTGACGAGGCGCAGTCGCTGGAACGTGGTGTGCTGCTGACCGTGCTGTCCAGGATCGGCGCTGGCTCTCGGGTCGTTCTGACCCACGACATCGCGCAGCGGGACAATCTGCGAGTCGGCCGTCACGACGGCGTCGTCGCGGTCATCGAGAAGCTGAAGGGCCATCCGCTGTTCTCGCACGTGACACTGGTCCGGTCGGAGCGGTCGCCTATCGCGGCGCTGGTGACCGAGATGCTGGAGGACGCGACGCTATAGCCTGCGGAGGCGCTTTAGCCTGCGAAGACTTTGCCGGGCGGTATCATCCTGGGTGTTCCGTCTCGACCTGGGCGGGAACTTCGTTGCCATGCGACCGTGAGCTGGTGCTGTCCGGCTGGGCGGTGACGCGGCAACGCAGGCTTCGCTCGCGCGACCAACGGAAGGACCGCCGGCACTCATGGCCCCGAAGCCGTCACTTGTCACCGTCGGCCGGGAACGGCATCCTTTCCGCTGCTCCATTTGCCAGGGACGGCTGTTCAGGGACCGCGAAATCAAGCTCAGCACCAAGGGCGCTGACCTGCTCAGGCTCGGCTGGGCTAATCAGTCGGTGACTGGCCTGGTGTGCGAGCAATGCGGCTACATCCACATGTTCATGTCAGCCGCAATTCAGTTGTGGGACCCCGGCAGCTGACCGGTGGCAATCGCCGCCTGGCCTCGGCCTGCTACTGCGCTGCCAGCAACGCCTGCGCGATGACGAGATCGGACGGATAGGTGATCTTCAGGTTGTGCTCGCTGCCGGCCACCGCTGCGACCCGCACCTCAGGCAGGTAGCGCAGCACTACGCCGCAGTCGTCGGTAGCGGGAACCGTGGCGAACTCCGGGTCTGCCGCGGCCAGGTTGTAAGCCTGGCTAATCACCGACAGCCAGAAACCCTGAGGTGTCTGACACCTGCCGAGCGACTCGCGCGGCAGGGTCCGTCGGATCGTGCCGTCGGCGACCTCGACGATGGTGTCAGCGGAGGCCACGACGGTGCCGACGGCCTGCGACTCATCCAGCGCGCTGACGCAGTCGGCGATGGTCTGCTGGTCCACGAGCGGCCGGGCAGCATCGTGGAACAAGACCTTGCCGTCGGTCCCGGCCGGGAAGCGCGCGCTGAGCCAGCTGATCGCGCACCGGGTGGACTCCGTTCTGGTGACGCCGCCCGCGATGACGGCCGCGACCTTGCTGACGCCAGCAATTTCCCGCCGGACCTGTTCAGCGACGTCGGCAGCGGTGACCACCAGAATGGTGTCGACGCCGGGGGCCCGGCTGAACGCGTCAGCACAATGCCCAAGCAGCGTCCGCCCGGCCAGTACTTGCAGCTGCTTGGGCACGCTCCCGCCGAACCTGCTGCCTGTCCCGCCGGCCAGGAGTACAGCCACCGTCCGCATGGCCGGACGATACCGCAGCCGCGGACCGTGCCTCGCCGGCGGGCCGTGCCGGCCAGTGCCGGGACGTCGTGCCTGGCGGCGCTCCGGTCGTGCGCTTAGGGCGGCCGGGCTCGGGGTCCGCCGCACGTCTGCGGGTGGCCCGCGGCCACGCCGATTCGGACGCATGTACGCTGGGTAGCGCTCTGACTACATAGTGTCTCAATCTGGCGGTCGATACGGGAGGATCAGATCGACGCTGGAGTTGGCGGACAGGCAGACGAGGAGGCGACCGCCGGCGCTCCTGCGGGAGCCGCGGCGGCCCAGCAGCGCGGGTCGCGGCCCGCGCCGGCCGGGTCATCGCTGCCCGTCGGAATCGAGCCTGACCAGCCTGTGCTCGCGGAGGCGGACGAACCGCCAGCCGCGCCTCGTGGCGCGGCCGATGCCGCTAAGACAGCGCGTCCGAGGTCCGGACGGCGGCCGCGACCAGACGTAACTCGAGCTGGCCAGCGCCGGGTGGCGCTGCCGAGAACCGGGAAGCAGGTTCGCGCAGACCGGCGGACTGTCCGGACTAATCGCGCGGGACCGCCGCGGAACAGCGGGCAGGGAACCGAGCCAGACGACAGCCGCCCCGGCCAGCGTGCCCTCAGCGTCGAATCGGGCCTGGACCTTGTCTCCGCGACGACGCCCGACGTGGGCCCGCCGGAGACGGATACGGGCCCCCCGGAGACGGATACGGGCCCCCCGGAGACGGATACGGGCCTGCCGGGGCCGGACGCGGGCCTGCCGGGGCCGGACGCGGGCCTGCCGGGGCCGGACGGAGGCCCGCCAGGCGTGAGTGCGCTGACGCCAGGGCGAGGTCAGCTGACAGAGGGCGACGGCCCGCAGGTGAAGACGCCGCTGGGACAACTCGCCTGGTCCGACCTGGATCACGCGGTACGGTCGGCCCAGCGCTGGGAGCCTGAGCACAGCAGCCAGTCCGCGCCGGCGGAAGCCGAGCACGAGACCGCGCACGGCATCCAGATGCTCCTGGCTGGCGACCCGACTGGCCTGGCCGGCGAGACGGTCAGCGTACCCGGCGAGGCCTTCCTGGCGGAGGTGCGCCGCCAGGTGCTGAGCTGGGCGCAACGGCGAGCTATCGGGCTCAGTTCGGCGTGCGGCATCTCGGTGGCGCTGGCGGTCTGCGGTGCGACCTGGCTATCCGCCGGGAGCAGGGCGGACAGCTTCCGCGGCGTGGCGGCATTGTCCGCTAGCTACCTGGTGCTGCTAGCCGGTCGGAGTCTCGCGCGTTCCGCCGATCCGCAGCCCGCTGCCGCCAGCAGCACCCGCTGGCTCGCCGCGCTAGCCGTCTGCCTGTCCGAGTGTGCCATTTACGCCGGCCTGGCCGCCGGAGCGGCAGCGGAGCACTGGCCAGCCACCTGGGCACTGGCCGTCGCTGTCCTCGGCCTGGTCAGCGTCAGGGACCTGATGACGGCTTGTGCGATTCCGCCTGGCCTGGGCGAGCGCTCGAGTACGCCAGTTCAGCGGCTGGCCAGGGTGGCCCTGACCATGCCGCCAGGAGGCCGGATCCTGCTCATCGTGCTCACAGCGCCGGCCTGGGGTGCCAGAGTCTGCCTGCTCGCGCTGCTGGACTGGGCGATCATCTCGGTGGGCTACGGCATCGCAGGGCGGGTTACGCCAACGCTAGCCCAGGACCCAGCCAGGCTCGTCAGGCTGCGTGATGACGGCGCGATCGCCCGCACCCTGGGCGCGGCTGTTCGCGGTCAGCTGCTGCCGCTGCCGCCCGCGATCCTGGGAGTCGCCGCTGTGGCCACCCTGGTGGTGCTCGGGCTGCACGGTCTGCCCGGCGTGCTGCTGGCAGGCCCGGCAATCGTCATGCTGCTTGCGGCACCAGGATCGAGTAACCGGCATGCAGGCCGGTTCGACTGGCTCGTGCCGGTCTTGCTGCTGGGTGCCCAGCTGCTCTACGTGGCCGCTATCGGCCTGGCAACCCGGGTGCCTGGTCTAGTGATCTTCGTACTCTGTGCCGCGCTCTCGCTGCGTTACGCTGACCTGGCCTTTCCTGGCAGGCCGGTCATGATGACTCCGCCACGGCAGCCTGAGTCTGCTCCGGCCGAGCGCGGCACGCGTCTTGGCTGGGAAGGCAGGCTCCTGCTAATCGGCCTGGCTGCGGCCCTGGGCGTCGCCATGTACGCCTTCCTGGCGCTGACGGCCTACCTGGTCCTGGTCGTCGGGACGACTGCTCTGACAAGCTGCCTGACGCCTCGCCACGATGACGGTCACTGATCGCCCCGACCCCGGGCGCAGACCGGGCGGACCCTGACCCGGACCGGCCGACGCCGTCAGCTGCGAACCGGGATCGCCTCGCCGGGCGTGAGCCGCCAGCCGTAGACCTTGCCGAGGTGCGTGGTCGGCGGCCCGAACAGCGACACCATGTAGGCCCAGACCTGCGTGGACGGCCTGATCACCGCCATGATGGCGACCGGGTCCTTGGCAGCCAGGTCTGCCCGCACCTGCGTTATCGACGGCTGGGGTGCCTGGTTCCGGCCAGTGGCCAGCCAGTCGATGTACTTGCTGGTGGCAGTCTCCCCGGTCCGGCCCGCCCGCGCATTGCGGCCCTTCGCGCCCGGCGTGATGAAGTCACCACCGTTAAAAGTGACCGGCACGCCGGTAACCGCGTCCCACCGCAGCATCTGAGATGTCGCCGCCCACGGGTACGGCACCAGCATGACCGTCGACTTATCGGTGAGGTGCAGCGCCGCGTAGGTCGCCCGCCAGCCCGGCGGCAGCGGGTTGACCGGGACAACCCCGTCGATGGAGGGGAACAGCGGTAGCAACGCGACGATGGCCGCTCCGGCGGCGATCCTTGAGCCGTTCTGCCAGTTCACGAACGGCTTGACGCCGGACCTGGCCAGGTCCAGCGCGAACGCCAGCACCACGGCAGCGGCCGCGTCAGCCAGGATGCTCAGCCGGTCCGGCACCATGCCGCCAACGACGGGCAGGTGCTCGAAGAAATGCCAGGGCAGCAGGAAGCCCGGCAGTGAGTGGACGCCGGGCAGGATGGGCTTGGAGCCCATGCCCAGCCACTCGAGCAGGATGCAGGTCAGGCCCGCTACCCGGATCGTGAGGTTCCGCCAGAAGAAAACGATGGCCGCTAGCAGCAAGATGATCAGCGGTATGCCCAGGTAAGCCAGATACTCGGGGGTGGGCTGGGTGTAGTGGTTATAGATGTAGGAAGTGCCCGAACTGTGCAGCAGCACCGAGTTCGGCGGCGTGATGAATACGTACGGGATCGTCCCGAGGTTCGTCATCTGCCCGTTGTAGAGAATCGTCACGGTGGCCGCAGCGCCATGAGCGGCGATGCCGTGGAACTGGACCCAGAGGCCCCGCCCGGCAAGGACAAGCGCGACCAAACCGCCGGTGGCTAGTCCGATGAGCGCGGGCCGGATGGCCGCGACGATCGCCCGCGGGCGGCAGATCGCCAGCACGACCAGGAAGATGGCCACCGCGATGACGGTGTCGACCAGTGTCTCCTCGGCGATGAAGATCTGACCTGCCACGAACAGGCCAAGCCAGAGCCCGTTCCGGACCGGGCTGCCGTCACGAGTTACCAGCCTGAGCACCCGGTCGGCGATCAACGGCGGCAGCATCGCCAGTACCAGCGAGTAGTGCCCGATCCCCGAGTCTGTCAGGGCGGGCGAGAAGCCGTAGAGCGCACCGCCCAGGGCCGAGGCAAGGATGCTGGCGCGCCAGTGCCGCAGGACGTAGAACATCGCGGCGGCCGACCCGGCAAAACCGATGACTAGCAAGCTCGTCAGCGCCACCTGCGGGCCGAACAGCACCGTGATCGGCGAGACCACCACACCCGGCAGCAGGAACGACGTGTTCCACATCAGGTTGACGCCGTGCGGCGCGTTCATGGTGGTGGTGATGAGGGCGGGCAGATGGAAATGATCCACTGCGTTTGCCGCGTAGCGGACGAACCAGGTGGCCTGGTTGACGTCGGGTGCGTCGCCTACCTGCCTGCGCCCGGCCGGGTCCATCCACAGCCGCAGCGTCACGTAGAACGCGCCAAGGACGTAGCAGTAGATGGTGATGGCCTGAGGGCTCCTGGCCCAGGCCATCATCCCGCGAGGCTGCGGCTCCCGTGACGACTCGGCCACCTCCGTGGCAAGTCTGGTCACCGCGGCCTCCTATCGGGAATAGTTCAGGTTCTGCGTGCGCAGCTGGGCGGTTTCAGCCGGTCTGACAGCATCGCGTAGCGGCAAAGATAGCGCAGTCCAGCGGCTGGGCAGACGCCAACTGGGCTAACATCATCGTGCCTTAACGAAGATTTCCGCAGCGTTGGGTGACGTAGCCGCGAAAATTGCACTCGTTAGTTTACGGTACGGTCAACAGCGACCGGGGCGCTCAGCCTTCGTCACATACTTGACCATGCTGCGTAGACCCCAAACTGCCCTGGGCGGGTGCGGGGGTTAAGTTGGTGGCTTCGCATGAGGCGCCGCGCTTCTTCAAGGAGTCAATTCGTGCACGACACGAAGGTCGGCCGGATACAGGTGGCTGATGAGCCAGGCCCCAGACCCGGCTGGCTGAGCCGGGACAGCCTGCTCTGGCTGATCTTGGTCACGGTGCTGTTCCTGGTCGCGGAGCTTAACCCGTCGCTGCTCCGGATGCCGCTTGGCCCGGACGAGATGACTTATATCGCCAAGACCAGCGTGCACGCCTCCGGTGTCTTCCTGCCGCCTGTCCACGGTCATGGCGTGGGGCTGCTAGCCGCCCCGGTCACCTTGTTCACCACCTCGCTGGTGGCGCTGCGGGTCTGGATGGCGGTGCTCTCGGCGCTCGGCCTGTTCCTGGGCATGCTGTGCTGGCGGGGGATACGGCCGGCCTGGGTGCTGGCCCTGGCCGGCCTCATCCTGGCAAGCCTGGCCATCACCCAGAACAGCGGCGTCCAGGTCTATCCCGACTGGTGGGCCGGCGTCGGGATCCTGGCTTTCACAGGCCTATTCCTGCATGCCGTCAACGGCACCATGCGCGCTGGCCGCGCGCTGACCCTGGTCGGCGTCGTCAGTTTCTTCATCGTCATGATGCGCCCGCAGAACATCGTGTTCATCCTTGGCCCCGCGATCGCCGCGGTAATTTTCGTGCCGGCCTGGCGCAAGCCCAAGGTGCTGGTGGCGATGGGCATCGGTGTCGCCCTTGGCCTGCTCGAGTGGGCCGCCGAGGCGGTGTACTGGTTCGGCGGGGTCGCCAATCGCGTCCACCTGGCCGGGCAGGAGCCGCCGAGCCTGCGCCCGTATTTCTCGTTCTTCACTCAGGTCAAGGTGCTCAGCGGCCCCTGGTACTGCGAGCCAGGGCAGTGCACTGACTGGCGCCTTCCCTGGGAGACGCTGTGGTGGGTAGCACTGTTCGGGCTGGTCGTTCTCGGCATATACGCCGTCTGGCGGACTAGTGCGAAGGCGTCGTCGCTGCTGGCGCTGTTCACCGGGCTCTGGGTCGTCGTGCTGTACGGGCTCCTGGTGCCATTCGGCGCGCCTCGCTATTTCCTGCCGACGTATGCGCTGTTCGCGATCCTTGCCGCCGACGGGATTGCCTGGCTGATCACCGAGTCGCGATGGCGGACCGCAGGCGTCGTGGTCACGTGCGCCTTCCTGCTGACCGGGATTGTGTCTCAGCAGGTCGTACTGCGCGGGGAGGTCTCGAACCAGGCCGTGAGCCGACCGTATGAAGCCCGGGCAGCCCAGCTGGCAAAGCTCGGCATACATCCGCCGTGCGTCGTCTACTCGCCGTCCATCGCCTACTACCTGGGGTGTGCGGCACCCTGGAGCGGCGGCACCATGCGCGAAGTATTCGCGCTGACTCCGCAAGGCAAGCACGGATGGCGCCGGCTCCCCCTGCCGCCGTCCGCCCCCGTGGTATTCGTGCCCAAGTAGGAAGCTAAAAGATCCTGTAACGGGGTCCTCGCTAGTGATTGCCGTCCGGGCCTGCGAAGGCGCTGGCATCCCCGCAGATCGGTGTGCTGGCGGTGATGCCGCCGTACTGGCCGGCCAGGCTGCGGTTCACCGAGTGCCCGGCCGAGCCGACCGGGAGCGGACCGGCGGCTGACCCGCGCGCCCGCGCGAGCCTGGTGTGGGCCGAGCCCAGCAGTCCGGCTCGCTGACGACCCTCCCGCTTCGGGTAGCCCCGCCTCGGGAGCCGGGTGTCATGGGCGATGGCCGAGAACAGCCTGGCTGCTCGCGGTTGCGTCCACTCCACCCACGCCGCCGGATCGCCCGGATACGGCTGGGTGGGTACCTCGATGAACTGGACTGAACCGGGCTTGATGGCCCGCAGCTCGTCCGCGATCGTCAGCAACCTGCCTGGAGTCAGGCCGGTGTCAGTGGCGATGTAGCGGTGCCGCGCCACGTCGCTGATCACCGACAGCAGCTCGGCCGGACTGTGCAGCAGGCGGCTGCGTTCGATGCCCTGGACCAGCGCGGCCATCAGGAACTGATCGCGCCGGATCCGCTGCAAGTCAGAACCTTCGCCGATGTACCTGACGCGCCAGAACGCTAGCGCCTCGCGGCCGTAAATGTGATGCCGGCCGGCGCTCAGATCGAGCCGCGACTGCGGATCGTGGACAGCAACCGGCAGGCACACGCTGACGCCGCCGATGTCGTTGATCACATGCTCGAATCCGGCGAAGGTCAGCTCGATGAAGTCGTTGATGTGGATCCGGGTGGTCTGCTCGATGGTCTTCCACAGGCAGCCGGGACCGCCGTAGGCGAAGGTCGCGTTCAGCTGCTCCACGTAGCCAGCGGGCCGGCCCGCCTGCCCTGGTGCCCCGTCCTCGGGAGTGCAGCTGAGAATCGGGACCACCGAGTCGCGCGGGATGCTCAGCACCACGATCCGATGAGCGCCCGGTGCGATGTGCAGCACCATGGCGGTATCGGACCGAGCGCCGGAGATGCCGGCGTGGCCGCCGATCTTGCCGTTCGCCCCGGACCGGGTGTCCGAGCCGATCATCAGGATGTTGAGAGCGTTCGGTGCAGCGGGCGGCCGGCGACTCGCCAGGTCCGTGGAGACATCCACGTGCTTGATCGCCCGCCAGTCGGCCCGGTAGGTGAGGTAGATCGTCAGCGAGCCGCCAACTAACGTAACGGCGCTCAGGACGGCGACGCCGCGCAGCACGATGGACCAGGCCGGACGGTGCCAGCCGGGCGTACCCGGCCGCCAGCGGGCGGCGGTCGCCAGCCCGCGCGGCCCGCGCCGCCGGTCCGGAAATTCAGGCGGCGCTTCGTTCCCCTTGCCCAGCGTCATTGCGTCCTCCGGGCATAGTTCCTGACCAGCCAGCGCTTGCCGGACTCACCGAGGGATGCGCTCGCGGCAGCTGGACATCCGGAGCGCAACCCGCAGCGCGGGCAAGCCTCACTGATTAGTTGACCTGCGGGCAGCAGGAGAAACCCGGTGCGGTGTTAATTCGGGTTAATTGTCAGCCTGGGCCGGCGAATGCGTTGCTGTCCTTGCAGATGTTGACGCTGCCGGTAACCCCGCCATACGTGCCCGCCAGGTTCTTGATGCCGGGGCCGCTGCTGTGAGTGGTGGCCGGCTTCAGTGCGGTGAAGCTCGACCCCAGGATCAGCGTGATCGAGCCTGCGGACAGGCTGGCGTCCTGGCGGAAGGTCACCGAGCTCAGCAGTCTGGCCAGCGTCCGCACAGCAGGTAGCTGCGCGGCCGTGGCGTACTCGATGACCGAGCCGGTGTAGTTCTGCACCGGCGTGTCGGCTGGCTGGCCAGTCACCTTGAAGCCGCGGCTGGTCAGGCTTGCGGCGGTAGTCGTCGCGAGACCAGGGGTGGTAGTTCCGTTCAGTACCTTGACCTTGACATCGGCAGGGCTGACGGTGAGGATCGCGGACTTGCCGGCGTGCTTCTTGTGCGCCTTCGGCAGCCTGGTGTCATGCGCGATCGCGGTGAACACCGTGTTGGCGGCCGCTGGGCCCACTGGACCCAGTTCGGGTTCCCCTGCGACTGCGGCTGCGCCGAGCTGATCCACTGCGCGTTGCCGGTGTAGGTCGTCCACGGAGTCGTTACGAACTGGACCTTCTTGGTGGAGATACCGCGAAGATCCTCGGCGAGCTGCAGCATCTTGCTGGGAGTCAGCTGGTTGTCGGTAGTCAGGTAGCCGTGTCCGGTCACCGCGCGGATAACCGAGAAGACCTTGGTCGGACTCTTCAGCAGACCGGCATGCACGATGCCCTGCAGCAGCGAGGCCATCAGGAACTGGTCGCGCTGGATCCGCTGCGGGTCGTCGCCCATGCCCAGGCCTTCCCTGGTGCGCCAGAAAGCCAGTGCTTCCCGGCCGTACACGTGGTGCTTGCCCGCAGACAGGTGCAACCGGGAGATCGGGTCGTCGACGGCCTGGGGCAAGCAGACCTCGACGCCGCCGAGCGCATCGATGACGTGCTCGAAACCGTTGAAGGTCAGCTCGACGAAGTGGTTAATGTGGATGCCGGTGGTCTGCTCTACCGTCTTCCACAGGCAGCCGGGGCCGCCGTTGGAGAAGCTCGCGTTGATCTGCTCGATGTAGCCGGCCGGCTGTGCGGTCTGGCCAACCGTGCCGGGCTCGGCGGTGCAGCTGAGAATCGGGACCACCGAGTCGCGCGGGATGCTCAGCACGACGACCTGGTGTGCGCCGGGCGCGATGTGCAGCACCATGGCGGTGTCCGAGCGAGCGCCAGAGACGCCTACGTGGCCGCCGATCTTCCCGTTCACCCCGGACCGGGTGTCCGAGCCGACTACCAGAATGTTCAGCGCGTGCGGGTCGGCGGGTGGCCGCTTGCCAACGAGGTCGCCGGCCACGCTGATCCGGTTGATGCCATCCCAGGCGCTGCGGTACTCGATGTACGCCGTGAGCGATCCGGCCGTCATCACGAAGGCAACCAGCACGGCGACCGAGCCAAGGATCAGCGTCGGCGTAGAGTGCCCGCTCAGCCAGCGGCGGCGCCGGGCGGGGCCGTGCGCACGTTTCGACGGCATTCGCGGCTGGCCGGGCCGGGGTCGGCCGCGCGACTGGCCGACATCGGACCAGCCGGGGCCGTCGGCATCCTCGTTGCGGCTCATCGCTCCTCGGGGGGTCAGGTGCCTACGGCCTTGGGGCGGGGGACCTAGCCGCTAGGTTGCCGTCCATCGTACGTGCTCTTACCACAATGAATCACCCGCAGCCAGCAAGCTGGTCCGGTGATCTTCCTGGCTGCCGGCCGGGCTCGCGCCGGACCGTAGGTCAGCGCAGGTCAGCGCCGACGCGACCGGCCAGCCGGGACAGCTCGTCCTGATGACCCTGCGCCGCCTTTACAGTTGAGCCGTGCGCCATCCCGATAGCCCGAACGACGCTGACGCAGAACCGCGGCAGGGGCTGGCAGCCAGCGACCGGTCAGAGCCGGCCTGCTGACGTAGCCAGCGCCACGGACAGCGCGTCTGAGCCGACCGCTGCCTTGCCGGCGGTCGTCACACCCCGGGCAGTCGGCCGCGGGCCGCTGAGCGGGCTGGGCGGCATCGCCAGCAGAGCGGGCGCGAGCCTCAGCAGATATGGTTCGGGCCCCCGCAGTCCGGGAGCCGTGCTCGGGCGGGCCTGGAGTCGATGGAAGCCCGCCGGGCATGCGCAGGCCGAGCCCGGTGCCCCGGCCGACGCTGCCATCGCGTTGCTCGGCCGGCTCACCGTGCTGCCGGCCGTGCTCCTCGTGGCCTGGCTGCTGCCCGGGTTGCCGCTGCTGCTGGGTGGCAGCTTCCTGCCGGTGCCGATGCTGCTGATCTCGGTGCCGCTGGCGGTAGCCCTGACAGTTAACGGCCTGCGCGAGGTGCCATCGAGCTGGCCCCGGCTGCGAGCGTATGGCAGCAGCGGCGGGCGTACCTGGGCAGCCTGGTTCGGCCTGCTGGCCACCGTTGCCGTGGTAGTAGGCCTCGTTGCCTGGCAACTCAGGGAGAGTTCTGAAGCGCTCATCGTCGCGCGCGACTCCGGCACCTACCTGCAGACCGGATTCTGGATCGCCCAGCACGGCTCGCTGCCTATTCCGCAGGCCCTGAAGGCGTTCGGCGGTCCGCATCCCGGATTGAACTTCGGCAGCGTCGGGTTCCTCGCCAGCGGGCACTCCGTCGTCCCTGCGGTCCTGCCGGGCCTGCCGCTGGTGCTAGCAGGCGGCTTCTGGATCCACGGGATCACCAGCGCGACGGCACTGGGGGCCGTCCTCGGTGGCATGGGCACATTGGCGTTCGCTGGCCTGGTTGCCCGCCTGGTGGGACCGCAATGGGCGCCTGCCGGCGCACTTGTGCTCGGCCTGAGCTTGCCGCAGCAATACGTCAGCCGAACCTCGCTCAGCGAGTCTGCGGTGGAGATCATGTTGTTCGGCGGGCTGTCCCTGCTGGCCGACTCACTGGCGCTGCGAGGCCTGTCGAGTCAGGCAGCGGGCCCGCACGGTACCGCGGTCGGGCTGTCTCGCCCGTACGGGTTCCGGCAGAACTGGCGGCGGCTAGCCTCCTGGCGCGACTGGGCCAGCTGGCTGACACCGCAGCGAGCGCTGGCCTCGCTCGCGGGACTCTGCCTCGGGCTCAGCCTGCTGATGAGCCTGGACGCGCTCGTCTACGTCCTTCCGGCGATCCCTTTCGCAGCGATCCTCATCGGCGGCCGACGACCGCAGGCGGCCCCGTTCCTCATCGGATTGTGTCTCGGCTGCGGTTACGGAGTACTGGCCGGATACCTGCTTGACCGGCCGTTCGTCGAGTTGGTCGGGCCGACGCTCGCGCTCGGCGGCGTGGCGGCCGTATGGCTGGCCGCCCCGGCGATCGTTGCCCTGCAACTGCCCAAGTTCGCGTCTGTCCGGCAGGGGGTGCCGCGGCTGCTGGCCCGGCGGCCGCTGCGCTGGCTGCCGGAATTCGGCAGCCTGCTCGTGGTGGCCGCGCTGGCCGGCTTCGCGATCCGGCCGTACGTGCAGACCGAGCGCGGCCACCCGAGCGTCGCCGTATTCAACTTCATCAAGGGCCTCCAGCGCGCCCAGGGCCTGCCAGTCGACCCCACCAGGCTGTACTCCGAGCAGACGTTCTACTGGGTCAGCTGGTACATCGGGCTGCCGACGATGCTGCTCGGCGGCATTGGCGTCGCCTTGCTCGTGCGCCGCTGCCTGCGGGCGCTGCTGACTTGGCGGGACCCGACCGGAGTCTGGCGCAGCTGGGGATTGCCGCTCGCCACCATCTGCGCCGGCTCGCCACCGTCCTGTGGTCGCCGGACATTATCCCGGACCAGCCGTGGGCCAGCAGGCGCCTGGTGATCATGGTCATGCCAGGGCTGATCATCTGCGGCCTGTGGGCAGCCGCGCTGCTGGCCGGACGCGCCCGCGACCGCGGCGCCCGACCGGTGACGGCCGCGGTGGCCGGGCTGTTCTGCGTCGCCGCGATGCTGGTGCCCACGATATCCACCACGTTCGGGCTGGGGTTCAGTCACCACGGCAAGGCGGGCAGCCTGCAGCCGGTGGCCCAGGGCCTGGCGCTGCAGCGAATCGGCCGTGGTCAGATCAACGCGGTTGCCGGCCTCTGCGCCCAGATCCCCGGCCACTCCTCGGTGATCATCCTGTCCCGGCCGACGGCGCTGGCTTTCACCCAGACGATCCGGGGCATGTGCGGCGTACCCGTCGCGTGGATGGCGGGGCAGCCGACCGCCGCTGTCGGCAGCGTCATCCGGTCGATTACCGCGGCCGGGCGGCGGCCGGTGCTGCTGGCCGCGCACAGGTCGCTGCTGGCTGCCTACGGAGGGTCGCCGGTACTCGTGCTCAAGCTGACGACATCCGGGGATCCGCACCAGCTCACCCAGCTGCCGACGGCTCCGGTACCTGTTCGCTACGTGATCTGGATGACCTCGGCAGGCAGTCCAGGTACGGGAGCCTGAGCTCAGGTTCGCGCTGGCCCGCACCGGCCGTGCGCGGTCGGCCGCTGGTGGCGCGCTGCTGGTCGTGATTTGCCAGCGGGCGCCGGTGCCCATAAAGTTAGGGCACACGACGCGGGGTGGAGCAGTTCGGTAGCTCGCTGGGCTCATAACCCAGAGGTCGCAGGTTCAAATCCTGCCCCCGCTACCAGGTCAGAGGCCCCTTCCCGATCCGGGAGGGGCCTTCTGCATGCCGGATGCTAACGAATTTGCTAACGGGATCTTGCTCAAGGCGCGGTAGGAGTGCCGGTGCCGCATTGCCGATCAAGGCGGCACCGCTGCGCTCCGCCGCGACGGCGCTTCCCGCGCCGCGCTCTGACTTGAGGCCCCGCGCGCGGGCGCGCCCGGCCAGGACGCCAGCAAGCCTCATTGCTCGAGTGACTCATCCCCGCTTCCCGATTGCCCGGCGTCGCCGGAACCCGTCGAGGGCGCTGTGCGTCGCCTGCGACGATGGCCTGCGGCCATCCTCGACAGAGCCCGGCCGAGAGTCGCCGGGGTCGCGGCTATCGGGATGACGACTTGATGACACGAGAACCGGTCCTGTGGCAAAACTAGCTGGCCAGATGAACCGGTCAGCTTTACGATCGCCGTTGTCAGCACGACGCGCCCACATCTTAGGAGCCGACAATGCGTGCAGCGCACATGTCCATCGAGAAGGCCTTGGGGACCTATTCGAAGGGGCATGACGCATGCCGTGGAAAGCGCTCAGCCGGGAGATACTCGCCCGTGCACTAACCCATAGAGCCTCACTCGCAAGACGGCTCGCCCAGCCCGGCCAGGTTCAGACTGGCCCGCCGCCGATCATTCTGGCCAACAACGAGACACAAGAAGTTCTCCAGGCCGAGGACGGGCTCGCTCCTGCGCGTGATGTGACAGTCATCTTCTTGCGGTGGGCGTTTGTACGCGCGGTGTTTCACCGAGGCTATGTGCTCACTGCAGGCCTGTACCTGGTGATCGTCGCGCATCTGGCCGCGTCCCAGTTGCTGGTCCTGGGGACGGTCATGTCAGTCACGCTGCTGGTGTCGGACCTGCCCACCGGCGTGTGGTCTGACGCCGAGAGCCGCAAGTGGCCGCTTGTGGCCGGGCATATGTTCCTGGCCGCCGGAATGACCATGACAGGCCTGGTCACTGCCTTCCCGCTCCTGGTGATCGCTCAGTCGCTATGGGGGCTGGGCTGGGGATTCTCCAGCGGCGCAGACGTCGCGTGGATCACCGACGAGCTGTCCCAGCCCGGCCGCATCGACCGCGTGCTGGCAGCCCGCTCCCGGTGGGAAGCCCTGGGCAGCGCGACAGGATTGATCCTCTTCGGGATACTCGGCTGGGCCGTCGGCCTCGCAGCCGCAGTAGTGACATCCGGCGCGGCAATGGCGGCCCTTGGACTGTTCGTCGCGGCGCGGTTCACCGAGAACAACTTCACTCCTGCCCAGGGCCGCCTGTGGCGAGCGTCATTGGCGATCTTCCAGCGGGGAATCGCCCTCGCCCGCCGCGACCGCCAGATCATGCTCATGCTGGTTGCGACCATGCTCATTAACGGCGCGAGCATGGTGGCGCTGTTGTTTCCCCTGCAGCTTGTCAATCTCGGGTTCCCCAGTAACCCCGTGCTGTGGTACACAGCCGTCGGGGTGGTTTCCTTCGCGGCCAGCGCCGCCGCCCTGCGAGTCGTCGAGAGGCGCATCGCCGGACCGGGAGCTGCCCGGCGCTTTTACGTGGTCGCCTGCAGCGTCGGCACACTCGGCCTGATCATGCTTGCTTACGCCGGCAGTGCAGAGCTGGGCAGCGCCGGAGTAGTCCTGGCTAGCGGAGTGTCGTTCACGGTGACCCGTACCGTGAGCGTGATCTGGGTCAACCGGCGCACCACCAGTGATGCGCGGGCAACGGTGCACTCCTTCCTGTCCCAAGCCGAGTGCGCCGGGGAGATCGTCAGCGGCATAGCACTGGCAGGCCTCGCGCGAGCCATCGGCATCGCCGGAGTGCTGACGATCGCAGGAGCGATCATTGTCACCACTGGCGTGATCATCACTCGGGCCCGCGGCTAAACGAAGAGGAAGTACGGAGAGAATATGGAAGGCGTGAAGTTCAGCGTAGTCATCCCGTACCGAGAGCGCCTTGACAACATCAGGGTAGTTTTCGAATCATTGGCCGGGCAGACGATGGATCCTTCACAGTTCGAAGTCATCGTCGGCGCGATCGAGTATTCCGAGGAGTTCGTAAAGCTCTGCGCCGATTTCACTGACCGCCTCACGATCGTGACCGTGATGCGTGCAGGGGAATGGAATGTATGCCGCGCGCGGAACCTCGCCATGCGCCAGGTGTCCGGTCAAGTCATCGTCATTCTCGACGCGGACATGGCGATCCCGCCCGCACTGCTGGAGCGACTGAGCGGCGAGTACTTCGCCCACGACCGTGAGATTTGCGTGCTTGGGCGCGCAGCTGGCTACGATGACATGCTCTCTAAAAGCGACATCTCCTCAGTGTCGACCCTGCCCTTCGGTCACTACAGGGAACTCCTGTCGGAACTGGAGCGCGATGGCGGTGTGGTAGATGACCTACGTGATGACCTCGACGATCCTCCGCTCCCCTGGACTCTGGTATGGGGCGGCCTGGTGGCGCTGCCGGCAGCGCTGGTCGCCCGGCACGGCCTCACGTTCGACGAAGGGTTCACGGGCTGGGGGGCGGAGGACCAGGAGCTTGGGTACCGAATCCAGGCTGCGGGTATCCCGATTGAGCTTGCGAAGGATATTTACGGACTCCATCTGCCCCACGAGCGTGACATCGCTTTTCAGGAGAATTTCTCTGAAGTTAACCAGAGGTATTTCCTGACTAAGTGGCCCTCTCTCGGAGTCGAGTCCTGGCTGAGGTTCACCTGGCATGAAGTGAACCTTATTTACCGCAACATCCAGGACGAAGTGACACGGTGTGCGGGAGGGCCAGGCCGCATGCTCGGCGTGGCATCGGGGATAGTGAAAGGCAACGAGGTCCTGGTCGTCGGTGCCGTGCTCGACGAGGAGCGCAGGCTGATCGGCCAAGAGGTGCCTGCCATCTTCGACGGCGAATCCTTGCGCGAGGTTCTGCCGCTCGCCGGTTTTGCGCTGCCCTACGACGACCTGCAATTCCGGGAATGTCATGTGATGCCTCCCGCGTATTGCTTGAGCGAGCGTTACCGCGAGGCCGTGCTGGCCGAGGCTGGCAGAGTCGCTGGCCGCGTGGTGCCAGAACATGGCGGCGCGTAAAAGGACCATCGAGATTGGCCCCATACGGCCGACACCTAACCCCGCCCTGCGGAAGGCCGGTGTGCCATTCAGCGAACCGTCCTGGATCGCGCCACCGGACATGCGGACAACCTCGGCAGGTCAGCCGTGTCCAGTCGCCAGTCCGCAGCCGCGCCTCCGGAGCCGGGGCGCGGCCCTAGGGATAGCCCCACAACGGCCCTAGAGCACAGGGGCCGATGCAGGTAAGCGTGGGGCTATGGGCGAGTTCGCGAAGGGCGGCACGAGAACCCGCACGTCGCAGTCGACAAGACCGTCGCTTGGCCGGAACGCCGACACCCCGACAAGGTAGCGATCTCCAGCAAAGCTGGTCATGAGCATCTGGCATGCTCTGCCTATGTCCTCGCCAGCTCAGCCGCACGGGAGCACCGCCAGCAACGACGTTGATGCATTCGAGTCTGTGTCCAGCTGGCGGCAGCCCGAGCCGTACCCCGCTTCGGCTGCCCGGACGAGACTCGTTGACGACGTTGCTGGCCGGATTTGCGGTCTCGGTCCAGGTCGCTTGCGTGTCGCCATCGATGGGTTCACCGCGGCCGGTAAGACAAGCTTCGGGTATGAACTTGCGGCAGCCATTCGCCGGCGCGGCCGGCCCACGATGCGGGCATCCATGGACGATGTCAAGAACACGTGGCGCGAAGCCCGAGAGCTTGGCTATGACAGGGTCAGCGGCGAGGGCTATTACCGCAGCGCCTACGATTTCGGCTCCGGCCGCGAGCTGCTGCTGCGCCCGGCAGGCCCGGGCGGATCCGGTGAGGTGGTGCTGTGCGCGCATGACCCGCTCACCGGGGAAGATCACCGGGACAAGGTCGTACCGCCCCCGCGGACGCGGTGCTGATAGTTGATTCAGTGTTCGCGTTCCGGCTGGAGTACAACGACCTGTGGGACTACCGCGTCTGGCTCGAGGTTGACGCTGAGGTTTCCCTCGATCGGGGATCGCCCGCGATGTCGAGATGGAAGGCCTCCAGGAGGCGACGCGAGCGCATCGTGACCGGTACCACGCCGCTGTCTTGATCTATCTTGCCGAGGTTGACGCGCCGGCTGTCGCCGACCTTGTCATCGACAACGGGGACTTCAAGAACCCGCGAATCCGCTCGCGACCCAGCTAACGGATTTGCTAATGAGACGGCAGGCAATCCGGGTAGACGCCCAGGATGACAAGAGACGACCAGAGCACCCGCACCCTCGTCAGAGAGACAGGCGGGCACGCCCAGGACATGCAAGACAGGGGCCGGTTGGCTCATAGCCCAGAGGTCGCAGGTTCAAATCCTGGCCCCGCTACTAGGTCAAAGGCCCGGAGCACTAGCTCCGGGCCTTTTGCGTAAGTGCTCGTAAACGGACCTGTAAACGTTCGATCCGGGGTTCGAGGTGACGTTCGGTCCGGGTTGGTGTTGACGTTCGATCCGGGTTCGTGGTGACGTTCAGTCCGGGCGAGGCATGTTCCGCTCATGGGGAGTGCGCTACGGCGTCGAAGAGACGACGAGTTGCCTCCGGAGAAATTTTTGGTCATACTTTTGACTATGACGACTCTGCCGCTGGGAGAAGTGAAGACTCACCTGTCTGAGCTGGTCGGCCGTGTACATGATCACCACGAACGGGTGACTGTGACGATCCATGGTCGGCCGTCGGCTGTGCTCGTCGCGATCGAGGACCTAGAACAACTTGAAGAGACGCTCGCGATCATGCGGGACAGTGAGGTGCTTCGCAGGCTGGCCGCGTCAGATGCGGAGCTCGCTAGGGGCGAAGAGGTTTCGGCTGATGACCTTGCCGAGACAGTTCGCCGTCGCCGGGCTCGCGAGTGACCGGCGAGCCTCACCCGCGCCCCTATGTGTTGAGAGCGACGCCAACAGTTCGGCGGGCACTGGCCGAAACGCTGGCCGAGGCCGTGGCAGCGGCTGCGTTCGAGTTCATCACCGGCCCGCTACTTGACCAGCCGTACCGGGTCGGCAAGCGGCTGCTTCCGCCGCTGGATGACAGGTACAGCGCCCGACGCGGCACTTACCGCGTCATCTACCGGATCGACGACGCCGCAAAGGTCGTCACCGTAGTGGACATCGGCCACCGTCGGGACGTCTACCGAACTTGACTAAGTGCGATTCCTCCACATGTGTACCATGAGCAGTGATCTCGCGCGCCTGGACTAACTTCGTCGCCATAGCCTTCAACGCGCAGGTCTCCTCTGGCACGCCGAACACCGTCCACCCTGGCACTTCGACCGCGCTCTGGATCGGCGCAGTCTTGACCGGAATCGGCGCGACGCTGGCTTTCAACGTCAAGGGCATCGCCGCGGCCCTTCACAAGAACAACACTGAGTTCACCCCGTGGGGACGCAGACTCCAGACATCAAAATGGCCGAACCCGGCTCGCCTCGTCGGATGGTTCTTTCTGATCCCCGGCGCAGTCCTGCTGTCTCTCACGATCATCGCGGGAGCTGTCTCTCTGATCAGGCACCTCTAGCCCGCACCATAAGCTGGTCGGCCCGGAGTTGCCGGCGGAGCCTGACGAGCGCTCCAGCAAGTCTGGAGCCGTGGCGGTATCTACGCGGGTGACGAGCTCAACTCGACAGCTGGTGGATCGGGCGAGGCGCGGCGGTTCTCATCACGCGCAAACGCCAGTGGGTAGACCGGTCGGGCCTGACTTGCAAACGGGTTTGTAAATGGTTGTCGTCCGGCTTGCGGACGTTAGTGTCGGGCGAGAAAGATGACCCGATCGGGCTGGATCTCGTCCTTTCCTAGGAGAGCGGCGAGGGCGCTGATGACTGCGCGGGTGTAGCAGCGGTCTTGGGGGAAGGTCTTGGTTGAGACGAGAATCAGTCCGCCATGCGACTCCCCGGCGGCGCGGTACTGGCCGTCGGGCAGTGACACCAGTGCAGGATCGGCAACGACCGCGATCACGTCGTGACCTTGAGCGCAGAGTTGCCGCGCGTTGGTGTCGGAGAACATCTCATCGAGCAGTAGCAGGGAGCTCAATGGCTACCTGGCCAGTAGCTGAAGGGCTGCCGATGCCGAACCGGGTTGAACGGTGTCGACTTCGCTAACAAACCAGAGGTCGCAGCTTCACAGCGGCTGGACCGCGCTGCCGCGCTGCATGCCAGATCCCTCATAGGTACTCTCTTCGCCGCAACCAGACGAGGGTGATCCAGCCCCAGATGGGCGGCAGGTATGACGTGAACAGCCGCTGGATGAAGACCGCGGCGATGGCGTCAGCCTCCGAGACACCAGCCGCCGTCAGGCCGAGGATCGTGCCCGCTTCCACCACTCCCATGCCGCCCGGCGACGGCGATACGCCTCCGATGATCCCGGCCACGGTGATGACCACGATCAGGGTGGGAAGCAGGAGATGGTCGCCAAAGGCCCGGAGCGAAACGGAGAGAACCAAAACGATCAGCAACCGCTGCGCAACCGAGCCACCCACCAGCAGCACCAGCTTGCGCGGAGAGCTAACCACCGGCTTGAGGTTGCCCCAGATGTCGTGCACCTTCGGGCGCACCTTCTCGGCAACCAGCCGACGGAGCCGGGGCACGGCCAGCGCCAAGCCGACCGCCACGGCGACCAGTACTACGATCGCCAGAATTATCCACACCAGTTTCGCATTCCCGCCGGACTCGGGGGTCACCTCGAGGTGAATGGACCCCCAGGCGAACGGGAGCGAAACGAGAAACAGCAGCGCAATGGCGATCCAGCTGACGGTGCTCATGACGGCGCCCGAACTCAGCGCCACCGTGGCGTCGTAGCCCTGTCGCTGGTAGAAGCGCACCCGAGTGGCGAAAACTGCCGGTGTCCCGCCGGCCAGTGAACTGAATGCATTGGCGACCTCGACAGCCGTCGTCCGCCCGAACGGAAGCGGCCCGGCCACGCTGCCGACGCTTTCTACGGCAGAGGCAACGTAGGCCAGCTGGGCAAGAACGAATGCCATGATGACCCAGAGCCAATCGGCCCCGATCACGGTGTCGAACGCCTTGGAGACGTCGATGAGGACCCCGACCAGCGCCCAGCCGCCGATGAGCGTGCCGATTACCATGATCAGCGTCGGCCAGCTCACCCTGCGGGCCTCCGCCAACTTCGGCACGTCGATCGACTTCGCTTGTGCGGCTCGCTGACGGACATCCTCCAAGAGCTCGCGCTTGCCCCGCAGGGTCCGGCTTAGTGCAGCGTCGAGCGCTGGCCTGTGCAGATGCCGCAACGCCCCTGCCAGCATCTCCGGAGTGAGGCATCGAGCCGCAGAGTCGGCGGCTCGTTCGGCGCCGACCACCGCTGCCGTCGCCGCCATGGCACCGGCCATGTCGCGATCAAGCTGATCCGGCGAAGCGCTCGCTGAGGCGTTGCGGAAGTCCATCAGCACGGTGATCTTCGCCGTCGGGTCGATCAGCAGCGCGTCACCACTGATTGCGCCGTGAGCGATGCGAGCGCTCCGCAGCGTCAGCAATTGCGCATACAGGTTGTCAAGAGTGGCATCGTTAGCGTCGGCGGCGTCAGCCTCAGACAGCGGGGTCCCGGTCGGCAGCCGGCAGACCAGCAGCGCGTCCTTAGATGGGCCCGCAGTTCCAACCCCGATGATCTCAGGCACCGCGACGCCGACCTGGGCAGCCCGCAAGATCATGCAAGCTTCGTGCTCGACCTGCTGCAGCCGGGTAATCGTGAGACTCGGCCCAGAGTCCCGGTACAGCAGAAACCGGCCTGCCTTGGTGAGCAGCCTGGCATCGGCCGCATCCCGGCCGTAGACCACTATCGCAAGGCGCCGATCGGGTGGACCCACTCGGCGCCATTCGGCTGCCTCGTACCTCGCCACCCCCCAGACCTGCCGTGTCACCGGCTGCACGCTGGTCGACCGGATGCCGAGCTCCGCCAGCAGCAGCTGCACGTCATCGGCCGAAGGCAGGCCGAGAGGTGAGCCGAAGATGAGCCGGACCACCACTGTCACTCCCCAGCCGATGGCCAGACTCCCAAGGACATTAAGCGGCAGCCCGTGACCCCCGACGGCTGACGCCAGAGCCACCAGGGCGATGAAAGTCTCGAGGAGGCGCTGGAGGCCGCGGGCTAGGTAGGGCAACGCCGCTGTCGCGACCGCCACGAACAAAGCGATCTGGAGAATCGGGAAATTGAGGTAATAGCCGCGGATCACGATCCCGTCCGGTCTCCCGCCGCGGCTTCCGAGCCAGAGGATGAGGAGCCCGCACACGGCAGCCGTCCCGGCCGCACTCAATCCGACGTCGCGCGCGATCACCCAGCGGCGCGCGATCAGAGCCAGCGCCACCACGACGATCACGACGCCGAAGGAGCCAGCCTGGTAGACCACCGTGACCAGCCAGGCGATGCTCTGAGGCGGTGGATGGATGACCTGGATGATGGCCCGGTCCGCACGGGAGTCGTAGCGGATGACAAGCAGGCAGCACACCAGGGCGAGGACGGCACCGGCGAGGCGCACCCCGTCGCTCCCGCGTCGACGTCGCTGGCCGTCGCCGGCCGGGGCAAACAGCACCGAACGCCAGCCGCGCAGCAGATCTTGCTCGGGAAGAGAGCCCGTACCGTCTACGAGGTCTTCAGCCACAGCACCAACTATCTTCGAGCGTTGCCGGCCGGGATCCCCCGAAGCCGTGCAGAACTTGGCCAGGCTGATCTTGTTCCCGCGCCCGGCTTCGCTATGCCCCATACGACCCCTTGGCCCGCGGGTCTGTCCAGATGCGACACCGCCGACAGGCCGTCGCGCCGCCGAGCCCAACGAGGAGGATTATGCCGGGCCGCGCTTACCCAAGTTCGGGACGTCGCAGGTCAGCGGCCTGCTCCTCGCCGGTGCAACCGGTGACGAGCGCCTTCACCCCGGCCACGGAAACTGCTCGGCCTCGGTCACCGGGTCGCCCGCCAGCAGCCGCGCACCCACGGCGCGCGCGATCTGCGGCGTGGCGCCTGCTCCTGCCAGGACGAGCGGAGCGCGCCGAGCTAGCGCGGTGAGCTGTGCAGCGTGCGGCTCGAGGGTTTCCGGCAGGGTCGCGGCCAGGACGACGAGGTCCGGGCGCCGCGCGTCGACTGTCTGCGTCAGCTCCTCGACCGGAGTGTTCATCCCGAGATAGTCGATCCGCCATCCGCTGCGGCTGAGCACGACGCCGAAGATCATCAGCGCCAGGTCGTGAAGTTCCCCCGGCGGGCAGGCGAGGACTGCACTGGGGCCGTGCCCGCTTCCCCAGCCACGGGCAAGCCCAGCGAGCCGCCCGCGGATGAGGTTGCTGGCGAAGTGCTCCTGGGCGATGCTGGCCGTTCCGCTCTCCCAGCGCTCCCCGAGCTCGGTGAGATAGGGCAGCACGACGTCGCGGAGCACCGCCGTCACGGAGAGGTCGGAAAAGAGCCGGTCAAGGACTGCCTGCGCGGCTGGCTCGTCGAGGGCGTCGAGGGCCTGCCGGAGGCCATCGGATAGCTCACTGGTAACCGGCTGGGCACGGTGCGGGCCGCTTGCCCGGCGAGGATCCGCTCGGTTCCCGCTGTCCTCCTCGAGCACCGCTCGCGCTGCTTCGGCGGCCGACAGCCCGTGGGCGAGGTGTGCCTGCATCCGGCGGACCCGCGACTCGTCCGCATCGGAGTACAGCCGGAAGCCGCCCGCTGAACGCACTGGCTGAAGGAGGCCGTAGCGGCTCTCCCACGCCCGCAGCACGTGGTCGCTCACGCCGAGACGCCGGCTCAGCTCACCGATACGCAGCACTGGCGGCCCGGCAGGAGTGTCCATGCCGACACTCTACGGTACTTCGACAAACATTTGACAAGGCGCGCCGTCAAGGCTACGGTCATGGCTAGACCAACTCTAGACGAAAGTTATACATCATGGGCTCCATTGCCACCGGCAGCGCGACCGTCATCGGCTCGGCCCCCGTCGTCGGCTCCGCCGCCCAGGGGTACGGCACGGCCGTGGACGCCCGGCGGCTGTCAGTTGCCGTGATCGGCGCGGGGGTCTCCGGCCTCACCGCGGCTTACCTGCTGTCCCGCACCCACGACGTCACCCTTTTCGAGGCGGCGGCCCGGCTCGGTGGCCACGCGCACACCCACGACGTCACCGATTCCGATGGGCGCCAGCACGCTGTCGACAGCGGGTTCATCGTCCACAACGACGTGACCTACCCCTGGCTGCGCAAGCTCTTCAGCGAGCTCGGCGTCGAGGTGCGCCCCACCGAGATGAGCATGAGCGTCCGCTGTGAGGGGTGCGGACTGGAGTATGCCGGCGGCCGCGGGCTGCGCGGCGTGTTCGCCCAGCCCCGCCGCCTCATCGACCCCCGGTTTCTCCGGATGCTGTGGCAGGTCCGGCGATTCCACCAGCGGGCCTTGGTCTTCCTGCGCACGACGGACGACCAGAACCCCACGACCTATGGCGAGTTCCTGGCGCGGGAGGGGTTCAGCGGCTACTTCATCGCCCACTACGCCGTTCCGGTCGTCTCGTGCGTGTGGTCTGCCGGGCGGGAGACGGCACTGGCCTACCCGGCGCGCTACCTTTTCCGGTTCCTTGACCATCACGGCATGCTCCGGGCTGGCGGGTCACCCCAGTGGTACAGCATCGCCGGCGGGTCACGGGTCTACGTGGAGCGGCTGGCCGGGCTGCTCAAGGACGTGCGTGCAGCGCATGCTGTCACCGACGTCACCCGGCGTGGCGACAGCGTCCAGATCCGGGACGTCACCGGGCAGGTCACCGTCGTGGATCGTGTCGTCATCGCGACCCACGCTGACCAGGCCCTCGGCCTGCTCACCGACCCCAGCGACGACGAGGTCACCACGCTCAAGCAATTCAGCTATTCCAGCAACGTCACCGTGCTGCACTCCGACCGCTCGGTGCTGCCAGCCGCCCCGTACGCCAGGGCCAGCTGGAATTACCGGATGGCGTCCTGCAACGGGGCCGATCAGCCCGCGGTGGTGAGCTACTGGATGAACCGGCTTCAGGGACACCGATCGCCGCAGGATTTCCTCGTCACGCTCAACGACCGCGAGCGTCTCGACCCGGGTTCCATTGCCGCGGTCATGCACTATGAGCATCCGATCTACACGGTCGAGGCGGTCCGGGCGCAGTCACGGCTGGGTGATCTCGCCACCGACCGCACCGTGTACGCCGGGGCTTACCACGGCTGGGGCTTCCACGAGGACGGCTGCCGCTCCGGCGTCGAGGCCGCCCGGCACTTCGGAGTGGCGTGGTGAGCGCCACCCCGCTGCCCATGGTCGCAGCGACAACCGGGCAGGCACCCGAGCTGACCCAGCTGCCCGCGCTGCCCGCGCTCGTTGCTGGCCAGGTCACGCACCGGCGCCCCGGGCCGGTCGGCCATGCGTTCCGGCACCGGGTCTACCTGTGGCTTATCGACCTGGACTCAGTCCCCCGGCAGCCGTGGCACCTCAGGGCGTTCGCGCGCTTCAGCAGCGCTGACCACCTGGGCGACCCTGGCCTGCCGATCAAGGCCAACGTCGAGAACTACCTGGCGGTTAACGGCATCCGGCTCGGTGACCACGGACGAGTGCTCATGCTGGCCAGCGCCCGGGTCCTGGGCCACGTGTTCAACCCACTGTCGGTCTTCTGGTGCTACGACCGCGATGGCGGCCTCGCGTGCGTCGTCGCGGAGGTCCACAACACCTACGGTGAGCGGCACGCCTATCTCCTGCGACCGGACGAGGCGGGGATCGCCGCGACTGGCAAGGGCTTCCACGTCTCCCCGTTCTTCGACGTCAGCGGCAGCTACGAACTGCGGTTCTCGCTGCGGCCGGACCTCGTCGCGACCACCGTGACACTGCGACGCCAGGGCGCTATCGCGTTCTCAGCACTCTTCAGGGGCTGCCCGGAGCCCGCGACGATCCCGGCGCTGGCCCGCCTGCTCGTCCGCCAGCCCCTCATGACCCAGCGGATCTCAGCCCTGATCCGGGTGCACGGCATCTGGCTCTGGCTTCGTGGCCTGCCCGTCCGCGCTCATCCGCACCACGTCCGGCAGGAAGGAGTCTGACCATGACCATCTCCACCGGCATCAGCTGGCCCACCGCCATCACCCCGCCGCGGACGCCACTCAGAGCCACCATCGCGCGAATGGTCTTCGAGCATGCCCTGCGGCGTGTCCCTGTCCGCGTGAGCTACCCCGACGGCCGGATCCTCGGAACAGGGTCGCCGGCGTCGCCCGAACTAGAGGTCGTTCGCCCTGCCGCGTTCTTCGCCCGGCTGGGCCGGGACGCGAAGATCGGGTTCGGTGAGGCCTACATGGCCGGGGACTGGCGGGCCGGGCCCGGCACCGACCTGGCCGACCTGCTGACCCCCTTTGCCTCGCGGCTGACCACCCTGATTCCCCCGGCCCTGCAGCGGCTGCGTGTCTTCGTCGACAGGCGCGTCCCGCCGGACCACGAGAACACCCTGGACGGCTCGCGAACCAACGTCGCCGCCCATTATGACCTCAGCAACGACCTGTTTGCTGCCTTCCTGGACCCGACGATGACCTACTCCTGCGCCTGGTTCGACAAGAGCGAGCCGATCGCGGCGGCCACCCTGGAGGCGGCGCAGCTGCGCAAGATCGACGGCATCCTCGACCTCGCGGGCGTCCAGGCCGGCATCCGCCTGCTGGAGATCGGATCGGGGTGGGGGTCGCTTGCTATCCGCGCCGCGCAGCGAGGTGCCCGCGTCACCACGATTACCCTGTCCCGCGAGCAGATGCTGCTGGCCCGTGAGCGGGTAGCAGCCGCCGCCCTGTCCGGGCTCGCCGAGGTGCGGGTGCAGGACTACCGCGAGGTCGAAGGCCAGTACGACGCCATTGTCAGCGTCGAGATGATCGAGGCCGTCGGGGAGGCCTACTGGCCCGCCTACTTCGCGGCCATTGACCGGCTGCTCGCTCCCGGCGGCAGGGCCGCCATCCAGGCAATCACCATGAACCACCAGCGTTTCCTCGCCACCCGGCGCAGCTTCAGCTGGATCCAGAAGTACATCTTCCCCGGTGGCATCATCCCGTCGCTGCAAGCGATCGACGACGCCCTCGCGACTCACACCACGCTGCGCGTGACCCGCCAGCGCGAGCTGCGCGAGCACTACGCCCGCACCCTGCGGCTGTGGCGGGAACGGTTCCTCGGCCAGTGGCCCAGCATTCACGCCCGGGGCTTCGACGAGACCTTCCGCCGCATGTGGGAGTTCTACCTCGCCTACAGCGAGGCCGGCTTCCGGAGCGGCTACCTGGGCGTGAGCCAGCTCCAGCTGACCAGGGAGGCGGCGTGATACTCACTGGCAAGATCGCCTGGGTCACCGGCGCATCCAGCGGAATCGGCGCCGCGGTGGCACGCGAGCTCGTCTGCCGTGGCGCGACGGTCGCGATCTCCGCTCGCCGCGAGGAGCAGCTGCACGTAGTCGCGGGCGGGGACATGCTCGTCCTCGCCGCCGACGTGACCGACGCCGCCGCCGTATCGGCCGCGGCCGCACGAGTCCAGGCGGAGCTGGGCCCGATCGACATCGCAGTGCTGTCAGCCGGCTACTGGAAGCCGATGGACCCGGCGGACTGGGACACCGAGGTGTTCGACCAGCACCTCCGGGTCAACCTCACCGGGATGAGCAACTCGATCGCGGCCGTGCTGCCCGGCATGTTGCGGCGCCGCAGCGGCGTCATCGCCGGCATCGCGTCCGTCGCCGGCTATCGCGGGCTGGCCGGCTCCGAAGCCTACGGAGCGACCAAGGCCGCCCAGATCAACCTGCTCGAGTCCCTGCGCGTGCACATCGCCCGGACCGGGGTGCATGTCACGACGATCTGCCCGGGCTTCGTCCGCACTGACCTCACGGCCGGCAACTCCTTCCCCATGCCCTTCATCATCGATGCCGACGAGGCGGCACGATCGATCTGCGACGGACTCGAGCGTGAGCGCACCGAGATCGTCTTCCCGGCGCCGATGGCGCTGCTGATGAAGACGGCCCGCCTCGTTCCCGTCCGCGCCTGGGCAGCGCTGTGGGCTCGCGCCTCGATCGGCGGCTCCGCGCCACCCCCGAGCACGTCGACCTGGACCAGAAAGAATGTCAGGACACCATGAAACTGCTCAAGACCGTCGTCGTCGAGAAACCCCTGGACGCAGTGTTCAGCTACCTCTCCGACTTCACCACCACCACCGAGTGGGACCCGGGCACGGTGACCACGGTGCGCAGGCACGGCAACGGCGGAGTCGGCACCACCTACCTCAACACCTCAGCATTCCTTGGCCGGACCACCCATCTGACCTACGTCGTACAAGAGTTCATACCCGGCAAGCTCATCCGGCTCCGCGGGGAGAACGGGACCGTTGTCGCCGTCGACACGATGACCTTCCGCAGCGTCGATGCCGGCACCGAGGTGACCTACACGGCCGAGTTCACCTTCAAGGCCCCGGCCCGTCTCTTCGCCCCGCTGCTCAGGCCCGCCTTCGAGCGGCTCGGCCGACAGGCGCAGGCTGGCCTGCGCGAAGCGCTCACCCAGCTCTGATAAGGGCGGGACACTTGAGCAGTGAGCGTGCCCGGCCCAGTGGCGGTTACGGTCGTGTTCGACGTGAACGTACTGGTGCTGGCGGTTGCCGTGGGGGAGTCCCCGTTCCGGAGCTGGCCGTCACCTCCGCCGACGTCGGGTAACCCCAGCGCGGATTGCCTGGGCGTCGTGAACGACGCGGCGTAATTCGCGCTGTGGGTGTCGCCGCACATTCTGGCCAATACCGGCCGGGTGCTGGCGACGGTGCTGAAGACCCCGGATGAGGACGTCGATGACTATCTGCGCGCGCTGGCCGAGATGGCCGAGGCGTCCGGCGGCGGCATCGCCGACCCGCCGGAGACCGTCGGGGACTGCCCGGACTGGGAGGACAACCGGATCCTGGATCTGGCGGCGGCGGTAGGCGCGTTCCTGATCGTCTCTGCCGACGCGGACCTCACGAGCATGTCGCCGTGGCGGGGCAGGCCGATCATCGAGCCGCCGCAGTTCGCTTCGATGGTCGACGCCCTCGCCCGGCACGCAGACGGCGACGGCGAGAACTGCCGCGCCCAGCGCAGACGCCACTAGGCCAGTTCCAGGAGCAGCGAGTCGACCAGAGCGCGAATCCGGTCACGTATCGGCCGAACGGCTTCGAGCGCTAGTCCAGCCGGATCAGGCAGGTCCCAGTCGAGGTAGCGCTTGCCCGGGTAGACCGGGCAGGCATCACCGCAGCCCATGGTGATCACCACGTCGGCAGCCTGCACCTGCTCGGTGCTCAGTCGCCTGGGGATCTTGCCCGAGATATCGATGCCGATCTCCGCCATTGCCTGCACTACGGCGGGGTTGAGCTGGTCAGCGGGTTGCGATCCGGCCGATGTGACGCGGACGTTGCCGGCCGCCGTGTGCGCGAGTAGCGCGGCGGCCATCTGGGAGCGGCCGGCATTGTGGGTGCAGACGAACAGCACTTCGGGGATGTCGGCCACCTGGTACCTCCGTGTTATCCGGCGAGCCGGGCTTGCGTGCCGCTCGCCTGACCGCAGTATTGATCACGCGGGCTTGACGGCGCGGATGACGGCCGAGTGCATTCCCGGTGCGGCCTCGTTGGTGAAGGTGACTGAGGCGTCGGTGAAGCCCACGGCGGCCAGCCCGTCGAGATACTCGCTCCGCGACAGCGCCCCGGCGATGCAGCCGACGTAAGAACCAGCCGCGGTCCGGTCAGCCTCGGTCAGCCGATCCTCGGCGACGACGTCGGAGATGCCGATCCGGCCACCGGGAACGAGGACCCGGAACATCTCGGCTAGTACCGCTGGCTTATCGGTAGACAAGTTGATCACGCAGTTGGAGATCACCACGTCGACTGCCGACTCGGGCAGCGGGATGGCCTCGATCTGGCCACGGAGAAATTCGACGTTGGTTGCCCTGGCCTTGGCGGCGTTGCTCCGGGCGAGGGTGAGCATGTCGTCGGTCATGTCTACGCCGTAGGCGTACCCGGTCGGGCCGACGCGCCGGGCTGAGAGCAGTACGTCAATGCCACCCCCCGAGCCGAGATCCAGGACGCGCTCGCCTTCGCGGAGATCTGCGACGGCCAGCGGGTTGCCGCAACCGAGGCTAGCCAGGAGGGCTTCCTCGGGCAGTCCGTCTGTCTCGCCTTCGCCGTACAGAACGCCACCGAACGCGCCGGCCGTGTCCAGAGCGGCTGAACCGGTGCCGCAGCACGACCCTGCCGCTGTCGTGCCGCAGCAGCTTGCGGAGATCCCGGGCCTGGGGTCCAGGACGGCGCGGGCGGCTTCGGCATAACGGGCCCGGACTTCCGCGCGCAGGGCAGTGCTGGCCTGGTCTGTCATGATGATCGCATCCTCATGCATCGATCAAGGTCGATGTGATCAGGATGACGTACGCGATAGACGACTGTCAATGCGTATCGCATACTAGGCGCATGGGCACCGCCGTCACGATCGAGCCGAGACCGAGCCTGCCACTGCTCGCCGATGAGTGCTGCGCTCCGTTGCTGCGTGAGCCGCTTACGGCGGATCAGGCGGCGGATCTGGCCCACATTCTCAAAGCCCTGGCTGACCCGAGCCCGCTGCGGCTGGTCTCGATGGTGGCGGCACACGAGGGCGGCGAAGCTTGCGTCTGCGACCTGACGGATCCGCTGGGCCTAGCCCAGCCGACGATCTCGCATCACCTCAAGGTCCTGGTCGACGCCGGGATCTTCACCCGCGACCAGCGAGGCAAGTGGGCCTATTACGCTCTCGTGCCGAGAGCGCTCGACTCCCTGTCGGCGGTGCTCAGCACGAGCGGCTAAGCCGGACCGGATGGTAAATGGCCAGCTTGTTATCTGTTCTCGCTACTGACGAACGCCTCACTGTGGCCGCTGCGACGGTCGATGAAATAGCCGCCTGCGCTGCAGTTGCCACCGGGCGGGCATGACACCGAGTTGACGCCTGCGGCCCAGCCCAGGGTGATGAGGCCGGGTATCTGCCGGGCTCTGCCCCAGCGGCCGCTGTTCTCGACGGCCACGAATGACTGATGCCCCCAGTGTCCGCCGGCGCCGCAGTTGCCGGCGGACGGGCACGAAATCGAGGCGACGAAGGTTGTCCCGGCTCCGTCCCAGGCGGCAGCACCGCGCACCATCTGAGTTGTGCGCCAGCGGCCCGCTATCTCGTTGATAACGAACGCGACCCAGTCCCCGGCATCGTTGTAGTAATACCCGCCCGCGCTGCAGTTGCCGGCCGACGCGCACGACACCGCGACGGACTGGTCAAAGAACCCGCCGACGCCGGCCGGATCCGCCGCGAGGCCCCATCGGCCGTTGTGCTCGGTCACCACGAACTTCTGCGGGTACTGCGGGACGCCGTTGTCGGCGTAGGTCCAGTACCCGACTGCGCCGCAGTTGCCCGCCGATGGGCAGGACACCGAGCTGACCTGGGCGTGCTCGCCCGCATTGGGGGCTGCCGTGCCGGGCAGCTGCAGCGCGTCGCGCCAGATCCCGTTCTTCTCACTGACCGCGAACGCCTCGACAATGTTCTGGCCGAGGAAGGTGTCCACGCCGCTGGCGTACGACCCTCCGGCGCCGCAGTTGCCGCCTCGCGAGCAGGACACCGAGTTGACCACTGCATCGCCGGCGGCATTCATCGCCGCCAGGCCGGGAACCTCCAGTGCCTGATACCAGTGGCCGTTCTTCTCAGTAATCACGAACGCCTGCGTAGCGCCAGAGCCATCGACATAGGACCCGCCAGCACCGCAACTGCCGATCCCGTAGCACGACACCGACGTGACCACGGCATGGCCGCCCGTATTCAGCGCTGCCGTGCCCGGCACCTTCTCCACCCGGAGCCAGTCACCGGTCCGCTCGCTCGCCACGAACGCTTGCACGTGGCCATGACCGTCGGTGTAGAAGCCAACCGCAACGCAATCACCTGCCGACGGGCACGACAGCGAAGTGACCTGGGAATTCCCGCCGGCATTCAGCCCCGCCATGCCCGGCACCGCATGCGCACTCCGCCAGCGTCCGTTCTTCTCGCTCGCCACGAACGCTTGCACGTGCCCTCGCCCGTCGGTGTAGAAGCCGCCCGCACCGCAACTGCCCACCCGCGCGCAGGACACCGAGTTGACGTCGGCATTGCCGCCCTTGTTCAGGGCCGCTGTGCCGGGCACCTCCTCCGCCTTGCCCCAGTTGCTCACCGCGGCGGCCGTGCGCAGGCCTGCCGCCGACGCCGCCGGGGCGGGTGCCAGCAGTGCGCCCCAGAGCACAGCCGCAGCCGCTGCTGCGGCCAGCAGCGCAGCGTGCCCTTGCGCAGGCCGTCGCGCCCGCCTCCGAGTCACCCCGATCAGCCCAACATTGCCGCGCATAATCGTCACGACATCTCCCCGCTACGCGCTGACCGCCGCACATCTCGGAGCCGGCAGCGCACCCGATGCTGTCAGCGCCGGCCGCACGATGACAAGGGGACGGCTCCCCACCGGGGACCGCCAGCCGGCCTGCCCACCGCCAGCCACGTTCTCCGGCGAACGAGCCGCCGGCCTGAACAGGCTCGTGCTTGCGGGCGCTTCGGGCCGGTCAGCCGCGCTCGCCGGGGCCGGCTCAGCGCCGGGCTCGGGCGCGCCGGTGTAGAACGCAGTGGTGCGGTCGGCGGCGGCCCGGGCCGCGGCCGGGTCGGTGCCGAAAGCCACGCTCGCGTCATACCACGCGTCGCTGGAGGCAGCCAGGAACCGGCGGCCCTCCTCAGACGCAGACCATTCGGCCGCCTTGGCCGGGTCCACCGCTCGCCCGGTGGTCAGGTGCAGGAACAGGCCGATCAGGCCGCTATCCCAGCCCACCCCGACCGCACCGGGGCCGAACTGCGCCCCACCGCTCGTCGTCTACCCGGGCGATGTGGTCCAGCCGGAAGCGGGTCCGGCCGTTGCCCTCGTCGGCCAGCCGCAGCTCGATCCAGCTCACGTCGCTGCCCATCTCCCATGTCGCGTCGAAGCCGTGGGGCGGGTCGCAGCGGCTGACGGTGCCGCCCGCGTTGCCCGCCAGCTGATACCGGCCGCCCTCCGTCAGCTCGCCGTGCACCGGCAGGAACCAGCGCCGGATGCGTTCCGGGTTGGTGCAGGCGTCCCAGACGTCGGCGAGTTCGGCCGGGTAGCTCCGTGACACCGTCACCACCCGGGCCTGGCCGGCTTCCAGCATCCGGCCGCCCACCTCGCGGCGGACCGCACTGATCTCCGCGGTCACATCGATCATGGTTTCTTCCTTCGCTCGTGCTGGCCTCGCGCCAGCTCGGTAGCCAGCGCGTCCAAGTGCGGCGTCCAGAACCGGCGGAACTGGTCGAGCCATGCGTCTATGTCGCGCAGTGGCTCATGCGCGACCGCGTAGCGGCGGCGAGCGCCGTCCGGTCGTACCGTGGCGAAGCCGCTGTCCCGCAGCACCCTGAGGTGCTGGGAGACGGCGGGCTGGGAGATGCCGAACTCGCGCTGGATCACCTCGCCGAGCGCTCCGGACGTGAGCTCGCCGTCCCCGAGCAGCTCAAGGATGCGGCGTCGTACCGGATCGCCGAGTACGTCGAACGCATGCATCAGCACGAGATATCAGCACAGGCTTATATAAGCAACGAGTTAATAAGGTGCTCGGGGTGATCGTCATGCAGGGCCGGCGGTGCCGGGAGCGTACCCGTCCTCGACGAGCCGGTCGCCAAGGCGGTGCTGGCCACCATCGAGCAGGCCGGCCGCCAGGCGTTCGCCGAGCACGCCGTCAAGACTCACGTCGGGCGGATTCTGAGGAACTCGGGGTCAGGGACCGGGCCGGACACCGCGGCCGGAGTTGCTGCCTGGCGGGTACAACGAGGCGAAGGTAACCATGGCAACCACTGCGGAGACATCGGATGGACAGCACGCTCGCGGCGGGATGGTCAGGCACTGGCTGTCCAAGGTGTTCGAGCTCAACCCCGCGGGGATCAACTGGCCGCGCGGAGTGATGTTCCTGGACGTGCGCTGGTGCCGCTGGTCGTCTTCTGGGCGATCGGGCACGAGCAGTATCACTTGCGGCACGGGGATCGGCGTGCTCGTCCTGCTCGTAGCCGGTCTGCTCTCCAGAAGTTCTGGCGGCACGCCGCCAGAGCCAGCTACGCAACCGGCCTGAACGCAGCCAGCCCGGCTGGACTAGGTTTCCAGCTATGGACGAGACAGCCCGGGTAGATCTCCGGAACTCCCAGTCGGCCCGGCGGCGCCCGGCCCGCCCGCGCGCCCGGCCCGCCCGCGCCCGGCCCGGCCCGCCGCGCCGCAGCAAAGCGCGGAGGACACCGACCGCGGCTGGGGTGAGCCGCCAGAGCCGGACCAGGGCGAGCGCCTGCGCCAGGAGCGGCCGCCGCACTGGGATGATTTCTAGTGTCGGCGGCGCTGGGTTCGGCCCGACACGCGCATGCTGACTCACCTGGCGATGCCCCGCAGTAACCGCCCGTAGACGCCCGATATCTGACTATCATTCGCGAAGCGGCCCAGGTGATCACCTGGCTGGCGTTCCGCACGTTGCCGGTCATATATGGAGGATCAATGCGCCTGCACCGCCTGGCCGTATCCGCGCTGACGGGCGGAATCGCCGTCAGCAGCGCCGCCGTCTACGTGCCGTCCAGCGCGGTCGCGGCGCCCATCGCGACAGCGCGCGGCTGCCGCTCGGCTAGCTTGTCGTCATTTGGCCCTGGAGCGTCGAGTATCGGCGGGGTGGCTGTCGGCTCGCACTGCACGGTGTGGGCAGTCGGCGGCGGGTCCAGGTCCGCGCTGATCTACCGATGGTCGGGCCGGTTCTGGCAGCACGTCGCGAGCCCGAAGTCGAAGTACGCCAGCCTGAGCGGCGTGACGGCCGACTCTGCCGCGACCACCTGGGCCGTCGGCTCGCGCTTCAACGGCCGTGCGGCGCAGACTCTCATCGTGCGGCTGACCAAAGCCGGCTGGCGCAAGGTAGCCAGCCCGGATCCGGTGGGCGCGAAGAAGAACAATTACCTCAACGCGGTGACCACCAACGGTGCCGAGGCCTTCGCCGTCGGGGCCTATCAGTCGGGCACGTCCTATGAGAGCAAGTCGCTCATCCTGCGGTGGAACGGCCGCAGATGGTACACAGTTCCGTCGCCTGTCATCGCGCACAGCGTGCTGACGTCGCTGGCGGGCGTCGCGCTAGCCTCGCCCTCCGACGGCTGGACCGTCGGCGAGAGCGACTCAGGCACTACTCCGCAAACCCTGATCGAGCACTGGAACGGCAAGAGGTGGTCCGTCGCGTCGGCCCCGGCGCTTCCGGGCATGATGCAGGGCGTTGCCGCGCTGTCGGCGAAGAACGCCTGGGCCGTCGGATATACCGAGAACATCAGCGGGAACGCCGCCCTGATCGAGCACTGGAACGGCAAGAAGTGGACGGTCGTTCCCAATCCGAACCTGAACGTCTACGGGTCCAGCATCACCGGCAGCTACCTGACCGATGTCGCCGCGATCTCGCCGGCGGACGTCATGGTCACCGGCTACGTGGTCGTCAGCGGCGTCAGCCAGCCGGTGGTGCTGCGGTGGAACGGCGTGCACTGGATCGCGGCCAAGACGCTGAACCCGGCGCCCGCGGGAGCGATCACCAACCTGACCGCGATCGCCGGCAGCGCCGCCACCGGGTTCTGGATCCTCGGCGGTTACCTGCACGGCAGCATCCATTCGTTCGCCCTGCACCGGTCGTAGTCAGGGAACGGGGCCCTAGGCTGATCTGCCAGTTCGGTCCGGCGCGCAGCCTTGGAGTTAGCTGCCGCGCTCCTTGGCCCGCTGGTTCAGCTGGGCAGCCTTGGTGGTCAGGTAATGCCGCTCGGGCATGCTCAGCGTGCGCTTTGCAGCGGACTCGTAGTGGGTGACGGCGCCGTCGGAATCGCCCAGCATCTCGAGCAGATGAGCGCGCACGGCATCCAGCCGGTAATGGCCCGCCAGCGGCTGATCGAGTGAGCCGGCTATGGCCAGGCCGGCCATGGGACCGTGCACCATGGCGGCCGCCACGGCCCGGTTCAGGGTGACCATCGGGTTCCCGGTAAGCCGCTCGAGCACGTCGTAGAGAGCGAGGATCTGCGGCCAGTCGGTGTCACTGGCGCGGCTCGCCTCGGCGTGCAGGGCAGCAATGGCAGCCTGCAGCTGATAATCCCCGGCCGGGCCCTGCGCCATCGCCTGCACGGCCAGGCTTACTCCGTCGCTGATGAGTCGCTGGTCCCAGCTGGCCCGATCCTGCTCCGCCAGCGGGATCAGCTCACCGACAGGCCCGGTCCTGGCCGGCCGCCGCGCCTCGGTGAGCAGCATGAGCGCTAGCAGGCCAGTCACCTGGCCGTCAGCCGGAAGTAGCGCGTGCATCATCCTGGTCAGCCGGATTGCCTCGCTAGAGAGCTCCTGGCGGACCAGCCGGGTGCCAGCGCTGCTGGCGTAGCCCTCGTTGAAGATGAGGTACAGCACATGCAGCACCGACCGAATCCGGGCGGCGCGCTCGTGCTCAGCGGGCAGCGTGAACGGGACGCCTGAAGCCTTGATCCGCTGCTTAGCCCGGCTGATCCGCTGGGCCATCGTCGCCTCGGGCACGAAGAAGGCGCGGGAAATCTCCGCCGTGGTCAGGCCCGCGACCGCGCGCAGCGTCAGCGCGATAGCGGAGGCCGGGGTCAGCACGGGATGGCAGCACAGGAACAGCAGCATGAGCGTGTCGTCACCGGCAGGGGCCTCGGCAGGTGGCGGCTCGGCCGCTGCCGCCAGCTCGCGCCGTCGCCGCGAATTATCGCTGCGTATCTGGTCGGTCAGCCGTCTGGTGGCGACCTGGAGGAGCCAGCCTCTGGGGTTTTGCGGCAGGCCGTCGGCAGGCCAGTGGCTCGCCGCCGCTATGAGTGCCTCCTGTACGGCGTCCTCAGCGGCATCAAAGCTGCCGGACCGGCGGGTCAGCACGCCGAGGACTTGCGGCGCCAGCTGACGCAGCAGGTCCTCGACATGCGCCGCCGGCACCGCACGGCCGGCCCGCGACCTGAGCTCACCGGTTCTCCGCCGTCAGGCGTCGAGTCCCATGTCGTCGTCGTCGTCCATCACCTGCCGTACTTCGATCGGCTGCTGGGTGGGAACGCCGCCAGGACCTGGCACAGCCGACAGCCTTGCGGCTATCTCGATCGCGCGCTGCTCTGAGTCGACATCGAATATCTGGTACCCGGCCAGTTGCTCCTTCGCCTCTGCGTAAGGGCCGTCGGTAACGACAGGGGCGGATACGCCGTCGGCCCGGACGATCTTGGACATCTCCGGCCCTCCGAGTCGCTCGCCGCCGACGAGCTCGCCGGACCTGGTGAGCTCCTCGCTAAGTGCTTCGTAGTAGGCCAGGTGCGCCTTCACGTCGGCTGGATCCCAGCTGGTCATCGGCTCCTGGACCGTGCCGCCGTCGTAGTTGACCATCAGCAAGAACCGCGTCATCTGCTAATCCTCCTTAGTGCACGGTGCCCATCCTGGCACCCTCGTCAGAAGGACGTAGCCGCCGACGGCTTCTCGACATCCGCGCTGCAGAGCGCGACCCTTGCGCTGCTGAATAAATTTCATATAATACCGATATGAAATATTGACAATAGGTATGGCAGGCTGAGGTAGCACGACATAGCAACTAGTGCGACCATCTGCCTATGGCTCTTCAGCCGGAGATCACGCAGCGCGACCTGAGGATGAGGTCGAAAGAGATCATGGACGCCGTCGAGCGTGGCGAGGCGTTCACCGTGACCCGTGACGGGCACCGCATCGGTGAGCTCGTGCCCCTGCGGCAACGGCGCAGGTTTGTTTCCAGGGCGGAGTTTGCCGCGATGTCCCGTGGTGCGCCGGCCCTTGGCTCTGAAGCCTTCCGCGCAGATCAGGACGCCGTGACTGACCAAGCCGGAAGTCCTTATGATCATTGAGCGCCCGAAGCATGGCCCCGTTGATACGAACATCCTGATGTTGAGGACCTGGATCGACCAAAACGAGCTCCCTGATGAGATGGCGATAAGCGCGGTAACGCTTGCCGAACTGTCCGCAGGGCCGCACGAGGTACGCCCGGATGAAGAGCAGGACTTCTATTTCGAGAGGGCCGAGCGGGCCCGCAGACTGGACGTGCTGCAGCGCGCCGAGCATGAATTCGACCCGATACCGTTCGACGCCGATGCTGCCCGCGCGTACGGCAGGGTGACGGCGGCGGTAATCGCCGCCGGACGTAAGCCGCGGCGCGGGGCCGTCGACCTGATGATCGCCGCAACGGCGGTCGCGAACCAGCTGCCGCTGTTCAGCACCAATCCGAGTGACTTCGCTGGCCTGGACGACCTCGTGACCGTGGTTTCGGTCACGAGGCCCGACGTACCCCGCGAGCGCCGGACTGCTCGGTAGCGGCGCTGATGGCTTGCGTCAGGTGACGGCGGCGACGATCGTGTAGATCCCGAATCCCAGCAGGATGACCGCGGTGATGCGGCGGACCAAGGTCATCGGGATGAGCCGGAGGCTCTTGGCGCCGATGCTGACCGCGACCGCAGCGACTGCCCATAGCCCGAGCGTCGCGCCGGCGAACACCAGCAGCGGGTTGTACCTCGCCGCCAGGTTCGCGGCCGTGACCTGGGTAATGTCGCCCCACTCAGCGACGAACACAACGGCGAAGCTGGCGCCTGCGACGCGCAGGAAGGACTCGGCCGGGCCGCCCTGACGCGCTGCGTCGGTCCCGTCATCGGATCCCGGCCGAAGGCTTGTCCACCACAAGTACGCCGATCCGGCCACGAACAACGCGGCGACCACGCCATCGACGACCTGATGGGGGAGCAGGGCGAGCAGCTGCCCCGCGGTGACCGCGATCCCCATCTGGACTGCGAATGCCGCCGCTGCCCCGGCCCAGACCCACGCGGCGCGGTAGCGGGTGCTCAGGACAAGCGATGCGAACATCGACTTGTCGGGCAGCTCGGCGAGGAAGGTGATCGCGAATGCGATGCCTACCACCGCGACGTATTGCATCAGGATTCCCTCGGTCGGTACCACCGACCGGGTTCTCGCGGGGAGACTTCGGCCGGATGTGCTCTACAGCCGAAGGTCTCGTCCACCACCCGAAGTGGCCCGGTGGCCGGGCGCCGAAGCGCCGGTATGTCGGCCAGCCAGCGAGGGACTACTCCCCTTCAAGATCAGTGTAACTGGCCTACGGTGCTGGCGCCCTGGCTATGCCTGACTGACCGCCGCAACCCGGCGAACATCCCGCTGACCGCGCACGCTCAGATCCAGCTGGAGGTCGGCACGCCGCTGGTCGGCCCGGAGTCGATTAACTGGCAGCCCACGGCCTCCAGCGGGCCCGGTCATGGCACCGGCGTCACAGGCCGAACAGCCTGACTCCGTTGTGCCAGAGCACGCCGCGCAGCCAGTCGTCGCCGAGCCCGAGCGCCGCCAGCCCGCTGACCTGCGCTGCGTAAGCATGCGGAATCGTCGGGAAGTCCGATCCGAACACGATCCGGTCGCCGAGCGCACCGAGCCTGTCGACCAGGTGCAGCGGCGCAGGGCCGAGGTAGGGCGGGTCCGTAAAGATCATCGCAGTGTCCAGCCAGACGCCGGGATGCTGCTCGGCGATAGCCACGAAGGCATCGCTGTCCGGTGCGCCGAGGTGGGCGATGACCAGTCGCAGCCGCGGAAACCGCCCGAGCAGCCGCCGCACCGGACCAGGCCCGCACCACTGCTCGTTGCCCGATCCGTCCGCGACCGCGCCGGCGTGCAGGATAATCGGCGTACCGGCGTCCTGGAGCAGCCCCCAGGACTCATCGAGCAGCGGATCGACCGTATCGAAGCCGCCGACCTGCAGGTGGACCTTGACGCACTTGCCGCCCGCAGCCAGGCACCGGGCAGTCTCCTGCCCGGCACCAGGCTCGGGGTAGATCGTGAAAGTCGGGATGACCGACGGGTCCGCGACCGCGAATTCCAGCGTGTGGTCATTCAGGAAGCGGAGCATCCCCGGCCGATGCGGGTAGGCCAGGGCGGTGTGATGCCGCACGCCGAGCGTGTCGAGAGTCAGTTTCCGGACCGCAGCGGGCGAGCGGTAGGTCACCGGCCATGGCGGTTCCAGCCGGTCGAACCATCGCCACACCGCATCCTGGATGCTGTCGGGCAGGAAATGGACGTGCGCATCGACGATGCCGGGAAGGCCGAGCGCAGCGGTGAGGGCGGGGACCTCGTCGTCAGTCATCGCCAAGCAGGCTAATCCGCCGCTGCCGCCGAACCGGCATCAGGATTGCCTGAGCAACCATCCAGCTTTCATGCAGGCTAAGCTCCTATGCTCTGACCAGCACGAACGGGGTGAGCCAAGCTAGGAAGGTCGGGACAGTGCCGGACAACGTGATGATCTCCCACCGCGGGGCGCGATACGCCATCGGCCAGGGACCCCAGTTTTACGGGATCTGGGACGTCGCGGCGCCACACTCGCAGCCGCTGGAGTGGTGGCACAAGACTCCCGAGGGCTGGGCCGCGGCGTGGACCCGGTTTGCCTCCATCGAAGCTCCCGGCACCATCACCGCGGTGACCCAGCCAGCCGCCGCAGCCGCCTCAGCTGCTGCTCCCGCCGCCGCGCCGTCAGCACCGTCAGTGCCGGTCGCCGGCCGCTGATCGCCGCCGTGCTGCTGGCTGTCGGCGTCGCACTCGGCGTAGTCGGGCTCTTCGGTGACTACGTGGCAGGCACCAGCCTCGCCCAGCAGGCCGCGAACCTGGTTCCGCACGCGATCTACCTCGCAGTCTGGGCGGCGAGCGCCATCCTCATCCTCCTCGGCGCGGCCCGGCTCCGGGCCGGGGCATTGCTCGCGACAGGACTGAGCGCGGTGACGTTCGGCCTGTTCCTGGCTGACGTCGGCACTCCGATAGCCGATGGCTGGCACGCGGCCGGCGCTGGCCTCGGGCTTGTGCTCAGCCTGCTGGGCTGGCTCGCCTGCGCGGCCGGCTCGGTAGTGGCACTCCGGATCGGCCCGGCCAGCCGGCTCGGCCGCCCTGCTGGCCACGACACGGTGCCGCTCGTCATGATCATCGTCGCTGCTGTCGGGACGGTGATCGCGTTCGCGCCGTCGTGGGACAGCTACGCGCTCAGCACGGCGACCGGGATAAGCCAGACGATAACGGAGGGGAACGCGTTCGCGAACCCGGCCCTGGTCATCGCCGGCAACGTCGTGGTCATGCTCGCGGTAGTCGCCGTCATCGCTGTCGCCGCCTGCTGGCGCCCGATCCGGCTCGGGGCAGCACTCGCGGCCGGCGCGATCGTGCCGATGCTGGCTCAGCTGATCTCCGCGCTCATCCTTGTCCGCGAGCCCGTGTCGCCGGCGCAGTTCGGCCTGTCTCCGGCTCAGGCCGCTGGAGTAGGGCTGACTATCCACGCCGGACTCACGGCGATTTTCTGGGTCTTCTGTGCCTTCGTCGCGATCCTGATCCTGCTCTGCGGCTGGATGCTCGTCGCGGCCGACGCCGCACTACCGGCGGCCGGACAGTGGCTGCCAGCCGGCGCCGAGCGCGCCAGCTATGCCTACCCGGCGACTGTCGGCACCCAGCTTCGGCCAGGTCACGCAGATGACCGGGGCAGGTCAGAACCCCGCATCCGGAGCATCGCCAGCACCGAGCCGGTAATGTCCGACTGTGGACCTCGACCTGGCAACCGCCACGACGACCGATCTGACCATGGCGATCCGGCGGCGCGAGCTGTCGAGCCGCGAACTCCTCGACTTTCTGCTGGCCCGAGCCGACCTGGTCAACCCGGCTCTCAATGCCATCGTGGCGCGGGACGCCGAACGGGCCCGCGAAGCGGCCGCGACCGCGGACGAACAGACGGCACGAGGCAACCAGACGGGACCGCTGCACGGACTGCCGATGACCGTCAAGGACGTCTGGGAGACCGAGGGTCTCGTCACCACCTCCGGCGCCCCTGAGCTAGCCCAGTACGTGCCGTCGGCCGATGCGCTCGCGGTGCGCCGCCTGAAGGCCGCCGGCGCGATCATCTTCGGCAAGACCAATACGCCGTTGTACGCGGGCGACTGGCAGACCTACAACGACGTGTACGGCCGGACCAGCAACCCGTGGGATGTCACCAGGACCGCGGGCGGGTCATCGGGCGGCGCGGCGGCGGCAATCGCGGCCGGGCTCACGCCGCTGGAGCTTGGCAGCGACATCGGGGGGTCGATACGCAATCCATCGCATTACAACGGCATCTACGGGCTGAAGCCGTCCTGGGGCGTGGTACCGGTTCGCGGCCACATACCCGGGCCGCCCGGCAGCCTGCTGACTGTCGACGTGGGGGTCGGCCGGCCCGCTGGCCCGCAGCGTCGCCGACCTGCGCACCGCCCTGCAGGTTGTAGCGGGGCCGGTGCCAGAGGACGCGGCCGGCTGGCGGCTGGCGCTGGACGAAGGCCCGCCGGTTAGCGGGCCAGCCGGGTTGCGCATCGCGACGGTCTTCGCGGACGGCAGCGATGTAGTGCCCATCGCCGCCGATGTCCGCGCCTGCCTGGACCGGTTCGCGAGCCGGCTAGCCAGCGCCGGAGCGCAGGTGGACCCCGTTCCCTTGCCGGTGCCGCTGGCCGACGGATTCCGGACCTGGCGTGACCTGACCCTGCCGATCATCGGGGCCGGCCTGCCGGACCCCGAGTATGCCGCGTTCGCCGGGCTGGAGCAGGATCCTGGCGACGACCCGGAGACGCAGATGCTGCAGGCAATGGCGAGCCGGTACCGGTCCGTCATGCGCGCCACGCAGATCCGGCAGCGGCAGCGCGCTGCCTGGGCTGACTTCTTCGAGCGGTATGACGTTGTGCTCGCGCCGGTCATGCCGACTGCCGCCTTCCCGCACGACACCGACCGTGCGATGACCGATCGCCTGCTCGACGTCGACGGCCAGGCGATTCCGCACTTCATGGCAGCAGCATGGTGCTGTGCCGTCGGATCGGCGCTGCTGCCCGTGGTGACGCTGCCGGTGGGCCCCGGTCAGGCAGGCCTGCCGATAGGTGTCCAGGTGATCGGGCCGTTCCTGTCGGACTTGCGGCTGCTGCGGGTCGCCGAGGTGCTCGACGCCGCAGCGGGCCCCGGCTTCACTGCACCGCCGCTCAGCTAGGCTTCCGCGCGACCACCACGTCGCGCACGATCGCCTGATCGACGCGGTGCCGCAGCTGGCTGTAAGGGCCTGCCTCGACCGGAACCAGGCCGGACGTCGCGAGGATCCCTGCGACCTCCTCGCGCGGCGCGACGAGGGTATTCCAGGAGACGCCGATCGCCCCGCCGGGCCGGAGCAGGCGGGTCCAGACCGGCACGGCTTCGCCGAGCAGGTCCTGCGGTCGCCGGGCAAGCCCTTTCGCGGCGGTCCGGCTGCCGTGCTGGACCCCGTACGGGGCGTCGGTCACGACCAGGTCGAATGTCTGCGGCCGGAAGAACTCCAGGGCCCTGGTGGTGTCGGCGCACACAACGTCGAGCCGCTGCATGTGCCCTGCCTTGTGCTCGTGCCGCGACGCGGCCAGGCTGACCTGAAGGCGCCGGCCCGCCACCTTGCCCTCGCGGCGAACCGGCCCGTCGTACTCGGCCTTGTGCTTGACCCGCTTGCGCTTCAGCCAGGTCCTGATGAACGTCGTGTAGGCCTCGTAGTCGCGCTGGTCTGTATCGATGCCGGCCGCGTCGTACCCGTACATGAGCGCCTGATTAAGGGTCGTGCCCCGGCCGCACAGCGGATCGAGCACCGCGAGCTTCCGGTCCAGCATCTCGGCGGCGAACGCCGACGCCAGCAGTGTCACGTTCAGCAGCAGCTTGGTGAACTGCTCGTTGGTCTTGCCTGCGTATTTCTGGATGGTGATCAGGTCGTCGTCGAACCGGTCCAGCCGGTCCAGACTCACCGGCCGGAGCAGGCCATCCGCTAGCTCGAACAACGCATAGCACGCGGAGAGGTTGGACAGGAACGAGATCTCGCGCGGTCCGAGGCCGTCCGCCGAGAACGTCAGGTACGGCACGCCGCCCAGGTCGGCGGGCGTGGCCGGGGACAGCGCGCCGCCGAGTACTGCGTCACTGACTGCGGCGAGCTCGGCAGCGGCCAGCCCGACAGACGCTGCTGCGTACACGCGATTGGCCGACGGCTGGAGCAGCATCGCGTACCGGGTCATGGCGTCCAGGATTACCACTCTGGTCGGCGTTGCAGCCGGCTGACCCGGCCGGATGTCTTGACTCCGTACCTGGGTACGGCCGGTACCGTGCAGGCATGGGCGGGATGACGATCGGGAAGCTGGCGGCCGCAGAGAGCGTAGGCGTCGAGACCGTGCGCTTCTACCAGCGGCGCGGGCTGCTGGCCGAGCCGCAGCGGCGTGGCAGCGGCTACCGGGAGTACTCCGATGCCGACCTGGCCAGGCTGGTCTTCATCCGGCGCGCCCGGCAGCTGGGTTTCACGCTCAGCGAGATCGCCGAACTGCTCGGGCCGGCCGAGGCGCACTCCACCGAGGAGATCGCCCGCGCCGCCGCCGCGAAGCTCGCTGCAATCGATGACCAGGTCAGGGAGCTGACCCAGCTGCGCTGCCGGCTGCGGCGCCTTGTGCACGTGTGCGAGCAAGGGAACGGCGACGACTGTGCAACCCTTTTCGTCGCGGAACGGAGCCAGACGCAATGAGCAACGCTCGAGTGGTGACCGACGCCAGCTTTGAGGCCGAGGTCCTGAACAATCCCCGGCCCGTGATCGTCGAGTACTGGGCGCAGTGGTGCGGTCCGTGCCGGATGGTGGCCCCGGTGCTGGACTCGATCGCGGCGGATCAGGCCGGCCGGGTCGATCTCGTCACGATCAATGTGGACGAGAACCCGGTTACCACGCAGCGATTCGCGGTCCTGCACGTTCCGACGGTGACCGTATTCTCCGGCGGCAAGGTCGTCAGTCAGGTGATCGGCGCCAGGTCCAAAACGGCGTTGCTGCGCGAGTTCGGCGACTTCACCTAACGGCTGGCAACCCGCCTGGCTGCGGGCGGCTCGTGCCGGAGCGGTCCGGACGTCCGGTAAAGGAACTCCGCGTAGGTGTCGGGCGCGGCGGCAGGCCCGAGAACGTAACTGTCCGGTGCGATCCGCAGCTCGAACATCCGTCGCTGCGCGGCTGCGCATTCGGCGAAAACAGCTGCTATCGGTCGAAGCAGCCTGCGGACTATGCCGGGTTCGTGATCCTGCACCTGTGTCATGCCTTCAGGATGACGGCCGCCTGCTGCAGCGGAAAGTGGCAGTAATGACCATTGACCTCAAAATTCTGCCAACACGTGTGGCATCATGGAGCTGTGCTGAAAAACGTGGCGGCTGTGGTGCTCGACGGTTTCACGCCGTTCGAGCTCGGCGTGGTGTGCGAGGTATTCGGCACCGACCGGACGGCCGATGGCCTGCCCGGCTACGACTTTGCGGTGGTCGCGGGCGAGCCCGGGCAGCTGCGGACAGCGTCCGGGTTCACCCTGGGCACGGCCTTCGGACTCGACCGGCTGGAGCTGGCCGACCTCATCGTGGTGCCTGCCAGCGGTGACGATCGCTGCGGCCGCGATGACTGGCCCGCGGCCCTGCTGGACGCGTTGCGGCGTGCGGTCGACCGCGGCGGCCGGGTACTGAGTGTGTGCACGGGGGCGTTCGTCCTGGGGGCGGCCGGCCTGCTGGATGGTCGCGCCTGCACCACCCACTGGCGTCATGCCGACCGGCTTGCCCGGATGTACCCGGCCGCGAAAGTCGATCCGTCGGTGCTGTACGTGGACGCCGATCCGGTGCTCACCAGCGCGGGCACGGCAGCCGGCATCGACGGGTGCCTCTACCTGGTCCGCAAGGAGCAGGGCAGTGCGGTGGCCAACGCGATCGCGCGGCGGATGGTCGTGCCGCCGCATCGCGATGGCGGCCAGGCCCAGTACGTGGACCGGCCAGTGGGCGGGGCTGGCTGCGACACACTGGGCGACGTGATCGAGTGGATGCAGCGCAACCTTGACCGGTCGATCACCGTGGACGAGCTAGCCAGCCTGGCCGCCATGTCACCACGGACATTCGCCCGGCGGTTCGTGCAGGAGACCGGCACCACTCCGCAGCGCTGGCTGACCGGGCAGCGGATCCTGTTCGCGCAGCAGCTGCTTGAGGACACCAGCCAGACCGTGGACGTCATCGCCGAACGGGCCGGGTTCGGCAATGCGGCAACCTTCCGCCATCACTTCCGCGCCTGGCGCGCGACGACACCCAACGCTTACCGGCGCACGTTCCGCAGCGCTGAGACGAGCGGAACGTAGGCGTCCGGGGCGGCTGCCGGCTACGTTCGGCTCGCCCGCTAACGGGCTGCGGCAGCCGCCATCCGGGCACGGACCTTGCCGGGTACCAGCTCGCCCGCGGCGCGGGCCTCGTGCAGTACCCGGGCCCACCAGGCCAGGTCGTCGAGAGCGATCTGCAGGCTCACCTCGGTCGCCGGGTCGGCAGGCTCGCCGTCGTCGGTGAAGGCCTTGTCGACGAACGGCAGGACTACCGTGCTGCGCAGCGGGACTGCCTCCACTTCCACGGCGACCTGGGCCAGGTGCTCGATCGCCCGGATGCCGCCGCCGACGCCGGCGCTGTAGCCGACGGCGGCCAGCGGCTTGTTCCGGAAGGCAAATGACACGAAGACGCTGTCGATGGCGTTCTTCAGCTCGCCGGGAATGCTGTGGTTGTACTCCGGCGTGATGATCAGGTAGGCGTCTGCCTCTGCGACCTTGCGATTCCACCGGCGCACTATCTCGGTGGAATAGGACGGGTCGCTCGGGTCGCCGATGCTGCCCAGATGCTCGCCGAAAAGCGGCAGCTGCCAGTCGCGCAGGTCGATCAGCTCGGTTTCGAACGCCTCGTGCAGCGCCGCACGGCTCAGGACCCACGGCACGACCTTGTCGGCAGCCCGCGTGGGCCGGGTACTGCCGACTATCACCTGAAGCTTCATCTGGTTCCTCTTCGTGCGGCGGACAGCGTCGGGCAGCAGGCCGTTACCTGACGAACCGGGCTACGACACTGATCTGCGCGTTGCCCGTCAGCATGCCGAGCCGATTCCAGGTCAAGCCGAAGTCGGCCCGGTTAATCTCGGCGTCCGCGGCAAGCGTTATGGCGCTGTCGGAGTCCTCGGTAAGCCGGGCGGTCAGTGTCAGCGGCTGAGTGCGGCCGGCGACCGTCAAAGTGCCCTCGGCGGTCACGCTGTCCCCGCCTTGCCTGGCGATGCGAGTGAGCTCTACGACGATCTGCGGGTGCTCGTCGGTGTTGAAGAAGTCCGCGGATCGCAGGTGCTCGTCACGCTTGCGGTGCTTGGTGTCGAGCGACGCGGCACTGATCTCCAGGCGGCCCTGGCCCGAGCCGTCCGGGAGAATCTCTCCAGATCCGCTGACCTGCCCGAATGTGCCGCGGACCGTAACTAGTCCCCAGATGGACTTGTGCTGGAAGGTTACCGATGAGGCGTCCGGATCAAGCTGCCAGCCGGTCTGGCTGGGACCGGAAGTGGCAGCCTCGCCGGGCTGGTTACTGTTCGCAGTCGTCATCGCCGTAGCCCCGATTCCTGGAGGTATATGATTTAGAATTGAACCTTCACTAGCGAAATAGTACCGGCCGAAATAATAGTGTCAACTGAAACACCTAGGTACGCTGGACGAGTAATGCCGGATCATGCTGACCACTGGCCCCCGCCTGCGAGCGCGGGGCCCGACGCTGCCGAGACTAGCGATGCGGAGAGCCGGCGACTACTCGTTGGCCAGACGGCCAGCTTCGCAGCTCACTTCGTCCGCTGGATGGAGGGGCGAGCCTGCGACGGGCTGAGCTACTCGCGGCTGCGCCTGCTGCAGGCACTGCACTGCGGCGGGCCGGCCATCATGCGCGACCTCGGTGAGCAGCTCGGCGCGACACCACGGAACATGACGGCGCTCGTCGACGGGCTCCAGGAGGCGCACCTGGTCGTGCGGCGCCCGCATCCCACTGACCGGCGGGCAACCCTCATCGAACTGTCCGAGACAGGCGCGCAGGCGGCCGGACAGGCGCTTGAGCCGCGACTGGACGCAATGGCCGAGCTGTTCACCTCGCTGTCGGCGGCGGAGCGGGAGCAGTTCTCGGCACTGATCGTCAAGCTCACCAGCGTGATGGAGCGCGGCCAGGGCAACTGCTGATCAGCCAGCCTCGGCGCGGCGGCGGTAGGCGAAAAACACCCGGTCGGATTCATCGCTGACCGGGCTGCCGTCCAGGCTGGCCCGCTCAAGCAGCTCAAACCTGTCCTCCAGCGCGGCCTGGATCCGGCTCAGGGGGACGCCGAGCTCGTAGATCCGCTCGTGATGCAGCCGGAACAAAGCGCCGTCCAGGTGCTCGAAGATCCGCGTCTCCCACAGTGATAGTTCATGATCAGCCGGGCGTCCTGGACTCGCCGACGGGTGGTGACTCGCCGACTGCACGGTCATGACGACCAGGTTGCCGTCGAATTCGTCGACGTAGGGAGCGGCGTCGTCGAGCCTGCGCAGGCGGCCGGCCGTGTTGACGTCGAAAATGAAGAGCCCGCCAGCGGCGAGGTGCTCGTGCACGCGGCTGAACAGCGACAGCCAGCTGTCAAAGGACGGCAGGTGGTTCAGCGTGTCGAACATGCAGATCGTCACGTCGAACCTGGCGTCGAGCCGGAAGTCGGTCATGTCCGCCTGCATCAGCGTGGCAGCCGGGACCGACCCAGCCGCACGTGCCAGCATCTCCGGCGAGCGATCTATCCCGGTCACCGCGAGGGCCGGGGTCAGGCCAGCCAGCAGGGCGCCGGTGCCGCAGCCCAGTTCCAGCAGCGAGCGCGCATCCGGCAGGTGCCTGCTGATGTAGGCCTGCACCCGGTCGATCTCGTCGGTGCGGTCACCCATGATGCGGTCGTAAAACCCGGCGAAACCCGTGTAGTCGGTCACCGCGCCATCGTGCCTGATCGGCCCCGCCACCCGGACCTTTTCCGGCTACGCTGGCTGGCCTGGCTGCGCCAGCGCCTGGTCGAGATCCGCGAGCAAATCCGCCACCGGCTCGATGCCGACCGACAACCGGATCAGCGACTCGGGCGCCGTCTCGCCCGGCCAGCGGCCGCGCCGTTCCCAGCTGGACTCGACCCCGCCGAAGCTGGTAGCCGGCACGATCAGCCGTGCCGCGGTGATGACCGCATCGGCCTCGGCCGCTGTCCCGTCCAGCTCGAAGGAGAGCAGCGGCCCGAAGCCGCGCGGCATCTGAGCCCGGGCGACATGCAGCGTCTGCTGATTCACGCCGGGGTAGTGCACGGCGCGAACCCGCGGGTGAGCGGCGAGATGCCCGGCCACGGTCAGCGCGCTGGCTGACTGGCGCTCGATCCGCAGCGGGAGCGTCTTCAGCCCGCGCAGCGCCAGCCAGGTCTCCATCGGCCCGGCGATGCCGCCGCCGATCGTCCGCCAGCCGCGCAGGTCGTCGGCCAGCGCCTGATCGCGTGTCATGACGGCGCCCAGGATCAGGTCAGAATGACCGGACGCGGACTTGGTCAGTGAGCACAGCGACGCGATGGCACCGTGATCCAGCGGCTGCTGGAGCAGGCCGGTGGCGACCGTGTTGTCAACGATCATCGGCGCGTCAGCGGCCGCTGCCAGCCGGCCGAGCGCGGTCAGGTCGGCAACCCGGAGCAGCGGGTTAGTCGGCGTCTCAGCCCACAGCACGCTGCGGGCCGCGGCCAGTTCGCGGGCTACCTCATCGTGATCCTGCAGGTCAACAGACAACTGCCTCGGCGCCGCCCGGCCGCAGCTTCTCGGCGAGCACCCGCGCGTTGTAGTAGCCGTCACTTGCCAGCAGGATGCGCTCCCGGCCCGCACCCAGTGCCAGCATCAGCGCCATCGACGCGGCCTGCCCCGAGCCGAACAGCACGGCCTGGGCATCCTCGATCCCGCCTAGCGCCTGCTCAAGCGCAGTCCAGCTCGGGTTGCCGCCACGGCCGTAATCGTCAGCGCGCGGCTCGCCCCAGGAGGCGTGAATGCTGCTCAGCGCCGGCGGCTGCGTCACCGGCAGGCCGAGGGCCCGCCGGGAGCCGGCGTGCACGAGGCTGGCGTCCGCCGACCCGGGCTGGTCTGTCACGCTCGAACCTCCGCTGGCCAGGAAACCATGGTGACGATCGTAGGCCGCCGTTGCCGGCGGTCTCCGGCAGGCCCAAGCGCAGATTCGCGCCTCGCAGCCCAGTAGCCGCAAGCAACAGGGGATCCATCGCCATCCGGCAGATTGAAGGCCGATGCCCGGCAGATTGAAGGTCATATGTCGGCAGAACGAAAGAGCAGGCGTCGGCAGAATGAAACCAGTCCAGCACCAGCGCGCGCCTTTATTACTACAGGGACCGAGACCAGCACGAGGTAGGTGGCCTGCTCGAAGATAACGCCGGGCAGCTGGTGCGGATCGAGGTCAAGGCAGCCGAGACGGTTCGAGCCGAAGACTTCCGTTCGCTGAGGATTCTCCGGGATCGGCTCGGATCGAGGTTCCGAGCTGGCTTCGTGTTGTATTGCGGCGCGGAACCGCTCAGCTTCGGAGACCGCCTCGCGTGCTTGCCAATCTCAGCAGTATGGTCAACGTCCGCGGCGGCGGTCTGACTTCTCGCCGGTTAGCAATGGGTGGGTCCAGTACTCGGCAAGGATCGCCCAGCGTTCGTGATCACGCCAGTCCCCGTCGACCAGCAGGTAACGCGGCGAGAGACCTTCCCGCCGGAAGCCCAGCCGCCGGACCAGCGCCAGCGAGCGGGCATTGTCGGGCTGGATGTTCGCCTCCAGCCGGTGCAGGCCGAGGTCGGTAAAGGCATCGGTGATGACAGCGGCGAGGCCGGCCGTCATCAGCCCGCGTCCCGAATGCGAGGCGAAGCCGGCGTAGCCCAGGTACCCGGATCGCAAGGCGCCGCGGACGATGTTGTTGATGTTCACGTATCCGATCAGGCCGCCGCACTGGCGGTGCCTGATCAGGTAGCTGGCCTGATCCTCGCGGCCAGCCCGGGTCAGGAAGGAGGCGAACCGCTCCGGCGAGTCTGGCGCCGATACCCAGGGCCGCTGCAGGGCGGCGCTGGCCCGCGCGGCCTCGATGAACTCATCGGCGTCAGCGAGTGACGGCGGCGATTCAGAGCCTACTTCCACCGGCGGCAGCTGATCTGGATCGAAGCCGGCAGCCAGGGCCCGGAGCGCCCGGTCCAGGTACACCGTGAGGTCAGCATCGGCGCGGTCGGCCCACTGGTCGTACGCAGACCGGCAGACCGCCAGGGTCGCGCGGCCGATCGCGAGCGGGTAGAGCGAGTCGGCCAGCTGGCCGAGCCGTGCGGCGGCGAACTCGCTGACCGCCCGTTCCCAGTCGTCGTAGTGCTGCGCCGCGCTTGCCTGCAGCGCGGGCACGGAGCTGATCAGGTTCATCCGGGTCCGAAGCTCGGGCACATCCTCGGCCCGGTACCGGTTGGCGCCGATGACGACCATCCGGATGGCCGCCATCAGCGGTACGTCCGGCGCGACGGCGGCAAATGCCGCGCGCAGTGCCCTGACCTCACCGTCGAAGGCGTGCCACAGCACGTCGGCCTTGGAATCGAAGTACCGGAAGAACGTGCGCCGGCTCACCCCGGCGGCGGCCGCGATCTGCTCGACGGTGGTCTCCTCGAAGCCAGCGCCGCTGAACAGCCGGAGGGAGATCAGCTCAAGCTGCGCGCGCGCTGGTGCCGGGAGGCCGGCCGCGCCGCCCTGCTGCCACCGCCGGGTCGGCGGCTAGCGCCTGGTCAGCTGCTGTCATGGCCCGATTTGCTCCGCGGGTCTTGATTACGTCACCAGGTGACGATTAATGTACTCGCTATTCGTCACAGTGTGCCGAAACTAGGAGCCTGACATGGCCGACAGCGCCACCGAACTGCTTGACCCGCCAGCCGACCAGCTTCCCGAGGCTGACGGATGGTCAGCATCCAGCCCGATCAGGTAATCGCCGCTGACCTGCTCGTCGAGGAGATCTCGATCGACGGCATGTGCGGTGTCTACTACCATCCGCGCGCAGCGCCCGGCGCTTCGACCTGGACGGCGCCTGGCGCCTGCATCCGCAGGTCTCCGTCCGGCCAGAGCGCTTCGGCGCACTGCTGTACCACTTCGGAACCCGGCGGCTGTCCTTCCTGAAGAGCCCCGCGCTGCTGGCCGTCGTGCAGTCGCTGGACAGCCAGCCGAGCGCACGGGCCGCATGCTCGGCAGCCGGTCTCGGGCCGGACGACCTGACCGCGTACGCGCGGGCACTCCAGGCCCTGGCGGCAAGTTCGATGATCTGCGCAAGGACGGCCTGATGACCACGACCGTGCCCGCCGCAGCGCGCACCGGCTCCCTGGTGGCGGAATTCCGCTACGGACTGGCCGCTCCCATCTGCCTCACCTGGGAGCTGACGTACGCCTGCAACCTGTCCTGCGTGCACTGCCTGTCCAGCTCCGGCCGGCGTGACCCGGCAGAACTGACCACCGCGGAATGCAAGCGAGTGATCGACGAGCTTGAGCGCATGCAGGTCTTCTACGTCAACATCGGCGGCGGCGAGCCGACGGTCCGCCCGGATTTCTGGGAGCTCGTCGACTACGCCACCAGCCACCATGTCGGCGTCAAGTTCTCCACCAATGGCCTGCGGATCACGCCCGAGGTCGCCCGCCGGCTGGCCGGCAGCGACTACATCGATGTGCAGATCTCCCTGGACGGCGCGACTGCCGAGGTCAACGACCGGGTTCGCGGCGCAGGCTCGCATGCCGTGGCGCTGCGCGCGATGCAGAACCTGGCCGACGCAGGGTTCGGCGGCTTCAAGATCTCGGTCGTCATGACCAGGCATAACGTCGCGCAGCTCGACGACTTCAAGGCAATCGCTGACCGGTTCGGGGCGCAGCTGCGCATCACCAGGCTGCGTCCGTCCGGACGCGGCGCTGATGTCTGGGACGACTTGCACCCCACCGCTGCACAGCAGCGCGAGCTCTATAACTGGCTGCTGGCGCACGGCGAGAACGTACTCACCGGCGACTCCTTCTTCCACCTGGCCGGGCTATGGCCAGGAACTGCCCGGCCTGAACATGTGCGGCGCTGGCCGGGTGGTCTGCCTGATCGACCCGGTCGGCGACGTGTACGCGTGCCCGTTCGCCATCCATGACGCGTTCCTGGCCGGAAATGTCCGCGGTCCGGGCGGGTTCGCCGCGGTCTGGCGCGACTCTGAGCTGTTCGCCAGCCTGCGGGTGCCGCAGTCCGGCGGCGCCTGCAGCTCGTGCTCGGCCTATGACGCCTGCCAGGGCGGGTGCATGGCGGCCAAGTTCTTCACCGGCCTGCCGCTCGACGGGCCCGATCCCGAGTGCGTCCGTGGCCACGGCGAGGCTGCGCTCGCCACCGCGGACAAGGCAGCCGCGCCGCGGCCATCGGGAGATCACTCCCATCGCGGCAGGGGACCGGTCCCGGTATCCATCGGCATGCGCCCGTCCGGCCCCGGCGCGACCAACCGCGCGGTACCCGATCGGGCCTGCGATCAGAGCCCGCTGGCAGGCTTTGCGCCGGCCGTGACCTAGGTGAGCAGCCCCGGCCGCGTCGCCGTCGTCACCGGAGCAGCACGCGGCATCGGCGCCGCAACAGTTCGCGCGCTCGCGGACGACGGCTGGTCGGTGCTTGCCGTCGACCGGGCCGGCGACGACCCGGCCGTTCCCTACCGGCTGGCCAGCGTCAGCGATCTGACTGCCGTGGTGACGGAGGCTGCGGGCAGAACCGGCGACCCCAGCCGGGTAGCCGCATTTACTGCCGATGTGCGGGCGGCGGCCGAGCTCGAAGCCGCAGTCGCCGACGCGGAGACGCGCTGGGGCGGCCTTGACGCGGCGATCGGCTGTGCCGGAGTGATCGCCGGCGGACTGCCGCAGTGGGAGGTCCCGCCGGCGCAGGAGCAGGCCGTGCTCGACATCGACCTTGGCGGCGTGCTGAACCTGGCCCGCGCCGCGATCCCGGCACTGCTGCGCCGTCCCGAGCCACGCAGCGGGCGCTTCCTTGCGGTGGCATCCGCGGCCGCCAGCCGGGGCTTGCCGATGCTTGCCGCCTACTGCGCGGCGAAAGCGGGCGTGGCCGGGCTCGTCCGGGCGCTTGCTGTCGAACTCGGCCCGAGCGGCGTGACAGCCAATGCAGTCAGCCCTGGCTCGACGGCTACCGCGATGCTCGACGAGAGCGCACGGCTCTACGGCCTGACCTCCGCAGCTGACTTCGCCAGCACCCAGCCAGCTGGGCGGCTACTCGATCCGGCGGAGATCGCTGCCGTGCTCGCCTTCCTGGCCGGGCCCGGCAGCAGCGCGCTGACCGGCGCGGTAGTGGCCGCCGACGGCGGGCTGGCGCTGTGAGCCGGAGCTCGGCTGCACCGGCGCCGCTGCCGGCCGGCTTCCGTATCGAGCTGGACCGTGCCACCAAGCAGCTCAGCGATGGCGCGCTGTTCGGCGGATCGCCCGCCAGGGTGCTGCGGCTGACCTCGGCTGGCCAGGCGGCGCTCGCCGCACTGCGGGACCGGCCGGTCGAGTCGGCGGCGACCGCCCTGCTTGCCCGCAGACTTACTGACGCGGGCATGGCGCACCCGGTACCGGCGGGCAGCCCGCCAGCACCGGCCGATCTCGACGTCACGGTGGTCGTGCCAGTGCGTGACCGTGCTCCGATGCTGGACAGCTGCCTGACTGCGGCGGGTGACCTGTATCCGGTGGTCGTGGTGGACGACGGATCGGTCGATCCCGCCGCGGTCGCCGCGGTCGCCGCCCGGCATGGCGCCCTGCTGCGCCGTCGCCCGCGCACCGGCGGGCCGGGCGCCGCCAGGAACACCGGCCTGGCGGGTGTTCGCACCGAGCTTGTCGCGTTCCTGGACAGCGACTGCGTGCCGCCGCCGGGCTGGATCAGTGACCTGGCCCCGCATCTGAAGGACCCGCTGGTGGCCGCTGTCGCGCCGCGCATCATCGCCGCGGCGGACGGAACTGCAGTCAGCGCCAGGTCGTCGGCCGCACGGTACGAGCTGGCCTGCGGCAGCCTCGACCTGGGCGAGCAGCCGGCCCGGGTGGGGCCTGGCCAGCCGGGTTGCCTACGTGCCGACGGCCGCGCTGCTGGTCCGCCGGACGGCGCTGGAGGAGGTGGCCGCGCCGGCCGCCGGTGCGGCGGCCGGCCGAGACGAGTACTTCGACACCGGCCTGCGTTATGGCGAGGACGTCGACCTGATCTGGCGGTTGCACGATGCAGGCTGGCGGATCCGTTATGAGCCGTCGGTCCGGGTACCGCACCAGGGGCCGGCGACGTGGCCGGCCCTGCTCGGCCGACGGTTCCGGTACGGCACCTCGGCGGCGCCGCTCGCGCGCCGGCATCCGGCGAACCTGGCACCGCTCGTGCTCCAGCCGTGGCCCGCGGCTACGGTCGCGGCCCTGCTGGCCAGACGGCCGGTCATCGCGGCCGCGTGCCTCACGGCATCCTGGCTGAACGTGACCGCCGCGGTACGGCGGGCTGGGCTGCCCGCGGACGGCGCGCTGCCAGCCACCGTGTCCGCGGTGCGGCAGACCTGGCTCGGCGTCGGCCGGTTCGCCACCCAGTTCGGCGTGCCGGTCCTCGCGACCGTGCTGGCGGCACCTGGCGGCAGCACGGCGCGGCGTCGCTGGGGGCGGCGGGCGGCCGCTGCTTCGTTGCTGCTCGGCCCGGCGCTCACCGCCTATCAGCAGCGCCGTCCGCAGCTGGATCCGGTCCGGTTTGCGGCTGGTCACATCACTGCGGACATCTGTTACGGCGCGGGCGTCTGGCGCGGCTGCCGACGAGAGCACACCCTCGCGCCGGTGACGCCGATGATCAGCCACCGGCCGGTGCGCATCACCGGCCAGCCAGCCGAAGGAGACAGCTAGATGGCAGCAGCGTGGTTCGAGTCGGTGGCCGAGGCGCAGCGCCGGGCACGAAAGCGGCTGCCCAGATCCGTCTACGGCGCCCTGCTGGCCGGCTCGGAACGCGGCCAGACGCTGGCGGACAACGTCACGGCGTTCACCGAGCTCGGCTTCGCGCCGCACGTCGCCGACCTGGCCGCGCACCGTGATCTGGGCACCACTGTGCTGGGGCAGCCGATCTCGCTGCCGGTGATCATCTCACCGACAGGAGTGCAGGCGGTCCACCCCGACGGCGAGGTCGCGGTGGCGCGTGCCGCCGCTGCCCGCGGCACTGCGATGGGGCTGAGCTCGTTCGCCAGCAAACCAGTCGAGGAAGTCGTCGCCGCCAACCCGCAGACTTTCTTCCAGATCTACTGGTGCGGCAGCAAGGATCAGATCCTGGCCAGGCTGGAGCGGGCCAGGGCGGCCGGGGCGGTCGGCCTGATTCTCACCCTGGACTGGACGTTCTCACATTCCCGTGACTGGGGCAGCCCGAAGATCCCCGAGCGCAACGACCTGCGCACGATCCTGCAGCACGGACCCGAGGCGCTGATCAGGCCGCGCTGGCTGGCCGCCTATGCCAGATCGGGCACGCTGCCGGATCTGCGGGTGCCGAACATGGCGATCGCCGGCGGCGAGCCACCTAGCTTCTTCGGCGCCTACGGGGAGTGGATGCAGACGCCGCCGCCCACCTGGGCGGACGTTGCCTGGCTCCGCGAGCAGTGGTCGGCCCCGTTCCTGCTCAAGGGTGTCAGCAGAGTTGACGACGCCAGGCGGGCGGTCGACGCGGGCGTGACCGCGATCTCGGTGTCCAACCATGGCGGCAACAACCTGGACGGCACGCCGGCCACAATCCGCGCGCTGCCCGCGGTGGCGGACGCCGTCGGGAGCCAGCTCGAGGTGCTGCTGGACGGTGGCATCAGGCGCGGCAGCGACGTCGTGAAGGCCCTGGCTCTCGGTGCGCGCGCGGTGCTGATCGGGCGGGCGTACCTGTGGGGGCTCGCCGCGAACGGGCAGGCCGGAGTCGAGAATGTGCTGGATATCTTGCGGAACGGAGTCGACTCGGCGCTGCTCGGACTTGGCCGGTCCGCGGTGCATGAACTGTCGCGCGAGGACGTCGTCATCCCGCCGGGATTCGCGCGGTGCCTCGGCCAGCCACCGCACGCACCTGGCTGAGCAGCACCGTCAGCCGTCTTGCGGCAGGTCCCGGATCATCTGAATGATCTCGTCGCGCCCATAGCCCTGCCGTGCCGCGAACTCGATCAGGCTCCGGACCTGGCTCAGCACGGCGCCGCGCTGCGGTGTGCCGGCCACGCTGATACCCCGGCCGCGGCGGAACTCCAGCAGTCCTTCAGCACGCAGCAAGTGCACCGCCCGCAGCACGGTGTTCTTGTTCACCCCGAGCACTGCCGCCAGGTCGCGAGCCAGCGGCAGTCGCTCGCCGGGTCCGGCCTCGCCATCGGCGATGGCACGCCGGATCTGCGCGGCGACCTGCTCGTGCAAGGGCAGCGACGCGGAACGATCGATGTTGACATCCAGCATGGTACTAGTGATAGTAGATCCATGAAGGCAGCCGGGCAAGTACTAGGGCACGCACCCGGCACCGATGCTGCCCCGCTGCCCGGGCCGCAGCGCGACGCCGAGGCGATCTTCGAGCAAGCCAGACGCCGGCGGAGGCGCCGCCAGCGGGCCTGCGCTGGCGCACTCAGTGCGGTGCTACTGGCGGGGATTGGCAGCTGGCTCGCGGTTGCCGGCGGCGACGGCGGCGGCCCGGCAGTCCGCGGCGGCGACCGCGACCGGCCTGCCGCAAGAACCGCGCATTCGCGCTCGGACTCGATCGCGAGGCCCGCGGTGCGGCTCGCCTGGATCGACTCGGCCGGCCAGCTGAACATCGGTAATCCGGCTACCGGCGCGGACCACGTTGGTCCGGTGGTCGACGACAGCCCGACCGCACCCCTGGTCTTTGCCGCCGGACGGCTGTACTGGGCCGACGGCAATCGTACTGTCGCGCCGATCCGGGACTACGACATCGCGACCGGCAAGATCAGCTACCTGGCGCCAGGGGAGGCTGTCTTTACCTCGGCCGATGGCCGGTACCTGTACATCGCGCGCAACGCCACCACCCTCCTCGAACTGCCTGCCGATGGCGCGGGCAGGCCTGCCGTACTGAGACTTCCGGCAGGCTGGTACCTGTCCGGAATCGGGCCAGGCTGGGTGCCGACGGTGGCGCAGCCTGGCATCTTCGTCTCGACCAGCCGGGCACCGGATACTGCGCCCCGCGGCGCGCGGCTGGGTATCTGGACTCCGGCGACCGGACAGGTCCGAGTCCTCGGCGTCGGACTCAGCATCTTCGGCGTCTACACGCCGCCCGCGGGCCACTACAGCCTGATTGCCTGGGTGCCGGCCGGCGGCGGGATGCCGCGGGACGACTCGTTCCGGATCACCAGCACCGCGACGATGGCGACGGTAACGGTACGTAGCCCGCTGGGTTACGGCTTCGCCGCTGGCGGCAGTCCGGCGTTCTCGCCCGGCGGGACGCAGCTGGCTGTATTCGCCCGGACGGCCACGCTCGGGTCCAGCAACGGGATGTCACGACTGGCCATCGTCAGCGTCCGCACCGGTGCCGTCCGCATCCTGCCAGGTACTGCGCTGTTCACCACTGAGGACGCCTTCTGGGCCCTGTGGCTGCCGGGCGGCCGGCGGATTCTGGCCGGCGCGGTGGGATCGGCCTACGCGGCAGATCCGCAGACACTGACCGCCCGGCCATTCGCCTTCTTCCCCGGCACTGACGGGTTCTCCGCCACGATGCTGTCAGGCGGGCGTTAGCAGCGAGCGCGCCGCCGTGGCGACCTCAGATATGACACTTGTCACGGGCAGGTCATGACGGCTGCGCGCGCCGGCCCGGCGGACAGACGGCAGACTAGGACTATGACAATAACGACAGCGCAGGCCGGTGCCGGACCGGGCGGCGGTGCCTCGCCGCTCGCCGTGGACCTGTCCGGACTCCATAAGAACTTCGGGCATGTGCACGCAGTCAAGGGCGTCGACTTGCGCGTTACATCCGGCGAGATCGTAGCGATCCTCGGCCCCAACGGGGCGGGCAAGACGTCGACCATCGACATGATCCTGGGCCTGTCGCAGCCGACCCGGGGCCAGGTGTCGGTCTTCGGGATGCATCCGCGGAAGGCTATTACCTATGGCCTTGTCTCCGCTGTCATGCAGACCGGCGGACTGCTCAAGGACCTGACGGTGCGCGAGACGGTCGAGTACACCGCGAGCCTGTTCGCGCACAGCCAGCCGATAGCGGAGGTACTGGCCGGGGCAGGCATCACCGACATCGCCGACCGCCGGGTCGGTAAATGCTCAGGGGGTGAGCAGCAGCGACTGCGGTTCGCCCTTGCGCTGCTCTCCGATCCGGAACTCGTCGTGCTCGACGAGCCGACTGCCGGAATGGACGTCGAGGGCAGGCGGAACTTCTGGTCGGCCATCCGCAAGGACGCGGAGCAAGGCCGGACAGTGCTGTTCGCCACGCATTACCTGGAGGAGGCAGACGCCTACGCGGACCGGATCGTGCTGCTGCGCCAGGGCGAGGTCGTCGCCGATGGTACCGCCGCGCAGATCAAGGCGATGGCGGTCGGCCGCACGGTCCGCGCCACCCTGGCCGGCGCCACCGACGCGATGCTGGCCGGTATTCCGGGCGCAGACACCGTCGAGATCCGCGGCGACACCGTGCTCATCCATGCCAACGACAGTGACGCTGTCGCCAGGTTCCTGCTGACCCAGACGGCAGCTTCCGACCTGGAGATCATCGCCCGCGGCATTGAGGACGCGTTTATCGCCCTGACCAGCGATGACGCGCCAAGTACAGGAGCAGCCAGATGAGCGCGATCGCACCAGATCTGAGTCAGCGTAAGGCACCGTCACTCGGCGGCTTCAACCTGAAGGCGCTGCGGATAGAGGTTCGCCGCCTGACCCGGAACCGGCGAACCGTGATCATCTCGATCGTCGCTCCGGTGGTGTTCTTCCTGCTGTTCGGCCTGAACAAGGCGTACGACAACCTGCCCGCAGGGCACGGGAACGTGTCCGCCGAGGTGATGGTCAGCCTCGCGCTCTACGGCGCGGTCATCGCGACCTCGTTCGGTGGCGCGATGGTCTCGATGGAGCGGGCCCAGGGCTGGAGCAGGCAGCTGCGACTGACGCCGCTGTCGCCGGCCGCTTACATCGTCATCAAGGTGCTGACCGCGCTGGTCCTCGGGGCCTGCTCGATCGCGGCGGTGTACATTGTCGGCGCTCTCACAAATCACGCGTCGATGCCGACCTACCTGTGGTTCGTTACCGGTATCTGCGTCTGGATCGGCTCGCTGCTGTTCGCGGCGTTCGGCCTGTTCCTCGGCTACCTGCTGCCGGCCGAGAACGTCCTGCAGCTACTCGGGCTGATCCTGGCGCTGCTGTCCTTTGCGGGCGGCCTGTTCATCCCGATCAGCCAGTTCGCGCAAGGCGTCCAGGACGTCGCCAAGTGGACGCCGCTGTACGGGCTCAACCAGCTCGTGCACACGCCGCTGCTAGGCAATGGGGTGGACTGGACCTGGGTCGTGAACGTCCTTGCCTGGCTGATCATCTTCGCAGGCGGGGCGGCCTGGCGGATGCGCTCGGACACCGGCCGGCCCTGACCGGCCGCCGCGGCAAAGTTCGTCCTCGACAACTGCATAGCGGATCTAGCAGGATCAGCCTTCATGAAGCTGGACAACGAGTTCACCGTTCCGGTCCCCGTCGACCAGGCCTGGGCGGTGCTGACCGACCTGGAGCTGATCGCGCCGTGCATGCCGGGCGCTCAGCTGACCGGCGTGACCGACGGTGTCTATACCGGCAAGGTGAAGATCAAGGTCGGGCCGGTGTCGGCAGAGTACGCGGGCACCGCGCAGTTCACCGAGAAGGACGGCACGGCCTACCGGGCCGTGATCGACGCTCGGGGCCGTGATTCGCGCGGACAAGGCAACGCTACTGCCGTCATCTCGGCCCAGCTGCGGGCCGACGGCGCCAGCACGGTGGTGACCGTGGACACCGACCTGACGATCGCCGGGCGCATCGCGCAGTTCGGCAGCGGGATGATCAAGGAGGTTTCTGCCAAGCTGCTGGGCCAGTTCGTTCAGTGCCTGGAAGGCAGGCTTGGCGGCGATCTCGCGGCGTCGGCCGCCAGGCCCGGCCCGGCGGTCACCGCGCAGCCGGTGCCGGAGCCGGGCCCGGCCGGGCCGCCGGAGACCGGCGCTCGACCAGCATCAGGTACCACTGCCACCGCACCGGCCGCGGGTGACATCGCTGCAGGCCAGGAACCCGAGCCGCTGAACCTGATGAGCGTTGCCAGCGGCGCGGTGTACAAGCGGCTGGTGCCGCTCGTGGTCGTGCTCGTGGTGGTCGTCGGGGTCGTGATCTACCTGGTCGCGAGATAGCCGCCGACACGACCGGCGTTTAGCACTTTCCGTGACACTGTCATGGCGGAGCGGTAATGTGCTGGGCGGTTCAGCGACTAGTCGCCCGAGGAGTCATGCCAAAGCCTGCCGGAAGCGGTCTGCGTTACGTTCCCGGCCTCGACGGGCTCCGCGCGCTCGCAGTCCTTGCCGTGGTCGCCTACCACGTGAATCTCGGCTGGGCTCCGGGTGGCCTGCTGGGGGTCGGCATCTTCTTCACCCTGAGCGGCTATCTCATAACCGACTTGCTGCTGGCGCAGCAGGCTGCGACTGGCCGCCTGCAGATGGTCGGCTTCTGGCAGCGCCGAGCACGCCGGCTGCTGCCGGCCCTGTTCGTCATGCTGGCCGTCGTGGCCGGCTGGGTGGCGCTGCTCCAGCGCGCGCAGCTGCCAGCCTTACGCGGCGCGATGGCCGCAGCGGCCGGCTACGTGAGCAACTGGTGGCTGATCGCGCACAACTCCTCGTACTTCGCCAGGTTCGCGCCGCCGTCCCCGCTCGGCCATCTCTGGTCGCTCGCGGTTGAGGAGCAGTTCTACCTGATCTGGCCCTGGCTCGTGCTGCTCGGCCTGCGCCTGGTCCGGGGCCGCCCGGGCTCTTCGCGCGGCTACTGGCTCGCCGCCTCGACGATGCTGCTCGCCGCGGCCTCTGCTGCCCTGATGGCGATGCTCTACCACCCCGGCTATGACCCGACGCGGGTTTACGACGGTACCGACGCGCGGGCGTTCGCGCTGCTGATCGGGGCAGCGCTGGCCTTCGCACGACCGAGCCGGACGATGCCGGCTGACCCGCCGCGGCGGGCGAGGGTGATCCTGGACGGGGCCGGCGTCACGGGCCTCGTCGTCATCGCCGTGCTGATCTGGCGTACTAGCCAGTATTCCCCCTCGCTGTACCGCGGCGGCATGGTGCTCCTGTCGGTCGCGACAGCGGCCGTGGTGCTCGCCGTGGTCTCGCCCGCCAGCCAGCTTGGCCGGCTGCTCGGCTGGGCCCCGCTGCGGTGGCTCGGGGTGCGCTCCTATGCCATCTACCTGTGGCATTTCCCGATCATCGTGCTGACGACCCCGGCTGGCAGCGCGGACGGCCTGCCGCGGGCCGCCCTTCAGGTCGGGGCGAGCGTTGCCCTTGCCGCGTTGTCCTGGCGGTTCATCGAGGAACCGATCAGGCAGGGTGCGATCGGGCGCTGGCGTAGTCAGCTGCGGGCAGCCGGCTGGCAGTCGGCAGCCCGTCGCGGCTGGGCCGCTGTTGCCGCCGGTTCCGGCGTGCTGGTCATGACCGCGGCAGCACTTACCGGCGTCATCCCGGCCGCGTCGGCAGGCCAGGACGCCGGGTCGATGACGGCGCCGATCGTCAGTACGGCCGCGCCGTCGACGGTGCAGCCGGGCAGCGCCCGCCAGCTGGCCGCCGCCGGGAAGCCGGCCCGCGCCACGACTCCGGTACTCACGACGTCCTGCCGCGCGGTGGCGCATTTTGGCGACTCCACGTCCGACGGGCTGGTCTCGGCGGCTTACCTGCCTGACCCGGCGCTGCGCATCGACGCGCAGTACCGAGCCGTCGGCGTGGCCAGGACCCGGTTCGAGATCTCCGGTGGCACCTCGATCGTGGAGACGATACTCAACGAGCCCAACGCCTATAGGGTCGCACAGCGGCTGGTGCGCGGTGGTTACCGCGGCTGCTGGGTGCTAGCGCTCGGCACTAACGACACCGCCGATGTGGCGGTCGGCTCGAACGTGGGCCTGGCGGCACGGATCCGGCGGATGATGTCGGTCATCGGGACCGAGCCAGTCCTGTGGGTCAACGTCCGGTCACTGCTCGCGACCGGCCCTTATGCCGAGAAGAATATGCAGGCCTGGAACCGGACGCTGCTGCGCGCCTGCCGCAGCTACCCGAACATGCGGGTCCTTAACTGGGCCGTGCTGGTGCAGCGGCCCTGGTTCATCTCAGACGGGATCCACTACACCTCGGCCGGTTACGCGGCCCGGTCTGCCATCATCGCCGGCGGACTCGCCGAGGCATTTCCGGATCCGGTGGCGCTGAATAAGCTTCCCCGGCTGGCAGTGCGGCTGCTGGTCACCAGCGCCCGGGCCAGCTGCCTGGTCTACTAGCGCCCAGGCGCGCCGCTGATCGCACCAGCGGGCGGTAGCGGGGAACGGGCACCTGCGAGACTGATGCCGATGCATGCCGGGATCTGGAAGAGCACAGCCAGGCTCGCCGACGGCCGCGAGATCATCTATTTCGACGAGGCTCCCGGCTGCGGCCGGGCGCAGGCGCCGGACGACCGCGATCCGCGAATGCTGGCCGCCGAGCTGGCAGGAGCCGGCGGTGGGCTCCGCTGGGATCCGCTGGCCGCCGAGTGGATCGCCTTCGCCGAGCACCGCCAGCAGCGAACCTTCCTGCCCGCGGCGGCCAGCTGCCCGCTCTGTCCGTCGCGTCCCGGCAGTCCGACCGAGATCCCCGCGGCAAGCTATGACGTGGTCGTGTTCGAGAACAGGTTCCCGGTGCTCAGCGGCACCGGTCGAAGTGCCCCGATCGTCGGCGACCTCGGCGGCCGGGCCCCGGCCAGTGGCCGGTGTGAGGTGATCTGTTTTACCGCAGCGCACCAGGGCTCGTTCGCGGCCCTCAGCCCGACGCGCGCCAGTACAGTGCTGGCAGCCTGGGCCGACAGGACGGCGGAGCTAGCCAGCGGGCCCGGAATCGAGCATGTCTTCTGCTTCGAGAACCGGGGCGCGGAAGTGGGCGCTACCCTGCAGCACCCGCACGGCCAGATCTACGCGCTTCCGTTCGTCCCGCCGCGGGCCCGTCAGCTGCTGGCGAGTGCTCAGGCGTACCAGGAACGCCATGGCGGCAACCTGTTCGACGATCTGCTGGCGGCCGAGATAGCCGACGGCCGCCGGATCGTGCAGCGCAACGAGCAGTGGGTGGCGTTCGTACCCGAAGCTGCGCACTGGCCGTTCGAGGTGCTGTTGTTCCCGCTGCGCCGGGCGCCTGACCTGGCCAGCCTGGACGGAACGGCGCTGGCGGCGTTCGGCGAGATCTATCCCGCGGTGCTGCGGCGGTTCGACGCGCTGTTCGGGGTTCCTATGCCCTACCTTGCCGCCTGGCAGCAGGCCCCGTCCGGCCGTACCCGGACCTGGCCCGCCCGCGCCGAGCTTGCGGTCTACCTGCAGGTCATGGGGCAGCGCCGGGCGCCGGGGAAGCTCAAGTACATGGCGAGCACGGAGACCGGGGCGGGCATCTGGTCCAATGATGTGCTGCCCGAGACCGCGGCCCGGATGCTGCGAGAAGCGTGCTGATGCAGCCGCCTGGCCTGCCGCCCCGGGTTCATCCGCAGTCGCTGGCCGACTGGTTCGCGGCGCGCTGTGGTGCGCCAGCAGAGCTGATCTGGCACGCGCCGGGCCGGGTCAACCTGATCGGCGAGCACACCGACTACAACGACGGCCTGGTGCTGCCGTTCGCGCTCAGCCGCGGCGTGCTGGCCGCGGCCCGTAGCCGCCGCGGCGGCCTGATCGAGATGCGCTCGCGGCAGCTGCCGGGCGAGGTGGTCAGCGTTCCGCTGGACCAGCTGCGGCCGGGCGCGGTGACCGGCTGGGCCGGTTATGTGGCCGGCGCGGCCTGGGCGCTGCGAGCGGCCGGCTACCGGCTCGACGGGGTCAGCATCGCCGTCGACGCGGACCTGCCCATGGGCGCCGGGCTGTCGTCGTCGGCCGCGCTGACCTGCTCGGTGGCGAGCTGCCTGGCCGCGCTGGCCGGAGGTGACGGCCCGGCCCGGTCCGAGCTCGCCGCGCTGGCCCGGCGAGCGGAAACCGATTTCGTCGGCATGCCGTGCGGGATCATGGATCAGTCGGCCGCGATGCTGTGCCAGGCCGGGCATGCGCTGCTGCTCGACTGCCGCAGCGGAGCATCGTCGGCCGTACCGCTGGATCCCGGCGCGTCCGGCCTGGAGCTGCTCGTCGTCGATACCGGCGTCCGGCATCAGCTCGCCGACGGCCGGTACGCGGCCAGGCGGCGGCAATGCCAGCAGGCGGCCGCACTCCTGCGCGCAGGTTCGCTGCGGGACATTGCCGATGTCAGCGAGCTCGCCGCGCTCGCCGATCCGGTACTGGCCCGCCGAGCCCGGCACGTGGTGACCGAGAACCAGCGGGTGGTCCGGGTCGCCGAGCTATTGCGGGCGGGCCGGATGGCCGACTGCGGCGAGCTGCTCACCCAGTCGCACATCTCGCTGCGCGACGACTTCGAGGTGTCCTGGCCGGCCGCCGACAGTGCCGTTGATGCGGCGCTCGCTGCCGGTGCGCTGGGTGCCCGGATGACCGGTGGCGGGTTCGGCGGCTGCGTCGTCGTGCTGCTGGCCGCCGGCCGGACCGGCCCGGTAACAGCCGCGGTGACCAGCGCGCTGGCCGGACTCGCGGGGCCGGCTCCGGCGTTCCTGACCGGCCGCCCGGCCGATGGCGCTGCTCCGGCGTGGCCGCCCGCTATCGCGGCAGAATCTCGGCGAGGTTGAACTTCACCGGCTCTTCCAGCTGGCCGAATCCGCAGGACTTCGGATCACGGTCGTCGCGCCAGCGAATCCACTGCGCGGTGTGCCGGAACCTCGTTCCCTCCATGTGCTCGTAGCGCACCTCGGCGACCCGCTCTGGCCGGAGCGGCACGAATGACAGGTCCTTGCCCGCGTTCCATCTGCTGCCCTCGGCCTCGCGCGGATGACGCACCCGCTGTTCCTGCTGGCCGCCCCAGTCCCACGGGTGCCCGTCGAACCCGGTGACCAGCGGCTGCACTTCGGTGAAGAGCTGTCGCCGCATCGCCATCGGGAAGGCGCCGACCACACCGACACTGGCCAGCCGCCCAGCGTCGTCATACAGCCCGAGTAGCAGCGAGCCGATGGCATCTGGGCCGCTCTTGTGCACCCGGTAGCCGGCCACCACGCAGTCAGCGGTCCGCTCATGCTTGATCTTGAACATGACGCGCTTGTCCGGCTGGTAGCCGCCATCCAGCGGCTTGGCGACGACCCCATCGAGACCAGCTCCCTCAAACTGGCTGAACCAGCGGGTGGCCGTTCCCTTATCCCTGGTGGCCGGTGTCAGGTACACCGGCGGGGCCGCACTGGCCATCGCCTGCTCCAGGATGGCCCGCCGGTCCTCAAACGGACGCCCGGTGAGATCGTCGTCGCCCAGCGCCAGCAGGTCGAAGGCGACGAACGCGGCCGGGGTCTGGCTGGACAGCAGGCGGACCCTGCTGTCCGCCGGGTGAATGCGCTGCAGCAGCGCCTCGAAGTCCAGCCTGCGGCCATCGCCGGCCGGGATCACGATCTCGCCGTCGACAACGCAGCGAGCGGGCAGGCTCGCCAGGGCCGCCTCGACTACCTCGGGAAAGTACCTGGTCATCGGACGCTCGTTGCGGCTGCCAATCTCCACTTCGTCGCCGTCGCGGAAGACTATGGAGCGGAAGCCGTCCCACTTCGGCTCGTAACTCAGATTGCCGTCGGGGATGTCCTTGACCGACTTGGCAAGCATGGGCGCGACGGGCGGCATCACCGGCAGATCCATGGCCCCATCATGGCCGACCGGCTGCTCGCAGCGAATGGCGATCCCCGGATCAGCGGATGGCGATCCGCCGATCGCGCATTCATGGCCGCGACCGAGGGTGGGCAGAACTCGCTCAGAAGTTGCCCGCCCACCCTGGAGATGTGGCCGGCGAGACAGCCGGTCCCCCGAGGAAAGGACGGATATGAACTGGCTCTGGATGAACTTGCCGCTGGCGGCGGTGTTCTTTCTCGCGATGACCGCGATCCCGCTGTGGCTGACCTTCAGGCGGACCGACACGGGCCCGAACGCGGTGGTCCCGGCTCGTGCCGCGCGAGCAGATGCGGACAGGATGCGGGCGACCCGGAGCGGCGCCGCGCGCCCGGCGGAGGTAGCGCACGCGACCGCCGAGCAGGCCTGGCTGGCCAGGGTGAGCGACTCGCGGGTCCGCGAGCTGGCCGGCGCCTGGCAGTGACAGCACGGCGACCCGGCTGCGGGCTAGCTGGCCGCGGTGGCCCGGCCGACTTCAGCCAGTTGCAGCTGGCGGGAGCGGCCGGGCCTGCCGGCTAGTCCGCTCGGCGTCCGCTGACGGACCTGCCGAACTATGCTGGCCTGGACCGTTGTCCTGATATGAGGACGTCACCATCTGCGCGTCGGCCGGCCGCGAGGAGCTGTCAATGAAGGTACCGCTCACAGTCGGGGACTACCTCAGCCGCGGGGCTGCTGTCTACGGCGACCGCACGGCCGTATACGACGAGCCGGGTACGGCGGGCTCGTTCGGCGCGCTGACCTACCGGGAGCTGGAGAGCCGGGCCCGCGGCATGGGCCTGGCTCTTGACCGGATGGGCGTCGGCCATGGCGAGCGGGTGGCGATCGTCAGCCCGAACGCGGCACGCTTCCTCATCTCGTTCTTCGGCGTCAGCGGCTATGGCCGGATTCTGGTGCCGGTGAACTTCCGGCTGAATGCCGACGAGATCAGCTACATCATCGGCCACTCCGGCAGCACGGTGCTGCTGACCGACCCGGAGTCGGCGGACAGCCTGCGCGGTGTGCAGGTCAAACACCACATCGTGCTGGACGGGGTGAGTGACGCGGAGCTGTTCGGAGCCGCGGCGGACGGCGAGGAGCCCGCGGCCTGGCTGGCCGATGAGGACGCTACCGCCAGCATCAACTACACCAGCGGCACGACCGCGCGGCCCAAGGGCGTGCAGCTGACGCACCGGAACTGCTGGCTGAACGCGGCCACGTTCGGCTGGCACACGGCGGTGACCGACCGTGATGTATTCATGCACACGCTGCCGATGTTCCATTGCAACGGCTGGGGGATGCCGTACGCCGTGACGGCCATGGGGGTGCCCCAGGTGGTGGTCCGCAAGGTCGACGGCGAGGAAATCCTGCGCCGGATAGCGGACCGCGGAGTCACCCTGCTGTGCGGTGCGCCAGCCGTGGTGGCTGCGATACTCAATGCCGCCGCAGCTCGCCTTGCTGCCGGGCAGCAGGTCCCCGGCGCGGGAACGGTGCGCATCGTGGTGGCCGGGGCGCCGCCGCCGTCCAAGACCATCGAGCAGGTCGAGGCCGAGCTCGGCTGGGAGTTCATCCAGATCTACGGGCTCACCGAGACCGCGCCGCTGCTCACCATCAACCGGGCGCCGGCCGAGTGGGATGCGCTCGCACCGGCCGACCGGGCTCGGCTCCAGTCCAGGGCCGGAGTGCCCGCTGTCGGAGTGCAGCTGCGGACCGATGACGAAGGCGAGGTGCTGGCGCGGTCCAATCACGTGTTCGCCGGTTACTGGGAGCAGCCGGAGGAGTCCGCGAAGGCGCTTGACGACGGATGGTTCCACACCGGCGACAAGGGCCGCCTGGAGTCGGGCGAGTACCTGGTGATCTCGGACCGGAAGAAGGACGTGATCATCACCGGCGGCGAGAATGTCAGCTCGGTCGAGGTCGAGGATTGCCTGTACCAGCACCCGGCGGTGGCCGAAGCGGCCGTCATCGGCGTGCCGGACGCCAAGTGGGGCGAGACGGTAAAGGCGCTGGTAGTGTTGCGCGGCGAGAACCAGGCCACCGAGTCCGAGCTGATCGAGCACTGCCGTGCCCGGCTGTCGCACTTCAAGTGCCCGACCTCGGTCGAGGTACGTGAGGTGCTGCCCAGGACCGCGACCGGCAAGCTGCAGAAGTTCAAGCTGCGTGAGCCGTTCTGGGTCGGCCTGGACCGCAAGGTCAACTAACGACCGGAGCGAGGCTCGCGTGCCGGAGCAAGCGCGCCTGGCCCGACGACGGGGAGGTGCTGGCCGTGATCCGGATGTCAGGACGACATGCCGTCATGCTTGCGGCTGCGGTGCTGCCGGCTATCAGCATGGCGGCAGCGGGCGCTCAGGCGGCTAGCCGGTCAGCCACCGGTGGCCACCGGTCAGTCAGCGCCCCGGCGCGCCAGCGGAGCACCGCCGTCGGGCGGATGCCCAGCGAGTTAGCGGCCGCGTCGGCCCGGCCTGCCGGTGCGCAGCTGCTGACTATCGTCGGTGTCCTGAGTGGTGTCTACTGCACCTCGGCCGGCAACTGCTGGGCTGTCGGTGAGGAAGGCAGCAGGAAGGCGATTGTCAACCAGGTGCTGCACGGGAACGGCCGAACGTGGCGCAAGGTCGCCGTGCCCAGCCCTGGCGGAACCGGCGCCGGCGACCTGAGCCAGCTGTCCGCCGTCCGGTGCGTGACCGCGCGAGACTGCTGGGCCGTCGGAGCATCCGGCAAGGTGTTCGGCGGTCCGTCCTTCAACCAGGTCCTGCACTGGACCGGCAGGAAATGGTTCCGGGTCCGGACCCCGAACCCTGGCGGCGTCCGGAAGACTGATGTCAGCGAATTGTATGACTCGACCTGCCGCTCGTCGTCGAATTGCTGGGCCGTTGGCGACTTCGGCAGCTCCAGCGGAGTCACCGCGAAGCGGCTCAACCAGGTCCTGCACTGGAACGGCAGGAAGTGGTCCAGGGTGCGGACTCCGAACCCCGGTGGCACCAGCGCCGGCCATGTGAACTCGCTGCTGGCTGTCCGATGCCCGGCCGCCAGCTACTGCCTGGCGGTCGGCAATTACGGAACGACAGTGGCCAGCAGCTATGTCATGCGGAACGAGGCGCTGCGCTGGAACGGCAGGAAGTGGTCGAAACTGAGCACCCCCCAGCCCGGTGGCGCTAGCTTCGGCAGCTTCAGCATGATCGACGCGCTGGCCTGCACGTCATCGACTAGCTGCTGGGGAGCGGGGAGTTTCGGCAGCTATGAGCCAACGCTGCGGTCGCTGAACCAGATCCTGCACTGGAACGGCAGGAAATGGACCAAGTCCGTCATCCCTAACCCCGGCGGTACCGGCGCGGACTCGGTGAGTGAGCTCTTCGGGGCGACCTGCAGTTCGTCGCGCAACTGCTGGGCCGTAGGCAGCTATACCGACGTCGCCCGCGGGAGGGTAAACGCGGCCTTGCACTGGAACGGGAAGAAGTGGTCCCTGGTCCGCACTCCCGATCCGGGCGGCACCGTTAAGGGCCATCTCAATGTCCTGATCGGTGTCCGCTGCACGTCAAGCGCGAACTGCTGGGCCGTCGGCGTCATGCAGTCGGCGGGCGGTTCGTTCCTGAACGAGATCCTGCACTGGAACGGGAAGAAGTGGTCGGTCAGGTGACAGCACGGTTCGCCGACTCCCGGCGTGGCTAGATCCCGGCCGCCAGCCACGCCTGCTGGCGGGGACCCCGCTCGGTGTCCGCAGTGCCCTAGATGAGACGATCTCCGCTAGCGTTTACCGGACGTTGTTGTTGTTGTCTCGGTGGCGAGTGAGCAGAGAGGTCGCGAGTGGCGAACCCGGGTACGGAAGGACTTGCGGGAAGCGGCGCGGCACCATCGCTGACCACGATCGAGCGGCGCGGCATCGAGCACATCCCGCACGGCGACCGCTGGGGCAAGCCGAGCGGGCTGTTCTGGATGTGGGCCGGAGCCGTCTGGAACGTCGAGTTCGTCTACTACGGCGCCATCGGGGTCGTCTTCCTGGGCCTGTCCTTCGCCCAGGCCGTCCTCATCATCGCTGCTCGGGAACCTCTCCTACGTTCTGACCGGCCTGGCGAGCGTGCAAGGGCCGCGGCCGGCACCACGACATTCGCCATCAGCCGCGCTCCGTTCGGGCCGCGGGGCAACAAGCTGCCGTCCTTCTTCAACTGGATCACTCAGGTCGGATTCGAGATCGAGGGCATCGCGCTTCATCGTGTTCGCCGCGATCGTGCTGATGGCCAAGGCCGGATTCACGGCCGGGACGCCCGCGAAGATCATCTTCATCGTCGCTGGCGGTCCTGATCCAGGCGGTGCTGCCGACCGCTCGGCCACGCCGCCGTGCTGAGGGTGCTGCGCTGGCTCGCCATCCCGTTCGTCGTGCTGTTCGCGGTCATGGCGGTGCTCACGGCGTCCAAGGTCGAACCTGCACGCGCGCGCCGCACGGCGCCGAGCTGGGGCATGCTGACTGGTCTTCCTGGCCCTGGTGATCTCCGCGGGCGGCCTCGGCTGGACGGAGAACGCCAACGACTACTCGCGTTACCTGCCGCGTGACACTTCCGGCAGGCGGATCGTGCTGGCCGTGGCGCTCGGCGGCCGCCATCCCGTCGGCACTGCTGGAGATCCTGGGCGCTGCGGTGGGCACCGCGGTGCCGGCCGCCGCGGACTCGCCGACCGGCCTGGTTGCCGGTTTCCAGAGCTGGTTCGTCGTGCCGTTCCTGATCTTCGCCATCATCCAGCTGTTCGCGATCAACACGCTCGACCTGTACTCCTCGGGCGTCACGCTGCAGAGCCTGATCCCGCGGCCTGAAGCGGTTGCAATGCGTGGCGATCGACACGGTCGTCTGCGGAGCGATCGCCGCGTACGCGGTGTTCTCGTCGAGCTTCTTCGGGCTGCTGACCGGCTTCCTGCTGTACATCATCCTGTGGCTGGCGCCGTGGTGCGCGATCTACCTGGTGGACAGCTGGCTGCGGCGGAACCGGTACGACCATGACGCGCTGCTCGACGAGCGCGGCGGCCGTTACTTCCGCAACGGCGGCGTCCACTGGCCCGCGATCATCGCCCAGATCACCGGCGGCATCGCCGCGTATCTCTGGCTCAACGCGTCCAGCGGCGGAGTTCTTGCCGCCACCGGACCGCTGTCCAGCCGCACAGACGGTTCCGACTTCAGCGTGTTCATCGGGCTGATCGTCGGCGGGCTGGTGTACTACCTGCTGGCCGGCCGGGCAGTGCGGGCCGACGGGGCAGCGACCCCGGAGCCGGCTGGCATGGTGCCGCAGCGTAAAACCGGTGGGCAAACGGCCCGCGGTTAGCTACGGTCGTGACCCGCCACAACAGGAGGCGGTGCGCAGTGACCGGCAACCGGGTCGCGATTGTGACGGGCGCCAATCACGGCATCGGCGCGGCGACAGCCGTGGCGCTGCCGGCGGCTGCAGCCGGTCACCGTTGCCGCCTGGCGGCAGCAGTTCACCGTCGACACGCTGGCGGCAGCCCTGCCGATCAGCGAGTTCGCGGCGCGGCACATCGCGCGCGGCGCGACCTGGGGCCGGATCATCGGGCTGACCTCGGGCGGCGAGCTCGGCTTCCCGTCGGAGGTCTCCTACGGCGCGGCCAAGGCGGCGCAGAGCAGCTACACCATGTCGGCGGCCGTTGAGCTGGCACCGCACGGGATCACGGCGAACATGGTGCACCCGCCTGTCACCGACACCGGCTGGGTCACCGACGCGGTCCGCGACGCGGTGCGCGGAGCCAGACCCTCGTCCACGTCGCCAGCCCGGAGCAGGTCGCCGGCGTCATCGCCTACCTCGCTTCCGACGCCGCAGCCCTGATCACCGGCAACACCATCACGCTCCGCTGATAACGTCGGCGTTGCGTGAACCCTCCTTGTATCGCTTACGGTCCGGGCCACAACGATGCCATCGAGGCCGTGATCCGCCAGGGTGGCGGCGAGCCAGCCGGCCCGGACCAGGCCGCCGATGGCCTGGTCTGGCTGGCGCCGTGGGACGCCGACGGCCTGCGCCGCGCTCTGGGCGCCACGGGTGCCCGGTGGGTGCAGCTGTCCTCGGCAGGCGTAGAGCTCGTGGCCGCCGCCGGATTGCTGGACCCAGAGCTGACCTGGACGTGCGCCAAGGGCAGCTATGCCGAGCCGGTGGCCGAGCATGCGCTCACGCTCGCCCTGGCTGGCTTGCGCTGCCTGCCACGCCGCGTTGCCGCCAGGTCCTGGGGACCTCCGGCCGGGGCAAGCCTGTACGACGAGCGGGTGACGATACTCGGCGGCGGCGGCATCGCGGCCAGCCTGCTGGAGCTGCTCGCGCCGTTCCGGGTCGCCGCGACCGTGGTACGGCGGTCCGCCAGCCCGCTGCCGGCCGCTGCCCGGACGGTCCCGGTGGACGGCCTGACCGAGGCGCTGTCCGGACGCCAAGGTCGTGTTCGTCGCCCTGGCGCTGACCCCGGCCACAGAGCACATCATCGGCGCACGGGAGCTGGCCGCGATGCGGCCGGACAGCTGGCTGGTCAACGTGGCCCGCGGCCGGCACGTGGACACCGACGCGCTGGTGGCGGCGCTGGCTGACGGCGTGATCGCTGGCGCTGCCCTGGACGTCACCGACCCTGAGCCGCTGCCCGACGGTCACCCGCTGTGGGATCAGGAGCGCTGCATCATCACCCCGCACACTGCCAACACCCTGGAGATGGCGGCGCGTCCGTTCGCCGCCCGCGTTCGCGACAACGTGGCGAGGTTCGCCGCGGGCGAGCCGCTGGTCGGCCTCATCGACCCCGCGGCCGGTTACTAACGGAACGGCGCCACCGCATGCTACGGCGGCCGGAAACTAGCGCGGTGTGCTGGTGCCGCTGGCGGCGTGCATGGCCAGGTACGCGGCGCCTCGGGGGGAGAGCCGGTAACCGACGTCGAGGCTGATGGTCAGGCCGAGTGCCTTGAGCCGCCGCACGTGCAGCTTGAAGTCCGGCCGTTCCCAGTCCAGCGTTTCGGCAAGCAGCGCGGACGAGACGGCCGGCCGGTCGGCGATCTGCGCGAGCACTGCGGAGGTCCAGGGTCCCCGCTTGCTCGCGGCGTCCATCCGGGCCAGCCTGGCCGCGATGGCGGCCGCCTCGTCGCCGGACAGCGACGCTGTTGCCGCCAGCTGGTCGCGCGGGTCCGGTCCATCCAGCGGCCGGAACCTGATGCAGTACAACGGCAGTCCGGGATCTCCGCGAAGGTCGGCCACCGCTGCCGGAGCATCGGGGAAACCCGCAGCGCGGGCTAGCTCCGCGGTGATGTCGGCAGGGGTGATGATGTCGACGGTCTCGGCCCGCACCATGCCCTGTCCGGTGCGGTACTGATGGCCGGCGACCACCTGGGCGCGGCGCCACCGGCGGAACGCCACGCGTGATGCTGCCGTCGTGTAGGCCGGTGCGGAGGCGCGGTTCGAACTGCACCAGGAGACTGTACTGCGGCGTGACTGGCCTGCCGCGTGACTGTCCCGCGGCGTCACCTGCTGTCGCCGAGCAGCGCGGCCCGGCAGACCATCGACAGGCTGATCGGCCGCAGCGAATCCGCGCGGTCCCACAGCTGAGCTGGCACCGAGTCGCGCTGCGAGACGTGCTCGATCGCACCGAAACCATGCTCGGCCAGGAGGCCCCCGATGTCATCAGGCGACAAGAAGGTCAGCCAGGGCTCGCCGTGCTCCGCGGCCACTGCCCCGACCTGGCTGACGAAGCTGTCGCCAGCCGCGTCACGCAGCGACTGCGGGAGCATGTAGTCAGCGATGAGCTCGGTGCCGGCCGCAAACCCGCGGAGCGATGCCAGCGTAGAACTGATCGCGGCGCGGCTCAGGTACATGATCACGCCGAGCCAGCTGACAACGGCTGGCTGGCCGGCCTCGAACCCGGCCGCTGACAGCACTGCGGTCAGCGTGGCGGTGCGGAGGTCGGCGGCAACGAAGGTAACGCCAGCCGGTACCTCGATGCCTGCCGCCGCGAGCGCCGCGAGCTTCCACTCCTGCGTGCCCGGATGGTCGACCTCGAACACCCGGAGCTGGCCGGCCAGCGCGGATCGGTAGCCGAAGCTGTCCAGGCCAGCGCCGAGCAGGACGTACTGGCGTACACCGCGGGCGACAGCCTCGGCGAGCCTGTCCTCGGCGAACCGGCTGCGGCAGGTTACCTCCGCCCGGGCCGCGGACAAGATCGGGTGCGTCGCCTGGCCGCGGTGATAACTCAGCAGTTCTGCGGCTCGCTCACCGAGCAAGGCTTCGGCGACGGGGTCAGAGAAGATGTACGGGGCATCATCGACGATGAGATGGGCTGCCCGCGCAGCAGCAGCGGTCATTGCCGTAGTACTTGGCTGGCCATTGGTCACGCCGCACATGGTAATACTACTAAATGGCAGTATATCACAAAAGAGTTTTCTTAGCAAGAGCAAGCGGATTGCGATCAGGCAACTACTGAGCCTGCTCACTCCTGGTCTGTATGCACCCGGACCGGACACCGCGGACACCGCCGGGCCGGCTGGTGGACAATGATCCCATGAGCGGTCGGGCAGCCACTGGCGTGCTGGTCAACGAGCACTCGTGGCGGCTTCCCGCGCCCGCGCTGCGGGACTTCGTCGACTCCTACGCGGGCTTCCGCCAGGCTGGGGTCGAGCCCGCCTGTCATCGCGGGCTGCCATCCCCGTCGGTCACGCTGATCTTCACGCTGGACGATCCGCTGGTGATAGCGGCTCATCCGGACGCCGGCCAGCCGCCCGGCAGCTTCGAGACCATTGTCGGCGGCCTGCATACAGTGCCCGCGATCATTACCCATGACGGCAGCCAGTCGGGAATACAGCTGGGGCTGAGCCCGCTGGGCGGACGAATGCTGCTGGGCTTGCCGGCCAGCGAACTGGCCGGCATCGACGTGCCGGCCGAGGACGTGCTCGGCCCGGTTGCGGCCGAGATCCAGGACAGGCTCCGCTGCGCGGCCGGCTGGCCGGAGTGCTTCGCGATCCTGGACGAGGTGCTGCAGGAGCGCGTGACCAAGGCCGGTCGCCCGGCTGGCGCCGGGGCCGAGGTCAGCTACGCCTGGCGGCGGCTGCTGCAGACGGGCGGCACCGTTGCGATCAGCGCCCTAGCGGCCGAGACAGGCTGGAGTGACAGGCAGCTGCGGGCCCGTTTCCGGGCCGAGACGGGGCTGGCGCCGAAGGCCGCGTCGCGCGTCATCAGGTTTGACCGGGCCAGGCGGCAGCTTCAGCAGCGCGCGTCGGCGGGAGAGCCACTTCGCCTGGCCGAGCTGGCCGCCTCGTGCGGCTATTTCGACCAGGCTCACCTGGATCGCGACTTCGCCTTGCTGGCGGGCTGCGCACCGACGTCCTGGCTGGCCGAGGAGTTCCGAAACTTCCAAGCCAGCGCGGTTCAGCCCGGCGGAGGCTGACTCCATGACTGACAAGACACCAGCACCGCAGGTATGGCCAACACTCCGGGCACGCGACGCCCGGGCACTGATCAAGTTCCTGGTAGACGCCTTCGGGTTCGAGGAGACTGCCGTTTACGGCGAAGGCGACCGGGTCGATCACGCCGAGCTGGCGTGGCCGCCAGGCGGCGGCATCATGCTCGGCTCCGTCCGGGATAGCGACGCCGACGACCACTGGTCGCTCCAGCCAGGCGGCTTCGGCGCCTACGTAGTCACTGACGAGCCGGACGCCGTGTACGCCCGTGCGACGGCGGCCGGCGCCGAGGTGCTGATGGAGCTGCACGAGACCGACTACGGCTCACGCGATTTCGCGGTCCGCGACCCGGAAGGCAATCGCTGGTCGTTCGGCAGCTACCGGGGCGCGCCGCGCGGCTGACGGCCGGTACGTCCCGTCCGGACGCTATTTGCCGGCCTGCTGGCGCGATATCATCACCTGACCCGGAGCAGGCGGTGATTCCAGGCCTTATGGCGGATAGCTACGACTTCATCATCATCGGCGGCGGCTCAGCGGGCTGCGCGCTGGCGAACCGGCTGTCAGCCGACCCTGCCAGCCGTGTACTCGTGCTGGAAGCAGGCAGGCCCGACTACCGCTGGGACGTCTTCATCCACATGCCGGCCGCGCTGACCTTCCCGATCGGCAGCCGTTTCTACGACTGGAAGTACGAGTCGGAGCCCGAGCCGTTCATGAATGGCCGCCGCATCTACCACGCCAGGGGCAAGGTCCTCGGCGGCTCGAGCAGCATCAACGGCATGATCTTCCAGCGCGGCAACCCGCTCGACTACGCTCGCTGGGCCGCCGACCCCGGCATGGCCAGCTGGGACTACGCGCACTGCCTGCCGTACTTCAAGCGGATGGAAACCTGCCTGGCCGGAGCCGACGAGTTCCGCGGCGGTGACGGGCCGCTCATCCTGGAGCGCGGCCCGGCCGACAGCCCGCTGTTCCGTGCCTTCTTCGCGGCCGCGCAGCAGGCCGGCTACCAGCTGACCGAAGGACGTCAACGGCTACCGGCAGGAGGGCTTCGGGCCGTTCGACCGCAATCTGCACCGCGGCAGGCGGCTCTCCGCGGCCCGCGCCTACCTGCATCCGGTGCGCAGCCGGCCGAACCTCACCCTGCACACCCGCGCGTTCGTGACAAAGATCCAGCTAGACGGCAGCCGGGCGACCGGTGTCGAGTACCGCCACGGCGGCAAGCAGCAGACAGCGCGGGCAGGCGAGATCATCCTGTCCGGCGGCGCGATCAACAGCCCGCAGCTGCTCCAGCTTTCCGGCATCGGCAGCGCTCGGAGGTCCTGCAGGCAGCCGGCGTGCAGGTGCGCCACGAGCTGCCCGGCGTCGGCGAGAACCTGCAGGACCACCTGGAGGTCTACGTCCAGTACGGCTGCAAGCAGCCGGTGTCGGTGGCGCCCGCACTCAAGTGGCGGAACCGCCCGCTGGTCGGCGCCCGCTGGCTGTTCCTGCGCAGTGGCCCCGGCGCGACCAACCACTTCGAAGGCGGCGGCTTCGCCCGCAGCAACGACGACGTGGCGTACCCGAACCTGATGTTCCACTTCCTGCCGATCGCAGTGCGCTACGACGGTTCCGCGCCGGCCGGCGGCCACGGTTACCAGGTGCACATCGGCCCGATGAACTCCGACGCTCGCGGCAGCGTCCGGATCACGTCGGCCGACCCGGCGGCAAGCCGGCGCTGCGGTTCAACTACCTGTCGACCGATGCAGGACCGGCGCGAATGGGTCGAGGCCATCGGCGTCGCTCGCACGATCCTCAGCCAGCCCGCCATGGACCCGTACAACGCGGGCGAGCTCTCGCCGGGCCCTGGCGTTCAGACGCCCGAGCAGATCCTGGACTGGGTCAGGCGTGACGGCGAGACCGCGCTGCACCCGTCCTGCACCTGCGGCCATGGGCACCGGCCCGATGTCGGTCACCGACCCGGCCACCATGCGCGTGCACGGCCTGGACGGGCTGCGGGTCGTCGACGCCTCGGTGCATGCCGTACGTCACCAACGGCAACATCTACGCGCCAACCATGATGATCGCCGAGAAGGCCGCAGACCTGATCCTCGGCAACACCCCGCTGCCGCCGGTCACGGCCGAGTTCTACGTTCGAGATCAGGCAGGCGCGGCGGGCCGCGAGCTGGCCGAGCCGCGGGATAATCACGCGCGTGAAGCACGGGATCTTCCTGCCGCCGTTCGCCGACTCGCCGAGCCCGCGCCGGGTCGCCGACCTGGCCGCGGCGGCCGAGCAGACCGGCTGGGACGGGTTCTATCTCTGGGATCACATGCTCGGCCGAACCCGGCATGGCCGGTGGCCGAGGCCTGGACGACCCTGGCCGCGATCGCGCATGACGACCATCGAGCATCCGGATCGGCGCGCTGGTGACCCCGCTGGCAGCGCCGGCGCCGCTGGGTGCTGGCCCGGCAGATCGCCACGCTCGACCAGCTGTCCGGCGGCCGGCTCGTCGCCGGCATCGGCCTCGGCGACGACGGCTGGCGTGAGTTCAGCGCGTTCGGCGAGGAGACATCGCCGCCTGCACGCGGCGAGCTGCTCGATGAATCGCTCGAGCTCCTGCTGCAGTTCCTGGCCGGGAACGAGGTCAGCTACCAGCGGCAGCGCGCTATGTCGTCGACGCCGGCCCGTGCTGCCCACGGCCAGTCCAGGACCCGGTGCCGATCTGGGCCGCGGTCCGCTGGCCGAACCGCAAGCCGCTAGCCCGGGCCGCCCGGCTGCAGGGCTGCTTCCCGATCTTCGCCGGTTCCGGCGCAGCGTCCGGCGCCGCCTCCGGTCGCCGACCTGGCCGCGCTGCGGGCAGAGCTGACTGACCTGGGTGCGCCGCGTTCCCTTGATGTGGCCGTTCGTTGCGCCGCTGCACCGGCTGCGGCCAGCGGCGCGCGCTGATGCCGTCGCGGAGCTGGCGACGGCCGGCGTGACCTGGCTGCTGGAGGGCTTCGGTGCCGGGTCAGGACGCAGCCGAGGTCGAGGCGTACGTGCATGCGGGGCCGCTGCGGCTGCACCGGCGGTCCTGCACACTAGGCGGATGACTGACCTGGCTCGGCATCCGACCCCGCGCGACCCGCTCGGCCTGCGCGCCGACGCCCCGATGCTGGCCGCCTGGCTGGACTTCACCCGGCAGGCCGAGGCGGGCGAGCTGCTGCCGATGAGCGTGCCGGGCCACAAGCAGCGGCAGGACCTGGTCGGCGCCGTGATCGCGGGGGACGCGCCGTTCTACGGCGGGCTCGACACCATCAAGCACGCCGACAACCTGCGGGTCGAGTGCCGAAGGCCGGGCGGCGCGCCTGTGGGGCGCGGACTGGTGCCGGTTCTCGGTGGCCGGCTCGACGCACGGCAACCAGGCGCTGGCGCTCGCGGTCGGCCAGCCCGGCCAGGAAGTGATCATCAACCGGACGCTGCACCGGTCGCTGCTGCTCGGGCTGGTGCTGGCCGGCCTGCGGCCAGTCTGGGTGCGGCCGGAGATCGATCCGGCGTCCGGCCTGCCGGCCGGCATCGCGGTGCAGACGGTGCGCGGACGCGCTGGCCGCGCACCCGGACGCGTGCGCGGTGTTCCTCGGCGACCCGACCTACGTCGGGACGATCAGCGACCTGCGCCGGGCACGCAGCGGCCGCGCACGAGGCCGGCGTGCCGCTGATCGTGGACGCGGCCTGGGCGGCGCACCTGGGCTTCCACCCCGACCTGCCGCCGCACGCGATCGCGGCCGGCGCCGACGCGATGGTGACCAGCGCGCACAAGGCGCTGCCTGCCTACACCCAGGGCGCGCTGGTGCTGGCCAGGACCGAGCGGCTGGATCCGGCGCGGCTGGACCGGGCGTTCGAGGCGACGCACACGACGAGCCCGACCGGGTCGATCATGGCCAGCATCGACGCGGCCCGCGCGCTGCTGGCGGCGGACGGCGAGCGGCTGTGCGGCCGCCTGATCCGCGGCGTCGCGGCCGCGCGCAAGCGGCTGCGCGAGGTGCCGGGCGTCGACGTACTGGACGGACCGGGCGTCGAGCCGACCAAGCTGGTCGTGCTGCTGGCCGGGACTGGCGCGCACGGCAACAAGGTCGAGGCCGACATCATCGCGGCCGGCATGCCGGTCGAGATGGCCGACCGGGACACCGTGGTGCCGATCCCGACGATCGCCGACGACGAGGAGCAGATCGCCGCGTTCACCGAGGTGCTGATCGAGGCGATCGAGCGGCATCGCGGCGAGCCGCGGCAGCTGGCCGTCGCCGCGTCGTGGAGCGGTCGAGCCGGAGACGGTGCTCGGCGCCGCGGGAGGCGTTCTTCGCGCCGAACGAGACCGTGCCGGCGGCCGCCGCGATCGGCCGGGTCAGCGCGGAGCTGATCGCGCCGTACCCGCCGGGCGTGCCGGTGCTGGCGCCCGGCGAGCTGATCACCGCGGCCGCGGTCGACGCGCTGCGCGAGGTCGCAGCCGACGGCGGCCGGATCGCCTACGCGGCCGACCCGAGCCTGGCACGTTCCAGGTCATCGCCCGCTGAGGCAGCGGCCAGCTGCGGGCCAGAGCTCGCAGATCACGGCATTTGACGGCCGGTACCGCTGGATCGCGCACTCGGCTGCCGGCTCGTGCGCGCAGAGATGTCTGTTGTCAGGACCGGCGGGTATGGCTAGCGAACCAGGGTGCTGTCGGCCATGGCTAGCAACGGGGGTGTCGGGCCATGTCAGGATCCCATGTGTCCCTGATCGTCATGCCGATCGTGATCGCGATCGCGCTGGCTGTTCTGGATATCCGCTGTCTTCTACGCGAATGCGCATCCGCGCAAGCACACGTCCGACCGACTCGCGCACCGACGTGGCAGGCGGCACGTTCGAGGCCGTCGAGGGCGGCCGCCAGCTGATGCCGATCCCGGAGCGCCCGGTCGACGTGCCCGCGCCGCAGGTCGCGCGGCAGGACGAGAGCATATCCGGAACTGCTGGCGCGGACGGTCCGACGAGGGAGCCGCCGCTGAGCGCTGCCCCGCGGTAGCGGCATGGCGCAGCCTGCGCCCGCGCCCGTCTGGTCGCGGCGCGTAAGCCGACGCCGTGTCGCCAATCAGCGCTGTGCCTCACTAGGCGCGGACTCCTGCGCCGTCGCAGCCCATTCTTCGTTATGCCCCTTCGCCCGCAGTCGCGCTGTATCGTGCGGTTGACGCCTAGCCGTCTCCGCACGCTTCGGGAGCAGCCGTGGGAGTTCAGCCTGGCCATTCGCCGCAAGCCGTCGCCGACGATCCGCTGCCCGAAGCCGTCGCGCTCGCCGCAGGCCGCGGCGAAGCCGGCGTCGGGCTCAAGCTGCTCGGCGGGCTGGCGGTCCGGGTGCTCACGCCCGGACCTGCCGCCGCGGCTGCGCGCCGGCCAGGACATGGACTTCGCCTGCCTGTCGAAGGGGCGCAAGGCCACCGCCGCGTTCCTTGAGGACAGCGGCTGCGAGCCGGACCGCCGGTTCAACAACCTCAACGGCGACCGGCAGATGTACTTCACCGCGCCCGTCCGGCCGGCCGATCGACGTCATGGTGGACCGGCTGACCATGTGCCACGTGCTGGACTTCCGGCCTGGCTACGGCCGTCATGCCGCTCACCCTGGACGCCGTCGACATCCTGCTGTCCAAGCTGCAGATCGTCGAGCTGAACGAGAAGGACGCCAGGGACATCTTCCAGCTGCTGGCCGGGCTGCCGGTCGGCCCGGCCAGCCGTCGGCGCCGAGCCGTCGGCCTGGACACCGACAGGTTCGGCCAGGTGCTCGCCGCGGACTGGGGCTGGTGGCGCACCGTCACCGGCAACCTGGACAAGCTGCCCGGCCTCGCCGCGGACAAGCCCGAGCTCGTGCCCGCCGGCGGCGCGCTATGACCCGGTCGCCCAGGCCGGCGCACCTCGCCGAGGTCGCGCAGCTCGGTGCCCAAGGGCATGAAGTGGAAGCTCCGCGCGAACGTCGGTGACCGCGTCCGCTGGTACGAGCTGCCCGAGGAAGTCGGCCACTGAGCCCGCGCTCCGGCCAGCGGCATGACGCTCGCCGTTAGCGCCGGTCGCGGCCAGCCATTGCGCCGGTTATCAATCTTGACGCCCGGTTACGCGGGCTGCTACACCGATTGCACAAGCGGATCGGCAAAGGCGTGGTAACCGCATGAAGATCTTTTTTGCCACCGATATCCACGGCTCCGAGGTCTGCTGGCGCAAGTTCCTCAACTCGGCTGCCTTCTACAAGGCCGACCTCGTCGTGCTCGGCGGCGACGTCACCGGCAAGGCGATGGTGCCGATCACCGCCTACAACGGCTACTGGCAGGTGACCCTGCGCGGCGAGACGCATGCGGCTGGACACCAAGGCCGAGCTGGACGACATCATGACCCGGATCCGCAACAGCGGCTTCTACCCGGCGATCGTCAGCCAGGACGAGCTCACCCACCTGAGCGAGAACGAGGCCGCGGTCGGACCAGCGGTTCAGCACGGAGATGATCAGCTCGCTTGACCGGTGGCTGGACATGGCCGACGGCAAGCTGCGCGGCGGGGAGATCCCGTGCATCCTCAACGGCGGCAACGACGACATCTTCGAGATCGACGACATCATCGAGTCCTCGCCGTGCGTGAGCTTCGCCGAGGGCAAGCTGCTCGACCTGGACGGCTTCTCGCTGGTGTCGATGGGCTGGACGAACCCGACGCCGTGGGACACCTACCGGGAGGCGCCCGAAGCGGAGCTGGCCGCCAAGATCGAGGCGCGTGGCCGGCCTCGTGCCGGACATGAGCCGGGCGATCTTCAACTTCCACGCGCCGCCTTACGGGACCGGCCTGGACGAGGCGCCGGCCCTGGACGACACGCTGCGCCCGATGCACGGCGGCGCGGTCATGAAGCCGGTCGGCTCGACCGCGGTGCGGGACGCGATCAACAAGCACCAGCCGATGCTGTCGGTGCACGGCCACATCCACGAGAGCCGCGCGATCAAGCGCATGAACCGCACGCTGGCGATCAACCCCGGCAGCGTCTACGGCGACGGGGTGCTGCAGGGCGCCGTCATCGAGCTGGACAAGAAGAAGGCGAAGATGTCAGCAGGTACCTGCTGGTGAACGGCTGATCCGAGCAGGCTGCTAGCAGGCGGACGCGGATCACCACGCAGGCGGCCACGCGAACCTGGCCGCCGTTAGCAACTGAGAGGCGGAGATGGCGACAGAATCCGTCGAGCGAGGCTCCCGACCCTGTTCCTGCGGAATGCCACCGGGCTCGTGCGCGGCTGGTCAGTCCGGGACTCGATCATCTACGCGTGCCTGGCGACGAACTTCGTCACGCTGGGAATCTACGAGTTCACCTTCGCCGGCCCGGCGTTCCCCAAGGGCCAGTTCATCACGTCGATCATGATCTCGGCCATCCTGGTGTCGTTCCTGGTCGTGGCCTACAGCGGCCTGATCGTGACGATCCCGCGGGCGGGCGGCGACTACGTCTGGCAGACCCGGATCCTGGGCAGCGGCATCGGCTTCGTGATGGCCGCCACCGGCTGGTGGTTCATCCTGTGGCTGTGGGCGCCGATCTACGGCAACATCCTGTCGGTCCATGCTGTTCCAGCCGCTGTGGGCGACGCTCGGCTGATCCTGGCGGGGCGGCCTGGTTCGCCTCCAAGAACGGGATCTTCGTGGTCTGCCTGATCACGATCGCGATCGCCGGCGTGCTGGTCTCGCTCGGCATGGCCGGCTACGCCCAGATCCAGAAGTGGTGCTTCGCCGGCGGCCTGATCGCCTTCGCCGTCGATCGTCGATCCTGCTGCTGATCAACAGCCACGCCTCGTTCGTCAGCTCGTTCAACTACGAGGGGCAGAAGCTCTTCGGCGTGCACAACGCCTACGCGGCGACGAACGCGGCGGCGACGAAGGCCGGCTACAGCACCTACACGCATCGGCTTCGGCCCGATCGGGCCGACCATGCTGCTGGTCCCGGCGATGATGTTCTTCATCCTGTGGCCGAACTGGGGCTCGACCCTCTACGGCGAGATCCGCGGCGCCAGTGACTTCAAGCGGGTCTTCACCGGCATGTTCACCGGCCTGTGGATCACCGTCATCCTGACGATCATCTTCCTGCTGCTGGTCGACAAGACGATCGGCTGGGGCTTCTACCAGAACCTGAACTCGCTCGACTACAACCTCACGCCGCAGTTCGGCATCTGGCCGTACCCGTTCCTGTTCGCGGGCTGGCTCGTGCACAACACGGCGTTCCAGGTGATCCTGATCCTGGCGCTGAGCCTGTGGTTCTTCGGCTGGGTCGGCACGCTGTTCCTGTCCTCGACCCGGGTCATCTTCGCGGCCGCGTTCGACCGCGTGCTGCCGGACCGGGCGGCCGAGGTGTCGGAGAAGCGCAAGGTGCCGATGTACTCGCTGATCCTGATGCTGCTGCCGGCGGCGCGGCCTCAGCGCTGTCTACGCGTACTCGCGGACGTTCCGCAACTACACCCTGGACGCGACGCTGGTCATCGCGGTGACGTACCTGTTCAGCGCCATCGCCGTGGTGATCCTGCCGTGGCGCAAGCCGGACCTGTGGGCGGCCTCGCCGGCCAGCCGGTTCAAGTTCCTCGGCGTCCCGATCGTGCCGGCCGCGGGCTGGGTGACCATCGCGCTGCTGGTCTTCGACCTGTACGAGTGGTTCTCCAACAGCCTGTACTTCGTGAACAACAAGCGACTCGCTGTATTTCATGGGCGCGATGTACGTGCTGGCGATCGTCGTGTACGTCGTCGCGCGCGTCATCCGCAGGCGGCAGGGCATCGACCTCGGCCTGATCAACAAGGAGATCCCGGTCGAGTAGCAGCGGCGGGCCGTCGCGCGCGGCTAGATGATCACGGGCGATTTTTCCGGGAACGGGGAAGTCGTCCGTGATCATGCTCGCCGGGCCGCGGCAGCCTGCGGTCACCGGCCAGCCGAGATCAGACACAGATCGGCGGATAGCAGATGAGTGAGATCGCAGTATGAGCGAGACCCCGGACCGGGCCAGTGCCGTCATCATCGGGGCCGGCATCGTCGGCAACAGCCTGGCCTACCACCTGGCCCGGCTCGGCTGGACGCAGCTCGTGCTGGTGGACAAGGGCCCGATGCCGAATCCCGGCGGCTCGACCGGCCACGCGTCGAACTTCATCTTCCCGATCGAGTACTCCAAGATGATGATGGAGCTGACCAGGGACAGCACCGAGCAGTACAAGGAGCTCGGCGTCTTCACCCGAGAGCGGCGGCATCGAGGTCGCCCGGACCGCAGGCGCGGATGCAGGAGCTGCGGCGCCGCTGCTCGCAGGCGAAGTCCTGGGGGATCCCGGCCGAGCTGCTGACGCCCGAGGGCGTGCGGAAGCTGGTGCCCTACCTCGACGACTCGGTGATCCTCGGCGGCGCCTACTTCCCGACGGTCGGCGTGGTCGACTCGCTGCGCGCCGGCACGCTGATGCGCGAGCGCGCGCAGCAGCTGGACGCGCTGACGGTGCTGGCCGGAGCCGAGGTGCTCGGCATCGACAAGTCCGACGACGGCCGGGTCGCGGGCGTGCGCACGACGCAAGGGCGACATCGCGACCGACGTCTGTCGCGATCTGCTGCGGCGTGTGGAGCCCGCGGATCGCCAGGATGGCCGGCGCGCGGATCCCGCTCACGCCGATCGTGCACCAGATGATCAGCGTCGGCCCGATCGCGCTGTTCGACGGCACCGAGGGCGAGATCGCCTACCCGATCGTGCGGGACGTCGACGAGAACATGTACGAGCGCCAGCACGGCGGCGACATGGAGGTCGGCTCGTACGCGCACCGGCCGATCATCGTGCCGCCGGACGACATCCCGTCGATCGAGGAGGCGGTGCTGTCGCCGACCGAGCTGCCGTTCACCCAGGACGACTTCGACCCGCAGCTGGAGCTGGCGCTGGAGCTGATGCCCGACCTGCTCGGCGACGAGCGGGCCGGCATCCGGTACGCCATCAACGGGCTGATCTCGATGACGCCGGACGGCCATCCGGTGCTCGGCGAGACGCCGGAGGTGCCGGGCCTGTGGTCGGTCGCGGCGAGCTGGATCAAGGAGGGGCCCGGCATCGGCCGCGCGGTCGCCGAGTGGATGAGCGGCGTGACCCCGGAGATCGACATCCACGAGGCCGACATCGCCCGGTTCTACCCGCACCAGCGCACCACCGCGCACGTCACCGCGCGGGCCGCCGAGGGCTTCAACAAGATGTACGGCATCGTGCACCCGGCCGAGCAGTGGGAATCCGGCCGCCCGGTGCGCGTCAGCCCGGTGTACGAGCGCGAGCGCGAGCTCGGCGCGGTGTTCCACGAGACCGCGGGCTGGGAGCGGCCGTTCTGGTACGAGCGCAACCGTGACCTGCTTGACCGGTACCGCGGCCAGCTGATGGACCGGGGCAGCGAGTGGGAGTCCCGCTGGTGGTCGCCGATCATCAACGCCGAGCACCTGGCGATGCGCGAGCGCGGCCGGCGCTGTTCGACCTGTCCGCGTTCGCGATCCTGGACGTGACCGGGCCGGGCGCGCTGCACGCGGTGCAGAAGCTCGCGGTCGCGCAGATGCAGGTGCCGGTCGGCCGGGTGGTCTACACCTCGTTCCTGGATGACGCGGGCGGCTTCCGCGCCGACCTGACGATCATGCGGCTCGGTCCGCGGCACTTCCGCGTCGTCACCGGCGGCGCCACCGGGATGGCGGACTACAAGTGGATCACCGACCACCTGCCCGCCGACGGCTCCGCCGCGGTGACCGACGTGACCTCGGCCTGGACGACGTTCGGCCTGTGGGGGCCGAAGGCGCGCGCCATCCTGCGGCCACCTCACCGCCGACGACATCTCCAACGCCGGGTTCCCGTTCGGCACCTGCCGGGACATCGAGGCCGACGGGATGACGGTGCTGGCGTCCCGGATCTCCTACGTCGGTGAGCTCGGCTGGGAGCTGCACGTGCCGGTCGAGCAGGGCGCGAAGCTGTGGGACGCGCTGTTCTCGGCTGGCCTGGCCTACGGCATGGTGCCGGCCGGCATCGGCGTCTACGGCACCACCGGCCGGCTGGAGAAGGGGTACCGCGCCTACGGCGCCGAGCTCGACGCCAGCTACAACCTGGTCGAGGCCGGGCATGACCAGGCCGAAGGTCAAGGAGCAGGACTTCGTCGGCAAGACCGCTTACCTGCGCCAGCGCGAGCGCGCCGCCGGCCGCGGTGCTGTGCACGCTGACCGTCGACGACCACGCGTCCGCATCCGGCGAGCTGCGGTACATGCTCGGCGGCGAGCCGGTGCTGACCGCGGCGGGCGAGCCGCTGACCGACGCCAGGGGCCGGTCGCTCCTACGTCACCAGCGCGGGCTCCGGGCCGTCGGTCGGCAAGCACCTGCTGATGGCCTACCTGCCGCCGGAGCAGGCGGTCGCGGGCACTGCCGCTGGCGGTCGAGTACCTCGGCGAGCAGTATCCGGTCACGGTCGCGGTGGCCGGCTCGACGCCGCTGTTCGACCCGGCGAACGAGCGGGTCAGGTGCTAGCCGGGCAGTGGACATCCTGGTCTGCGTCAAGCGGGTGCCGATGGTGGGCGGCAAGGTGGTTGTCACCGCCGACGGCCAGGACGTGGACACCCGGATGTCGGGTTCACGGTCAGCCCGCACGAGGAGTGCGCGGTCGAGGAGGCCGTGCAGATCACCGAGCGGGCTGGCGGCTCGGTCACGGTGCTGACGCTCGGGCCGCCCGAGGCCGCCGACGCAGCTGCGCGACATGCTGGCGCTCGGCGCGCACCGCGGCGTGCTGCTGGAGACCGACGGCCGCGAGTGGGGCCCGGTCGCCACGGCGGCCGCGATCGCCGAGGCGGTTGGCGAGCTGGGCCGGCCACGTTCCCGCTCATCTTGTTCGGGAACGAGGCCGCCGATACCGGCGGCTATCAGGTCGGCATCCGGGTCGCGCACGCGCTCGGGCGGCCGTGCGTCACCGGGATCAAGCGGCTGGAGCTGGCCGGCGACGTGCTGCGCGCGGCGCGGGAGTACCGCGGCGCGCAGGAGCTGTTCGAGGTCCCGCTGCCGGCCGTGGTCACGCGTGAAGGAGGGCATCAACCTGCCGAGATATCCGTCGCTGCCGGGACGGCTGCGGGCCAAGCGGGCCGAGATCACCGTGCTGCGGCCGCAGTGGCAGCCGGACGGGCTGCGCAAGCAGGGCTGCGGCGTGCCGGCCGAGCTCGGCGCGCCAGGCGCAGGTGCTCGGCCACGGGACGGCCGCGGTGCCCGCGCTGGTGCGGGTGCTCGGCGAGCTCGGCGTGCTGCCGTCGCGCGCCGCGGGCGGCGATGCCGACTGCGGACGTGCCGCGGATGAGCGCGGACCGGCGGCCGCCGGTGCTGATGCCGCCGGCGGCCGCCGGTGACTGTGCCTGCTCGAAGCCGACGGCGCGAGCGTCGCGGACGCGTCGCTGCGCGCGCTGTCGTTCGCGCGGTCGCTGGCTGACGCGGCCGGCGGCGAGCCTGACCGCGGTGGTGTTCGCGTGCCGGGCGATGCTGGGCGGCCGGAGCCGGATGGCGGTCGGCGCGACCGCTGGCCGACCAGCTGGCCGGCGTACGGGGTCGACCGAGTTGTGCGCGTGTGCCGTCGCCGCGAGCTGACCGGATACGCGCCGGCGGCGTGGGCGCGCGGCTGCAGCAGCTCGCGGCGGCGGAGCGGGCCGTCGGCGGTCGTCGCGGCGGCCACCGATCACGGCAGCGAGGTGCTGGCGCATCTCGGCGCGATGACCGGGCTGCCGGTGGCGGCGAACTGCGTCTCGGCCGCAGCCAGCCGGGCCCGGCAGCTGGCAGCTCGTCCGGCAGCGCTGGGCCGGCAGCCTGCTCGAGGACGCGCTGCTCGAGGCGCCGTGCGCGCTGCTCACGGTCGCGCGACCGGCCGATGCGGTACGCTGGCGCCGGGCTGCCGCGGTGCACGGCGGTGCGCCGGCTGCGACGCGGTGAGCGCCGGCCAGCGTGCCGCGCACGTCGGCGGTGCGCCGCTTCGACGCCGCGAGCTGACGACGGCCGACCTGCGAGGTGCTGCGCGACGGAGTCGGCCGAGCAGAGCGCCGGCATGTCGCTGGCCACCGCGCGGGTCGTGGTCGGCGGCGGCCGCGGCGTCGGCGGCCCGGACGGATTCGCCGCCGCTCGAGGAGCTCGCCGGCCTGCTCGGCGGCGTGGTCGGCGTGTCCAGGGTCGTCACCAGCCAGGGCTGGCGGCCGCACCGGCAGCAGGTCGGCCAGACCGGCACCAAGATCTCGCCGGAGCTGTACCTGGCCTGCGGCATCAGCGGCGCGATCCAGCACATGGCCGGCTGCCTGTCGGCCCGGCACATCGTGGTCGTGAACACCGACCCGGACGCGCCGATCATCGCGCACGCCGACTACGCGGTGATCGGCGACCTGAGCGAGGTGATCCCGGCGCTGGTGGCAGCCATCAAGGCCGCCGGTCACGGCTAGCTCGGCCGGCTGCGTTGCCCGGGCTGGCGAGTGCGATCGTGGCGCGCACGGCCAGGTGATCGGAGTCTGCCGGAGCGAGCACCGAGCCGGTCCTCGCACCGACCTCCCGGCTGGCCAGCACGTGATCGAGCTGAATCAGCGGCTGCCAGGCGGGCCAGGTACGTCCGCGCACAGCGGGCCTGAAGCCGGGCAGTCGCGCCGCGATGAGCCTGGGCATGTTCAGGTCCCCGGCGATGATCGTGGGCCCTGGGCGGCGGCCCAGGTAGCGCCAGAGTCGCCACAGCTGCACCGGACTCGTCAGCCGGTGCGTCAGGTGAGTGTTGACGATCCTGATGCTCGCCCCGTCGCCAGGCTCAGCCGGATTACCTGGGCCAGCCGCGGCACCCGGTCGCCCGGCGCCCGGCCGAGTGCGCGGACCTCATAGCCTGTCGCCGGTATCGCGGTCAGCACGGCCAGGCAGAGGTCGCCTGACCCGGCGTCAGCGCGCCCGGCGTCGGCCAGCCCGAAGTCGGCCAGGTCATGCCTGTGCGCTGCGGCACCCGGTACAGGGCGCGCCAAGGGACCGGGCGGCCTCGGCGATGGCATCGGCCGGGCCACCCAGGCCGCCAGAGCCCGCCCCAATCGCCGCCTCGTCGGCCTTGGGCAGCCATGCCTCCTGCAAGCAGATGACGGCAGCGTCGAGTCCTCGGATCGCGGCGGCGACGTCGTATGGCTCGCCGCGCCAGCCCAGACCGCAGTGCAGGTTCAGGCTTGCGACAGTCAGCCTGCGATGGCGGTCAGCCTTGCCTCCGGGCGCTCCTCGTGAGGCTGCATAGTCACCCAAGTTGTGGACGGCGCTGTGGATAATCAGTGGATAAACCGCCGACGCGGGGGACAACATTCGACATCCTGTGGATGACAAAAGAATCTTGAAGAGGTTAACAAGAAGGCCTTGCGCGACCGGCCGCGGACGCAGTATTAATTCATACACCGCTTAACGGCGGCCACCTAGGGGGCGACTCCGAGGGATCGCGCGAGGACCGGGGGACCGGGCTCTCGCGCAGGACTGCGAGTTGGGTGGGGCGGCCCAGAGCGGCGCAGATGGCTGAGGAATCAGCAGGTCAGTGCCGTTCCGGGCCAGTGAGGCCCCTGCATCTCATACATGCGGGGGCCTCACGCATGTCTGCCAGCGGCCACAGTCTGCGGACGCTGCTGCTGCGGCCTTATCCAGGGGCATTCCCGCCGCCAGCCAGGTGGTCGCATTTAACCGGGTTGACCGGCTTGGGCAGTACCGCGTCGCTGCTGCTGAGAGCGCTGGCCTAAAGAATCTTGAATTGATTTGCCGAAACCCCTTGCGCCTGGCCGGTGAACTGGCAGTAGAAATTCATTCACGGTCAAGGGAGATCCGACCCGGAGCAATCCGGGAGGGCAGTGAGCCAGGCGACTGGCGATCTAGCCGAGGATACCTCTCGGCAGTGGAAGCCGGGCGGCTGGCTACCGAGCAATCGGCGGACAGTCGGCAGGCTTCCGGCGAAGGCCCCTCCATCTCATACATGGGGGGCCTTTCGTCTGTCTGCGATCCGCCGTCCCGACCGGGCCGACTGCTGACGATGGCGACGAGCCGGGTCCGCCTGCCATAGTGGCCGCCGTGGGCAACTTCGGAGCCGGCAGCACGCCGGCCAGTCGCACTGCGCAGCTGCTGCGCTGGCAGGCCGACGCCTGCCGGGAGCTCGGCAGCCCGCTCTACGGCGACCTGCTCGCGCACGCCGCCGACGATCTGCTGCTGGCGGCCCGACTGCGGACGTACTTGCGCGGCCACCTCGACTGACCGGCTGTCGAGCGTGCTCGCGCTGCGCCTGCTCGGCGGCGCGCACGCGCTCGCGCTGTCCGGCCAGGCGCCGGAACTGGCGGCTTCTACCCGAGCGCCGGCGGCACCGCCGGAGACGAGCCCGGGCAGTCCGCACGCCTGGGCAGCGCTGCGGCGGACGCTGGCCGAGCACGGCGGGACGATCGCGGCTGGCTCGACCATCCGCCGCAGACCAACGAGGTGGGCCGGGCGGCGGCCCTGCTCGGCGGGCTGCGGCACATCGCGGCCGAGCAGCACGCTGCCGATCCGGCTGATCGAGGTCGGCGCGAGCGCCGGCCTGAACCTGCGCGCCGACCACTTCTTCGTGCCGGGCGAGTCCGGCAGCTACGGAGACCCGGCTTCGCCGGTCGTGCTGGCCGGCGGCTGGCTGGGCGACGCCGCCGCCGGCGGCGCCAATCCAGATCATCGAGCGGACCGGCGGCGACCTCTCGCCGGTCGACCCGCTGACCGCGAGCGGGCAGGCTCAGCCCTGACCGCTTATGTCTGGCCGGACCAGGCCGACCGGCTCGGCCGGCTGCGCGGCGCGTTCTGGACTCGCCGCCCGAGTACCTGCGCAACTGCGAGCCGAGTCAGCGTCGGAGACGCTCGCGCGCACCGAGCTGGCGCGCGGGACCTGGACTGTGGTCTGGCACTCGATCTTCCGGCAGTACCTGACGCAGGCACAGCGAGCCGAACTCGCCGAGGGCGTGGCAGCGCTCGGCGCCGCGGCTACTGCGTCGGCCCGCTTCGGCTACGTCTACCTGGAACAGTCACGGGCCGGCGGCTGCCCGGTCACCCTGACGACCTGGCCAGGCAGGCTACCGGCGGGTCCTCGGATCCGCGCCCGCGCACGGCCTGCCGGTCCGCTGGCGCAGGGTGGCCGCGGATCAGCCGGACTGACGCACCGAAAGCTGCGCGACCAGGTCACGACGCCACTGCTCGGTCTGCCTGACCTGATTAAAGGTGAAGATGTGCAAGCCGGCGACGGCGCTGGCCGGATCGCTGAGCGAGCCGGCCGATGCGGCCAGGAATCGCGCCGGGCTGTAACCGCCTGGCAGCCCGAGGCGGGCCAGCATGCTGCCGTGCCCGGCCAGGAATCGCGCCGACTCGCCGACCCCGATCCTGGCCGCGGTGGCCAGCAGCCGGGTTCGCCCGACCGGGCCGGGCAGCCCGACCAGCAGTGGCAGCGCGACCCCGCGCAGCCGCACCCGGCGGATCCAGCGCTGCAGGACGGCGGGGTCAAAGCAGAGGTTGCTGACGATGTAGGACGCGTGCCGACGCTTGTCCCACATAGCCTGCACGGTGATGTCATCGGCGATGTGCGGGTGACTCTCGGGGTAACCGGTGATGCCGACCTGAGCGAACGGCCTGCCCATGTCGGTGAGATCGGCCAGCAGCGGCAGTGCGCCGTCGTAATGGCCTGCGGGCGAAGCGGCGTCTCCGGCCGGAACGAATACGTCGCCGACCCCGGCCGCTGTCAGCCGCGCGACGATGTCAGCCAGGTGCGCCCGGTCCCGCACCAGGCGGGCGGACAGGTGCGGCACCGTCCGGTAGCCATGCGCGGCTAGCCGCTCGGCGAGTACGAGCGTCGGCTCGAGGCCCCTCGCCGGGGATGCTGTCACCGTCACCGCCAGGTCGCGCGGCACCCAGGCCAGCACGTCGTGCTCGGCGGCCGCGGTGGGCAGCACCTCGTAGCGCGGGGTGTCTAGCAGGGCGGCGACGCGAGCCAGCGCCCGCGGCGTCATGCCGGGCCTATCGCGGTGGGCAGCGCGGCCGCCGCGGCCGGCTGGCCGGCGGCCAGCGATATCAGCTCGCGCTCCAGGCCGCCCGTGCCGACGTCGATGATGCGCAGCGGCAGGCCGAACCTGCGCCGCGATGGCCGCGGCCCGCCGGTCGAGCACCGCGTCGCGCTCCTGCGCAAGCCAGACCAGCCTGCGGTAGTGCCCGAAGTAGTCAGCCCACAGCTCCGGGTGGCGGTCCAGGCCGAGCCCGGCCAGCACCGTGCGGTCGAAGCTCCGCACCAGGTAAGTCGGTGAGCAGGTACGTGCCGGGCTCGCGCTCGAGCAGCGCGCGCACCCGGCTCGGCGCCGCCGAGCACGTCGTAGCAGTGCAGGCCGCGCAGCCGGCCGGATAGCCAGCGCGGCGCACAGCTCGTCGAGCGCGCCGTAGCTGCCGCAGTCGGCGTAGCCGAGCGCGACCCGCAGGCCGCGGCTCTGCAGCGGCACGGCGAGCTGCTCGGCCGCGGCGGCGATCCGGTCCGGCCGGTTGTGCAGCGACCGCGGGCAGCGGGTACGACCTCGACCGGCCAGCGCGAGGCGCGCCGCGATGTCACGGATGTGGCCGGCCAGCGCGCCGCAGGCGATCACGGCGAGCGTCGGCGCCGCTCAGGACGGGAACGGGGTCGCTTGACCGCCGTCAGGACGGGAACTGGAGCTGGTCGACGAACGCGTCGTTGAATCCCGCCCGGTCGGAGAGCTCGACATATCTCACCTCCCCCAGCAGCGCCAGCGCGGCAGCCCGCTCGCGGACCGACAGCAGCGCCATCTTCGCCCCCTCGCCGGCCACGTTGCCTGCGCTGACGACGCGCAGCACCGGCAGCCTCGGCACGAGGCCGAGCGCGATGGCGCTGGCCGGCGACAGGTAGCTGCCGAACGAGCCGGCCAGCAGCACCTGCTGGATGTCGCCCGGCTGCCAGGCCCGCCTCCTCGAGCAGGACCTGCCAGCCGGTCGCGATGGCGGCCTTGGCGAACTGCAGTTCCCGCACGTCGCGCTGCGACAGGTAGATCGAGTCGGCAACGTCGCCCGGCTCGCCCGCGCCAGTGCAGCACGAAGACGCGCTCCTGGCCGAGCATGGTCAGCCGCGGCGCCAGGCCTGGCGCGAGCGCGGCGGCCGCCTCGTCGGGGACGAGCCGGCCGGTGTGGTCCAGCAAGCCGGCCTTGACCAGGCTGGCCACGGCGTCGACGAGGCCAGAACCGCACAGTCCGGCCGGCTCGCAGTCGCCGATCACCGTCAGCGACAGCCCGTCCGGGCGTGATCGCGACCGCCTCGATGGCGCCGTCGGCGGCCCGCATCCCGCACCGGATGGCCGCGCCCTCGAAGGCCGGCCCGGCCGGCGCGGCGGTCGCGAGCAGCCAGTCGCGGTTGCCGAGCACGATCTCGCAGTTCGTGCCGATGTCGATGAACAGCCGGGTCCGCGCGTCCCGGTTCATGCCGGACGCGAGCAGCCCGGCGGTGATGTCGCCGCCGACGTAGGCGCCGAACGCCGGGAACATGAACGCCCGCGCCCGCGGATGCGCCGGCACGCGCGAGTCGGCAGCGAGCACCTCCGGCAGCTGGCGGGCCGCCATGATGAACGGCGCGACGCCGAGCGGCTCAGGGTCGATGCCGAGCGCGATGTGGGTCATCGTCGCGTTCCCGGCGACGGCGATCTCGGCGACGTCAGCCGGATCCGCGCCGGCCTGCGCGCAGACCTCGCTCGGCCAGCTCGGCGAGCGTCTCGTGCGCGAGCCGGCCGAGAGTATCCAGCGCCGCCGGGTCGAGCATGGTCGCGCTGATCCGGGTGATCACGTCCGCGCCGAACGGCTGCTGCTTGTTGAGCATCGAGGCGACCGCGAGCGGCGTGCCGGTGCCGAGGTCCAGCAGCGTGGCGACGACGGTCGTCGTGCCGAGGTCAAACGCGATGCCGAGCAGCTGGCCGGTCGTGTCGCCGGGCTGCACGTCGATGAGCACGTCGTCGACGATGACCGCGGTGACCTTGAAGTCCGCCGCCCGTAGCCGCTGGCCGAGCCCGCGCAGCACGGCACAGGTCGACGCGCAGCTCCAGGTCGTCCAGGCGCGCGAGGACCCGCTCGATGTCGGTCTGCTGGTCGGACAGCGACGGCTCGGCCAGCTCCAGGTAGCGCTTCTGCGCGGCCGGCCGCAGGATCACCTGGCGGCCGACGCCCACCGTGGCCGCCTTCGGCCGGGTCACCAGCGGCGGCACCTCGACCTGCACGTCGGCGTCGGCCAGCGCCCGGCAGGCCAGCCGCCAGCCCGCCCGCAGCTCGTCGGGGCTAGAACGCGCGCGCGTCCAGCGACGAGGCGGGCGCGTCCCGTCCAGGATCCTGATCTTGCATTTCTTGCACGTGCCGTGGCCGCCGCAGGTCGAGTCGATCGCGATGCCGTTCCAGCTGGCGGCGTCGAACAGCGACACGCCGGGCGGCACGCGCACCCGCAGCCCGGCCGGCAGGAAGTGCAGCTCGACCCTGGCCGGCGCGCCGGTGAGGTGCGCCGGTAGCTGCCTGCGGTCACCGGCGCGCCCGTGTGTCGCCGGCGGTCGCAGTCGCTGTCCGGTCGCAGCCGTGCACGTCGGTCACGGCGAGTGCCGGCTGGGCCGCGGTCGCCTCGGTGGCGCGCAGCTTGCTGCCCTGCGCCGGCCTGCGCCTGCCGGGCCCGGTGCGCGGCGATCCAGGCCGCGCCCCACGGATCGCGGTTGGTCAGCAGGTCGGCGGCCTTGACCGCGCTGCACCAGCTGGGCCGACCGGGCGTCCATGATCGCGCTGGTCGAGCCCGCTGGCGATCGCCATCGGCAGGAACGCGGCACCGATCGCAGCCCCGCTCCGGCATGCCGAACGAGACGTTGGACGCGCCGAGCGTCATGTTGACGCCGAGTTCCTCGCGCAGCAGCTCGATCGTCTCCAGCGTGCGCAGCACGAGCGAGGTGTCCGCGCCGATCGGCATGGCGAGCGGGTCGAAGACGATGTCCTCGAGCGCGATCCCGTACGTGCCGGTCGCGACGTCGACGATCTTGCGCGCCAGTTCCAGCCGGCGCGCCGGCTCCTCCGGGATCTCCTCCTCGTCGTTGGGCAGCGCGATCACGGCCGCGCCGTGCCGCTTGACCAGCGGCAGGATCGCTGCCAGCCGGTCGTCCTCGGCGGTGACGGAGTTGACCAGCGCCTTGCCCTGATAGGTCGCGAGGCCGGCCTCGAGCACCTCGATGATGGAGGAGTCCAGGCACAGCGGCAGGTCGCAGCGCGACTGGATCAGCTCGCACCGCGCGTGACCATCAGCTCGGTCTCGTCGCACCAGCGGCGCGCCCATGTTGACGTCGAGCATCATCGCGCCGCCCGCGACCTGCTCGGCGACGTCGATCTCGATCCTGGACAGGTCGCCGCGGCGCAGCTGCGTCCTGGAAGACCTTCCGCCCGGTGGGGTTGATCCGCTCGCCGATGATGCAGAACGGGTTGTCGCCGCCGATCCGCAGCTCCCTGCGTCGCCGACGACAGGATGGTTTCCATGACGGCACCGTCCTCAGGCCGGGCACGACGGCGCGCCGCCGCTGGATCAGTTCCTTGGCCTTGACGCACGGCCGCGCGAGGCGTCGGAGGCGTAGCCGTCCGCGCCGACCACGTCGGCGTACTCCTGGGTGACCGGCGCGCCGCCGACCATGACGATGACCTGGTCGCGCAGGCCGGCCTTCTCCAGCGCGTTGATGTTCGCCTTGAACATCGGCATCGTCGTGGTGAGGAACGCGGAGAACCCGACGATGTCCGGCTGATGCTCGCGGATCGCGTCCAGGAACTTCTCCGGCGCCACCTGCACGCCGAGGTCGATCACCTCGAAGCCGGCGCCCTCGAACATGATGTTGACGAGGTTCTTGCCGATGTCGTGCACGTCGCCCTTGACGGTGCCCATGACGATCTTCCCGATCGTCTGCGCGCCGGTCTCGGCCAGCAGCGGCCGCAGGATCTCCAGCGCGCCCGGCCATCGCCTTGCCCGCGATCAGCATCTCCGGCACGAAGAAGTCGCCGCGCTCGAACCGCGCGCCGACCTCCTCCAGCGACGGGATCAGCGCCTCGTACAGCAGCGTCTCCGGGCCGAGGCCCAGCTCCAGTCCCTGGCGGGTGAGGCTCGAGCACCTCAGGGGCGTTGCCGACGAGGGTGTAGTCGTACAGCTGGCGCAGCAGCTCGTCCGGGGTCACGAGGCACCTTCTTCCGTTGCTGGTCACGGGCGGCGCTGGTTCTGGCGCGGCAGGGCCGCAGCGGCGAGCGCGCCGCCAGCAAGTGCTCGGCCGGGCCGTGCAGCTGGCCGCTGCGGCCGGCCGCTGGCCCGGTGAGCCGACACGCCGCGACAGCCGAGCCGCCGGCGCCGGACGCCGGCAGTAGCACCGACGGCAGCTGCCGCCGACAGAATACCGGCGCCGCCACCGCGACGAGGCCGGGCTCCAGCTCCTCGACAGTGACCGCGTAGCCGCGCTCCCGAACGGCGGCCAGCTCAGCCGCGAGTGCGGCACGGCTGGTGATGGTCCGGTCGGTGCGCTGCTCGAGCCTGCCCTCGGGCAGCTCGGCCGCGCCGAAGGCCAGCAGCACCTTGCCGAGCGCCGCGCAGTGCAGCGGCACGGTCAGCCCGACCCAGTTCGTGCCGCCGATCAGGTACCTGCTGTCGACCTGCGCGATCTGCTCGACCAGGCCGCCGTCGCGGCGGTACGCCGAGGTTGACCGTCTCGCCGGTCTGCTCGCCGAGCTGCGCGAGCACCGGCTGGGCGACGCTCACCAGGTCGGCCTCGGCTCCGCCGCGCCAGGCGTAGGACACGAACACCTCACCGGGGGAGAACCGGCCGGCGCCGTCCCGGCGGACCAGGCCGTTGCGCTCCAGCGCCATCAGCAGCCGCGACGTCGTGCTCTTGGCCAGGCCGCTGGCAGGCCGTCAGCTCGGTGAAGGAGACCGGCTCGCGGTGCCGGGCGACCTCGATGAGCAGCTGCGCCGCCCGGTCGACGGCCTGGGTTCCGGTAGGGCTGGTCACATCGCGTCCTTGACTTTGCAGAGTTCCATGTTACGGAACTCTGTTCTACGATGTGATCCTAAGTTCGGTCATTCCAGCCGGTCAAGTGCGCCATTCGAGGTGGCAATGTTCCGCAATTCGATGCCGAGGTACGAGATCCTGTCGCCGGACGCGATCGCCGTGCTGGACAAGGGCTGGCGCCGGATCGTGTCCGAGATCGGCGTGCAGTTCGCCAAGCCCGAGGCGGTCGAGCTGTTCCGCAAGGCCGGCCAGCGCACCGACGGCGAGGTCGTGTACCTGGACCCGGAGTTCGTGCTCGAGCAGGTGGCGCTGGCGCCGCGGGAGTTCGACGTGCAGGCCAGGAATCCCGGCCAACAGCGTGCACATCGGCGGCGACGACATGGTCTTCGGCGCGGTCTACGGCTCGCCGTTCGTGCGCGACGGCGACGTCCGCCGCGACGCGACCATGGACGACTTCCGTCGGCTGTGCATGCTGTCGCAGTCGTTCGCCGAGCTTGACTCCGCCGGCGGCGTCATCTGCGAGCCGAACGACACGCCGCTGGACTCCCGGCACCTCGACATGATCTACGCGCTGCAGACCCTGACCGACAAGATCTACATGGGCAACGTGGTGTCCGGCCCTAATGCCGCCGACACCATCGCGATGACCGAGATCCTGTTCGGCGGCCGGGCCGCGATCGAGGCCGTTCCGGCGACGATCTCGCTGATCAACTGCAATTCGCCGCTGCGCTGGGACGACCGGATGCTGGACGCCCAGTTCGAGTACTGCGCCGCCGGCACAGCCCGTCGTGCTGACCCCGTTCCTGCTCATGGGCGCGATGTCGCCGGTCACGATCCCCGCGGCGCTGGTCCAGCAGCTCGCCGAGGCGCTGTCCGGGATCGCGCTGGCCCAGCTGATCAGGCCCGGCTGCCCGGTCATCTTCGGCTCGTTCCTGTCCAACATCGACATGCAGTCCGGCTCGCCGAGCTTCGGCACGCCCGAGTCCGGGCATCGGGCTGCTGTGCACCGGTCAGCTGGCCCGGCACTTCGGGCTGCCGTTCCGCACTGGCGGCGGGCTGAACTCCAGCCAGACGTGCGACGCCCAGGCCGCGTACGAGTCGCTGATGACGCTGCTGCCGACGTTCCTCGCGGGCACGAACTGGGTGATGCACGCGGCCGGCTGGCTGGAGGGCGGCCTGGTGTCGTGCTACGAGAAGTTCATCGTCGACATCGAGCTGCTGCGGATGCTGCGGGTGGAGTTCACGCCGCTGGAGATCGACGAGGCGTCGCTGGCGTTCGGCGCGCACGAGGAGGTCGGGCACGGCGGCCACTTCCTCGGCGCGCAGCACACGATGGAGCGGTTCCGCGAGTGCTTCTACCGGCCGCTGCTGTCGTCGACCGCGAACTACGAGCGCTGGCTGAAGCTCGGCGGCAAGGACGCGACGGCCAGGGCCGGCGAGATCTGCGCGAAGACGCTGGCGGACTACCAGCAGCCGCCGCTGGACGACGCGATCCGCGTCCGAGCTCGCGGAGCTACGTCCGCCGCCGCCGCGCCGAGCTCGGCGACTGACCCGGCCGCGCCGGGGCTGCCCGGTGGCCGTCGCGAATATCTGAGCGGTCCGAAGGTCTCCCGCAGACAGCATCTCGCCAGTACCTTGTGCACGTGCGCGGCATTTGCGCACGACTGGATGAGCGGAGGGCAGGGTCATGCAGGCCGAGATCAAGGGCACGACGATGCCTATCTTGCAGGTGTCGCTCGAGCAGGGCGAGCAGGTCGTGTCCGCGCACGGCGAGCTGGCGTGGATGACTCCGAGCATCCAGATGTCGCAGACCACGAGCACCGGTGGCGGTGGCGGCGGGCTCATGCAGGGCCTGAAGCGCATGGTCGGCGGTGGCGGTCTGTTCCTGACCAGGTACTCCGGACCTGGTGCGATCACCTTCGCGGCCAAGGTGCCTGGCCACATCGTGCCGGTCGACATCGAGGGCGGGCACAGCTACTACGTGCACAGGCACGGCTGGCTATGCGGGACCGCCGGGATCACCCCGAGCGTCGGCCTGCAGCAGTCCTTCCGCGGTGGCCTCTACGGCGGGGACGGCTTCATCCTGCAGAAGCTGTCTGGTGAGGGCCGTGCCTGGATCGAGCTGTCGGGGGAACTGACCAGCTACGAACTGCCGCCCGGACAGACGCTGCTGGTGCATCCTGGCCACATCGGGATGTTCCAGGGCACCGTGCAGTTCCAGGTCACCCAGGTGCCCGGCATCACCAACGTCTTCTTCGGCGGCGACGGGTTCCACCTGGTGGCGCTCACGGGTCCGGGCCGGGTCTGGCTGCAGTCCATGCCGCTGGCAGTGCTAGCGCACGCGCTGTCTGAGTACATCGGCAGGGACGATCGCGGTGCCTCGGTCGGCGCTGGCGCCGCGGGTGGCATCATCGGCGACATGCTGCGGGGCTAGGGCGCGGGATCTGCGCTGCTCATCGCCTCCGCTTCGCGCAGGACCTGTTCGGCGTCCTCGATGCGCTGAGTCAGCAGCCTCGCCGCGCGAGCCAGCTCGACAGCCTGCCTGAGCAGCACGACAGCCTGGTCTGGGTCGCCCGCGGCGAGCAGGGCCTGGGCCAGTGCTACCTGCCCGCTCGGGATCCGGCGTTCGTCGCCCAGCTGCTCCCGGAGGTCGAGGGAGAGGCGCAGATGCCGCACGGCCTGCGTCGGCTGGACGTCCGCGACCAGGAAATAAAAGCCGACATGCCGGTGTACCTCCGACTGAAGATAGCGGCCGACAGCCGCATCGGGGGCGCTGACCAGGCCCAGTGCTTGCCAGAAGTAGGGCATGGCGGTCAGCCAGTCGCTGTGCAGTACCTGGAAGACCAGGCCAAGCCCGAAGAGGGCTTGCGCTGCGGCCGCTGGCTCGGCGGACTGCTGCCAGTGGGCAAGCGCCTGCCGGAACAGGCGCTCCTCGGCGTCGACGTCGGCGGCACTCACTTCGGAACCGCTCATCAGCCTGGTGATGTTCTCGTAGTGGTGCACCATGCCGAGCAGCTCTATGGCATGTGCCTCGCCGTCTGGCTCGGCCGTCCGCGTCGCCTCGGCCTGCGCTTCCGCCAGGATGGCGCGAACGCGGCCGAAGTCGCCAGTCCGGAACCCGGCCTCCGCCAGCGCGTCTTCAGCCGCCGCCAGGAGCTCGCTGATCTTCTGATCTGTGGCCATGAAGCAGCCGACCGGGTGGAGAATATCCGGCGCATCGGCGAGGTGGCCAAGCTGATGACCGACGCCGGCCTCATCGTGCTGTGCTCCTTCATCTCGCCGTATCGCGCCGAGCGCCGCATGGTGCGGGAGTTGCTCGGCGGTGACGAGTTCATCGAGGTTTTCGTGGATACGCCGATCGACCAATGCATTGCGCGCGATCCCAAGGGCCTGTACGCCCGCGCGCTAGCCGGTGAGATCAAGAATTTCACCGGCGTCGATCAGCCCTACGAAGCGCCGGAAAATCCCGAGCTGCACCTGATGGCCGGGAACAAGGAAGCCGACCGGCTGGCGATCGAAGTCGTCGAGGCGCTGGAACGGCGCGAGATCTTGAAACGCGATTGAAGCCGCGCGATTTCGGCGGCCGCGTATTGATCGAAATCAATAAAGCGCGCTGGCCGCGCCCCTATCATATCGGCGCTTACGAATATGAAACGCGCGATCCAGCCGCGAATATGCGATCCGTCGTTATGTGCCAATACGGGAAATAAGCTCACGCCGTTCCGACAAAGCTAGGCGCTTTGTCGCCAAGAAGACGCTCCGCGTCCTCCACTATTTTTTGAAGCAAATCAGCAGCAGGATGGACATCTTGGATTAACCCGGTCCCTTCGCCAACCCAAACACCGGTATTGTCGGGATCACCGTTCTGCATCGCCGTCATGTAACGTTGCATTTCTTGTTCCACTACCTCGGGTTTGGCGAGTTCAGCTTCGCGGCCGTGCCACTCTTCGACAAATCGTGTTTTCATTACGCGCGCTGTGAACGGTTTGGGCCACGCAATTTTGCGGGCAACGTCAACCACCGTCGTGCGTATAGTAGAATCACCGTCGGAGGATACTGCCACATTTTGAAAGGCAGGATTAACCAGCGCCTCCGGGCTTGCCCAAAACCGCGAACCGATTAGTACCCCGTCCGCTCCGAGCATTAACGCTGCTGCCAACCCGCGCCCATCTGCGATGCCCCCGGCGGCTACAAGTATCGTTTCAGGCGCGGCCTTTGTGAGATAATCGGCAATTTCGGGAACTAGCGTCAACGTCGCGCGAACCATTCCATGGCCGCCAGCTTCTGCTCCTTGAGCGACGATCACATCAGCGCCAGCGGCGACCGCTTCGCGCGCATGCTCCATGCTTTGGATCTGGCAAATCAATTTAGCGCCAGCAGCTTTTATGCGAGGGGCAAATGGTATTGGCGACCCGAATGACAGCATCACGGCCGAAGGCGAATGTGCCAGAGCCAAATCGAGTAGATGCGGGGCGTTTAGCCAGTGACCAAGTGATGAAACCGCAGCCGACGCGCGCATTTTGTGCCTCGGAAAATTCACGTGCTAACCATTCACTATCACCATAGCCGCCGCCGATGAGTCCAAGACCTCCAGCTCCAGTTACTGTCGCAGCAAGTTTGCCACCGGCAGCAAATGCCATAGGCGCCGAGATGATTGGATGCTCGATGCTGAGCATCTCAGTCAATCGCGTATGCAGCGCCATTCGTTTATTGCCCCGAAGGAAAGGGAAATAGCCATCAAAGCTAGCATTGTGCTGCGTAGAGCGAAAGTTGTGGCCCCGCAGCGGTTCAGTGGGCTGCTTGTCGCAGTTGGTCATAAGCGGACATGGCGACAAGGTCGTGTGGTGCCCGGCTCACACCCGCAAGCGGACATCAATCGGCGGCTCCGCCAGGCCAGCTTTTGGCGGCGCGTTTGTGAGTTCACGCCCTAGCTGAAAATAAATCGTATGCCGTTTGCATCCTAAACTGGAAGCCAAAGCGCCGGGTCAACTGCGCTTATA
>CAWCHF010000020.1:0-64070 GCA_963795265.1 uncultured Actinomycetota bacterium | reverse complement strand
ACGAGGAACTGACCGGGCAGGCGCCCGATCACGAGCCGGTACCCGCCGATGCGGCCGAGCAGGTCGCTGAACGTGCGGCGGCGCCATCCGGCCAGGCCGGATGCCCGCCATGCACCTCGGTCACGGCGCACCGCCGCTCGTTGACGATCCGCTCTGGGTGGTTCAGCTGGAGGCCTGGGCGCGGGCGCTGCCCAGGCCAGCCGCGATTCTCATCGTGTCCGCGCACTGGCAGAACGCTCCGCTCGCCATTGGCTCGACCGCCGACGCTGCGCCGCTGACCTACGACTTCTACGGCTTCCCCGACCGGTACTATCACGCCGTTACCCGGCGCCGGGCGCGCCAGCTCTGGCCAGCCGGATCAGGTCGCTGCTGGGCGGGCAGGAGCACGTTGCCGACGTGCCAGATCGGGCCTTGACCATGGCGCCTACGTGCCGCTCACCGTCATGTACCCGGACGCTGACATCCCGGTGCTGCAGATCTCCATGCCCAGCCTGGATCCGCAGCAACTGCTGCAGACCGGGGCGGCGCTGCGGCCGCTGCGCGACGAGGGTGTGCTGATCATCGGCAGCGGATTCCTCACGCACGGGCTGCCGTTCCTGCGCGATTTCAGGTACAACGCCGAGCCGCCATCATGGTCGGCCGAGTTTGATCACTGGGCAGCGGGTGCGCTGGATGCCGGGGACGTCGACGCACTGGCTGGCTTCCGTGGTGCTCCAGCGGTGCGGTACGCGCATCCGACAACGAGCACTACGCGCCGATGTTCGTGACGCTCGGAGCGGCTGACGGAACCGCGCCGGTCACGACGATAACCGGCTACTGGATGGGCCTCGCGAAGCGCTCGGTTCAGGTGGCATGAGCCCGGCGGGCTGGCCCGGCCCGGCCGGGTACGCCGACGTACTGGCCAGCACGCGCCTGCGACGGTAGCTGCGCCACCGTGCGGCCCGCTCGCGCACCCTGCGATGCCGTCCCCAGTACGGCGGCGATCCCCGCCAGTCCTCATCCAATGTCGGTCTCGCTCCCCACCCCTCGCCTCGTCACCGGCCTGCTTGGCCAGGGCGAGGCCGGCTGACCGGGACCGTACTGGTCCCCCCAATCCCGGCACCCTGGCCCTGACCCGTTCGCCTGCAAGCGGCCGACGAGACGGAACACACCAAGCGCAGAACTGCCTCGCCCTGGTTGCAAGGAGTAAACCAGCCGCCGCTCGGCTGGCCATCCCCGAACTCGGGGATGCGCCGTACGCCGTAGCCCGCTTAAAATGCGCGCTACCGTGGCCAACCTGGACGGCACGCTGCCGATCGTGCCAGCAGCACGCAGCAGCAAGCAAGGACGGGCAAGACGCAGATGGCCTCCGACTCCCCCCTGCCGTCAGCGGGTGCCACCGCGCACGTCACCACTCCGGCTGGCGCGGTCACCGCGATCCCGGAAGGTACCCGGCTGGTGTTCGGCCGGGGACCGGACGCGGACCTGGTGATTGCGGCAGGCCGCGGGCTATCCCGGCGGGCAGGCGCGATCAGTGCGGTCGCTGGCGGAGCCTGGGTGGCCAACCTCAGCCGGACCCACGCGCTGTATGCAGAAGGCGACGGTTACCGGGTACGCCTGCCACGGATGGACGAGGCAGCCGAGCCATCAGAGGGCTGGTTCCTGCGACAGGGAGCCGCACTGGTGGGTTCGCGCTCCATGCTGGACGACGGCCTGCCACTGCGGCTGGTCGTCACCGCCGGGACGCGTCCGGCTGACAGCGCGGACGCCGGGAGCGGCCGGGTGGACGGGGACGCGACGCTGCTGCCGCTGTACCTCGACCCGAATACCAAGCTGTTCCTCGTCGCACTGCTGTGGTGCCGTCCCTGGCTAGTTGACCCGGCGCGCGGCACGCCAATCCCGCGCACGCCGGAAATAGCGCGTGCCGCGCTCCAGGTGACCGACGCCCATCATGAGATCGAGGCCTTTGACAACGATCCGGCATTCCGCGACCGGCTATCCGCACGGGTCGGAGAGCACCTGAAGGTGCTGCGCCGCAAGATTCACGAGCGCGGCCTGGTCCGGCCGGACGTGCGGTTGTCGGACGAGGTGGCGGTGGGCGCGCTGATCGAGAACGGCGTCATCACACCGAGCGATCTCGACCGTCATCGCTGACCCGGCCTGGTGCTCGCGCCAGGAAGACCTGTGGTGGACTTCCGTCAGCTGACTGAACTCGCTTGCCGCTGCCAGCCCGCGGCTAGGGGCGCTGGACGGCAAACCTGGCCTTCGCGCTGGCTCCGCGTGCCCCGGTGACCCGCACCGTGTAGACGCCGATGGGCAGGCGGCCTGGCAGGAATTCGTGATCCTGGTTGATCGCGTAGTTGAAGGTGCCCATGCTGTCAGCCACCGGATGGATCCGCGACGGGCCGAATCCGGCCAGCGTGACCGTCACCGGCTTGCGAGGCGGCCAGCCATCGCCGTGCACGACGAACACGGTCCGGCTGTCGCCGTAGTCCTGAAGCAGCCGGACGACCGGCTTCGCGGCCGCAGTGCCGGGCGGCGGCCCGCCCTGCGGACCGGGTCCGAGCGCTGGCCCCAGCTGCGTTGACGGCGGCGGCGACTGCTGACCGGCGAGTTGCTGGGACGACGCCGGCGAGCGCGGCGGCGGCGACTTCGGCTGGCGCGTGCCGATCAGCCAGCCCGCGCCGATCAGCGTCGCGGCGGCGGTCGCGCCCGCGGCCGCCAGCAGCAGCCGCCGGTAGGTTGCGCTGCCCGCCCGGCCGGTCGCCCTGGTGCCCGTCCGGCCGGGTGGTCCCAAGCGTGCGGCCGCCCGGCGGCCGGCTCGCGGACCGCGCTGCAGGCCGCCGGCGGCTGGGAGCCCAGCGTGTCCTCGCCGGGGATCTCAAGATCGGGTTCGCCAGGCTGCGGCCAGCGAATCCGGCGGTAATCGTCAATCAGCCGGATGGCCGCGGACGGCAGTGGCGCGGCGCCGTTATCGCCCGCCACCAGGCCCGGCGCCAGCCGGGCGACGATGGCGGCCGACGTCGGCCGGTTCCGCGGATCGCGCTCCAGGCATGCGGTAACGATCTCGGTCAGTCCGGCAGGCAGCCCCGCCAGGTCCGGCGCTTCGGTCGCCAGCCGGACCAGTACGTCCATCACCGTGTCGCCCTGATACGGCGCATGGCCGGTGGCAGCGAACACCAGCGTCGCGCCGACGGCGTAGATATCGCTGGCCGATGTTGCCTGCCGGTTGTCCCTGGCCTGCTCCGGAGCCATGTAAGCGGGCGTGCCCACACTGGCCCTGGTCACCGTGAGCTGAATCCGCTCGGCCGCCCTGGCCAGGCCGAAATCGATGACCCGAGGGCCGTCCGGGGAGATCAGCACGTTGGATGGCTTCACGTCCCGGTGCACCAGGCCGGCCTTGTGTATCGAGTCCAGCGCCTCGGCGCAACCGGCGGCGAGCCAGCGGACCGCCTGCTCGGACAACGGTCCGCAACTGCGCACGAGAGTGCTCAGCGACGGTGCCGGCACATAGACAGTCGCCAGCCAGGGCACATCTGCCTCGGAGTCGGCAGCGACCACTGCCGCGGTGAACGCGCCGCTGACCCGTCGTGCCGCGGCCACCTCCTGGCCGAATCTGGTCCGGAAGTCGGGTTCCTCGGCCAGTTCGGCCTTGATCGTCTTGATGGCGACCAGGCGTCCTGCCGCCGACCGGCCCAGATAGACCTGTCCCATCGCGCCGGCACCCAGCCGGCCGATCACTAGGTAACCGCCGATCTGCTCGGGATCCCAGCGCCGAAGCGGTTCCACTAAGACTGCCTGCTGGCGGGCCGCCGCCGCGCCGGCACTGGCGGTCGCGGTCTGGTCCGGCACCGGCACGGTCTCCTCTACTAGGCCATCAGCAGACACATCATGCCGAAGGTCAGCATGCCCGGACGCGCATTCGGCCAGATCTGACTGATCGATGTAGGGTGTTTGTAGGGTACCCTATGTGTATGGTAAAGACATCGGTTTACCTGCCGGACGGCCTCAAGGAGCGCCTGTCGGAGGCGTCACGCGTGTCTGGCGAGTCCGAGGCGACGATCATCCGCAGCGCTCTTGAGCGGTGGCTGGCGGACATGCCCGGGCCCCGGCGCTCGGCGAACTGGGGGACGGTCGATTTCGGTGATCCGGACCTGGCGGACAAGGTCGATCAGATTCTGGCCGGAGAGTTCGGCCAGGCTTGATCATCTGCGACACGAGCGGCCTGATCGCCGCCTACTCGGCCACCGACGCCCGCCACCGCCAGGTCACCCGGGTGCTCGGCAGCGATCCCGACGCGCTCATCTTGTCGCCGTACGTGCTGGCTGAGCTCGACTACCTGGTGGCCACCCGCGCTGGCGTCCGAGCTGAACTCAAGGTGCTGGGCGATGTCGCGGCCGGGGTGTACCGGCTGGCAGAGTTCGACCGGTTCGATGTCGCCCGTGCCGCCGCTGTCGCGGAGCGGTACCAGGACATGCGCATCGGCCTGGCCGACGCGTCTGTGGTGGTGCTTGCCGCCCGGTACCGGACAACCCGGCTGCTGACGCTGGATGAGCGTCATTTTCGCGCGATCAAGCCGCTCAACGCGGACACATTCTCGATTCTGCCCGCCGATGCCAGCTGACCAGCCGGCCTGCCACACCGGACGAGCCCACGGGCCTGACCCGAGCCCGCGTTCTGACGCGGCCGGGCATGGTTCCGGTCAGCGGCCGACGGCACCGTCCAGCATCTCGCGGATCAGATCGGCGTGACCGTTGTGCCGCGCGTACTCCTCGATCATGTGCAGGTAAATCCAGCGCAGCGAGAGCGGCCTGCCGTCGCAGATCCCCGTGTAATCAAGGTCCTTGTCCTCGGACGCCGCCTGGCTGCGATCGCACTCGTCCTGCCAGGCCGTCAGGTCCGCGGCCCAGTCGGCGTCATCGAGCGGCACCAGCTCGTCGTCCTCGACTCCGGGCTGATGCCAGATGAAGGGCACGTCCGGCAGGCACAGCAAGCTGCGGGCGAACCAGTTTCGCTCTACCTCGGCCATGTGCCTGACCAGCCCGTGCAGCGACAGGCTCGACGTCGGCACCGGCCTGGCCTTCCGCTGCGAGTCCGTCAGGCCCTCGCACTTGAGCAGCAAGGTCGCGCGGTGGTAATCGAGCCAGCCTTGGAGCATCTCCCGTTCTGTGAGCAGGAAGCCCGGCTCGATCCGCCTTGGGTCGTCAAGTTCGCCAGCCATCATCTGTCCTCCGACGGTCTCTCCCCGGTTACCTTAGTGAGCCCGAGCAGCCAGCACGGGCCGGCCACGGCTGGCGCCCGCCGCCACGCACCGCTCGCGCAGCTCACGGTCGGCCGTCACGACGATGCGCCGGCCCGCGAGTCTGCCCGGCCAGGCGCGCGATCGTGTCGTCGCCGGACCGCTCCGCCGCCACCATCCGCACCGGGCCGGCAGCCGTCAGCCGGCCGCCGGCCGGGCCGCGCCTTCGACTACCAGCACGACATCCGGCATCCAGCGCATCCGGACCGTGCCGTCGGCCATCTTCCCGGCTGCGATGCCGCGGCCGCGTCTGTCGCGCCATCGAGCGGCACCTCGCCGCCGGGCCGGCGTCAGTCCGTCCGGCAGCTCGGTGATGCCCTCGGGCCGACCAGCGGCGCGAGTTCGTCGCGCAGCCGGCCGCGCGGCACCGGCCCGGTCGCGCCACCAGCCGTCGGGCCGGGAGCCGACCACGTTCGCACCGTCCACGATGATGGTCAGCGGCGTCAGCTCGGCTCGTAGCTGGTGCCAGTGCGCGGCCAGGCCGGGATGCAGGTCAAGCCATGCCACCTGCGGCGCTGGCCACCCAGGCGACCTCGTCGGTCTCGTCGTCCTCGGCATCGACAGCGAACGGGCATCGGCTGCCTCGCGCCAGCACCGTCGTGTACGACCAGCCACCGTGATCGTCGGTGAAGACGCCGCGCAGGCGGACCGCAGCCGGGCGGCACGCCGCACTCCTCCGCGGCTTCCCGCAGCGCGGCCGCGAGCGCCGACTCGTGGCTGTCGCGCGCGCCGCCGGGCAGCCCCCAGGTGCCGCCGTGGTGGCTCCACCAGGTCCGGCGCTGCAGCAGCACCGGGCCGTCGGTCACGTAGGCGAGAAGTCCGGCCGCGCCGAAGCGGCCCCAGTGCCGGTGGCCGAGCTCGCACCGGACCCAGCCGTTCCCGTCCCGGCTAGCCATGGCCAGCCCGCGGGCCGGGCGCTGCCGCCGGCGGATCGGGGCCTCATCCTGCCGCGCCGTAGCGCAGGCCGTCCATCAGCAGGTCAAGGAGCCGGCCGGCCTGCGTCGCGCTGGCCCGGCTCGCCGACGACCAGCGACACGCCGCTCATGCTCGCCAGCACGTCCGCCGGATCCAGGTCGGCGCGCATCGTGCCGTCGGCGGCCCCGCCGCGCAGCAGCGCCGAAAACGCGGCCAGCAGCCGGCTCCGGCTCTCCGCGAACGGGTTGCCGCCCGACGCGATCACCATCCGCAGCGCGTCTGACATCCCTTGCTTGGTCGTCATGTACTCGATGAACAGGTCCATCCAGGTGCGCATCGCCTTGTCGGCGGGCATGGCGGCAAGCAGTCCGGGGACCGAGTCGCACAGCCGGGCGAGCTCGCTGCGGTACGCGGCGTCGACGAGCGCCTCGCGGCTGGGAAAGTGCCGGTACAGGGTGCCGATGCCGACGCCGGCGTCCTTGGCGACCGACTCCAGCGTTACCTCGGCCGCGTCTGCGGAGAACGCCGCCACCGCTGCGGCCAGCAGCTGCTCACGGTTGCGCTGCGCGTCAGCGCGCATCGGCCGCTCGCCACCTGCCACGGCTACCTCCTCGTTCCGGCGCGATCCGCCTGGCCGGGGCCGGTCACTCCGGAGGTGGCCCCGGTAACCTTCAGGCAGTAGCGGAGGCTCCTCCACTTCCCTTGATGGTACCTCGGCCGCGCTGCGCGCAGGGCAGACACGCGGTAGCCGGGCGGCACTGGCCGCTGGCCGCGGATTCGCCAGTCGACGAGCCTAGGCTGTAGGCGCATGCCGGACTCGCCGATCGCACGCCCGCTGGCAAGACTGCGCCAGCATCGCACGGCCCCGCTGATCCTCGAGCTCGATCTCGACCGAGGGGATCAGCGAGACACGGCCGGCCGATCCGATCGTCGGCCATCGCGGCGCAGGAACCGGGTCGGTGCTGCCGGACGTACTCGACGGCCTGCGCCGCGCCCGCGACGACGACCGGGTCGACGATCCTGGTCACGCGCCTCGGCGGGAAGCCGCATCGGCCTGGCCGCGGTTCAGGAGCTGCGCCGCGCCATCACTCGACTTCGCCGAGGCGGGCAAGACGACCGTCGCCTGGGCCGAGTCGTTCGGCGAGTTCTCGGCCAGCAACGTGCAGTACTACCTGGCGACGGCGTTCGAGAAGATCTGGCTGCAGCCGTCCGGCGACCTCGGGCTGACCGGCATCGCGGTCGAGCGCATCTTCCTGCGCGGCCTGCTCGACAAGCTCGGCGCGGACTTCCAGGTCGCCAAGCGGCACGAGTACAAGAGCGCGGCCGAGCAGCTGACCGAGACCGGCTTCTCCGCGCCGGCCAGGCAGGCCACCGAGCGGATGACCGCATCGATCACCGAGCAGCTCGTGCAGGCCATCGCCGAGCGCCGGGGCTCGAGCCGGGACAAGGTCAGCGAGCTCATCGACGCCGGCCCGTTCCTGGCGGCCCGGGCGCAGACCGAGGGCCTGGTCGACCAGCTTGGCTACCGCGACGAGGTCTACGCCGAGGCACGCAAGCTGGCTGGGCCCGGACGCCGGCGTGCTGTACCTCGGCCGGTACCAGCGCGGCCGAAGGCGCTGGCCGAGCGGGCCCGCGACCACCGTGACCACGGCTGCCCGGCAGCCACGAGCCGGCCGTCGCGCTGATCTACGCCACCGGCCCGATCCGGCGCGGGCGCAGCGGCCGCGGCCCGCTGTCCGGCGGCGCCATGGGCTCGGACACCATCGCCGCGCGCCATCCGCGCCGCGGCCACGGACGAGCAGGTCCGCGCGATCGTGCTGCGGGTGAACAGCCCCGGCGGCTCCTACGTGGCCTCGGACACCATCTGGCGCGAGGTCGTCCGGGCCAGGGCCGGCCGGCACGCCCGGTCGTGGCCTCGATGGGCGACGTCGCCGCCTCGGGCGGCTACTACATCTCCATGGCCGCCGACCAGATCATCGCGCAGCCCGGCACGATCACCGGCTCGATCGGCGTGCTGACCGGCAAGCCGGTGCTCGGCGAGGCGCTCGGCCGGGCCGGCGATCACCAGCGACCTGATCAGGCAGGGCGCGCACGCGGCGATGTTCTCGCAGCTCCGGCCGTTCTCCGACGGACGAGTGGGCGCTGGTCAACGACTGGCTCGACCACATCTACGCCGACTTCACCGGCAAGGTCGCCAGCGGCCGCGGCATGACGCCGAGCAGGTGCACGAGGTCGCCAGGGGCCGGGTCTGGACCGGCGCCGACGCGCTCGCGCACGGCCTGGTCGACGAGCTCGGCGGCCTGGACCGGGCCGCCGCGATCGCCCGCCGCCGGGCCGGCCTGCCCGCCACCGCGCCGCTGCGCGTGTACCCGCGCGTCCGGCCCGATCGACCGGCTCCGGCCGCCCGGCTCCAGCGAGAGCCGCGGCGCCGCGGCGGCGCGCCTCGCTCGCTGACACCTGGGGCCCGGCCTGGCAGCTCGCGGCGCGCGCTCGGGCTGTCGCCGCACGGGCCGCTGATGCTGCCCGGCACCTGGATGTTCGAGTAGACGGGCCATCGGCTGAGGTGCCCGCGGCCGGGTTCGCTACGGTTCGCTCGACGCCCTGGCGCCTGGCCGGGTGCCGTCACGCTGCTGACGATCGCCGACGGCCGCGACGACATCGGCACCACGGTCAGCGCGTTCTGCCCGGTGTCGGCCGATCCGCCGCTGGTGCTCGTGTCGCTGCTCGCCGAGTCGCTACCCGGCCGAGGTGCTCGGCCGGGTCGACGCGTTCGCCGTCACCGCTGCTCGCCGGCCGCGCAGCGGGCGCTGGCCGGCCGGTTCGCCGCCGCGGGCCGCCCGGGCGCGCGGCTGCTGCTGGCGAACGTGCCGCATCGAGCGCGGCGAGGCGTCCGGCGCGCTGATCCCGGACGGCGGCCTGGCCGCGCTTCGAGTGCGAGGTGACCAGCGCGGATTCCGGCAGGCGATCACCTGCTCGTCGTCTCGCAGGTGATTGACGTCCCTTATGTCGCCGAAGCCGGCGACCCGCTGATCCGGTTCCGCGGCGGTTATCTCAGCCCCCGCTAGCACGCGTGCCGCCTGACTGACCAGGCGCACGGCTCGACTTCTCATCGATTCTCGTCGATTTCGTCACCCAGTTTCACCTGATTTGCGGAACCACAATCGGTGCACGTCGGAGCACTGACGGCGACGGACGCCGTGTGCCGGGCCGCCTTGTCGGGTATAGCCGGTAGCCGGGGGCGACTTTGGGGGGATTGTGCGCACACGGCTCATGGCCGCGGCCGCCGCGGCCACGGCGCTGGGTGCCCGGCTGGCTCCGCCCGGCGCCGCGGTGGCGGGCGCAGGGCTGCGCCGGAATGCCACGTCACGGGTCGATCGGTGAACGGGTCAGCCAGCACCGATATCGCCCTGGCCGCAGCGGCCGCTGTGCTGCTCGTTTTCACGCTGCTGGTCTGGCGGCGGCTATCGCGGCGGCCGGGCCGGCCAGGAAGGCCCGGCGGCGGCCGGTCCGTGGTCGCGGCGCCACTAGGGCCGCCGGTGGCCGAACTGGAGGCCGACGCCTCGCACGCGCTGATCGAGACTGATGACGCCGTGCGCACCAGCGACCAGGAACTGGGCTTCGCCTCGGCCAGGTTCGGTGAGCACGCGGCCAGGCCCTTCGCGGCAGCCGTGACGGCAGCCCGGGCCGAGCTCGCTGCGGCCTTCAGGCTCCGGCAGCTCCTCGACGACGACATCGCGGTGACCGAGCAGCAGCAGCGCACCATGCTGACGGAGATCAGCGCGCGCTGCGCCGAGGCCAACCGCCTGCTGGACGAGCAGTCGGAGGCCTTCGACCGGCTGCAGGATCTGGAAGCCCGGGCGCCGCGGGTGCTTGCCGAGGTGCTCGCGCACGCAACCCAGCAGACGGAGCGGCTGCCCCAGTCGCGGCAGATCCTCGCGCAGCTCGCCGCCAGGTACACTCCGCCTGCGGTCGCCGCGGTCGCGTCCAGTCCCGACCAGGCGGCCGAGCGGCTCGAGTTCGCTGCCGGCAGTCTCGGCGATGCCCGGCAGGCACTCGGCGCCGACCAGACGAAAGAGGCAGCGGTGTTCCTCCAGGCGGCCGAGTCGGCCGCCGACCAGGCTTCGGACCTGCTGGACGGGGTGGAGCACATGGAGGCCGAGCTGACTCAGGCCGCATCGGCCCTGCCTGCCGCGCTGCGTGAGATAGACGCGGACCTCGCCGAGGCCACCGCGCTGGAATCCGGCGGCACCGCAGACGACCGGACAGCCGGGGTTGCGCGAGCCCGGGCGGCGGCGGCCACGGTCCGGGGCCTGCAACACAGCGGGCCGTTCGATGCACTAGGCGCGCTTCGGGAGCTTGCGCGAGCCGACGCGGCCCTCGATCGTGCGCTGGCCAGCGCCAGGGATGACCGTGACCGGCAGAACCGGGCCAGGGCGGTCCTTGACCAGGCCATGCTGGTCGCGCGCAGCTCGGTGACGGCGGCTGAGGACTTCATCGGCACCAGACGCGGCGCTGTCGGCGCGCAGGCGAGAACCCGTCTTGCTGAGGCCCAGCGGCATTTCCACCAGGCGATCGCCGTCACCCAGGCCGATCCGGTCTCGGCGCTGACCGAGACGCAGCACGCTGATGCCCTCGCGCAGCAAGCCAGGTCGCTGGCCGAGCAGGACGTCGCCCAGTTCCAGAATGGCCAGCCGGGCGCAGTCCCCGGCCGCGCCGGACCCGGCGGCGGCATGGGCGGCGCGATCCTGGGCGGGATCCTCATCGACAGCCTGCTCGGCGGCTGGCGGCGGGGCGGGTTCAGCCCGCGCAGGGGTGGCGGGTTCGGGCCGGGCGGCGGCCTTGGCCCCGGCAGCTTCGGCGGCATGGGCAGCCGCGGCCGGCACAGTGCTGGCGGCAGGTTCTAGGCAGCCTCACCGAGCGGGAAGCATGCCGAGGCAGGGAATCGTCGGCCGTGTCATGCAGCTGGCGCGGGCAAAACTCGGCGGCCGAGCCCCCGGCTGCTGACCGGCCACCTCAGGCCGACCTGCTGGCCTGCCCGCCAGACGCCGGCGACCAGCGGCACGCCGGGCCGGTAGGCCAGGTAAGCATGCGATGGGGCGTCCAGCATGATCAGGTCGGCGCGCGCGCCGATGCCGAGGTGGCCGACGTCGGTGCGGCGCAGCGCGTGCGCGCCGCCCGCCGTGGCGGCCCAGACCGCCTCCTGCCGTCGTCATCCTGCATCTCCCGGACGGCGAGCGCCACGCACAGCGACATGCTGGAGGTGAAGCAAGAGCCGGGGTTGCAGTCCGACGCGATCGCCACCGTCACGCCGGCGGCGCAGCAGCCGCCGGGCGTCCGGGTACGGCTGCCGGGTGGAGAACTCCACGCCAGGCAGCAGCGTGGCGACGGTTCCGCCGGACGACGCGAGCGCCGTCCACGTCCGCATCGGTCAGGAACGTGCAGTGATCGGCCGATGCGGCCTCAGCCTCGACGGCCACCTGGACGCCCGGCCCTGGCCCGAGCTGATTCGCGTGGATCCGCGCCTCGAGCCCGGCCGACTCCCCGGCCGCGAGCACCGCGCGCGCCTCGTCGGCACCGAACGCGCCCTGCTCGCAGAACACATCGACCCACTTGGCCTGCGGCGCGCACGCGGCCAGCATGTCCCCGCAGACCAGCTCGACGTAACCGGCCGCGTCACGCTCGATACTCCGGCGCGACGACGTGCGCGCCGAGGTAGGTCACCTCCGGCGTGACCTCGGCGGCCAGCGCGAGGCTGCTCGCCTCGTCGGCCACCGTCAGCCCGTACCCGGACTTGCACTCGAACGTGGTCGTCCCCTGCGCCAGCATCTCGCCCGCCAGCCGGGCCAGGTTCGCGCGCAACTGCTGCGTCGCTGGCCGCCCTGGTCGCCGCGACGGTGCTGCGGATCCCGCCCGCGCTGTAGGGCAAGCCCGCCATCCTGGCCGCGAACTCGTCGCCGCGCTCCCCGGCGAAGACAAGATGCGCGTGCGAGTCGACGAATCCCGGGCAGCACAGCCCGGCCGCCCGCGTCCACGATCTCGTCGGCCGCCGGCGCCTGCGCGGCCGGCCCGCTCCAGGCCACCAGCCCGCCGTCCAGTACCACCGCCGCGTCCGCGATCGACGTCGAACGGACCCGGCGAGGCAACGCTGACGGCATCCCGCGGCGCGTTAGTGACCAGCTCGCCGATGTTGGTGATCAGCACGCTCACCTGCGCATCGTGCCACAGCGCCCGGTAGCTCGGGCGGGCAGCTGGCCTGGCCCGGCCTGCAATGGGTGACGCTGGCGGCCAGCTGGACCGCGCTGGCATCCTCCCCGACGGCTGGGGCCCGCCTGAGAACCCGTCACGCTGGCGGGACGGAGATCTCCCGTAGTCCGTAAGGGTCCGGCGCAAAAGCGGGGGAAACCAGCACAGCTTTTCCGGGTAACCTTCCCTGCCGGGACCTCGGACCGGTCACCGCCGCGCTCCGCACGGCTGCCAGCCAGCCGCAGCGCCGGTGCGGTCATGCCGGCAGGGACGGAGGGCAGATGCGCTACGGAGCAGGTCGACCGCGCCCCAGTGACTTCGACTATGCGCGACCGGCGCGGCGCGGGGCGGGCAGCCGCAGCTCCGCGCGGTGGATCTGCTGGCCCGGCTTGGCCTCCGGCCGCTCAGCCCGGGCGTCGGGTCCGGCCCGCGGCAGCGCCGCTCGGTCTGGCGGCGGCAAGAGCGGCATGGCCAAGACCGGCTACATCCTGGCGACGGTCTTTGCGCTGGTCATCGTCGTCGCCGGGATCGGCGGCTTCGCCGTGTACCGGCATCTGGAAGGCAACATCACCGACGTCACGGTCGGCGGGCTTCACGGCCGGACCATCTACGGGGCGCAGAACATCCTGGTGCTCGGCTCGCAGATACGGGCTCGGCCAGCACGGCAATTCTTCGGCATCGCCGCTGGCTCGAGCATCTACACCAGCAACTCCGACAACCTGCTGGTCGTCCACCTGGACCCGACCCACACGCACGCGACGATGCTGTCGATCCCGAGGGACACGTTCGTCTACGAGCCGGCCTGCAAGGCGCGCAGTCGTTCATCGGCTACGGCATCCTGGCGACCTTAGCATTACCCGCCAGGCAACATCATCGACGGTGCGCTGAACATCGGCGGACCGACCTGCGCGGTGAAGACCGTCGAGGACCTGACCGGCATCAAGCTCGACCATTTCGTCGAGTTCAACTTCAACTCGTTCCGCACGATGGTGGACGCGCTGGGCGGCGTCGAGGTGTGCGTGCCGCCCGGTCCCGGCTACCACGACCCGGCCTCGGCGTGAACCTCAGCCCCGGCAAGCACCTGCTGGACTACACCCAGGCGCTGCCTACGTGCGGCACCGGCACGGTGTCGGCAGCGGTCCTGACGCTGGCGGCGACCTGCCGCGGATCGAGCTGCAGCAGGCGTTCATCTCCTCGGTGGTGCAGAAGGTCAACTCCAGCAGGGCCTGCTCAGCAACTTCCCCAGGCTGCTGCGGATCGCCGACACCGCGACCAAGGCCCTGACCGTCGACAAGGGGCTCGGCTCGATCGAGCTCGCTGCTGCACCTGGCCAAGTCGCTGGCGCACCTGAAGACCAGGAACGTCACGCTGGTCACGATGCCGACCACGATGGACACCTACGACTACCCGAAATACGACGAGCACCTCATGGCGGTGCAGCCGCAGGACGACGTGCTGTTCCAGCTGATCAGACGGGCCAGACCTGGCACGGCAGCCTGCCCGACGCTGGCCCAGCCAGGTCCAGGTGCGCGTGGTCAACGCCACCGGCCGCAGCGGGCTGGCCGCGCGCACCGAAGCCAGGCTGCGCAAGCTCGGCTTCGACGTGGTCGGCATCAGCAGCGGGTCCTACACCTCGACGACCACGGTGAGCTACGCCGGAATCGCCCAGGCCGATGCGCCTACACGGTGATGACGGCGCTGCACCAAGTTCCCGGCCGGCCAGAACCTGCTGGCCGAGCCGACGCCGCAGGTCGGCACCGCCGGGGCCGGTGACGCTGACGCTGGGCGCCGACTTCGCCGGGGTGAATGCGCCGGCCCCGCAGCCTGGCGCGAGCACCAAGCCCGGCAAGAAGGGCTCGGGCACTGGCGGCTCGGGTACCGTTCTCAGCACCGGCGGCCAGAACGGACCTAACGCCGTCCAGGCCCGCAACGCGGCCGCGAGCATCTGCTCGGGCCTGCCCCGGGGCTGACCCGGCCGGTCGCCCGACCGCTAGTGCAGCACGGCGCTGATCGCCGCTGCCAGGGCCGCGGGCACGTCAGGGACAAGCACGTGCCTGCCGTCGGACACCACGTCCCGCCCGCCCACGACGAGGTGCCGGACATCGGCGGCAGTAGCGGCTGAAGATCACCGACTCCAGCGCCGTCGCAGCGGTAGCGCCGGCCGTGCGCGGCGAGTCCAGCGCCACCGTGACGAAGTCGGCGAGTGCGCCGGCAGCGAACTCGCCGGCGTCCGGCCAGCCCAGGCTGGCGTGGCCGGACACGGTTGCGGCGGTGGCGAGCTCGAAGGCGGTGAAGTGACCTCGCTCCTGGGTCGCGAGCCGCTCACCGAGCTCGACCCGGCGCGCCTCCTCTAGCAGGTCGATGACCGCATGGCTGTCGCTGCCCAGGGTGAGCGTGCTGCCGGCGTCGGCGAGCGACCTGGCCGGGCCGATCCCGTCGGCCAGGTCGGCCTCGGTCGTCGGGCAGAAGCAGGCATGGCACCGGCTGCCGCCCAGCAGGTCGATGTCGCTGCCGGTCAGGTGCGTCGCGTGCACTGCCGTGCTGCGCGGCCCGATCGCCCCGGCCTGGGTCAGCACCTCCGTCGGGGTAGCGCGGTGCGCGGCGATGCAGGCCCGGTTCTCGGCGACCTGCTCGGACACGTGCGCATGCAGCGGTGCGCCGTAGCGGTGCGACCAGGCCACCACCTCATGCATCTGCGCCGGCGGCACGGCGCGGACCGAGTGGATGGCCGCCCCGGCGCGAGCGTGCGGCGCCAGCCGCCGGCCGAGTCCGGACCCGAGCGCGTCGGCCCTGGCCGCCCAGCCCCCGGCGTCGGCGTCACCGAACCGCAGCTGCGGACCTTCCAGCGGCTGCTGCCTGCCGTCGGCGGACAACCCGCCGGACAGGTAGCAGGTGTCCAGCAGCGTGATCCGCAGCCCGGCGCGGCGGGCTGCCTCGAGCAGCGACCGGCCCATCTGGTTCGGGTCGGCGTACCGCATGCCGCCCGGGCCCATGGTGCAGGTAGTGGAACTCGCCGACGCAGCTGACGCCGGCCAGCGCCATCTCGGCGTAGACCGCGGTAGCGAGCGCGAGGTAGCTGTCCGGGTCGAGCCGGCCGGCCACCTCGTACATCCGCTCCCGCCAGGTCCAGAACGTGCCGCGGGATGCCTGGGTGATGCCGCGAAGCGCCCGGTGGAAGGCATGCGAGTGCGCGTTTGCCAGGCCCGGCATCGTCAGTCCGGCCAGCCGCGTCGCGGTGGCGGGCACGCTGTCCAGCGTCCGGGGTAACCGCGATGATCCTGCCGTCCGCTGCCTCGATCAGCACGTCGGTCCGCAGCCCGAGGGCTGGCGACCAGGCCAGCTCGGCCAGCCAGGCCCGCTCCGGCCGGCCGGTCGCGGCTGGCCGGTCAGCTCCGCTGGCGGCACGGTCATCGATTCGCTCACTCACCAGCCAGGTCAGCGAGCACGGCGGCGAGTGCGGCGACGCCGGCCTCGCAGTCGGGCGCTTCGGCCTGCTCGGCGGGTGAATGCGAGACGCCGCTGGGGTTGCGGACGAACAGCATCGCGGTCGGGATCCGCGCGGCGAGCACGCCGGCGTCATGGCCCGCACCGGTAGGCAGCACAGGCGCGCCGAAGCCCGCCTGTGCCGAGCACGCCGACCAGCCGGTCCCGCAGCCCGCTGTCGAAGCTGACGAGCGGGGTCACGGACTCGCGCCGCTGCTCGACGCTGACGCCATGCTGACTGGCGGCGGACTGGGCGGCGACCCACATCTCGCTGACGAGCTGGTCGAGCGCGGCCTCGTCGGGTGCGCGCGCGTCGAGCCAGGCGTGCACGGCCGAGCTGATGGCGTTGGCGGCGCCCGGCTCGGCGATGACCCGGCCGAACGTCGCGAGCGCGTCGTGGCTGGCGGCCGCCGCCCTGGCCGCGAGCACGGTCAGCGCGAACGGAAGCATCGGATCGCGCCGGTCAGCCAGCCGCGTGGTGCCGGCGTGATCCGCCCGGCCGGTGAAGTCGATCCGCCAGCGGCCGTGCGGCCAGATCCCCTCGGCGACGCCGATGGGCGCGCCGAGCCCGGCCAGCGCGCTGCCCTGCTCGATGTGCAGCTCGACATATGCCCCGAGGCCGCCAAGCAGGTCGTCGTCGGGGCCGAGCGAGGCCGAGTCGCGGCCAGCCGACCGCATCGCCTCCGCCAGGCTGACACCGTCACGGTCGCGCAGCTGGCGCGCCGCATCGGGATCGATGGCGCCGGTCGCGAGCCTGCTGCCCAGGCAGGCGACGCCGAACCTGGCGCCCTCTTCCTCGGTGAACGCGGCAACCCCGATCGGCCGGGCCGGCTGGAATCCCTGCTCGCGCAGCTGGCCGATGGCCGCGAACGCGCACACGATGCCGAGCGGGCCGTCGTACGCGCCGCCATCCGGCACGGAGTCGAGGTGGCTGCCGGTTGCTATCGCCTGGCCAGGGCTGCCGTCTGGCCGTCCCCACCAGGCCCACAGGTTGCCGTTGCGGTCGTAAGTCGGTCCGCAGCCCAAGCTTGGTCGCGGTGCGGGCGAACCAGGCCCGGCAGCCTGCGTCCGCCTCGGTCCAGGAGTACCGCCGGTAGCCGCCGGTCCGCTCGTCCCGACCGACCGGCAGCAGCTCGGCCCACAGCTCAGCGAAGCTCATGAGCAACTCCGGTCAGCCGGTCGTCCGGGCGCCCCGGCATTGCGGGTCACGAGCCTGCGGGCTGCATCGGCACCCGGACGCCGCGCTCGGCCGCGACCTCGGTGGCGCGCTCGTAACCCGCGTCCGCGTGCCTGATGACACCCATGCCGGGGTCGTTGGTCAGCACCCGCTCGAGCTTGCGCCCGGCTAGCTCGGTGCCGTCGGCCACGCACACCTGGCCCGCGTGGATCGACCGCCCGATGCCGACGCCGCCGCCGTGGTGGATGCTGACCCAGGACGCCCCGGACGACGTGTTGACCAGCGCGTTCAGCAACGGCCAGTCGGCGATCGCGTCGCTGCCGTCCGCCATCGCCTCAGTCTCCCGGTAAGGCGAGGCGACCGAGCCGCAGTCCAGGTGATCACGGCCGATCACGATCGGCGCCTGCACCTCGCCGCGCTGCACCATCTCGTTGAACCGCAGCCCGGCCAGGTGCCGCTCGCCGTAGCCGAGCCAGCAGATCCTCGCCGGCAGGCCCTGGAAATGCACCTTCTCCCTGGCCATCCGGATCCAGCGGGCGAGCGCCTCGTTCTTCGGGAACAGGTCCAGGATCGCGGCGTCGGTGGCGGCGATGTCGGCCGGCTCGCCGGACAGCGCCGCCCACCGGAACGGGCCCCTGCCCTCGCAGAACAGCGGCCTGATGTAGGCGGGCACGAAGCCGGGGAAGGCGAACGCCCGGTCATAGCCGGCCAGCTCGGCCTCACCGCGGATGGAGTTGCCGTAGTCGAAGACCTCCGCGCCCGCGTCCTGGAAGCCGACCATGGCCTGCACGTGCGCGGCCATCGATTCCCTGGCCCTGACCGTGAACCCGGCCGGGTCCTCGGCGCGCAGCGCTGGCCATGTCGCTCGAACGCGACGCCGCGCGGCAGGTAGCTGAGCGGGTCATGGGCGGAGGTCTGGTCCGTCACCACGTTGATCGGCGCGCCCATCCGCAGCAGTTGCGGGACCAGGTCAGCGGCATTGCCGAGCAGGCCGATGGACAGCGGCCTGGCCTGCCCCGCCGCTGCCACCGCGCGCGCGCACCGCGTCGTCGACGTCATCGGCGGCCACATCGAGGTAACCGTGCTCAATCCGGCGGCTGATCCTGGACGGGTCGCAGTCGATGCACAGCGCGACCCCGCCGTTCATGGTGACAGCGAGGGGCTGCGCGCCGCCCATCCCGCCAAGCCCGGCGGTCAGCGTGATGGTGCCGGCCAGCGAGCCGCCGAACCGCTTCGCCGCAACCGCCGCGAACGTCTCATAGGTGCCCTGCAGGATGCCCTGCGTGCCGATGTAGATCCAGGAGCCCGCGGTCATCTGGCCGAACATGGTCAGCCCGGCCGCCTCAAGGCGGCGGAACTCTTCCCAGGTGGCCCATTGCGGCACCAGGTTGGAGTTGGCGATCAGCACCCGCGGCGCCCACTCGTGGGTGCGGAACATCCCGACCGGCTTGCCGGACTGCACCAGCAGGGTCTCGTCTCGCTCCAGCTCCCGCAACGAGGCAACGATGGCGTCGAATGCCCCCCAGCTGCGGGCCGCGCGGCCTGATCCGCCGTACACGATCAGCTGATCCGGATGCTCGGCGACCTCAGGATCCAGGTTGTTCATGAGCATCCGCATGGCGGCCTCCTGCGGCCAGCCCTTGCAGGTCAGGGCGCTGCCTCGGGGCGCGCGGACGGGCCTTGCGCCAGTTACCTCGGGCACAGCGGTCATAGTCAGCTCCTCTGGTGACAGGCTTCATCATCCACCGTCCCAACCGGCCGCCCGGAAACTGGGTCCTGCGGCTGTCCTCGGCTCCGCAGCGGGCCGGGTGGCGCTGAGCCGGGCAGCAGCCTCGCTAACTCGCCGCCGCCAGCATCCGCTCCACATCAGCTGCCGTCGGCTTCACCGGCGCATTGGCCAGCACCTCATCGTCCAGGGCATCCGCCGCAATCTGCCCGAACGCCCGGCCGTCGATGCCGAAGTCAGCTAGCCGGTGGCTCATGCCCACTGCCTTGGCCAGCTCGGCGACGGCGTTCATCGCGGCAGCCGCGTTCTCCTCAGCGGCAGCCGCGGTGGATCCGGCGCCGAGCGCGAACGACAAGTCAGCAAGCCGCCGAGCCGAAACCGGCACCGAGAACGACAGCACCTGCGGCAGCACCATCGTGAGCGCCACACCGTGCGGCACGTCGAACCGGCCGCCCAGCGCGTGCCCGATCGCGTGGCAGGCGCCCAATCCTGTTGTCGCCATCGCCAGCCCGGCCATGTGCGCGGCGAGCAGCAGCTGGCCCCGGGCTTCAAGGTCTGACCCGTCCGCCCAGGCCCGCGGCAGGTACTCCGCCGACATGCGCACCACGTGCAGAGCCAGCGCCGCCGACCACGGGTTGGCCCGCACGGAAAGGTAGGACTCAATCGCGTGCGTGAGCGCATCCATCCCGGTTGCGGCGGTGGCGCCAGGCGGCAGCCCCACCGTGAGCTCCGGATCGAGCACCGCGGCGGCAGGCATCGTGCTGGCGTGTCCGACGTAGAACTTCCGGCGCGTGGCTTCATCGGTGATGACGCCGAACGCGTTGGTCTCGGCGCCGGTGCCTGCGGTGGTCGGGACGGCCACGATGGGCAGCGCCCGGCTGCCGAACTGGGATCGGTAGTCGAGCTCCCTGCCCCGCTCGGGGTTGACGGCGGCTAGCGCGATCCCCTTGGCCGCGTCGATCGGCGACCCGCCGCCCACCGCCACGATGACTGGCGCCACCATCCCGGCCGCAGCCGCCGCGCCCGCTGCCAGGTCCGCTGTCGTCGGGTTCGGATGGACGTCGCTGAACACGGTCGCCGGGATGCCCGCCGCGGATAGCACTCCGGTCACCGCGGCCAGCACCGGTGTGGCCGCCAGCGCGGCATCGGTGACGATGAGCGCGTGGCGGCCGCCGCGCTGCACGATGCCGGGCAGGCTGGCGATGGCGCCGGGGCCGAATCGAGCAGGCGGGGTGTCCCCGATCGCAAGCTCGGACGGAACAAGCATGATCACTCCTGCGGCAGCCGGAGGGGCGTGGCGGTCACGTCCTCGAGGAGCTTGATCGGCAGCATCTCACCGCCGTTGTCACCGTACTGAGCGAGCGCGCGACGGTAGATCTGCTCGACGAGCGCACTCACCTCGGCGGGCACGCCGGTCTGCCGGGCCAGGTCGACCGCGAGCCCCAGGTCCTTGCAAGCCAGCGCCAGCGCGAAGGAATCGTCGTAGTCACCGTGCTCGAGCACCGCAAGGACATCACGGTCCAGGAAGTTGCTGGCAGCCGGGCTGGCTAGCAGGCAGTTCCGCAGGATGGCCAGGTCGACGCCAGCCCGCACGCCGACTGTCAGCACCTCGGCGGCGGCGGTGAGCTGCGCAAACCACAGCAGGTTGATCATCAGCTTGACTGTGTAGCCGGCCCGTTCCCGCCCACGTGCAGGATCCGGTCCGGATCCCCCATCGCCTCCAGTACCGGCCGCACGCGCTGGTAACTGTCCGCGCTACCGCCGACGAAGATCTGCAAAGTGCCAGCCCGCGCGCCGGCTGCCATCCCGCTGACCGGCGCGTCCAGCACCTCGATGCCGCGCGGCTGCGCGAGCGCGCGCACCCGGTTGGCCACAGCCTGCTCGCTGGTCGACATGTCCGCCCAGATGCTGCCGGCCGGCATGCCGTCCAGCAGGCCGTTCGCACCGATGAGCACCTCTTCGACCTGGCGCGGCCCGGGCAGCATGGTGATCGCGACCTCAGCGGCGTGGCCGGCCTGTCGCGGCGATGGCGCCCACGTAGCGCCAGCGGCAAGCAGCCCGGCGGCCGGCCTCGGCCCGGATGTCATGCACGATCAGCTCATGCCCGGCCGCGAGGATGTTGCGGCACATGGGCTCGCCCATGTGGCCGAGGCCGATGAACGCTACTCTCACGCAGTCACCCTCCACCTGGCCACCGCGTCCTCGTCGATCTCGGCGCCGAGGCCGGGCCGATCCGGTACGCGCACGCAGCCGTCCGCGTCAATGCCGATGGGCTCGGTCAGCAGGAAGTCGCGCCGGGCAGTCGTCCAGCCGGGCGGATCGTAGGGGAACTCAAGGTACGGCCCGCCTCCAACCCCCGCTGCGACGTGCAGGTTGGCCAGCAGGCCGAGCCCGTTGGTCCAGGTATGCGGAGTGAACCAGGCATTGCGCAGCAGGGCAAGCTCGGCCACGGTACGGGTTCGCAGCAGTCCCACCGCGAGCACCACGTCCGGCTGGATCACGTCCAGCGCGCCGGCCGCGAGGGCATCCAGTAGCTCAGCCATGGTCCTGGCCATCTCACCGCCGGCCACCCGGATGCCAGTCTGCTCGCGGAGGAGTCGCATCCCGGTCAGGTCCGCTGCTGGCAGCGGTTCTTCCAGCCAGAACACGCCAAGCTCGGCCAGTTGCGCGGCGATACGGCGGACGGCGACCTGGTCCAGGGCCGGCGAGATGTCACCGGGCATCCGCCACCACTGGTTCAGGTCCACCATGATCTTCAGGTCGTTGCCCGCGACACGCCGCGCCGCGCGCACGGCGGCCAGGCCGCCGTCGACATCCTCGCGCCCGATTCGGATCTTCACGGCCTGAAAGCCGGCCTCGCTGGCGGCCACGACAGCCTCCGCGCGGTCTGTCGGGTTCTTCAGCTCGCCGAAGGACGCATAGGCGGGCAGCCGGTCACGCGCACCGCCGAACAGCACGCTGACCGGCTGCCCGCAGGCCTTGCCGATGATGTCCCACAGCGCCGCCTCGACCGGCCAGTAGCTGCCCGCGTGGAAGCTGATGGTCTCCAGCCTCCGGACATGCAGCGCGATCTGCATCGGATCCGTGCCGATGAACAACGGCGCGAAGGCGTCGAAGCCATCCATCGTGTCGCCGGACCCGTATCCGGTAAGGCCGGAGTCTGTCTCCACCCGGACCAGGGTGGCGTCGAAGTGCCGCCGCGGCACCGGGTCCCAGGCAGCACGAAATGGCGGGTCGAGCGCCAGTCGCATCCGGTCCAGCCGGATCGCAGTTATCTTCACCGCGACGAATAGTAAGGGCTGACCGCGGTGCCCTGCGCTGTTACCGCCTTGCGGCATTACGTCACGCATCCTAGGGTTTCTCAGAAGTTGCATGCTCGGTCGACTAGCCGGCAGTCGCCTAAGGGGATCCGTTGACGCGTTACGTCCTCAAGCGTCTCGGGCTTGCGGCGATTGCGCTGTGGATCCTCAGCGTGATCATCTTCTTCGCGGGACAGGTGCTTCCCGGCGATCCGGGCCGGGCCATACTGGGGCCGTTCGCCTCCCAGACAGCAGTCACGAACCTCGACAGTCAGCTCGGGGTCGGCCGGCCACTGCTGTCCCAGTACGGCAACTGGATCACTGGTGCAGTGCGCGGGAACTTCGGCATCTCCTACCAGTACCGGTCGTCGGTCGCGACCATCCTGGGCCCGGCACTCGTCAACTCCGCGAAGCTCGCCGTCTTCGCGCTGATCCTGATCATCCCGCTGGGCATCGCAGGTGGCGTGATAGCCGCCCTGAACGTCGGCCGGCCGGTGGACCGGATTATCTCGCTCACCGGCCTGTCGGCCGCGACGGTGCCGGAGTTCGTCTCGGGCATCGTCGTGATCGTGATCTTCGCGGTCTGGCTCAAGGTGCTGCCGTCGACGGCCACGGCGCCGCCGGGCTCCTCGTTCCCCACCCAGCTGCGCTACCTGATCCTGCCGGTGATCCCGCTGGTGTTCGAGTTCTTCGGCTACGTCGCGAGGATGGCCCGAGCGGGCACCATCGAGGCGCTGGATTCTGACTATGTCAGGACCGCGACCCTCAAGGGCCTGCCGCGCCGGGCTGTGCTGACCAGGCACGTGCTGCGCAACTCGCTGCTGCCGACGATCACCGTGATCGCGACCCAGATCGGCTATCTGATCGGCGGGCTGGTCGTGGTCGAGACGCTCTTCAACTACCACGGCGTGGGGCTGCTCATCTACAACGCCGCCAGCCAGAAGGACTTCCCGATGCTCGAAGCGGGCGTGCTCGTGATTGGCGCGGTGTACCTGGTGGCCGTACTCCTCGCCGACCTGCTGAGTACCTGGCTCAACCCGCGGCTGCGGACCAGGACGGCACAGTGACCGAGATCCTCGTGGCGCCGGTTACCGACGCTACCGCTGCCGAACTGCCCTCCTGGCGGCTGGTAGCGCGCCGGCCAGCCTTCATTGTCGGCGCGCTGATCCTGGCATTCTGGGTGGCCTGCGCCATCTTCGGGACCTCGTTCGCACCGCACAGCCCCTACGCGCAGCAGCTTCTCGCGACGAACATGCCACCCTCTGCCGCGCACTGGTTCGGCACCGATCAGCTCGGCCGGGATGTCTTCTCCCGCGTCCTGGTCGGCGCGCGCAGCATCTTGATCGTGGCGCCGCTGGCTACCCTGCTCGGCACCGTGCTGGGCACCATGCTCGGCCTGGCGCTCGGCTACCTCGGCGGTGCCCTGGACATTGTTGCCGGGCGGCTGGTCGACGCCGTCCTCGCAGTGCCCGCCGTTATCGTCGCGTTCCTGTTCATCGTCGCGGTGGGCGCAACGGCCGCGACCGAGATCGTGGTGATCGGCTTCATCTTCACGCCGATCATCGCCCGCACAGTCCGGTCCGCTGTGCAGGTTGAAAGCCAGCTGGATTACCTGCCAGCGGCCCGGTTGCTCGGCGAGAGCCGGCTGCGCGTGATGTTCGCCGAGATCCTGCCGAACGTCATGCCCACGGTCATGGTTGAGTTCACGGTGCGCCTCGGTTACGCCATTTTCACCATCGCCACCCTGGCCTTCCTCGGCTTCGGCGTCGATCCGGCGACGCCCAGCTGGGGCAATGACATCTACGCCAACTACGGGGTCATCGGAGCCGGATACTGGTGGGAGACGCTGTTCGCGGCGCTCGCCATCGCCTCGCTGGTGATCGCGATCAACCTGGTAGCCGACTCGACCGAGCGGGTGCTTGCCGGATGACTGAGAAGCCGGCCGACGCCGGGCCAGCTGCCGGGCCAGCGCTCCGGGTGGACGACCTCAGCGTCAGCTACCGGGTGCGCGGCAGCGACCGGCTGGCGCTCCGCAATGTCTCGTTCGAGATCGGCAGGAACGAGTGCTACGGGCTCGTCGGCGAGTCGGGGTCCGGCAAGTCAACAGTCGCGCTCACGCTGACCAGGTACCTGCCGCGCAACGGCCGGGTCAGCGCCGGATCAGTCCGCATCAACGGCAAGGATCCCCTGCGCCTTGGCGCCGCGGACCTGCGTGACCTGCGCACTCACACAGTGTCGATGGTCTATCAGGAGCCAGGAAAGGCGCTGAACCCGTCTGTCCGGGTCGGCAGGCAGGTCTGCGAGGTGTACGAGCTCGCCGGGATGGGCCGGGCCCGGGCCATCGACAAGTCCGCGGAGATCCTGCGCCGGGTCCAGATTGCCGACCCGCGCCGGGTCATGGACAGCTACCCTCACCAGCTGTCCGGCGGGATGGCGCAGCGCGTGGTTATCGCCATGGCCATCGCCGCCGAGCCGTCGCTGCTGATCCTGGACGAGCCGACGACGGCCCTGGACGCCACGGTCGAGGCCGAGGTACTCGACCTGGTGGCCAGCCTGCGCACCGAGCTGGCTACTTCAGTGCTGTTCATCAGCCATAACCTGGCGGTCATCGCGAAGATGTGCGACCGGGTCGGCGTGCTGTACGCGGGCGAGCTGGTTGAGGAGGGGCCTGCCGGCCAGCTGTTCGAGCAGCCCCGGCACCCGTACACGGTCGGCCTGCTGCGCTGCATACCGCGGCGCGGACAGCGCAAGGACCACGGCCGGCTGGACTCGATACCCGGCTTCCTCCCGCAGCCCGGCGACTCGCTGCAGGGCTGCATCTTCGCGCCCCGCTGTCCGATAGTCGAGGAACGATGCCGCGAACGCCCGCCACCGGCCTTTGTTACCGGCCCGCAGCGGACCTCGCGCTGTTACCGGCACGAGGACACCTCGGACATGCCCAGGAACACCCCGGTCGACGTCGAGCTGCGGTCGGCTCAGAGCCCGGCCGACGACCCGGTCATCACGATCCGTAGCCTGTCCAAGACCTTCGCCTCGCGCGGCGAGTCAGTGCAGGCCCTGCGCGGGGTCAACCTGGATATTCAGCGCGGCGAGACACTCGGGCTGGTGGGCGAGTCCGGCAGCGGCAAGACCACACTCGCCCGGATCCTGCTCGGTTTGCTGCCGCCCGACGGCGGCGCCCGCATCGAACTGGACGGCAGCGCGCTGGCAGCCGCGGTGAGCAGCCGCGGCAGACCGCAGCTCAAAGCCATGCAGATCGTCTTCCAGAACCCCGACTCGGCGCTGAACCGCCGGCATACGGTACGGCAGCTGATCAGCAGGCCGCTGACCAAGCTGGCCGGCCTGTCGGGTGCACACCTGCGGGAGCGGCTGGCCGACCTGGTCCGGTCGGTCCGGCTCGAGGAGCGGCACCTGCCGCTGCGGCCACGTCAGCTATCGGGTGGCCTGAAGCAGCGGGTGGCCATTGCGCGTGCTTTCGGTGGCGGTCCCGCCGTCGTGGTGTGCGATGAGCCAACCTCGGCTCTCGACGTCTCGGTGCAGGCCGCCATCCTCAACCTGCTGGCCGATCTGCAGGCCAAGGAGCAGGTGACCTACCTGTTCATCTCACATGACCTGGGCCTCGTCCGGTACCTGTCGGACCGGATCGTGGTGCTGTACCTCGGCCGGGTGATGGAGGTAGGCCCGGCCGAGCGGGTGTTCAGCGGCCCGCATCACCCCTACACCGAGGCACTGCTGTCAGCGGTACCGAGCCTGGACGGCGAGCGCCCGGAGCGCATCAGGCTCAGCGGCGAGATCCCGTCTGCTGCCGATCCGCCGGCCGGGTGCGTCTTCCACACCAGATGTCCCAGGCGGCTGTCGTCCGGAATCTGCGAGTCCACCGAGCCACCCCTCGCGGAAACCGAGCCAGGACACCTCATGAGCTGTCATATTCCTATCGATCAGCTAACGAATTTGCAAGCTGGCGGAAAGGCGCGGTGACATCGGCCTTTCCCAGGGCTTATGTTCCACTTCATTCGTGCCGGAAGCGCACGCGCTTGCGGTCAAGAGGAGGATCCGTGAACACACCGAATGACCGGCTCAGCCGGCTGCGAGCAGGACAGAACGAGATTGCCAACCACGTCATCGATGAGTTCGCTGCTGGCCGGCTGTCACGGCGGGAACTGCTGCGCCGCGGCGCGCTCGTCGGCATCTCGGCTCCGGTTCTGGGCGGCGTGCTCGCCGCCTGCGGCTCAAGTTCCTCGCCGAGCTCGGCCGGCGTCAACGCCGGCTGGCGGCGCGGGCGCCACCATCAACGTCGGCATCATCACGCCAGCCGGCGCCATCAACCCGGTCACCGTTGCCGACCAGGGCGGCCTGGACATGCTGGGTCAGACGGGCGAGTACCTCACCTTCTCCGACCAGACCCTGACCCTGAAGCCGCAACTGGCGACGAGCTGGTCATCGAATACGGCAGCCGATATCTGGACATTCAAGATCCGCCAGGGAGTCAAGTTCAGCAACGGCCACGCGCTGACGGCCGACGACGTCGTGTACACCTACAAGCTGCAAACTGACAAGACGACCGGAGGCTCCGCGCTGTCCGCGTTCGGTGGCGTGCTGACCCCGTCCGGTGTGGTGAAGAAGGACGCTTACACGGTCGAGTTCCACCTGTCAGCGCCGAACGGCAACTTCCCCTACCTGACCTCGTCCGACAACTACAACATGATCATCCTGCCGAGCGGCTACAACCCGAAGGACTGGCAGAGCACGTTTATCGGCACGGGCCCGTTCGTGATGAAGAGCTACACGGCTAACACCGGCGCCACCTTCACGCGCAACAACTCCTACTGGGGCCCGAAGGCAAAGCCAGCCGGCACCAACTTCACCTTCTACGCCAGCCAGACGCCCGCCATCAACGCGCTCGCCAGCGGGACCATCGACGTCCTCGGCCAGTTCTCGGTTACCGGCGGGGAGCAGCTGCTGTCCGGCAGCTACAACGTGATCAAGCTCAAGTCCAGCGCCCACCGCGAGCTGTCCATGCGCTGCGACATGGCACCGTTCAACGACCCCAGGGTGCGGCAGGCGATCGCGCTCACGCTGGACCGCCCCGCCATCATCAGCGCGCTCTTCAAGGGCTTCGCTGACCTCGGCAACGACAGCCCGTTCGCGCCGGTGTTCCCGTCCACCAACACCAGCATCGCGCAGCGTGCCAAGAACATCACGCAGGCAAAGTCACTGCTCGCCGCGGCCGGGCACGCTAATGGATTCAAGACCCAGCTGATCGGCAACGACGTGCTGGAAATCCCCGACTACGCGCAGATCGTCGCGCAATCCGCCAAGGCGATCGGCGTGGATATCACGGTGAAGATGGAATCCTCATCGGTCTACTACGGCAAGGCCACGTTCGGTAACTCGGACTGGCTGGATGCCACGATGAGCCTGGTCGACTACGGCCACCGCAGCGTGCCCAACGTGTTCCTGACCGCGCCGTTGCAAAGCATCAGCAAGTCGGGAACGGGCGCCTGGAACGCGGCTCACTTCAACAACAGCCAGTACGACAAGCTGTCCCAGCAATACGTCGCCGCCGTCGACCTGACCACCCAGCGCTCGCTGGCCGGGCAGATCGAGACACTGCTGCTCGCGCAGACGCCGATCATCTACGGCTACTTCTACAACTACCTGACAGCCACCGCGAAGAACGTGACTGGCGCTTACCCCACCGCGATCGGCCATATCTTCCTGTACAACGCGACCAAGAGCTAGCAGCGCTTCGCGCCGAGACACCCGGCCGCCGGCCTGCGGTACCAGCTGACCGCGAGCCGGTGGCCGGGTACTGGCTGCCTGGACGCGGGCCGCCGGCCGGGCGAGGAATAATGGCTGACAGCGGACGGTTGGACACGTGTTCGCGGCTACCTCGCTGACACCCGATAACCAGCCGCCAGCGGCCGGACCGCCGCCGCTCCCCACGCAAGGCGAAGTTCTGTTATGACATCTGCTGATAAATCAGGCGCGGCGGCTGCATCCGTCGGCCGAGTCGCCTCCCAGCGAAGCACACGGGCACCAGCACCGCGACGTGTCCGGCGGGTGGCTGCGACCCGCCGTATTCGGCGCCATGGATGGCCTGGTCACCAACGTCTCGCTGATCGCCGGCGTCGGCGGCGGCGGCGGCTCGCACAGCACGATCGTGCTCACCGGGCTGGCCGGGCTCGCGGCCGGCGCGTTCTCCATGGCCACCGGCGAGTACGTGTCCGTCTCCTCGCAGAACGAGCTCGTGCACTCCGAGGTGGACAAGGAGCGCTACGAGCTCGAGCACAACGCAGCTGACGAGCAGCTCGAGCTGGCGGCCATGTACCGCGCCCGCGGCGTCGAGCCGGAGCTGGCGGACGAGGTCGCCCGGCAGCTCTCGGTCCACCCTGAGCAGGCACTGGGCATCCACGTGCAAGAGGAGCTTGGCGTCGACTTCCAGGACCTGCCGTCGCCGTTCACGGCGGCCGGTGCCTCGCTGACTACCTTCGCGGTCGGCGCGCTCATCCCGCTGCTGCCCTACCTGCTGGGCTTTTCCTCACTGCCGGTGGCCCTCCTGCTCGCCGCCGTTGCCGCTTTCGTCGGCGGCGGGGTGGTGGCGCGCATTACCGCCAGGCCGTTCTGGCGCGGCGCGCTGCGACAGCTCGTCCTGGCCGCGCTGGCCGCGGCGCTTACCTACGGAATCGGCAAGCTGGTCGGCGGGCACTTCTGAGGCCAGCGGCACGGGAGCACCGGTCGGCCCGCACCACAGCGCGGGTGCGGCTACCAGGAATCGGTGCCGAATTCCTCGCCCGCGCTGCCGCCCGATGAGGCGAGCAACTCCAGGTCAGCGTCGACCATCATCGCGATCAGTTCCTCGAAGCCGATCTTCGGCTCCCAGCCCAGCTCGTCCCTGGCCTTCGACGGGTCGGCGCACAACCTGTCGACCTCGGCCGGCCGGATGAAGGCGGCATCGGTCACCACATGATCGCGCCAGTCCAGCCCGGCAGCGCGGAACGCGGTGTCCACCAGCAGCTCCACCGAGTGCGTGACGCCCGTCCCGATCACGTAGTCGGCGGGCGAATCCTGCGCCAGCATCATCTGCATGGCCCGGACGTAGTCACCGGCGAAGCCCCAGTCCCGGCTTGCGTGCATGTTGCCGAGCCTGAGCTGGCGCTCGTAGCCGAGTTTGATCTTGGCCACGCCCAGCGTGACCTTCCTGGTCACGAACTCCGAGCCGCGCCGCGGTGACTCGTGATTGAACATGATCCCGGAGACCGCGTACATGCCGTACGACTCACGGTAGTTCTGCGTCAGGAAATGCCCGTAGACCTTGGCCACGCCGTACGGACTGCGCGGGTGGAACGAGGTCCGCTCGTTCTGCGGCGTCTCGCTGACCTGGCCGAACATCTCCGACGTCGACGCCTGGTAGAACCGGATCTGACCACGGCTCGGGCTGCGGGACGCGCTGATCCCGCTGCACACCCGGATGGCCTCCAGCACTCGCAGCACGCCGAGCCCGGTGACCTCGCCAGTCAGTTCTGCCTGCTGCCACGACATCGGCACGTAGGAGATCGCCGCGAGATTGTAGACCTCGTCCGGCTGAACCCGCTCCACCGCGGCGATCAGGCTGCCCTGGTCGAGCAGGTCGCCGCGGATGAGGCGAACGTCGCCGAGCAGCTGCCGCAGATGGCGAACCCGCGGGTTCGCCTGGCCACGGATCAGTCCCCAGACCTCATATCCCATATCGACCAGGTGCTCAGCCAGGTAAGAGCCATCCTGGCCGGTAATACCGGTGATGAGCGCACGTCGAGTCAGCGGAGCCTCCGAGTTGTACCTACGTCGCGGCAGCTTACAGATATAACTACTGCCACGAACAGGCCAGGGATAGGTTTCAGGTGGTCATCGGAGGGCGTCCCGCCGACTGACTTACGAGTGGGGCCAAACCGCACGCAAGTTACGCGCTTGATAAGGTGCGCTGGCTAGGGGGTCACGCGGGTCGCCCGTCGTGGGGAGCCAGTGGCGAACGAGGAGGCGCGAACCTGCGTGAGCACCGTAGCAGCCGGTCAGCTGAGCGCTGACCTCGCCGGGCCGGGCTCGGCAGCGCAACCCGGCACCGACTGGCAGCGAACTGCCCGGGCCGCCGATGGCGGGCCGCTCCGGATAGCGCTGCTGTCCTACCGTAGCAAGCCGCATTGCGGCGGCCAGGGCATCTATCTCCGGCATCTGTCCCGCGAGCTGGCCGCGCTCGGACACCATGTCGAGGTTTACTCTGGCCAGCCCTACCCCGAACTGGAGCCGGGACCGCTGCTGCTGGAACTGCCCAGTCTTGACCTCTACCGGGACGATGATCCGTTCCGCACTCCGCACCTTCGTGAGTACCGGGACTGGATTGATGTGCTGGAAGTAGCCGGCATGTGGACCGCGTACTTTCCCGAGCCGCTGACCTTCAGCCTCAGGGCCCTGCGCGCGCTGCGCGGCCGCCGTAACGACTTCGACGTCGTGCACGACAACCAGGTGCTTGCGTACGGGAACCTCGGCATCCGGCGGCTGGGGCTGCCCCTGGTCACCAGCATCCATCATCCGATCAGCGTGGACCGGCGGATCGAACTGACGGCAGCCCGCGGCCTGCGCAAGATCCCCAAGTGGCGCTGGTACTCCTTCGTCGGCATGCAGGCACGGGTGGCCCGCCGGGTCGGTCCGGTGATGACCGGCTCGGAGTCCTCCAAGGCCGACATCGTGCGCGACTTCAAGGTCCCCGCCGACAACGTGAAGGTCATCCCGCTGGGCGTGGACACCCGGCTGTTCCACCCCAGGGACTCCGCGCGCGTTCCTGGCAAGATCGTCGCGGTAGCGAGCGCGGACTCCCCGGTCAAGGGCGTCGCGACGCTGCTGCGCGCGTTCGCGAAGCTCGACGTCGAGCGGACAGTCTCGCTCACCCTGGTCAGCAAGCTCGTGCCCGACGGTCCCACCCAGCGCCTGCTCGGCGAGCTGTCGCTGACCGGGAAGGTGCGAGTTCGTCAGCGGTATCAGTGATGACCAGCTCGCCCGGCTAGTAGCGAGCGCGGAGATCGCCGTCGTTCCGTCCTTGTACGAAGGCTTCTCGCTGCCCGCGGTCGAGCACATGGCGTCCGGCACACCGCTGGTCGCCAGCCGGACCGGCGCGCTGCCAGAAGTGACCGGTGACGCCGCGATGCTGGTGACACCGGGCGATGCTGAGGAGCTGTGCGCGGCGCTGCGGCTGCTGCACGACTCACCAGCCGAGCGCGAGCGCCTGTCGCATGCGGCGCTCGCGCGGGTGGCTGAGCGGTTCGCGTGGCCGGCGGTGGCCCGGGCAACCGTAGCTGAGTACCGGCAGGCAATCGCAGCGCGCGCCGCGACCACCGCCCCGGAGGCTGCGGCGTGCTGACCGTGGACTTCCGGAAGCTTCCGATCAGTACCGGAACGAGGCTCCTGGACCTCGGCTGCGGCGCTGGGCGGCACGCCTTTGAGTCCGCCCGGCGTGGCGCGTCGGTGGTGGCGCTCGACACCGATCGGGGCGAGCTTGCCCAGGTCGCCGCCATCGCCACGGCCATGGCGGAAGCCGGCGAGATCAGCTCCGCCACGGCTATCAGGCCTGCCGCCGGCGACGCGACCCGGATGCCGTTCGCCGACGACTCGTTCGACATCGTGATCGCGGCCGAAGTGCTCGAGCACATCCCGGCGGACCAGGCCGCGATGGCCGAGATCGCACGGGTGCTGCGGCCGGGCGGCATCGCGGCGGTAACGGTGCCGGCCTGGCTGCCGGAGCGGATCTGCTGGCTGCTGTCCGACGATTACCACAACGTGCCAGGCGGGCACCTGCGCATCTTTACCCGGCACGAGCTGGAAACCAAGCTGACCAGGGCGGGCCTGACCGTGGGCGATCACCACCACGCGCACGCACTGCACTCCCCGTACTGGTGGCTCAAGTGCGCGGTCGGCGTGCACGACGATGGTCACCCGCTCGCCAGCACCTACCACAAGCTGCTGGTCTGGGACATCATGCGCAAGCCAGCCGTCACCCAGCTCACCGACCGGGCGCTGAACCCGCTGATCGGCAAGAGCCTCGTCGTGTACGCCAGCAAGCCCTCGGTGCCGGCCGCGATGCAGCGGCCCGCGGCTGCGGAGAAGGTGCATGCCGCAGCCTGACCGGCTGGCCGGCGCCAGGCAGCTGGCCGGAACCAGCAGCTGGGTACCGGAAGTGCCGGGAGTCGTCAGCGCCGACCAGCTGATCGCCACCGGGCATGCCATCGCGGCAAGTCAGCAGGCCGACGGCTCGATCGGCTGGCCAGACGGCCACGTGGACGCATGGAATCACATCGAGTGCGCGATGGCGCTGTCCGTCTGCGGGCTGCGGGGGCCAGCCCGCCGCGCGTACGCCTGGCTGGCAGCCGCGCAGCAGCCCGACGGCTCCTGGCCGGTGCAGGCGCCGGGTGGCACTGTCGAGGACTGGACGACCGAGAGCAATCACGCGGCTTACTGCGCGGTCGGTGTCTGGCACGAACTGCTGGTGACGGGCGACGAGGACTTCGCCGCGCTGCTGTGGCCGGTGGTGAAGGCCGGCATCGGGTTCGCACTCGGGCTGCAGACACACCGGGGCGAGATCATCTGGCGGCGGCACGAAGACGGCGCGCCCGACACCTATGCGCTGCTGACGGGCAGCTCCAGCATGTACTCCAGCCTTCGCTGCGCGATAGCCCTGGCCGAGCACGTGGCCGACCCGCAGCCGGACTGGGAGCTGGCCGCCAGCCAGCTCGGCCACGCGGTGGCCTGCCATCGCGAGGCATTTGCTGACAAGAGAAGGTTCTCGATGGACTGGTATTACCCGGTGCTCGGCGGCCCGGTCCGCGGCCCGGCCGCCGAGCAGATGCTCAAGGCGGGCTGGGACACCTACATGGTGGCGGGCCTGGGAGTGCGCTGTGTCAGCGACGAGCCGTGGGTCACCGGGGCCGAGACGTGCGAGCTAGCCATTGCCCTGGACGCGATCGGCCAGCGAGACCAGGCGATGGAGTTGTTCGAGCGAATCCAGTTCCTCCGTGATCCCGGTGGCGGCTACTGGACGGGCTGGCAGTTCGTCACCGGGAAGCACTTCCCGCACGAGATGAGCAGCTGGACAGCTGCCGCCATCGTGCTGGCCGCTGACACCCTGGCTTCGGAACCAGTCGCCGCCGACGTGCTAGCCGCCGACATACTGGCACGCGACGGCGACGCCGGTCGGTCGGCCGATGGCATGCGAACCAGCGGTCCGGGAACGGGTGCGGCCGGGATCTTCCGGGATGTGGCCGCCGGACCATCGGTGTGGCAGGCTGCCGATCCGGCGGCCTGCGGCTGCGACGTCCGCGGCCGGGACGACCGCGCGGTGCCGTCGCGGTAGCCCCGCCTCGCGCCGCCCGGCCCCGGTCAGCCGATCCCGTCGCCGGTCCGCTGCAGTACCCGCAGCGACCCGGTGGCACTCACCTCAGTGAACGCACCTGAGGCTAGCGCGCGCAGGTAGACCCGGAACGGGGCCTGACCGCCGTCCGCCGGGTCGGGGAAGATGTCGTGAAAGGCGAGCGCCCCACCGGGCGCTACCCACGGGGCCCACCCTTCGTAGTCGGTAACGACGTTCGCCTCGCTGTGCCCGCCATCGATGAACAGCATGCCGAGCGGCGTCCGCCACAGCCGGGACACGTCGGCCGACGTGCCTATCACGGCCACGACGTGCTCCTCGAGCCCGGCCGCCGCGAGCGTCTCGCGGAAGAACGGCAGGGTGTCCATCCGACCGGTGCGCGGATCGACCAGTTCCGGGTCGTGGTATTCCCAGCCGGCCTGATTCTCCTCCGAACCGTGATGGTGGTCGACAGTGACGACCAGCTGACCGGCCTCGGCTGCTGCCGCGGCCAGGTAAATGGTGGACTTCCCGCAGTAGGTGCCCACCTCGCCGATCGGACCGACGGCAGCGTACTGCGCCGCGGTCTGGTACAGCGCCAGGCCTTCCTCGGCCGGCATGAATCCCCGGGCTGCCTCGGCCGCCAGCCTGAACCTCTCCGCCATGAGCATGCGGTACAGTCTTGCGCCTGCCCGGGTTGCCGTGCGAGGCGGGACATGCTCTACTCGCCAGGACGGTCGGCGGCGGACGACGCGAAGGGAGCCCGACCATGAAAGTGGTGCCCGACTATGACGCCTGCGAGGCAAACGCCGTCTGCGCTGGGCTAGTCCCCGAGGTTTTCGAGGTTGATGACAACGACAACCTCAATATCCTGGTTGACGAGATTCCCGATCGGCTGATCGAGGGTGTCAGGCACGCCGTCCGGTCATGCCCGAAGGCGGCATTGCGGCTGGCTGAGTAGCCGGCCTTCGCGACAAACACGAACGGGAGACCCGCGTGCTTCGGTCATGGCTCGTCACTGCTGTCTGCGCTGCCACGGTAGCCGCGACCGGCACGCTGGCCAGCGCCGGCGTGGTCGGCGCCAGCTCCTCAGCGGCCGGCGGCCCGGCAGTGGCCAGCCGTAGCGGGACCAGTGCGACGGCCGCCGGGCGGCTGAGCCCGGTGCGCATCTACCCCGCCGTGCGGGTCGTCACCAGGGGCGAGGCTGCGCCCGGCGGCGGGCTGAATCCGGGGCAGATCCGGGCCGCCTACGGACTTCCGCCGCTGACCGGCCTCAACGGGCCGGGGCCGCTGAAGGGCATCACCGGGACCGGCCAGACCATCGTCATCGTCGACTCGTTCGGCTCTCCCACCATCGCCCACGACCTGGCCACCTTCGACGCGACGTTCGGAGTGCCGGCGCCGCCATCGTTCAAGGTGATCCAGCCGGCCGGCAAGGTCCCGAAGTTCCACGGCAGTAACGGCAACCGCGTCGGCTGGGCGCAGGAGACCACGCTCGACGTGGAATGGGCGCACGCGATAGCGCCAGGTGCGAGCATCGTGCTGGCCGAGACGCCGACCTCGGAAAACGAGGGCACGACTGGCTTCCCGCAGATCGTCACCGCGGAGAAATACGTGCTGGCTCATAAGCTCGGCCAGGTCATCAGCCAGAGCTTCGCGGCAACCGAGCAGACGTTCCCGTCCCAGGCGGCGCTGCGGCACCTCCGCAGCGCCTACCAGCTGGCCGCCAAGGATCACGTCACCGTGCTGGCTGCTACCGGCGACGAGGGCGCAACGTCGTACCAGTACAACATGAAGGACCTGGTCACGACCCGGGCCGTGTCCTGGCCGGCCACCGACCCGCTGGTCACGGCGGTCGGCGGTACCCAGCTTGCGCTGCGCGCCAGCGGCCTGCGGCGGATGGCCGACGTTGCCTGGCCCGGCAGCGGTGGCGGCCGGTCTATCGTGTTCAGGCGGCCCTCGTACCAGTACAGCGTGCGGACGGCCACCGGCGGCCGCCGCGGCGTGCCGGACATCTCGATGGATGCCTCCTGCGCCAGCTCAGTCGATGTCTACGGCAGCTTCGCCGGCGGCGGCGGCTGGAGTACGATCTGCGGCACCAGCCTGGCGACGCCGCTGTTCGCCGGCATCGTCGCGCTGGCTGACCAGGTGGCGCACCACTCGCTCGGCCTCATCAACCCGGCGATCTACCAGATCGCGATCCGGCACGAGGCAGGCATCGTCGACATCCGCAAGGGCAACAACACCGCCAGGTTCTACCAGCACGGGAAGAACTACACGGTGCGCGGCTTCAGCGCGGGCAAGGGCTACGACCTGGTCTCCGGGGTCGGCACCATCAACGCCGCGTACTTCGTGCCGGAACTGGCCAGACTGGCCGGCTGAGCTCAGCGCCCCGGCCGCGATAGCGACGCCTACCGAGATCAGCAACACCCCGGCGAGCTGCTCGCCGCGCTCCCCGGCCAGCTTGCCGAGGCGGCCGCCAAGCTCCAGTCCGATCAGCGACATCGCAACGCTGACCACGCCGATGGTGACCGCATCGACCGCGATCGAGGTGTGGTAGGTTCCGAGCGCGAACCCGACCACGAGGTTGTCGAGGCTGAGCACCAGGCCGCTCAGGATCAGCCGCAGATTGCTGCTCGGCGGCTTGTGTGCCGGCTGCTGGCCCGCAGCCCGGGTGCTCCGGACCGCGTTAACGATCGCATAGGCCCCAACCCCGATAAGCAGGCCTGCGCCGACCCAGCGCGCGGCGTGACCAAGGTCGCCGGCGACCTGCGCGCCGAGCAGCAGACCGAGAACTGGCATCCCTGACTCGAACACGCCGAAGACCAGACCGACGCGCAGCCGGGTACGCGCATCGACTCCGGAGACGCCGATGGCTACCGCAGCCGCGAAGTTAGACATCCCGACCGAGGCGGCCACCAGGAGCAAGGCCAGCATGCCGCCACGGTAGCCGTTGTCCGGAACTACTGAGAAGCGCTGCCGGCTCGCTGATCCGGCGGGTGACGATCAGTCGTGCCGGGAAGCAACCGGAATCTTGCCTTCCACATGCAGCAGCCGCACTCGGTCCGCCCGGTAGATGTAACGGGTCAGCCGGATCGGCCGGTCGGCGCTGTAAGAGGTCCGGTTCACCACGATCACCGGCGTTCCGCTGGCCAGCTTGAAGAAGTCAAATTCGCGGGCGTTCGGCATCCGGGCGCCGATCTCATCCACGAATCCCTGCTGCGGGTGGCCGAGCTCGGCCAGCAGCCCGATGCTGCCGATCTCGATCTCCCCGGCCTGCTCAAGTGCGGTGCCCTTGGCCAGATCGCTGGGGTAGTAGGAGTTGATCAGCTGCCATGGCACGTCGCCGATGAAGTACTGCGAGCGGCGGATGATGACGGGATCACCGGGCCGCAGATCTAGTTTCTCCGCCACGCTAGGGCTCGCCGATCCGGTCTCCACCAGCAGCCGCACCATTTCCGACTCATCTGCCGGGCTGACCACCGGGAGCGCGAGGGAGGCGTGCTGCTCGCTGGGCGGCTCGTGGATTCTGGACAGCAGGGCGGTGAATGGCCGGGCGGGCTCCAGCACGAACGTGCCCAGGCCCTGCCTGCTCACCACCAGGCCCTGGTTTATCAGCAACGCGATCGCCAGCCGGACGGTGTTCCTGGATGCGTCGTACTCGGCCGCGAGGTCCGGTTCGCTCGGCAGCCGCTGGCCAGGTTCAAGCGCACCGCTGGCAATCTGAGCGCGCAGCCGGTCGGCGATCTCCTGGTACTTCGGGTGCGCCACTCTCACTCTCCTCGCCCAGCCGATCACAGGGAGAATTTCCCATCCAGATCGTTTCAAACAGTGGACTCATTGGTATGAGTCTGATCGGTAGAACGATAAGGAAGGGTAGCGGTTGCTCACCTCGTGGCGCCACAGACACGCCGGGCGGAAGCAGCAGGCCCAGAAGGCAGGCGAGATGATCTTTCTGTTAGTGGCGGGGGCACTAATCGTGGGCGCGCCGATACTCGCGGCGATCCTGGTGTCCGTTGCGAGTCTCCGCGAGGATGCCAGGCACAGCCTGGCTGGCCACCCGCCGGGAAGGCTCGCGGCAGCCGTCCGGCGGCTCCTGTGCGTGCGCACCGACGGCGCCCGGGTCGCTGGCCCGCGCAGGGCAGCACGGGTGGCGCGGAACGGCACGCCGCCCTACGTGCCTGGTCCGCGGCTCCACCGCGATGAGCAGGCCGACCATGTTGTGCCGGTCCTCCGGCCTTAGCCCGGCCGCGATCTGACCACGCGCGCCCGCACAGGGACCGCGCGGACCTGACCTGCGGCCTGCACAGGGACCGCGCGGACCTGACCGTGCAGCTTGCAAACGGACCGCGCGACGCGCGCTACGCTCGCAGCATGCGCGTCGCTCTCGGCCAGATCCCGATTAGCTCGGTGCCCGCGGTCAATCTGAGCCGCGTGCGCGACGCTGCGGTCGGCGCGGCCGCGCAGGGCGCGGAGCTCATCGTGTTCCCCGAGGGCACCCAGGCGCGATTCTCGGTCAGCCTGCGCTCGGTCGCCGAGCCGCTCGACGGGGAGTTCTGCCGCGGACTCGCCGAGATTGCCAGGTCGACCGGCATCGCCGTAGCGGCGGGCGTGTTCGAGCCGGCCCCGGATGGCCGTGTCTACAACACCACAGTGGGCTACCACGCCGATGGCGGCCTGGCTGCGGTGTACCGCAAGCTGCATCTGTTCGACGCACTCGGCTATCGCGAGTCCGAGCACGTCGCGGCCGGTAACGAGGTCGTGGTAGCCAGCCTGGCCGGGCTCCGCATCGGCTTCATGACCTGCTACGACGTCCGGTTCCCTGAACTTGCCAGGGCCCTCGCGGCAGCCGGCGCCGACCTGCTCGTGCTGCCAGCCGCCTGGGCCGCCGGGCTGTTCAAGGAGGAGCACTGGGTCACCCTGGTCCGGGCCCGCGCTATCGAGAACACCATCTGGGTGGCGGCAGCGGGCCAGGTGCCGGATCCGGCCGAGGCAGCTACCAGGGCGCCGACCGGCGTCGGACGCAGCATGCTGGTCGATCCGATGGGCGTGGTCAAGGTGGATCTCGGCGCAGCGCCGGGACTGGGCACCGGCGACGTCGACCCGACGGTGACCAGCAGCGTGCGCGAGGTACTGCCAAGTCTGGCGAACCGGCGGTCGGACATCCAGGCCGGCGCGGCCGCGGCAGTCCGCTAGCTTGCGGCGGACCGGCGGCCGGCTGCATTGCCGAAGCCGACCACGCTGCGTATGGCGTCCAGTTCCTCGTCGCTCACCCGATCCAGGAAGCGGTGCAGGGTCAGCCGCTGGTCGCTAGCCGACCGCAGGATCTCGGCCATCAGCCTGGCGTCATGCTCCTCGCGGCGCTCGGCCGGCCAGTACCGCCAGGCACGGCCGTGCTTCTCCCGCTGCAGCACGCCCTTGCCGTGCAAGATCGTCATCACGGTCATCACCGTGGTGTAAGCGACCGGCCGGCCGTAATGCAGGCGTTCCCGCACCTCCCGAACCAGGCAGGGCCGGTCCTGAGACCAGATCACGTCCATGATCGCGCTCTCTAGCTGGCCGAACTCGCGCACTGCTCGCCACCTCCGGCTGCACAGCTAAGCACGGCGAGCCGACCAGCAAGCCCGGGCAGGTGCGGGATTACCACCCGGCGGAGCACGAAAACCGCACCCGGATGGCGGAAGCTACTCCGGCACCTCGAGGTCCGCCAGCCCGGTGCTAGCCAGCCCGGTGCTAGCCAGCCCGGTGCTAGCCAGCTCCGTGCCCGCCGCTGGCGTGCGATCCGGCGTCGCGCTCGCGCGATGCCGCCGGACCGACCACACGATGACGGCCGCGACCACGGCGACGCCGAGCGCGATGGCCAGGCCGGTGCCGACCCGCTTCTCGGCTACCGCATACGCCGATCCCGCCAGATAGCCGAGCAGGCAGTAGCCCGCCCCCCAGATCAGGCCGCCCAGCACGTTGTAGACCGCGAAAGTTCGGTACCTCACTCCGGACGCGCCGGCGGCGGCAGGCATAAGGGCACGGACGATGGCAACGAACCGGCCGATCAGAACGGCGGCGCCGCCGCGCTTGTTCAGTACCGCCCTGGCCTTATCGGTGCCGCCCTGCACCCGCCGCAGCACCCTGGCGGTGAATAGCCGGTCGCCCATCCGCTTGCCGACCTCATAGCCGATGAACGGGCCGGCGATTGCGGCGGCCACGACGATGACGATCAGGACGGGCAGCGACACATGCCCGCGGCTCGCCAGCACGCCGCCGAGCACGACGGCGATCTCGCCGGGAAGCACGAAGCCGACGAAGACCGCTGTCTCACCGAATACCAGCGCGGCGATGACCAGATAGGCGACCCAGCCGGTCAGGTTGGTCAGGCCGCTAGTCAGCGCAGTCACGTTCGCAGTCCTTTCCTGGCCCGCTGTCCGCCGTTCGGCGGCAGCTCTGGCCGCGTCACCGCGCCTTGCGCGAGCTGGTCGTGATCTAGTAGGAAATCATGGGTCGCGCACGGCACCGGGAAGGGGACGAGGATGCCGGGATCCTCGCAGCCGTCTGGGCTGGTGAGCGGCGGCTTCGTGCGGCCCGCTGCCGGCTTTGCCGGTCGCGGCAGCGCCGACATCACCGGCCGGATAAGCCGGGATGGCTCATCCGGGTTCCCCACTGAGCCCGGTCGGTACCAGCTGTACGCATCGCTTGCGTGCCCTTGGTCGCACCGCGCCCTGATCGTTCGCCGCCTGCTAGGGCTGGAACGGGTCATCGGGCTGAGCCTCACTCATCCAGTGGTGACAGAGCACGGCTGGCGTTTCCCTGACGAGACCGGCGGTCGCGACCCGCTGACGGGAGCGCAGTACCTGTCAGAGCTCTACCTGGCTGCCGACCCAGGCTACGCGAACCGGCCAATGGTGCCGCTGATCTGGGACAGCAGGACCCAGCGCATCGTCACCAACGACTTCGCTCAGATCACCGTCCAGCTCGAGACTGAGTTCGCCGGATTCCGCCGGCCAGGCGCGCCGGACCTCTACCCCGCGCCGTTGCGCCGGGAGATCGACGCACTGGCCACGCTGATTTATCACACCGTCAATACCGGGGTGTACAAGGCCGGTCTCGCGCCGACGCAGGCGGTCTATGAAGAGGCATTCGACGCGCTGTTTACCACGCTGGACGCGCTTGAGGAGCGGCTGGCCAGGCGCCGGTACTTGCTAGGCGGACAGCTCACCGAGGCGGATGTGCGCCTGTACCCGACGCTGGCCAGGTTCGATGCGGTGTACTACTTGCACTACAAGTGCAATTTGCACCGACTTGCCGACTACCCGTATCTGTGGGCGTATGCGCGTGACCTGTACCAGCGGCCGGGGTTCGCGGACACTACCGACTTCGCGCAGATCAAGCGCCACTATTACCAGACCGAGACGGCGATTAACCCGTCCGGAATCGTGCCGAAGGGGCCGTATGTGAGCTGGCTGGAGCCCCACGACCGGGATCGCATGGCGGGCTGACATCCCGCCGTGCTGCCTGTCGCCGGTGCGGCTGCGTCGCGGCCGATGCTGGGCGCGGCAACCGGTATCCGCGGCCGCGGAAACCGGTCCTGGGCCAGGCCAGCGCGTTCCGCTGGGTTGGCCTAGACGACCGCTCGCGGCCGGCGCTGAGTAGCCGCCGGGTTACTCGTTCCCCGCCTCCAGCTTCGCCCAACAGCATGGCGGTCAGGCGGCAGCCGGCAGGTAGCCTTGGGGTGCGCGATAACTTGCCAAATACAGCTCTGGAAGTGGGCGATGTCCGCCGTGTCAGCTGAGTCCCCGCGCGGATCCGCGGATCTCCTGAATTCGTCAGCTAACGCCACGCAGGCGGCAGCGAACCCGCCGGCCAACGGCGGTAGCGCTCGAGCGGATTTCGGCCCCAATCAGTGGCTCGTGGACGAGCTTTACCAGCGCTACCTGGCCGATCCCGGCTCCGTAGATCAAGCCTGGTGGAGCTTCTTCGCCGATTATCAGGCCCAGCCGGAGACCGCCACCTCGCAGTCGGCGGCTGCCGGCCAGGCCGGGTCAGCTGTCCCGGCACCCCCACCGGCCACCAGCCAGCGGCGGCCGGGTCAGCCGCACCGCCTTCGCCGGCCACCGGAGCCGGGCCGACGGCCGCCACCGGTAGCGAGGCTGCGCCAGCCGACAACCAGTCACGAAGTGGATCAGGCACCCAGGCGGCACCGGGCGCCGCTGCCGTTCCTGCGGGTTCGGCTCGTCCAGGTGGCACTCCGGCAGCCACGCCCGGCAGCACTGGGACTCCGGGCGCAGGCGCCGCGGGTGCAGGCGCCGCGCGTGCAGACGCCGCGGGTGCAGGCGCCTCGGCCGCGGGTGCCGCAGGCACCGCGGCGGGAGGGCGGGCCGGAGCGCCAGCTACCGCCGCCGGCGCAGCCAGCGCCAGTCCCGAGCTAACCGTGCGGTTGCGCGGAGCCTCGGCAAGGACGGCGGCCAACATGGCAGCCAGCCTGACCGTGCCGACCGCAACCAGCGTCCGCGCAGTGCCAGCCAAGCTTCTGGTGGACAACCGGATCGTCATCAACAACCACCTCGCTCGCGGCCGGGGCGGGAAGATCTCCTTCACGCACCTGATCGGCTACGCGATAGTCCGCGCACTGGCCATCGCGCCGGAGATGAACAACTCCTACACCGAGATCGACGGCAAGCCGGCGATGGTCGAGCCGGCGCACGTCAATCTCGGGCTCGCGATCGACGTGCGCAAGGACGACGGTTCCAGGCAGCTGCTGGTCCCGAGCATCAAGAACGCGGAGTCTCTTGACTTCCGCCAGTTCTGGATGGCCTACGAGGACGTCATCAGGAAGGCGCGGACCGGCAAGCTCGCAGTCGAGGACTTCGCCGGCACCACCATCAGCCTCACCAACCCGGGCACGATCGGAACTGAGCACTCAGTGCCGCGGCTGATGCCTGGCCAGGGCTGCATCGTCGGCGTTGGCGCCATGGAGTACCCGGCCGCCTACCAGGGGGCGTCGGCCGAGACGATGGCGCGGCTGGCGATCAGCAAGACCGTCACGATTACCTCGACCTACGATCACCGGATCATCCAGGGCGCCCAGTCCGGCGAATTCCTCCGGATCGTGCACGAGCTGCTCCTCGGCGGTGACGGCTTCTACGACGACGTGTTCCTGTCGCTGCGCATCCCTTACGAGCCGGTCCGCTGGGTGCAGGACATTCCGGCCGGGCACGAGGACGACATCAGCAAGGCAGCGCGGGTGCATGAGCTCATTCATGCCTACCGCGTGCGCGGTCACCTGATGGCGGACACCGATCCGCTGGAGTACCGGCAGCGAAAGCACCCTGACCTGGACATCAACCAGCACGGGCTGACGCTGTGGGACCTAGAGCGCGAGTTCGCCACCGGCGGCTTCGGCGGCAAGCCGCGGATGCAGCTGCGGGAGATCCTCGGCGTACTGCGCGATTCCTACTGCCGCACCGTCGGCGTGGAGTACATGCATATCCAGAACCCGGAGGAGCGGGCCTGGATCCAGGCCCGGGTGGAGCGGCCGCATGCCCGGGCCGACCACGACGAGCAGTTGCGCATCTTGTCGAGGCTGAACGTGGCCGAGGCCTTCGAGATGTTCCTGCAGACCAAGTTCGTCGGCCAGCGCAGGTTCTCGCTGGAAGGCGCGGAAGCGCTTATCCCGCTGCTGGACGCCGTGCTGACCGCCGCCGCTGGTGAGAGCCTGCACGAGGCTGTCATCGGCATGGCACACCGCGGACGGCTCAATGTCCTCGCCAACATCGTCGGCAAGTCTTACGCGCAGATCTTCCAGGAGTTCGAGGGGAACATCGACCCGGCCACCACGCATGGCTCCGGTGACGTGAAGTACCACCTCGGGGCCGAGGGCAAGTACCACGGTGCGGACGGGTCGCAGATCCCGACGTCGCTAGTCGCCAACCCGAGTCACCTCGAGGCGGTGGATCCGGTCACCGAGGGCGTAGTTCGCGCGAAGCAGGACGTCCTCGACATGGGCGAGCCGGGTTTCACCGTGCTGCCCGTGCTCATCCACGGCGACGCGGCGTTCGCCGGGCAGGGCGTAGTGGCCGAGACGCTGGAGCTATCGCAGCTGCGCGGCTACCGCACCGGTGGCACCGTACATATCGTGGTGAACAACCAGGTCGGCTTCACGACCTCGCCCGCAGAGTCCCGGTCGAGCGTGTACAGCACCGATGTGGCGCGAGCGATCCAGGCGCCGATCTTCCACGTAAACGGCGATGACCCAGAAGCGGTGGTGCGGGTCGGCAGGCTCGCGTTCGCCTACCGCCAGGCTTTCGCCAAGGACGTCGTCATCGACATGATCTGCTACCGCCGCCGCGGTCACAACGAGACAGATAACCCGTCGTTCACCCAGCCGATCATGTACGACCTCATCGACTCTGAAGCGCTCCACGCGGAAGCTCTACACCGAGGCGCTGATCGGCCGCGGCGACATCACCATGGAAGAAGCGGAGCAGGCGCTGCGCGATTACCAGCTTGAGCTGGAGCGTGCATTCACCGAGACCAAGGACGCGATCAGCAGGCCGGCTGAGCCTGGCGCACTGGCTCGGCCGCGGCCGGTGGCTGATTCGCCGGCTGACCACGCTGTCGTGCCGACCGCGATAAGCGCCGAGACGATCAAGCGGATTATCGATACTCAGGTTTCGCTGCCCGCTGGCTTCACTGTGCACCCGCGCCTGCTACCGCAACTGCAGCGCCGGGCGGCGATGGTGGAGCAGGATGAGATCGACTGGGGCACTGGCGAGCTCCTCGCCTTCGGCTCGGTGCTGATCGATGGGCACGCAGTGCGGCTGATCGGACAGGACTCGCGCCGTGGCACGTTCGGCCAGCGGCACGCCGTCCTCGTCGACCGGAATACTGGTGCGGAATACACCCCGCTCAAGGCCTTCAACACCCCGTCGGCGAAGCTCCACATCTACGACTCGCTGCTCTCGGAGTATGCAGCGGTCGGGTTCGAGTACGGCTATTCGGTGGCACGGCCGGATGCGCTTGTCTGCTGGGAGGCGCAGTTCGGTGACTTCGTCAATGGTGCGCAGACCATCCTCGATGAGTTCATCAGTTCCGGCGAGCAGAAGTGGGGCCAGCGTTCGGGCGTTGTGCTGCTGCTGCCGCACGGCTACGAGGGCCAGGGCCCGGACCACTCGTCGGCCCGGGTTGAGCGCTTCCTGTCACTGTGCGCCCAGGACAACATGACCGTGGCCATGCCGAGTACTCCGGCGAGCTACTTCCACTTGCTGCGCTGGCAGGCGCTGTCCGGCCGGATCAAGCCACTGATCGTCTTCACGCCGAAGTCGCTGCTCCGGCTCAAGGCCGCCGTCTCGACGACTGCGGACTTCAGCACCGGTTCGTTCGCTCCGGTGCTGCCGGACCCGGCAGTCGGCGACCCGGCGGCGATCAGCCGCATCGTGATCAGCTCAGGCAAGGTCTCCTACGATCTGGCCGAGCGGCGGCGCGCCACCGGCGCAACCGCCACGGCGCTGCTCCGGGCGGAGCGGCTCTACCCGCTGCCCGCCGAGCAGATCGCGGCTGAAGTCGCAAAATACCCCGCCAGCGCCGAGGTGACGTGGGTGCAGGAGGAGCCGGCGAACATGGGCGGCTGGCCGTATATGGCCCTGCACTTGCCCGATGTCGTCGGCAGGCGGGTGACCGTGGTGTCCAGGCCCGAAAGCTCAGCGCCAGCGACCGGCTCGGCCAAGGCACATGCCGCCGAGCAGGCCGCCATCATGGATGCGGTCTTCGGCAGGAACGGCTAGCCGGTGTACTTCACTGACCGTGGCATCGAGGAGCTCGAGGAGCGGCGCGGACAGGACCAGGTGGCTGTGAGCTGGCTCGCCGAGCGGCTACGCGACTATGTTGACGAGCATCCCGACGCGGAGGCGGTCGTCGACCGGCTGGCCAGCTGGCTGGCCAGGCTCGACGATGAATCCGACGACTAAGCTCCGTACTGCTCGCGCCCCACGCCGGGTCGTCAGACACGATACATCTTGACTTTTCGCCGTCGCGACATATCGTATCTGGTGAGGGACTACGATCTGCTGAACAATGGCCACGTCTGGCCATGCGATAGTTGGCCAAAGGCTGGCGGTGAGGTGAAGTGAGCCCGGTATTCAGGCACGGCAGACTTCGGCTGTACTTGCTGAAGCTGCTCGACGAAGCGCCGCGACACGGTTACGAGGTCATCCGGCTTCTGCAGGACCGGTTCATGGGCGTCTATGCGCCATCCCCCGGCACCATCTATCCGCGTCTGGCCAGGCTTGAGGAAGACGGCCTGGTCACGCATGAAGAGGTGGACGGCAAGAAGGTCTACAGCATCACCGACAAGGGCCGCGAGGAAATCCGGGGACGGCTCGGCGAGCTCGCGGACCTGGAGGACGAGCTGACCGAGTCGCTACGCGACGTCGCGAGGGAGATTTCCGAGGACGTCAGGGACACCGTACGCAGCATCCGGGAAGAACTCGCATCGGCTGCCAGGGAATTCCGGGGCGCTGACACAGGCAAGCCGGCCCGAGCAGCGTCCGGTCGCGATGAAGCGCAGTCACGACTCCGGCCAGCCCGAGCCGGGTCCCCGCGGGCGGCCAGGTGACCGTGCCAGCGACGAAGCCCAGCGCATCAGAGAAGAGGCGCGACGTGCCCGCGAGCACATGCGCGCAGAGTTTCCGCGCGCAAGGGCGCAACCGCGGCGACTGGGCCGCCTGGCAGGAACGCTACGGCAGGCACAACTGGGCAGGCTGGTCTTGGTCAGACTGGGCGAACGGCAACACCGACTGGGGCGAGTCCGGGAAGCCTGGTGGCCGCGATCAGGAGTCAGCACCGAGCGGAAGCGACCAGCGAGGGTCCGGTGACGCCGGTGACCGTCCCAGGCGGGGCGGACCGAATCCGTTCAGCGACCTGGAGCGAATCGCGATCCAGTTCGCGACCGAGTTGCGAGCGGCAGCCAGGCAGACGGGCAATATCGGCGAGCGCTCGCTGAACGACTTGCGAGACATCCTCACCGATACCATGGCCAAGGTCAGGGCTGAGGTGTTTGCGGACACCAGCCCGGCCGGACGTGCTGGCGACAGTACCCGCGCGGGCCGGGCGGAGACCGACCAGGCGGACGCTCCATCCGGGCAGGCGCCAGCCGCCTCCCACTCCTCTGGCGCGGCAACCGGACCGGCAGACACCGGCGCGGCGACCGGACCGGCAGACACCGGCGCAGCTGCAGGCCCGGCTGACACCGGCGCGGCTGCAGGCCGGGCGGACACCGGCGCGGCTGGCAACTCGGCAGGTACGGCTGACGAGGACCAGCGCGGTCGCCGGGCGACCTAGCCTCGGGGTGAACCACCACCGGCTGTCGATGCGTGCTAGCTATCGCTGCCTGCTGACCTCCGATGACTGCTGGCTATGGCTGTCCGCTTGACCGCCGACATTTCCTGATGGCCGCTGTCTGATGACCGCCATCTGGTCAGATCGCGGGCTGCGTCACGATGTGCGGAAGCGGTCCGCGTGATGCCGCCAGCGCGGACCTGATCTCTCGGGCGATCTCGCGCTTCGCGATGCGCAGCCGCCGCGGCGGGAAACGGAGCACCAGAATGCCCTCGGCGGTCATTCGGTCGTGCCTAGCCAGCGTGTGTTCCCAGTCCGCCGGCGCGAAGTGCCATGCCTTGGAGTCCACTTCTGCGGCCACTCCTGCACAGGGCCACCAGGCGTCAGGCGATGCGAGGAAATCGCTACCGATGAACAGGCGAGCATTGTAGAGCGGCGCGGGCAGCCGCGATTCCACGATATCTTTCGCAAGTCTGCCTCGGCGGTCGACCGCACCCCGTCTGCGACTTCTGCAAGCGCCATCCGAAGTCGGGCTGAACCAGCAGCCGGGCCCCTCTCCAGCTCGGTGGCGAGCTGCAGGACGTGCACTTTCCCGCTCTGGACACCGGCAGCCACAACGGCCCGAACGTCCGTCAGGCTGGCCAGCTGGCGAGCAGCGTCGATGATCGCCCGGTCCACCGGCGCATAGGTCACCGGGCCGTCTGTATAAGCGGCGCGGGGCAGCACGCTGGTCCGCCGCAGCCGGGCAAACCCCGCGTCGCCCTTCTGGTTGCGTAGCGGCACGAGTACGTCGACCACATCGCGCGGCTTGACGGGAAGACCATGCCAGCTAAGAGCAGCGAAGCCGGTGACCGCGATGGCCCGGCCGGCGTAGAGATAGGCCGCGGTCGCGAGCTGCGCTTCCGTCAGATGGCCACCTCGATCCAGGTAAACACCAGGCAGCACGACCTGCCATGGCCCGTCCGGCCGAGTCCGGTACCGGACCGCCATCTCGGACATGCGGTGCGCGCGTGCCTGGCTGCGCGTGATCAATCCGTGCTGTATGCGCAGGGTCTCGGCTATTGCCACTTGATCAAACCGTGCTAACTGAGGCATGCGGGCTAGGCTGCCAGCCGACACTGACAGAATCACCCTGGCCGGGTAGGTCCGTTTGGCGTCGTTGTGACAGGACCGCTAATAGTGCGACGGCGTTGCGGTAACCACGCTAAACGTCCGGAAGCCCCGGACGAGCGTGAGCGTAGCGAGCTGACACGGCCGGCGGGCCGCAACGACCGGCTTGGCCACGTGTTACGGCAAATCGGCAGGGTACGCACCGGACACCGGAAGCTATGCAGGGAAATGTGAATGGATCTGAGATAAAGAGCCCCACCGGGCCATTGATGGCTGTGCCATACTCGATCGGGGAAGCGGCCTCCCTGACGGAACGCACGCAGGTAAGGACCGTAGTGAATCTCTCGTCTTACGCAGAGCTAGCGGTTCGCCTTGCCAACACCGCTGTCCAGGCTCCCGGCGAGCCGGACCCGCTCGGCACGGCCTGCGGCATGCGCAAACGCCCTTGGCGACTGCCTCGCAGGACCAGTCACCCGGCGCGATCTTGCCGTGCTCCAGCACCTGCGGGACGAGTTCAACGCCATCTTTACCTCGGCCGCGACCGGCGACGACAAGGCGCGATGGCACGAATGAACTCGCTGCTGATGCAGTTCCCGATCCAGCCTGAGATGGTCAGCCATGATGACCAGCGCTGGCATGTGCACCTGGCCGCGCATGGCTCGGTCGCCGACAGGTTCGCTGCGGGAGCGATCATCGGCGTGGCGCTGACCGTCTCGCTGTACGGCGTCAACAGGCTCGGCGTCTGCGCCATCGCCTCGTGCCACCGGGTCTTCATCGACTCCAGCCCTGGCAGGTCGCGCCGCTACTGCACCGAGCACGTGACCGTCAAGGGCAACGTGAGCACCCTGCGCCGCGCAGCCGCCCGCCGAGCCCGGCGCGTGCCACGCACCTGCCGCGAGCTAGGGCTGCGTCCGTTACTTTTTCTTTACAACCGGGCTACGGCAGTCAGACCCGGCCGCCGCCCGTTATGCGCTTCGCATGTATGCCTCCTGAACTGCGGTTATGGGCTGATCGCGGGCTCGCGGCGACGTGCGAACAGCGACGTTTTAGTGACGCACGTTACCGAAATGACGCCAAGTGACTTCTTCTCATCGCCCAAGTCGATCATTACCATGAGCCCTACTCACGAGGCGTATGGCCCACGTATGCGATGACCAGAAAGGTTCGGTCATGGTCATTCGATCATGTGGACGCCGGACGATAACCCCAGCCGTGCATTCCGCGAGCGCTCGCGGCATCCGTCCACCCGCGGCGGGCACGGCAAGCGCCGGAAGCGCATCGTGACCTATCACTTGGTCCGACTCTCGGACAGGCCCTGCGCGATGTCTCCTCGCCGACTTTGTCGGCTTATCTCATTCTGGGAGGAAGTCATGGCTACGGACTGCCCCTGACGTAGCGCCACAGCTACCGGGGAATACCACCTTCATCGAAAGGTGGGATTGCGCGGGATGACGCTCGTCTCGCTCGGTTCCATCATCGGCTCCGGCTGGCTCTTCGGAGCTCTCGGCGCCGCCTGCTGGCCGGCGGTGGCGGCTCGCTGATTACCTGGATCATCGCCGCGCTCGTCCTCGGACTGCTCGCGCTGGTGCACGCCGAGCTCGGCTCGACCTACCCGGTTTCCGGCGGGACCGCGCGATTCCCCTTCATGGCGTTCGGCGGACTCGGCGGATTCTCCGGCGGATGGATGGCGTTCATCCAGGCGGTGACGATCGCGCCGATTGAGGTCGAGGCATCGCTGAGCCACCTCCAGGCCAAGTTCCCGGCTGGCTTCACGTGCTACACCTGCACGGGCACGCTTACCGCCAGCCGGGCTTCGCTCTGGGGCCTGCTCTTCATGGCTGTTCTTCACGATCGTCAACACCCTCGGCGTGAAGTGGCTGGCCGAGACCAACAGCATCGCGATGATCTGGAAGCTGCTGATCCCGACCATGACGATCTTCGCGCTGCTGTTCACCTCGTTCCACAGCCAGCAACTTCACCGCCGGCGGCGGCTTCGCTCCGTACGGCGCCCACGGCATCCTGGCGGCGCTCTCCGCCGGCGTCATCTTCGCGGCCGAAGGCTTCGAGCAGTCGATCCAGATCGGCGGCGAAACCAAGAACCCGCAGCGCAACATTCCCCGGGCGCTGCTGATCGCCATGGTCATCGGAACCGTGTTCTACCTGCTGCTCGACTTCGCGTTCGTCGGCTCGCTGAACCCCGCGAACCTGGTGCACGGCTGGACTCAGCCGCATCCCGGGCGTGGCGAAGCTCGGCCCGTACATCTCACTCACCACCCAGGCGGGCCTCGGCTGGCTGGCTACTCTGCTGGTCATCGACGCCGTCGTCTCGCCGGGCGGCACCGGACTGGTCTACCTCGGGACCTCGTCCCGGCTGTCGTATGGCCTTGGCCGCAACGGCTACTTCCCGAAGATCATCAGCAGGATCAACGCTCGCGGCGTCCCGATCGTCTCCATCGGCGATCTGCTTCGTGATCGGCATGCTGACGTTCCTGCCGTTCCCGGACTGGTTCGGCCTGGTCGGCCTCATCACGTCGGCGACAGTCATCATGTACGCGATGGCGCCGCTGGCCCTGGCGGGGCTTCGGAAGCAGGATCCGGACCGGCCGCGCGGCTACCGGCTGCCTGCCGCACTGGCTGCTGAGCCCGCTCGCGTTCATCGCCGCCAACATCGTGGTGTATGTCTCCGGATACAGCACGATCTTCTGGCTGGAGATGTTCATCCTGGTCGGCTTCATCATCTTCGGCGCTTACCAGGCTCAGCCTCCCGGCCGACAAGCGGACGATCCTCGACCTGCAAGTCGGCGTACTGGCTCGTGCCGTGGCTCGGTCGCGCTGCTGGTCATCTGCGTGGCTGGGCCGCTACGACGGCGCGCCGACCAAGGTGTTCGGCCTCACCCTGGTCTGCCACCCACCGCCTCGGTGAGTGGTGGGACCTGCTCGCCGTGGCCGGGATGAGCCTGGCCATCTTACTACTGGGCCACCAACACCGCCATGTCGGGGACAAGGTCCAGGCGGCTGTCGCCGAGGTCGAGGCCGAGGCTTCGATCGAGCTCGAGTCGCACCTCGTTACCGTAGTACGCCATCACGCGTCGGGGCGGGCCGGATTGCATCCGGCCCGCCCCGACGGCTGTCCAGGTCTACGGTCGGCGCGGCCAGTACCGCAGCAGCACGCGGGCCCTGGATCAGACCGGCGCGGAACGGGGCCGAACGACCGGCTGTCCACCGCAGCCCGCGGCTGGGTTGTCGGACTCAAGCCACCAGCCATCAGCAAGCTCGCCGCGACGCCGCTTGACCAGCAGCATGCCGGGCCGCCCGGGTGCCGGGCCACGACGATCTGGCCGGGCCGTACGCGCGGCGGCCGACGCGCGCACGCCCGCCAGGCCAGCAGCCAGTCGCCGGGGCGCAGCGCGGGCTCCATCGACCGCTCCGCGACAGCGACTCGCCACAGCGGCCAGCGCATGCATCCCTCCCGCATGGGCAGCGTCGGGCCGACGCTGTACTGTCGGAATCCAAGCCAATGATCTGAGATGAGAGAAGGCGATCAATGAGGCTGCTCGCACGTCTCCTCGCGCCGAAGGTTACCGTGCACGCGCACTGTGACCTTCCGTGCGGCGTCTACGACCCCGCGCAGGCGCGCATCGAGGCCGAGTCCGTTAAGGCCATCTGCGAGAAGTACCAGGACAACTCCGACCCTGAGTTCCGCACTCGCGCTCTGACATCAAGGAGGAGCGGTCCGAACTGGTCAAGCATCACCTCTGGGTGCTGTGGACTGACTACTTCAAGCCGCCGCACTTCGAGAAGTACCCGCAGCTGCACACGCTGTTCAACGAGGCCACCAAGCTGGCCGGCGCAGGCGGCACCAAGGGCAGCACGGACGTCAGTAAGGCGGACGAACTGCTCGGCAAGATCGAGGAGATCAGCAAGATCTTCTGGGAGACCAAGCAGGGCTGAGCAAGGCACGATGCTGATCGGCGGGCCGTTCGCGGCCCGCCGTTCTCAGTGGTAGCGGCGTGCGATCGCATAATGACCGAGCCGGCGTCAGATGCAGTCGGATGGTCACTGTAAGTTGCGTAGTGAGGGCAGTGCCTTCGTGCGCGGCTTATCCGGCATCTTTCGGGGAGGGCATTAAGTGACGGAGGAGACCACGACGGCTGCGGTCGCAGCCGCACCGGGCAGCGCCGGCATCGACTGCCGGCGCGGGCGGCGCGAGCGCGACCGGCCGCAATCCGGGCGGAGGCGCTGGCGAAGCGGCCGGGCCGGTGGCTACCGCTCCTCCGTCCGGAGCCCGGCAGCCTGGACCAGGTGGCAGTGCGGATGCCCGCCGACGGCGCGTACCTGTCGGTACTGCGCACTGCCACCGCAGGGCTGGCTGCCCGCCTCGACTTCACCCTCGATGACATCGAGGACCTGCGCATCGCCGTAGACGAGGCGTGCGCCATGCTCCTCGCCCAGGCGATCCCCGGCAGCAGCCTGGAGTGCAGCTTCGCACTCAGTCCCGACGATATGACCATTTCGGTCTCGGTACCGAGCCTGAACCCACGCACCCCCTCTGGCGACACGTTTGCCTGGACTGTGCTTTCGGCCCTGGCTGGCAGCGTCGAAGCGCAGGTCGGACCGGGAGACAGGCTTGCCATCGTGATGCGCAAGAGCCGCCCGAATTCGGGGTCGGTGTGACGGGGGAAACAGAGGTCGCCTTGACCGAGGAGTTCGAGATGATGTCGACAGCGCCGGCGGCCAGGGGGGGACCTGCGGCTGACGACACCGACAGCGTGCTGCCGGTCGTACTGGAGCTCAGCGAGGAGCGCCGAGCTGGACGCGACGACCTGCCGGCGCCGTCGGCCCGGGCCCAGCACGGCGCGCGCGAGCGCGGGCACGCGCGCGAGCTGTTCGAGCGGCTGGCCACGCTGCCGCCGGGCGACGCAGAGCGGCTGCGGATCCGCAGCGAGCTGGTCGAACTGCACCTGCCGCTGGTGGAGTACCTGGCCCGCAGGTTTCGCAACCGCGGCGAATGGCTCGACGACCTGACGCAGGTCGCCACGATCGGCCTGATCAAGTCCATCGACAGGTTCGACCTGGAGCGCGGCGTCGAGTTCTCGACCTACGCGACGCCGACGATCGTGGGCGAGATCAAGCGCCACTTCCGGGACAAGGGCTGGGCCGTCCGGGTGCCACGGCGGCTGCAGGAACTCAAGCTCGCGCTGGCTAAGGCCATCGGCGAGCTGGCGCAGAATCTCGGCCGCGCGCCGACCGTGGCCGAGCTGGCCGCGCACCTGCAGATGAGCGAGGAAGAGGTGCTGGAGGGCCTGGAGTCCGCCAACGCCTACTCGACGGTCTCCCTCGACGCACCGGACTCTGGCGATGACGACGCTCCGGCTGTCGCCGAATCGCTCGGCATGGTCGATGAGGCCCTGGAAGGCGTGGAGTACCGCGAGTCGCTGAAGCCGCTGCTTGAGCAGCTACCGCCGCGAGAGAAGCGAATCCTGCTGCTCAGGTTCTTCGGCAACCTGACCCAGTCGCAGATCGCTACCGAGCTCGGCATCTCCCAGATGCACGTGTCCCGGCTGCTGGCCAGGACGCTGGCCCAGCTGCGCGAAGGCCTGACCAGCGACGACTAGCCGGGCGGCTCCCGTTACCGCATGCCGCTCGCAGCTAGGATGTCGGCTCGCAATCAGGCTATCGGGCGGATTTTCGGCGACTCGGGCTTGGCCGTCCGCCCTGGCGTCAGCGTCTCCACGCTGGCGGGCGCGAGCAACGCCGCGAATCCGCCAATCGCCAGCAGAATGGCCGGAATGCCCCAGTCATACCGGCCCGCTGCAGCAGGTAAATGGCCACGACGCCAGAGAACAGCTGGGTCAGCAGCGCCGGTGTCCGGCACCAGCGGCGGCCCGCTGCAGGCCGCGCGCGACCAGGCCGAGGACAACCGCAGTGGCGATCCCGATCAGGGTCAGCGCAATGCCGCTGGCGCGCTCGTAGTAGCGACCGGAGCCGGTGTCGATTCCGGCCAGGATGGACGCCGCCAGCACCCCCGCTGCCTCGGCAGCTTGCACTATCGCCGCGTACAGCACGCTGCGGGGCGTGGCCATCGGCTGCGCCAGCTCGGCCGGGCTGACAGCCTGGGCTGCGTCGGCCGCCTGGGCCGCGCGGGCAGCCTGGGCAGGGCGGGGCGCCCGGGCCGGGCGGGGCGCTGACGGCGGGTGCGCGGTGGGCTGGCTAGCCTGGGCCCGTGCGCGCGCTTTTGATCGTGAACCCACACGCCACCTCCACAACCCGGCAACGACGCGATGTCATCGTCCGGGCGCTTGCCTCCGCCGTCGACCTCGATGTCGTGGAGACACGTTACCGGGGAGAAGCCACCAAGCTTGCCGCGACCGCGGCTGCCGACAAATTCGGGCTCGTGATGACCCTCGGCGGGGACGGCACCGTGAACGAAGCGGTGAACGGCATCCTCGGCACTGCTGACGACGCCGGCTCCCGGCTGGATGCCGCCGATTTGCCGGCGCTGGCGGCGCTGCCGGGCGGCAACGCGAACGTGTTCACGCGCTCGCTGCAAGTGCCGGTCGATCCGGTCGATGCGGCCGGGCGGCTCATCGAGGACCTGGCCAGCGGCCGGGAACGGTGCATCGGGCTCGGCACCGCCAACGGCAGGTATTTCACGTTCAACGCGGGCCTTGGGCTTGACGCAGAGGTCGTCCGGGCGGTCGAGGGCAGGCGAGCGGACGGGCAGGTGCTCACCCCTGCCCTGTTCACCACCACGGCACTGGGCCAGTACTACCGGGTCACCGATCGCCGGCACCCGGCCATCTCGATTACCGAGCCTGCGGCACTGTGCCCGGACCCTGCTTACCTCTGCATCGTGTCGAACTCCGCACCCTGGACCTATCTCGGCCGCAGGCCGGTGAATCCGAGTCCGGAAGCGAGTTTCGATACCGGCCTGGACCTGATGGCGCTGCGCCGGATGGGCACTATCAGCACCTTGCGGACGCTGCGGCAGATGCTGGCAGACCGAGCCGGTCCACCGCGGGGGCGGGCCGTCGTCGCCGGTCATGACCTGGACTCGATCGTGCTGCGAGCCGATCGCCCGGTGGCATTCCAGGTCGACGGCGAGTACATGGGCGAGGTCGAGGAAGCCAGGTTTCGGTCAGTGCCGCGCGCGCTGCGCGTCATCGGCCTTCCCGAGCGCTAGCATTCGCAGATTAGGGGCGATTAGCCACCGGCCATTGCTCACAGATGCGGCATATTACAGTAATGGCTGTATAAGCCGTGGCTCAGCGGTCGAGCGCTTACGTCCGGCACTGTGCCCATGCCAGTCATGTGACTGATCTGACACCGAAATCCTGCCGAACCTTTGCCCAAGGCTCTTGCGGTTGATCGCCGACCTTGAGAAGGTTGTAACGCTCCTGGTGAACGGTGCGTTCGCGCGCCATGCCGGGCTGGCGACGCTTCGGCGGGCGCGGTCCGGCTTCGTTATACCGCGGAGTGGCCGGAGCGCAGGTCCGGCTCGGTGTCACCGGCAGGGCTCGGTGCCGCTGGTTCGCACGGCTTAGCCGGAAAGTCACGGCCTAGCTGGGTAACCGCAGCGTTTCCGGGTAGCTACGGTGTCGCCGGTGTCAGGCAAGCACCGCCGATAAACCAGTAAGCCAAGATCGACTAGCAAAAGCGAACGTACATACCTGACATAGAACTTAGCTCGTGAAATCGTTCACAAGCGCGACGGAGCGCACAGGCCCGGTCAGGACCTGAGCTCAAGGAGGAGTGGAACTCATGGACTGGCGTCACCATGCCGCCTGCCGTGACGTGGACCCGGAGCTTTTCTTCCCGATCGGGAACACCGGGCCCGCGCTACTCCAGATCGACGAGGCCAAGCAAGTGTGCCAGCGGTGCAAGGTCATGGAGCCTTGCCTGCAGTGGGCGCTCGACAGTGGCCAGGACGCCGGTGTCTGGGGCGGACTTAGCGAAGATGAGCGGCGCGCGCTCAAGCGCCGCAGCAGGGTCGCTGCGCGCGCGGGAGCCTGACGCAGTTCGGCAAGACCAGTATGGCAAGACCAGGCCAGTAAGACGCAGCGAAATGAGCTGCGCCGCATCCCGACGGGCATGGCGGCGCAGCTGTGGTCCGGGCGAGAGATCGCCGCCCGGTTCGCGGTTCAGCCCGGCGCAGCGCAATCGCCTCAGCCCATTGCGATATCTAGCGGCAGTTCCACCAGAACCCGGGTACCGCCGCCGTCCCGCGGCGCAATCTCCAGCCTGCCATCGAGTTCTGTCAGCACGAGCGTGCGCACGATCTGCAGGCCGAGGCTAGCTGTCGAGTCAAGGCTGAAACCGGCCGGCAGCCCGGTGCCATTGTCCGAAACAGTCACCGTCAGCCAGCCGGCCGTGCGCACCGCCGTGATCTCCAGGCAGCCGGTCGCCGCATGACCCGGCCCGCTCAGGCCGTGCTGGAGCGCGTTCTGCAGCAACTCGGTGAGCACCAGCGCGAGTGGCGTCGCCACCAGGGCGGGCAGCATGCCGAACTCGCCCCGCAACGCCGGTGTCACTCTCGACTCGGGCGCGGATACTTCCACCGCCATAAGCGCCACCCGGCTGGCGATGTCATCGAAGTCCGCAACTTCGTCGGGCACATGCGACAGCGTCTCGTGCACGATGGCGATCGATCCGACCCGGCGCACGGCCTCTTCCAGGGCAGCTCTCGCCTCGGGCGCCTGAAGCCGCCGGGCCTGCAGCCTCAGCAGAGCGGCGACAGTCTGCAGGTTGTTCTTGACCCGGTGGTGAATTTCCCGGATTGTCGCGTCCTTGGTAAGCAGCTCCCGTTCCCGGCGGCGAAGCTCCGTCACGTCCCTGAGCAGGATCAGCGCGCCGGCCCGCGTTCCGTCCACGACCAGCGGAATGGTCCGCAGCTGCACTACCGACCCGTTCGCCTCCACCTCCGTCTCGGCGTGTGCCCGGCCAGACGCGGCCACCATTAGTGAGTCGTCTCGTGCCTCGCGGTTGGCGCACAGCCTGGCCGTCAGCGGCCCGAGCGGCTTGCCGACCAGGTCAGCGGTCAGGCCTAGCCTGCGATAGGCCGACAGCGCATTCGGGCTGGCGTAGGTCACTTTGCCAGTCCGGCTGAGCCGCAGCATCCCGTCACCGACCCTGGGTGACCGGACCAGCGCCGGTTCCTCGCCCTGGCCAGGGAACATTCCAGCCGCAACCATCTGGGCCAGGTCGTCAGCGGCGCGCAAGTAGGCCAGGTCGAGGCGGCTCGGGGTGCGAGCCGAGCTCAGGTTCGTAGACCGCTCGATCACCGCGATGACGGCATCGCCGCTGCGCACCGGAATGGTCTCGTGCCGGACCGGCACTCCCCTGGTCCACTCCGGATCGCCTTCCCGGCAGATCCGCTTCTCCAGGTAGGAGGCGGCCAGGAACGGCTGCTCAGCGCCGGGCCGCCGGGTTCCGACGATGTCATCAGGCAGCGCAGTCGGTGCCGTAGTCGGCCGCATCTGGGCCAGCGCCAGCCAGCTGCCGCCGGCCGGCCACGCCTCTGCGGTGTCGTCGGAGCCGGACTCCGCGCTAGCGACCGCCGGACGGGCAGTGGCTGCCTGCTGCCGCTCGTCGGCCAAAGGTGCCCACAGCACCAGGTCGGCGAAGGACAGGTCAGCAAGCAGCTGCCAGTCCGAGACCAGAGCGTGCAGCCAGTCCAGCCGCGCACCGCGGATCCCGGCCTGGTCGGCGAGGTCGGCAAGAGTTGGCACCTAGCCATCATCCCAGGCCGGACGTTCGTGGTGGGACAACCCGAAGCGGGCACTGATGCGCCCCGGCTACCTGCTGGTAACGTCGCCGCCATGACTGAGGAACAGCGCCCTGCCCACGGCGGCGCGCAGGCCGTGGCAGCGGCCCGCCGGCACGGTGTCACCACCATGTTCACCCTCTCTGGCGGGCACGTGTTCCCGGTATATGACGGGGCTGTGACGGCTGATCCGCCGATGCCTATCGTCGATGTCAGGCACGAGCAGACGGCCGTGTTCGCAGCCGAGGCAACCGCGAGGCTGACCCGAGCGCCAGGGTTCGCCGTGCTCACCGCTGGGCCAGGCGTTACTAACGGGGTCAGCGGGATCACCACGGCACACTTCAACGGCTCACCCGTCGTCGTCCTTGCGGGCCGGGCGCCGGACGGCCGCTGGGGCTCAGGCAGCCTCCAGGAACTCGATCATCCGCCGTTGCTGGCGCCGGTAACCAAGCGGGCGTGGACCGAGCACGTTCCCGGCCAGGTTGGCGTCGCGGTCGACGAGGCCTTCGCCCTCGCTGGCGCGCCGCATCGCGGACCGGTCTTCCTCGATGTGAGCCTCGAAGCCTTGTTCGGCGCTGCGTCCCCCGCCACCGGCGCGGGCGCGACTCCGGCACCGGCAGCGGCGAGTGCGACCGGGCGGGCCACTGCGGCAGCGGCTGGCATGCCCGCCGCTAGCGTCAGTCATGCCGCGCCCGATCCGATGGCCATTGCCGCAATCGCACGATTGCTGGCTGCCGCTAGCAAGCCGGTGCTGATCCTGGGCTCTGATGTCTGGCTGGACCAGGCTGAGCACGCGGCCAGGGCGGCCGCCGAGCGGCTTCAGCTGCCCGTAGTGGCCAACGGGCAGGGCCGTGGCATCCTGCCAGCGGGTCACCCGCTGCTGGTCACCAGGGCTCGCTCGACCGCGCTCGGTGAGGCTGACCTGGTGCTGGTGGCCGGCACCCCGCTGGACTTCCGGCTGGGCTACGGCCAGTTCGGCGGCCGGAACGGAGCGCCGCCGGCCAGGGTCGTCCACCTGGTAGACGCCGCCAGCCAGCTGGCAACCCACTGCGAGCTGGCCGGTGCGGCCTGGGGCGAGCTGACCGCGATCTTCACCGGCCTGGCGGACGCCACACCGCGGCGGTCCGGCGGACCGGTCTGGAGCCAGGACTGGCTGCCCAGGCTGCAGGCTGCCTGCGAGCATGCCATGGCCGCCGATGAGCGGCTGCTGCACAGCGATGCGAACCCGATCCACCCGCTCCGCATCTACGGTGAGCTGGCCGCGCTGCTCGAACCGGACGCAGTGGTGATCGGAGACGGCGGGGATTTCGTCAGCTACGCAGGCAAGTACATCGAGCCGCGGCAGCCTGGCGGCTGGCTCGATCCGGGACCTTACGGCTGCCTCGGCACTGGTCTCGGGTACGCGATCGCGGCCAGGGTGGCCAGGCCGCACGCACAGGTCGTGCTGCTACTCGGCGATGGCGCCGCCGGCTTCTCCCTGATGGACGTCGACACGCTGGTCCGGCACCGGCTGCCGGTACTGATGATCTGCGGCAACAACGGGATCTGGGGGCTGGAGAAGCACCCCATGCAGGCACTGTACGGTTACGACGTGGCAGCCGACCTGCAACCAGGCTGCCGGTACGACCAGGTGGTCACCGCGCTTGGCGGCGCCGGGGAACTGGTCACGCAACCGCAGGACATCGGCGCAGCACTGCGGCGCGGGTTCGCGGCCAGCGTCCCGTACATGGTCAATGTCATCACCGACCCAGCCGACGCTTACCCGCGCTCGACCACCGGCGTCTGACCCGCCACGACGTCTGACCCGGTCGCCGTCTGTGAACTGACGGGGGGTGCTGGCATCGACTCGCTGGCGGATAACCGGCCTGCTACTCGATGACAGCGATCAGGTCGCCTTCCTGCACGACGTCACCCTCGGCCACGGCCAGCCTCGCCAGCGTGCCGGAATCTTCGGCGAGCACCGGGATCTCCATCTTCATGGACTCGAGAATGACCAGCGTGTCACCGTCGGCCACGGCGTCGCCCTCGGTGGCCACGACCTTCCAGACGTTGGCCACCATCTCCGCACGGACCTCGCTCACGTGCCCTCCTCGCTTCCAGTTCAGCCAACTGCTGCTCCATCATTGCCTTCCGCGGCCGGTCACGGGCGCAGAAGGCGCACCAGCGACGTGTCGTAGTCCCCGCTGCGGAACTCGGCCGACGACAGCAGGTCGGCATGAAACTCCAGATTCGTCTTCACCCCGGCGATGCGGAACCCGTCGACGGCCGTCCTGGCGCGCGCCAGCGCCTCGCTCCGGTCAGCGCCGTGCACGCACAGCTTGGCGAGCAGCGGATCATAGAACGGGCTAACGAGATTGCCTGTGGTGTAGCCCGCGTCCACTCGTACACCCGGCCCGGACGGCTCCGACCAGTCCGCTATCAGCCCCGGGCTGGGCAGGAAGCGCTTGGAGTCTTCCGCATAAATACGCAGCTCCAGTGCGTGCCCGGACGGCACCAGCTGGTCCTGACCGAAGCTGACGTCCTGGCCCTCGGCTATCAGGAACTGCTGCTCGACCAGGTCGATGCCGGTCACCAGTTCGGTGACCGGATGCTCGACCTGAAGCCGGGTGTTCATCTCCAGGAACATGAAATGCTCGGTGGAAACGTCCAGCAGGAACTCGACTGTCCCGGCGCCCAGGTAGCTCACCGCCTGACCAGCCTGCACAGCGGCAGCGAGCATCCTTGCTCGCAGCGGCGCCGAGACGCCGGGCGACGGCGTTTCCTCGGCCACCTTCTGGTGCCGCCGCTGCACGGAGCAGTCCCGCTCGCCCAGGGCCAGGACACGGCCGTCGGCCAGGCCGAGAATCTGAACCTCGACATGCCGGGCGCGCTCGACCAGTCGCTCCAGCAGGATGGCCGGACTGCCGAAGAAGCGCTCGGCCCGCGACCGTGCCGTCTCGAAACCTGCCTTGAGCTGGTCAGCATCGGCCGCGGCTGTCATGCCGATGCCGCCGCCGCCCGCCGCGGCCTTGATCATGACCGGGTAGCCGATCTTCTCGGCCTCCGTGAGCGCCGCTGCCACGTCGGCCACCGGCTGCCGGGTACCAACCGAGACCGGGATGCCAGCCCGCTCCATCAGGTTCCGGGCTTTGATCTTGTCACTCATGTGCTCCATCGAGGCGAGCGACGGCCCGATCCAGGTCAGGCCGGCTTCCATCACGCTGGCCGCGAAGGCCGGATTCTCCGACAGGAACCCGTAGCCAGGGTGAATGGCCCGTGCGCCCGACTGCGCGAGCGGCCGCCAGTACGGCCGCGCCGTTCAGGTAGCTGCTGGCTGGCTGCGACGGCCCGATGAAGACGGCCTGATCGGCCTCGTGCACGAACGGCAGTGACGCGTCGGCCTCCGAGTACACCGCGACGGAGCGAATGCCGAGCCGCCGGGCGGTCGTGATGACGCGCCTGGCAATCTCGCCTCGATTAGCGACAAGGACCGATTCGAGCACGCCCGGAAGCCTACAGCCGGGACGGCACCCGGCGGCCGGCGACCTCGGTCAGCGCCGTCACCACGACACTGTCGTACTCAGCAGGATCGAGCCGCATCCGGTCCAGCGCGGCAGCTGACCGCTCCCGGTCAGTTGAGCTGCCGACCATGTCGTCGAATGCGTTCGCCGCACGGATGATCATGCTGCCCAGTGGCGGTCCCGGATCGTGCCCCTGCGCCGGCCAGTTCTGACAGCGCACCAGTTCCGCGACGTCGTCGAGGACCCCGGCCTGACGGATCACGTCCGCGCCCAGGCCCGCGATCCGCTGCTGATCGGCAGCGGAGACCAGCACGGTGGCGCCGCCAGGTATCGGGTCTCGCAGCGATAGCTGGCCGATGTCGTGCATCAGCGCCGCGTACTCAAGCGCGAGCAGTTCCGGCTCCGGCATGCCCAGGCTGCGCCCCACGCCGACGGCAAGCCTGCTAACCCGGCGGGAATGACCCTCCTCGACGTAGCCGGCCACCTCAGTCACCCGGGCGAGCGACCGGACTGTCTGCAGGTAGGTGGCGCGGATCCCGGCGTAACGCCGGAACGCGACCTGGGTGACCAGCAGCGGGCCGAGGAAGACGGCAAGCTCGGTCAGCCCCATCACCTCGGCGCCGAACACCGTGATGACGACGGATGCCCCGATCGCCAGGCCAAGCGGCCATTGCAGCCGGAGTTCGTCCAGCATCGCCACCGAGAACCGCGCGCCCACGTCGTCTGCCCTGATGAGCGCCCCGACCAGGGCATCGACCAGCCAGCCGAAGGTAACCAGGATCACGATCACGCCGAATGTGACGCCCCAGCGCTGCCCGGCGAACGCGGTCGCAACCGGCCGGAAGCTGAACGCGACGCAAGAGACTGCCACCAGCCGGGTTGCTATCCCGATGGCGCCGGACGGGCGGCCAGCGGCGATATGCGGCAGCGCGCCCACCGCCATGCCTACTGCGGACACCGCGATCACCAGCAGCGCGGACTGCTTCCCCATGACGAACAGCGAAACCCGCGGCAGCCTGATGAGCAGCGCGTACGACAGGCAGCCCACCATGGCGATCGGCGCGGACTCGCGCCCGCCCGGCAGCGCCAGCCGCAGCAGCTCGCCGAAAGCGATGAAGCCGCCGAAGGCGATGGCGACATCCCACTGGATATGAGTCTTCAGCGTGCAGTAGGCGAATGACGCGATCACCAGCATGGCAGCCGCAGACAACAGCAGCAGTCTGCCGGAGTCCATCGCCTGCCAGTAGGCCAGCCTGTCGGGGGCCGGCGGCTGGCCACGGCGCCGCCGGTCAAGGAATCACCACCTGTAGCGGGGCCGTCGGGTCGTCGTGATCCTGAACGGTCACGGTGGTGAGATCAGCCGGCGCACTGGCCGGCGCGGGCAGCTGCCAGCCATCCTCGCTCAGGGCCGAGACGAACGCCTCCACGATCAGCGGGTCGAACTGCGTGCCCGCGCCCCGGCGCAGCTCGCCAACTGCCTGGCTGATGGTCTTGGCCGCGCGGTAGGACCGGGTCGAGGTCATCGAGTCGAAGGCGTCAGCCACCGCGATGACCCTGGCGAACTCAGGTATCTCGTGCCCGGCGAAGCCCATCGGATAGCCGCGGCCATCGATCCGCTCGTGATGATGCATGATGCCGGCCAGTGCCTCGTTCAGGAAGCCGATCTCCCGGACTATCTCCAGGCCGCGCATCGGATGCAGCTGGATAGCGGCGAACTCGTCCTCGGTCAGCGGGCCGTCCTTCTGCAGCACCTGGGTGGGCACGCCGAGCTTGCCCACGTCGTGCAGCATCCCGGCGAACATGATCGCCTCAGTCCGGTCCGAGCTCATCCGGATCTTCCTGGCCACCATGCCCGCCCCGCGCGAGACCCGGTCACCGTGACCGCGGGTGTAGAAGTCCTTAGTCTCGACCGCCTGGCACAGCGCGTTCATCGTGGCCGCGTATGCCCGCTGCTGCTCGGCGAACTGCCCCATCGCCCAGCGCGCGACAAACAGCGGCACCAGCACGATTACCGCTGCGAAGGCGTCCATGACCGCCCACAGTGAGGCGATGACGAGCCCGAGCGAGGCGTAACCGAAGTCGGATACGAGCAGCAGCGGCAGGCTGGACTCCAGCGCCTCGCGGCGCAGCATGCCGGGACCGCGATTGAGCCGGTAGACGCCCCAGATGAGCGCGTGATTGGCGAGCACATGGGCCGCCGCAGCGGCAGCGAACGGCAGCACGATCTTCGGGAAGTACGACGCCTGCGGCAGCCCGACCTCGCCGTGCAGCGCCAGGTAGACCTTGCCTGCGATCAGGCCGGTGAGCGCGTGCATGGCCCCGTTGAACAGGCGATCGGCCACCCCGCGCTCGCGCCGGAGGCTGAGCAGTGCGACCGCCCCGACCAGCGCGGCTGCGACGGGTCCGAGCAGGACGACCGCGGCCAGGGTGGCGGACGAACTCGGTGACCAGCTGGTCTGCCGGGACGCTAGCGGCGTCGGGCTCGAGTCACAGGCAAGGAACAGCAGCTGCAGGACAACCAGGTCGACTAACGGATGCGCGAGGCCGGTCGGCGGCATCAGCGGGGCCCTGGCTACCAGCGCGGCCGTCACCAGCACGACCAAGCCGATGTACAGCCACCCGGCCCGGGAAACCATCGCCGTGACCCCCTTGCTGCGGTGCTGGCCCCGTCCGGGGTGCTGCGGACTCGTCCCGAGGCACAAGCGCTGCCATCGCAATCACCACGCGCCCCGCTGTCGCGACTTAGGGTAACGCCATCGTCTGGATTCCCGTAGGACTCCCGCACAATGTGAGCTAATAGTAGTCAGACGAATGCGTAACGTGATGACGGCACGCCGTCTGGAACCGTCACAATCCGAGCGGCCCCGGCTACTACCCGG
>CAWCHF010000019.1:0-25332 GCA_963795265.1 uncultured Actinomycetota bacterium | reverse complement strand
TGATGTACACCCGCCGCGCTCCGGCCTGGTGCCCGGCCTCCTTAACCGCGCTCTGCTCGACGCCGGTGATGCCACTTGGCACTGCGACGACGATCCGCGGCTTGGCGAGGTGACTGCGCTTGTGCACCTTCTGAATGAAGTAGCGGAGCATGCGCTCGGTGACGTCGAAGTCGGCGATGACGCCGTCCTTCAGCGGCCGGACCGCGACGATGTTGCCTGGTGTCCGGCCGATCATTCGCTTGGCCTCGACGCCCACCGCGACGATCTGGCCGGTGTTGGTATTGAGCGCTACGACGGACGGCTCGTTCAGCACAATCCCTTTGCCCCGTACGTACACGAGGGTGTTGGCGGTGCCAAGGTCGACAGCCATGTCACGACCCAGAAACCCCATCGCGTTGCTCATAGAGAACGAGAACCTTCCAGCCAGATCTGCCAGGTATATCTGTATTTTTTGCACCGCACGCGGCTGGTGCTGCCGTTCGCGTCATACTGCTCAGCGAACCTGAACGGCACATGCTTGGCAGGAGAACAACGCCTGCCGAGCCGACACCGGCTCGCACCGAGCCCGGCGGACGACCCGTCCGGGACGTCCAACGCGCTGGCGCGACCGATAGTGCCAACGACAGGCAAGCCGATTCGGCATTCCCCGTGATTGCCACCATCAGCGACCGGCTACTAGCGTCCAGTAATGCCAGAAGTACGCTGCGTAGCCCGCGAATCCACAGCCTACATGTCGGTCCTGCGCGTGTTGCGACGGGGCACGCCGGTTGGGACACCCTTTCCCAACTAGTGACCTGCAGCGTGCTCAGCGCGATAGCCGAGCCAGATTCCGATTGCCCACAGTGCTGCGAAAAGGCCGCCCAGAAAATACATGACGGGCACGATCGCGCCGAGCGCGACGACGTATCCCTGCAGCACGGTGCCTGCCACCAGAGTGAAGCCCAGCCACTTGCGAGCCATGCCTGCCAGCACTACCGCCGCGACGGCGGCGATACCCCCGGCTAGCCCTGCTGACGACGGTGACACGTGGCTGATCTGCACCGCCACCGGGATCGTCAGGCCGAGGATGATGGCCTCCATCAGCAGGACCGTTGCGCACAGTCTTTTCATGCGGTTCCGTCCGGGCTCGGATCAAGCAGCGCACGCGCGTCGCCCGCAGTGATCACCGAGCCGGTGATCAGCACCCCGGCGTTGCCCGGACCGCCCTCAGCCATCGCGTCAGCGTCGTCCGCCAGCGAGACTCCCGTCTCGATCGCGTCATCGAGCCTGGCCGCCACCGTAACCCGGTCCGGGCCGAAGGCGGCGATAGCGAGCTCGCCGAGCGCACCGGCCGGCATCGAGCGCGGCGAGGAGTTCGCCGTGACCACCAGGTGGGTTACTACCGGCTCCAGCTCATCGAGGATGCCCGGCACGTCCTTGTCCTCGCTGACCGCGAGGATGGCGATCAGCTCGGTGAACGTGAACGCCTCGGTCAGGGCAGCCGCCGACGCGGCCATCCCGGCCGGGTTATGAGCTGCGTCGACGATGACGACCGGGCTGCGCCTGACGATCTCCAGCCGGCCCGGCGAACGTACCGCGGCGACCGCGCGCCGGACGATCGCGGTGTCCAGGGCAGCCGGCTGCTCGTCCGGCCCGGTGCCCGGAGTTCGCGCGAACGCTTCGACTGCGGCCAGCGCGCAGGCCAGGTTGCCAGCCTGATACGCGCCGAATAGCGGTAGGTAGAGGTCCTCGTAGTCGCCGAGCAGGCCGCGGACCGACACCTGCTGTCCGCCGACGGCGAGCTCACGGCTGATCACACCGAACTCAAGCCCTTCCCTGGCGACGCTCGCGCCGACTTCGGCGGCCCGGCGCAGTAGCGCCTCGGCAGCAGCCGGCGGCTGCTGGGCGAGCACTGCCACGGCTCCGGGCTTGATGATGCCGGCCTTGTCCGCGGCGATCTCCGCGACCGTGCTGCCCAGGTACTGGGCGTGATCAACGGAGACCGGCGTCACGACCGCCACCGATCCATCGGCGACATTGGTGTTATCCCAGGTCCCGCCCATGCCTACCTCGAGCACGCAGGCGTCGACCGGCGCGTCGGCGAAGACCGAGAAGGCCATGCCGACCAGGACCTCGAAGAATGACAGCGGCACCTCGTGAGCGGCGTCGACCAGGTCCAGGTACGGCCGGATCTCCTCGTAGGCGGCCACGAACCGGCCGGCCTCCAGCGGCTGACCATCGACGCAGATCCGCTCCCGGACCGACGACAGGTGCGGGCTGGTGAACAGGCCGGTGCGCAGTCCGCGGGCCCGTAGCAGCGCCTCGGTGATCCGCGACGTCGATGTCTTGCCGTTAGTGCCGGTGACGTGGATGACCGGATAGGCCCGCTGCGGGTCGCCAAGCAGCGTGACCAGCGCGCGGATCCGGTCAAGCGAGGGGTTGATTGAATGCTCCGGACGGCGCGCGAAGATCTCTTTCTCGACCTCGCGCAGCCGGGCCGCGTCAGTGTCCGTCATCCGCCCTGTTCGCCGTCCGCCCGGATGCTCGCACTGCACTGAGGGTGTCGCCGGCTCATGCCGTCTCCTCCGCTGGCAGCTCGGCGAGCCGTGCGGTGAGTCTGCGGACCTCGTCCTGCGCGCTGGCCAGGCGGTCCCGGCTCTTCTGCACGATTGCGGCGGGCGCGCGGTCGACGAACGACGGGCTGGCGAGCTTCTGCTCGGCCGCCGCGACGTCAGCTCGGGCCGCCGCCAGGTCCTTGGCCAGCCGCTTGCGCTCGGCCGCGACGTCCAGGCCGGCCGCGGTGTCCAGCAGCACCGTCACGCCCTCTGCCTGGACCGAGGCGGTGGGAACGAAGCCCTCGACCGGCTCGGCCAGCCGCAGCAGCGCCCGGATCTGCGCCTCGTGCGCGGCGAGGGCGGTGGCGCCGATGCCGGACAACTCAGCGGGCACCTGCTGGCCTGGTCGCAGTCCCTGGTCGGAGCGGAACCTGCGCACCTCGGTCACCAGCCGCATCAGCGCCGAGATTTCCGCCTCCGCGACAGGATCGGCGGCCAGCTCAGGCTCGGCCTGCCCACCTCCGGCCAGCTGGCCAGGCCAGCGGGCGATGACGACGGACTCGCCACCAGTCAGCGCAGTCCACAGTTCCTCGGTGACGAAAGGCAGCAGCGGGTGAATCAAGCGGAGCAGCCGGTCGAGTACCTCGCCCAGCACCCGACGGGTGGCGGCTGCAGTGGCTGCATCGGGGCCGGCCAGCGCGGTCTTGGCGAGCTCGAGATACCAGTCGCAGAACTCGTCCCAGGCAAAGTGGTAGAGCGCGTCGCAGACCTTGGCGAACTCGAACTGCTCGTAGAGCGCATCCACGTCAGCGGTCACCGCGGCAAGCCGGGACAAGATCCACCGGTCAGCCGCCGAGAGCTCGCTGGCCGGCGGCATACTAATGCCGACGACTGCCCCGTTGAGCTGCGCGAACCGAGCGGCATTCCAGAGCTTGTTGCAGAAGTTGCGTGCGCCGGCTACCCACTCCTCGCTGACCGCCACGTCACCGCCGGGCGAGGCACCGCGAGCCAGGGTGAACCTGGTCGCGTCCGCGCCGAACCTGTCAATCCAGTCCAGCGGATCGACCGTGTTGCCACGCGACTTGGACATCTTCTTGCCGAACTGGTCCCGGACCAGGCCGTGCAGGGCCACCTGCCGGAACGGCACCGCGCCGTCCGGGCCGGCCGGGCTCATCGCGTACAGGCCGAACAGCATCATCCTGGCCACCCAGAAGAACAGGATGTCGTAGCCGGTGACCAGCACGCTGGTCGGATAAAAGGCTCGCAGGTCGGCAGTATCGTCAGGCCAGCCCAGGGTGGAGAACGGCCACAGGGCCGACGAGAACCAGGTGTCCAGCACGTCGGCGTCCTGCCGCCAGCCTGGACCCGCCGGAGCCTCGTCGTCCGGCCCGACGCAGACCACCTGGCCGTCATCCGAATACCAGACCGGGATCCGGTGACCCCACCACAGCTGCCGGCTGATGCACCAGTCGTGCATGTCATCGACCCAGTCGAAGTAACGGGCGGCCAGCTCCGGCGGGTGGATCCGGACCCGGCCGTCGCGCACCGCATCGCCCGCCGCCTTGGCAAGCGGGTCGACCCTGACGAACCATTGCAAGGACAGCCGCGGCTCGACCGTGGTGCCGCATCGGGAGCAGTGTCCGACAGCATGCAGATAGGGGCGGCGCTCGGCCACGATCCGGCCCTCGGCGCGCAGCGCCGTCAGCACCGCGGGGCGCGCCTCGAACCGGTCCAGCTGCTGGAACGGGCCAGGCGCCGTGATCACGCCGCGCTCGTCCATCATCACCAGGCTGGGCAAGTCGTGGCGTCTGCCGATTTCGAAGTCGTCTGGATCATGCGCCGGAGTCACCTTGACCGCGCCAGTGCCGAAGCCCGGATCAACGTGCGGGTCCGCGACCACCGGAATGGACCGCCCGGTCAGCGGCAGCTCAATCTGACGGCCCACCAGGTGCGCGTAGCGCGGGTCATCGGGGTGCACCGCCACCGCGGTGTCCCCCAGCATGGTCTCGACCCTGGTGGTGGCGACCACGATCTGATCGTCCCCGTCGCCGTACCTGATGGAAACGAGTTCCCCTTCGTCCTCGGAGTGCTCGACTTCGATGTCCGACAGGGCAGTCAGGCAGCGCGGGCACCAGTTGATGATCCGTTCGGCCCGGTAGATGAGACCGTCGTCGAAAAGCCGCTTGAAAATGGTCTGCACGGCGCGGGACAGCCCCGCGTCCATAGTGAATCGTTCCCGGCTCCAGTCCACGCCGTCGCCGAGCCTGCGCATCTGCCCCAGGATCCGGCCGCCCGATGCAGCCTTCCATTGCCAGACGCGCTCGACGAACGCCTCGCGGCCCAGGTCGTGCCGGGAGAACCCCTCGCTCGCCAGCTCACGCTCCACGACGTTCTGGGTGGCGATACCCGCATGATCCATGCCCGGCAGCCAGAGCGCGTTGTAGCCCTGCATCCGGCGTCGCCGGACCAGCGCGTCGATGAGCGTGTGATCGAGGGCATGACCGATATGCAGCGAGCCGGTCACGTTCGGCGGCGGGATCACGATGCTGAAGGCGGGCGCCGGGCTGTCCGCGTCGGCAGTGAAGTAGCCAGCCTCAACCCACTGCTCATAGCGGCGGGCCTCTACCTCGCCCGGGCTGTACTGAGCAGGCAACTGAGCTGGATCGGTGACAGTCACGCCACCAGAGTCTAGTGGGCTGGCCGCACCGGCCCGTGCGGCGACGGATGTCACTCCCGGCTAAGTCGCGATCAGCACGAAATGGTGCTGGCCTATCGGGATTGGCCAGCGGCGGGGGACCTAAGCAGACTTCTCGCGCGGCGGGCGGCGGTCTACATCGCGGCGCGGCACCAGCGTCGGCAGCACGTTCTCCAGCACGACCTCAGCGCTGATCACGACCTTCTCGACATCCTTGCGGCTCGGCACCTCGTACATGACCGAGAGCAGGACCTCTTCCAGGATGGCCCGCAGCCCGCGCGCGCCGGTGCCGCGGAGGATTGCCTGGTCGGCAACTGCCTCCAGGGCATCCTCGGTGAACTCCAGGTCGACGCCGTCCAGCTCGAAGAGGCGCCGGTACTGGCGGACCAGGGCGTTACGCGGCTCGGTCAGAATCCTGATCAGCGCTTCGCGGTCCAGGTTATGCACGCTGGTGATGACCGGCAGCCGGCCGACGAACTCGGGGATCATGCCGAACTTCAGCAGGTCCTCGGGCATCACGTCGGCGAACGGGTCAGACACGGTCTTGTCAGTCTTGACGCGCAGCACCGCGCCGAAACCCATGCCGCTCTTGCCTACCCGCTGCTCGATGATCTTCTCCAGGCCAGCGAATGCCCCACCGCAGATGAACAGGACGTTCGTGGTGTCGATCTGGATGAACTCCTGATGCGGGTGCTTGCGGCCACCCTGCGGCGGCACCGACGCGGTAGTGCCTTCGAGGATCTTGAGCAGCGCCTGCTGCACCCCTTCACCGGACACATCCCTGGTGATCGACGGGTTCTCGCTCTTGCGGGCGATCTTGTCGATCTCATCGATGTAGATGATGCCGGTCTCGGCCTTCTTCACGTCGTAGTCGGCCGCCTGGATGAGCTTGAGCAGGATGTTCTCGACGTCCTCGCCGACGTATCCGGCTTCGGTCAGCGCGGTTGCGTCCGCGATGGCGAACGGCACGTTCAGCAGCCGGGCCAGCGTCTGGGCCAGCAGTGTCTTGCCGGAGCCGGTCGGACCGAGCAGCAGGATATTTGACTTAGCGAGCTCAACGCCGTCCTCGCCAGACCGCTCGCCGCCGGACTGGATCCGCTTGTAGTGGTTGTAGACCGCGACAGACAGGCCTTTCTTGGCCTTCTCCTGCCCGATGACGTAGGAGTCGAGAAACTCGTAGATCTCACGCGGCTTCGGCAGGCTGTCCCACTTGAGCTCAGTCGGCTCGGCAAGCTCTTCCTCGATGATCTCGTTGCACAGATCGATGCACTCGTCGCATATGTACACGCCCGGCCCAGCGATGAGCTTTTTGACCTGCTTCTGGCTCTTTCCGCAGAACGAGCACTTCAGCAGGTCACCGCCATCACCTATGCGTGCCACCCGGTTACTCCCTCTAGCCGCTGGCCGCACAGGGCGACCAGGTTTGACGTGGGGCCACTTCCAGCCGTGTGCGCGTCCAGCTGGCTGCGACAGTCAGACCTGCCTTGTGAGTCATCATCGAACTCGTAGCACCTGACGGTACCGTGTTCGCGGCCTTAAGCGCGTCCTATGACACATAGCGCCGGCGCGCCGCACGTCACGGCAAAGCCAGGTACCTGCTTAGGACGACCCTACCTCGCTCTTGCGCTTTAGCATTGTCAGAACTTCATCTACCAGCCCGTACTCCTGGGCCTCGTGCGCGGTGAAGAACTTGTCCCGCTCGATGTCCTTGCGCACCCGGTCCTCATCCTGGCCGGTGTGCCTGGCCAGGATCTGCTCCATGGCCTCGCGCATCCGCAGGATCTCCCTGGCCTGGATCTCCAGATCGCTGGACTGGCCGTAGCCCTGCTCGACAGCCGGCTGGTGAATCAGGATCCGGGCGTTCGGCAGCGCGAACCGCTTGCCCTTGGTCCCGGCCGCGAGCAGTACGGCCGCCGCCGAGGCAGCCTGGCCGAGGCAGTAGGTGTGGATATCCGGCTGGATGTACTGCATGGTGTCGTAGATGGCCATCATCGAGGTCATCGACCCGCCGGGCGAGTTGATGTAGATCAGGATGTCGCGGGTCGGGTCGATCGACTCCAGCGTGATCAGCTGGGCCATCACATCGTTGGCCGATGCGTCGTCGATCTGCACTCCGAGGAAGATGATCCGCTCCTCGAACAGCTTGTTGTACGGGTTCATCTCCTTCACGCCGTAGGAGGTCCGCTCGACGAACGAGGGCAGCACGTACCGCGCCTGCTCAGCGCCTCCCGCCCCGCCGTAACTGGAGAGTCCGTTTCGCGCGCTCACTGTCCGCCCTCCTGGGTATGCGCTGCGTGCCGCCTGTATCCGTGCCTGCTGGATCGCTGCGTCCGGTCCGCGCTCGCGGGTCATGTCACCACGCCCGCGGCCGTGATCTCGGTCGCGCTCTGGACTACATGGTCAACGATCCCGTAGTCGCGCGCTTCCTCCGCGGTGAACCAGCGGTCCCGGTCGGAGTCGGCCTCGATCTGATCCACCGGCTTACCGGTGTGCGAAGCGATCCGCTCGGCCATCAGGCGCTTGATGTAGAGGCTCTGCTCGGCCTGGATCCTGATGTCGGTCGCCGTGCCGCCGATCCCGCCGTGCGGCTGGTGCATGAGGATCGCCGCGTGCGGCATCGCGTACCGCTTGCCGTTCGCCCCGGCGCACAGGAGGAACTGGCCCATGGAGGCCGCCATGCCCATCGCATATGTGGCTACGTCATTCGGCACATACTGCATGACGTCATAAATCGCCATTCCTGCATATACCGACCCGCCGGGCGAGTTGATGAACAAGCTAATGTCCCGCTTGTCATCCTCGGCCGCCAGCAGGATCAGCTCGGCGCAGATGCGGTTGGCCAGATCGTCATCGACCTGCTGTCCGAGGAAGACGATCCGGTGCCGGAGCAGGCGCTGGAACAGCATCTCGCTCAGCGGCTGCACCGGGCTCTCTCCGGCCCTAGCCAGCAGGCGGGCGAGCTGCTGCTGGTCGTCGGGAGGCGTGCTCACTATGACCTCCTGCTGTGGTCGTATCGCTGTTGTCGGCCTGCGCCTGTCGTTGACAGTGACCATAACGCGCCGACTCGAGCGGCTAAGCCGCCGATCCCCGGTGTTCGCTTACGGCGCAGGCTGGCGGGCCATTTTCCGCTGTCAGCGGTACCCGCGGCCGGATTTCCGGACAGCCCGGTGACGGGTCGCGCCCGGCGCGATTTATCGCGGCCGGGCGCGGTCCTGACCTGATCGCGGGCGGCTGGTCAGCTCTCCTCGTCAGCCGGCTCGTCGTCCCCGCTGTCCTCGGCCGCGGCGTCCGGCCCGGCCTCGTCCTCGGCGCTGATGTAGACCGGCCGGCCGTCCTCGTCGACCACTCTGGCCCGCTCGGCAAGCAGCGTTAGGGCGTTGGCGCGGAGCACGTCGGCGGCGACCGCGCCAAGCTGGCCGTTGTCGCTCAGCTGCTTGGCCAGCCGGTCGGGCGCCACCCCCATCCGGTAAGCCTGCTCGGCCACGTATGCGCTCAGCTGCTCGGTGGTGACCTGCAGCTCCTCGTCGGTGGCTAGCTTGTCCAGGATGAATCCGGCCTTGACCGAGCGCCTGGCGTCGGCGGCGAAGTCCTCTTCCAGCTTGGCCGCAGTCAGATCGCTGCCTTCGAGGTAGGCCTGGAAGGTCAGGCCGGCCCGCTCGAGCTGATCGTTCAGGCTCTTCCGGCGATGCTCGACCTCCGCCTCGATGATGCGCTCGGGCAGCGGGATCTCCAGCTGCTCGAGCAGCGTCTCGAGCACCCGTTCCCTGGCCTGCCCGGCCTGGCCCGCCTTGCGCATCGCCGACAGCTGCTGGCGCGTCGATGCCCGGAGCTCACCGACGGTGTCGAACTCGCTCGCGGACTGCGCGAACTCGTCGTCGAGCTCCGGCAGTTCCTTGACCTTGACGGAGTTGACGGTGACCAGGACGTCGGCGGCCAGGCCCGCTTGCTTGCCGCCCGCCAGCTCGGCAGTGAAGGTCTTCGACTCACCGGCCGTCATGCCCTGCATGGCCTCGTCCAGGCCATCCAGCATCGACTCGGTACCAACCTCGTAGGAAACGCCGGTCGCCTGCGCGTCATCAACCGTCTCGCCGTCCACGGACGCGGCCAGGTCAATCGACACGAAGTCACCGTCCTTGACCGGCCGCTCGACCGTCTTCAGCGAGGCAAACCGCTCGCGCAGCGCGCCGAGGTATTCCTCGACCTGATCGGGCGACACTTCAGCGTTGTCGACGGTCACCGACAGGCTGTCCAGGCCGGGCAGGTCGAAATTCGGCCGGACATCGACCTCGGCCGTGAAGGCAAGCTCCTTGCCGTCATCGAGCTTGGTGATCTCCAGGTCCGGCTGGCCGAGCGGGAAGACTTCGTGCTCTGCCACCGCCTTGGTGTACAGCTGGGGAACGGCTTCGTTCACGGCCTGCTCGAGCACGGCGCCGCGGCCGATGCGCTGGTCGATGACCCGCGGCGGGACCCGGCCGGGCCGGAATCCCGGAACTCTGACCTGCCGCGCCACCTCCCGGTAGGCCTGGTCGAGGTTCGGCTTGAGTTCCTCGAACGGAACTTCGATGGTCAGCCTGACCCTGGTGGGGCTCAGCTCTTCGACGTCGGTCTTCACCTGGCGGTCGCTCCTGGGAAAGGTGCCATGCCGCGCAGCCAGCGTCCGTACGGATACGGCAACGCGCGCTGGCCCTGGCTAGTCACTTGCGGCTACTGCGCGCCAAGTCTAGGCCAGTAACTAGGTGTTCACCCGCCACGGGTGATGATCACGGGAACTCGCTGGCCGCACGATGTGAGGGTGGGAGCACTCCAGGTGATGCCCGAGTGCCGGGTCGCGGCCGTGCCAGGCACGGCCGCCAGGCCTACCGGGAAGTCGACTTTCCAGGAGGCGAGATGACCGAACCAGGGACGGGCCCGGCGGGCGCCGCTGCCCAGCCGGGCGGGACCACGCCGGGCGGGACCACGCCGGGCGGGACCACGCCAGGCAGCATGATGCCGGGCGAGCCAGGCGGCATGAGCCCGCGGAACCCGCAGCCGGGCAGCACGACCGCGGGCAGTACCGCAACGCAGACTCGCACCGCGGACAGCCAGGCGGCAGTCCCGCAGCAGGTCGGCCAGCACTCGGCCGCAGATACCCGGATCGAGGCCACCGCCGAGCGGGACCAGTACGCCTATGGCACCGGTGGCAACGTGATCGCGGCAGCCGCCGGACGGGCATGGGGAGCAGTGCTGCTGGGCGGGCTGCTGATGATCGCAGTCGGGGTCATGATCCTGGTCTGGCCGGCTGCGACGCTGACCATCGTGGCGGTTCTTGTCGGCGCCGCCCTCGTCGTGTCCGGGCTGATGAGACTGTACGAAGGTTTCACCGCAAGCAGCGACAGCGGCGGCATGCGGGCCGCCTACGTGGTGATCGGGCTGCTGGCTGTGCTCGCCGGGTTGTACCTCATCCGGCACCACGCGCTCAGCCTGTTCCTGGTCGCATTCCTGACCGGCGTGTACTTCATCGTGCACGGCATCGGTGACCTCGGCGTCGCGGCGTCCGGCCAGGTACCCCACCGAGGCCTCCTCGCCGTGCTCGGTGTGCTGAGCCTCGCGGCCGGGATCATCATGGTGGTCTGGCCGGCCCTGACGCTGGTGCTGCTGCTCAGCATCACCGGCGCCTGGCTGATTCTCTACGGTCTCGTCCTTGCCGGGCTGGCGTTCAGCCTGCGCCGCACAGCCAAGGGAACGCCCAGCACGCGGCGGTCAGCGCCGGTGCTCGCAGCCAGTAGTTAGCAGCAGCCGCAGACGGCGGGCAGCAGCCGCTGCGAAGGGTGGCCCCGCCCGGCACGACGGCCGGGCGGGGCCATCTGCGCGCCTGCCGTAACAGCAGTTCGAGTCGCCGGCCCTGGGCTATCGCCTGGCGGCGGTTGACCACGCCGAGCTTCCGGTACACCGAGCTGAGATGGGTCTTGATCGTGTTGATGGACAAGAACAGCGACTCCGCTATCTCCTGATTGGTCATATGCGACGGCAGGAACCTGAGCACCGCGAGTTCACTTTCCGTCAGCGCGGCGCCGGACAGCGGCGCGGTTCGGCGCGGTGTCCGGCCGTCGAACCTGTCCAGGATGCGGCCGGCGAATGCCGCGCACCGGCTGGCCGGCGAGATCAGCACCGTCAGGGCCGACCTGACAGCCGGTCCGGCCGCGATGAACGGACCGCAGGCGTCATCCGGCTCCGCCAGCGCCAGCGCTTCCTCGAGCAGCTCTGCGGCCTCGACTGGCTGACCGAGGCGGCGGTGCGCCACGGCCGCTGTGAGCAGGGCGCCTATCCGGTCGGCAAGAGAGCACATGCCGACCGGATCAGCCAGCAGCGGGTCGATCAGGTGCAGCGCCGCCTTGTCGTCCTCGGCCGCGACCAGGACCCTGGCCTGGCAGATCACCGTGGCCGGAGCCGCAGCCGAGCGGGTTCCCGGCGGTTGCCCAGCAGGACCCGGCGAGTGCGTCCCGGCAGCTCGCGCGACGCCCGCTCGCGCGACCGCAGCCCGGCCGCCGCGCAGGCCAGCAAGCGTTCCCCCGGCGCGCTCCCGTTCGCCGGCCGCCAGGCTGATTTCGGCGTCCAGGACCGCGATCGCCTGCCCGATGCCCTGCCCGGTGACGCCGGCCGGTCCGGCAGCCGCGTCATGGAGCCACCTGACTAGCCCGCGTGCTCCGGCCAGGTTGCCGTCCGCGATAGCCAGCCTGGTTCGCAATATCCCGGTCAGCACCGCGATTGATGGCTCGCCTGCGGGCCGGGCCGCGGTGGCCCCGAGGTCGGCTTCGTCCAGCTGGGCGGCAGCCGCGGCGGCTTCGTCGCGGGCCAGGCTGACCAGTGCTCCAGCCAGGGCGAGCACGGGGGTTAGCTCGCTATCGCGGCCGTGCGGGCCGTTGGCAACGCTCGTCGCGAGCCTGGTCGCGGCGGTCAGGTCGCCATACAGCGCGGACGCGACCGACTCCCAGGCCCGAGCCCGTTCCCGCAGGAACTGAATGCCGCCGGCGGATAGCTGCGATCCCGCGTGCAGCAGTGCCGACCGGGCCTGCTGACCATCAAGGTCACGCAGTGCGGCGAAGCCGATGGCCAGCCACAGCATCCCCAGCGCGCGGTGGCCGGGACCGCCGCCGGGATCCTCATGCGCACCGCTCGCCAGCGACCACACCTGGTCGAGCCAGCCAGGCCCGGCATCATGGACGCCCGCCTGATAGAGCGTGCGCAGGGCGGCCAGCCACAATACGGCAGGCTTGCTGTCTGCCTCAGCCAGGCCTGCCAGCCCGTTCTCGGCGCTTTCCAGGTGCGGCAGCGCCCCGTCGGCATCGCCTTGCCACAGTCGCGACGCCGCCATCGCGATGGCCACGAACACATCGCCGGCCAGCCGGTCCGGCGGGAACCCGGCGAGCGCGCCCTCCAGGTCGGGCCCGGCGGCGGACAGCATGACCGCAGGCCCCGCTTCGCGCAGCACCCCGGCCGCAAAGTCCCAGTCTCCGGTGCAGGCGGCAGCCTGGATGGCCGGCAGCACCTCGCCCTGGGCGGCGTGCCAGCGGGCAACCCGGCACTGCAGGCTGGCCAGCTCGTCGGGCAGCTCGCGCCGCAGAGCAGCCACCAGGACCTCCCGGAGCATCGGGTGATAGCGATACAGCCCGGCCTCCGGGCTGACCGCCTGAACGAGGCCGTTATCCCTGCTGAGCTGCTCGAGCAGCCGTTCAGCCGACGGATTGCCGGTCAGGTCGTGAGCTAGTTCGGCGGGCAGCGGATCGGTCAGGCTGGTGCGCAGCAGGAAATTCCGGGTCTGCGAGCCGGGCCTGCCAAGCACCTCATCCTCGACGTAATCAGCGACCATCACCTGCGCGTCAGCCTCGCTGGTGCCGGCTCCCAGCACGGCAAGCCGCAGGCCGGCCAGCCAGCCCTCGGTGCGGCGCGCCACCGCGGCCTGCTCAGCCACGCTGAATGGCGCGTTCAGCATGGACAGGTAGTCGGCCATCTCGCCGGCTGTGCAGGCAAGGTCAGCGGCGCTGATATCGGCAAGCTCCCCGGATACCCGCAGCCGCGACAGGGACAGGCCAGCCGCATTCCGCCCGACCAGCAGTATCCGCAGGCTGGGCGGGGCGTGCCTGATCAGGTCGTCCAGGCCGGCCAGCGCCTTGCTGCCCGCCAGCACATGCACGTCGTCGAGAACTAGTACAACCGGCTCGGCCGACGTCCGGATAATCGCGGCCACCTGCTGTGCCATGTCGGCCTCGGGACCGCCGGCCGGATCCCCGGCAGCACCTGCGATCGCGTTGGCAGCGACGGTGCTGATAGCCCCCGCCCTAGCCAGGGCAGCCAGCACGTACCGCCAGAACTGGCCGGGCTCACGGTCGGCCGGGTCCAGGGTCAGCCACGCCGTCCGCCGGCTCGCCGCCCCGGACCTGGCCCAGATCGCTGTGGCCACTGTCTTACCAGCACCAGCCGGGCCGGTTAGCAGGGCAACCCGCCGGGTGACGGCAGCCTCGATAGTCTCGGTTATCCGGCTACGGCGCAGCACAGCCAGGCCAGGCCGCGGAATCCGAAGCTTGTCCTCGAGCAGCGTGACGCCAGGCTGCCCCGCAAACGCGGCGATATCTGCGTGCCTGCCCGATACGCGATGCCTTCGCGCTGTGACAGGCCCGCTTGCCGTTGTAGTCATTGCCCCCCAGACATGTGCCGTGCGGCTCCGCCTTCAGTCCGTCAGCGGCTCCTGCACGCCCCCGCTTCGTACCCCGGCCTGTCGCGTCCCTCTCCTGCCGCGAATCACCCGCTTGCGGCCTCCGGTCCCGGTTCGGGTACGTGCCGCTATGCCGTGCTTTCCGGCCGTCGCGGAGTCCCCGTTTCCGCAGGCCGCAGCCCTTTCTCACCCGCTGCGGTGAAATTGCAGCTCAGACAGCAGTAACCGGCATACCCGCAGCGGCGCGGGGCCAATCAGACCGACCAGTTATGCACCCGTATGCAACGCTGCCACCACGCGCATCGGCAGCTACCGGTTCACCCACGAAGGGTGATGCCCGGCCCCGGCGAGATTCCGTAACGTCCGGCGTAGAGCAACCCGGACAACCGGTCAGCACGTGGGCATATGCTGCCCCGCATTCCCGGCAGCCGACGCCCGCTAACCGGCGAGGTCAGAGGGGAGTGGCGAGATGAGCAGAGCACAGGATCGGTCTTCGGACCTCCCGCAGGGGGTACAGGCGGGCCGCGGCACATCGGGCACCGGCACCACGGGCGGCACCGGCACCACGGGGGGCGCCGGGACCACAGCGGGCGCTGCCGCGACGGGCGTGACCGGAGACACCATGACAACGGCGGAGACGGGCATGCAGGAGCGCCAGTCCACGACCTCGGCCTATGCACGCGGCACTGGCACCGGGGCCGAGTACCGGCCGGGGTCCGCGCCGTCTGCTGACTACCAGACGGGAACCGGTGATGGCCTGCTCGGTGGCACGTTCCTGGTCATCGCGGGCCTGCTGACCTTCTTCACTGGCCTGGCCGGCGTGGTCAAGACGCATTACTTCCACGCGGTTACCGGTTACGCCTACGCGTGGAACGCACACTCCTGGAGCTGGGCGATCCTGATACTCGGCGCCGTGCTGCTGGCCGTCGGTGCGTGCGCCATGCTCGGGATGAGCTGGGCCAAGCCGGTCGGGATATTCCTGGCGGTGCTCGCGGTCATCGCCGGCTTCATGTTCCTGGTGTACGCGCCGCTATGGGGCGTGATCCTTCTCGCCGTGAGCGTCCTGGCCATCTGGGGTCTGCTCCGCCATCAGAGCGCCTGAGCAGGACGGCGCGAGCCCCGGCCAGGGTTAGCAGTCCCTGGCCGGGGCTCTTTCCTGCCGGGACTCTTCCGGGCTGCCGCGATGCGGGCGCGAGGAACTTCAGCGACTGCTGGCGGCCTGCTCGGCACCGATTACCCGCAGCACCGCATCGATGAGCGCCAGGTGGGTGAAGGCCTGCGGGAAGTTGCCCAGGTGCCGGCCGCTCTCCGCCTCGATCTCCTCCGCGTACAGCTGTAGCGGGCTGGCCAGGCCGAGCAGCTTGCCGCACAGCTTGGCGGCGCGCTCGGTCTCGCCGATCATGGCCAGCGCCGACACCAGCCAGAACGAGCAGATGGTGAACGTGCCTTCGGCACCGCTCAGCCCGTCGTCGGTCTGATCCGGCCGGTACCGGAGCACCAGGCCGTCCACGCTGAGCTCGTCCGCGATGGCCAGCACGGTGGCCCTGACCCGCTGGTCCGTCGGCGGCAGGAACCCCATCAGCGGCACGAGCAGCGCCGAGGCGTCCAGCGCTGTGGAACCGTAGACCTGCACGAAAACGCCGCGGTCATCGATGCCGTTGGCGCAGATGTCGGCGCGGATATCGTCCGCGGCCGCCCGCCACCTGGTCGCCAGTTCCTCCTGGCCGCGGTCGGCCGCGAGCGTACTGCCCCGGTCAGCAGCCACCCAGCACATCACCTTGGACGCGGTGAAGTGGCGTGGGTCTCCCCTGATTTCCCAGATGCCGCGGTCGGGCTCCCGCCAGATCCGCAGCGCGTTCTCGACCAGCGCGCAGATCGCCTGCCAGGCCACCGGGCCGATCTCGGCGGCGGCGTTCTCGAAGTAGACCGCGGCAGCCTCCATCGCCATCCCCCACACGTCGTGCTGCCGCTGGTCGTAGGCTCCGTTCCCCACCCGCACAGGTTGGGCGCCGTCGTAGCCGTGCAAGTGGCCGAGCAGCTGCTCATCCAGGTCACGCTCGCCGTTGATGCCGTACATGATCTGCAGCGGCCCGGTGCCGACCGCGTCCATCAGGAACGCGAAATAACCGAACGCCTCCCAGTCAAAGCCCAGCTGATACAGCGCTGACAGCATGAACGCCGAGTCCCTGATCCAGGTGAACCGGTAGTCCCAGTTGCGCTCGCCACCCGGCGTTTCGGGCAGCGACGTCGTCGACGCGGCCATGATCGCGCCAGAGGGTGCGTAGATAAGCCCTTTGAGCGTGAGCGCGCTGCGCTCGAGGTACGGGCGCCAGGGGTGGTCAGGCATCCTGGAGCTGGCATGACGTAGCCAGTCCCGCCAGGCAGTGACCGTCGTGTCGAGTTCGGCTGCCGCGGCTTCCGCGCTCTCCAGCAGGCTGTGCGGCTGCCACGACAAGGACACGTAGCCAGTCTCGCCCGCATGCAAGGTGGTACGGGCAGTAGCGCGCGCGCCGCCTAGGCCGAGCCGCAAGCTTGAGCACACGGTCAGGTCCGGCTGATCAGGGGCCGAGCAGGTGGCGATGCCGTAGCCGCTGCCCTGATAGCTCCAGGAGCCGGCGTTCCGCCCGTAGTCGAACAGCGGCATGCAGTCGAGCATCACGTCGACCTGGCCCGTGATGCAGGTGGCGGTGCGTACAAAGCGTCCGTTGCCGCGATAGTCGGCCGGCGGGCGGGCATGGTCGGCGATCCGCTCGGATCCGTCCCATTCGCCCATCACCAGTGCGTCGCGCACCACCAGCCATCCGGTAGCGACGCTCCAGGTGGTCTCCAGAACCATCGAGCCCGGTATGTAACGGCGGTGCGCAGGCACCCTCGCGTGCACCGGGCCGAATCGGAAAAACCCGGCGGACCGATCCAGCAGCATGGCGAAGACACTCGCGGAGTCGGGCCTGGGCAGGCACATCCATTCCACGGTGCCGTCCGGCGCCACCAGCGCGGTGGTGCTGCAGTCGGACAGGAACGCGTAATCGGCAATGGGAGGGAACGGGGACGTCGCCGGAGACTCGGCCTGCTTGTCGAGCGGTGAGATTACGGACACCCGGTGATGATTCCCCGCACCGGTGGTGCTGACCTCACCCGGAACGGATGACTGCGCCGCGGCGGCCGCCTGGCTGCGCGCGGTTCAGCCGCCGGTCGCTGGCCCGCCGGTCGCTGGCCCGCCGGCCTGGGCGGAGCCGGACGTCAGCGCGCGCTGATTCGCCCTGGCCCGGACCATGCCGGAGATCAGTCCGACGGCAGTGCCCAGGAACACCAGGTTAAAGATGATCTGGATGGTGACCGCCGAGCGAGCCAGCTGGCCGGCCGCATGCACGTCGCCGAAGCCGACCGTGGCCACCGTGCTCACGTTGAAATAGAGCGCGTCGGTCTTGGTGTGCAAGCCGTCGAACTGACCTTGCAGCTGGGCCAGCGTGCGGTCGGCGTACGCGAAGAACAGCACGGACAGGCACAGCACCAGGATCAGCCCGCGCACCTTGGCGGCAGGCCCGCGCCGCAGCAGCCGTCGGATGGTCAGCAGGATCAGCGCGCCGAGCACCGCGGAGCCGCTCCAGAACAAGATCTCCCAGGACCGCAGGTGTACCTCGGCGGGCACCGGCAGCTCGTAGTAGACCGTGGCAAGGACCGCGACGAGCAGCAGCACCAGCGCGCCAGCCCGCAGCTGCTGCGACGGCGCGCTCACCGCGGGCCGCTGCCCATGCGAGGGCGAGGTGCTCATCGCGCACCCCGGTCGGCCGGGCCGTCAGCGGGGGCGAGGCCGAGCAGCCTGATGATGTCGGCCACGACCTGGCCGGGCGGCCGCGGGCCGACCGTCATCGTGTGCACGCGCTCGTCTGGTTCCGGCAGTTCGAGGTCGGCATACTGGCTCGCCAGCAGCGGTTCGGCGAAGAAATGCCCGGTCCGCGTCGCGACCCGCGCTTCGTCGTCAGCACGGCTGATGATCAAGAACACCATCTCCGCCTGCTCCCGGCTGGATAGCAGCTCGTCCCGGTACCGGCGCTTCAGCGCCGAGCAGGCCAGCACGGCCGACCGGCCACTACCGATGATGTCATCCATCCACGAGCCGATCGCGGCCAGCCAGGGCTCTCGGTCAGCATCTGTCAGCGGCAGCCCAGCCCGCATCTTGGTGATGTTGGCAGCCGGGTGGAAGGAGTCGCCGTCGGCGAACATCCAGCCAAGCCGTCCGGCCAGCAGCTGCCCGACGGTGGTTTTCCCGCTGCCGGCCACGCCGGCCACGACCACGATCATCGGTCGTGAGCCTAACCTGCCACGCCGGCGCTGAGCGGGCAGGCCAGCGCGCAGGAGCAACTGCATGCCGGGCGACCTGCGGAGTGGCCGGGCTGCCGCGCGGCTACCCCTCGCTCTGGCAGGGCGACGGCGAGGTTATCTCGTGCACCGATGCCTGCGTCTGCCGGTCACGCTGCCCGGCGGCTGCTGCCGGAGCCGGTGCTGTTGCCGGGCTGACGATGGCATCCGCGACCTGGCTGACGAACGCGCGGATGGTGGCGGTGGAGACCCGGCGCAGCAAGGCCCGGTCTAGGCTCGCGCCGGCGGCTCCGAACGGCGGCCGGTAGACGCCATCGAGCCGCAGCTCGGTCGTCTCGAGCCCGGTTTCCTCGTCTTCTGCTGGCGTCAGGGTGATGTCCGCGTCCAGGACGGGGAACAGCGAGCCGCCTGGTCCGAAGGCCTTCCAGCGGAAGGTCAGCAGCACCTGGTCGCCGTGGCTCACCAGGTCGCGGAAGCTGACCTCAACGAGCCGGGAGAGCACTGGAGCGGCGCCGAGCGGGCCGACCCTCAGCTTGCCGGTGATACCGTCTGTGTAGGTTTGCTGGGCTGCGGCCATCAGCGTGCCGCCCCCGGCGAGGTTGGCGAGGCGGGCCCGGGCGGTGTCAATCCCGATGGGCAGCTGGACCACCTCGCGTACAAACATTGTGCCAGTGAACACGAAGGCAAGCGATTGCAACAGGGGACTTAAGTCCTGTTCAGCGGTCCGGAAGTCGCGGATGCGGACGTGTTGGCAGGCGGAAACTGGGCAGTAACGCGTCGATCGTGATTGGCTGTCAGAAGACGGTCACGCCGTCACGCTGTCTTCATGTTCCCTGGGTAGACCTGTCGCCTGGAACCAGGGGATCCGTAACCGCACCACCCGCGATGGAGGACGCCGAGTGCCGAGGTCGAGTACGCCAGGCGCACATGCCATGACTTCCGGTCGGAACTCCGGCGGAGGGTATCCGCCTGGTCCGTCCGGCCGCAATGGTCGGGGCGGCAGGCCGAAAAGGCGCCGGCACTGGCTTCCGCACCTGCCGCGGCGCAGGTGGTCGCGGCTGACCTCGGTGATCGTCATCGCATTCCTGATCCCGGTCACCTGGTCAGTGGGCCATGCCCTGACCAACCCGACCGGCGGCACCGTCTCCGAGCGGCTGGCGGAGTGGGCGCGGTCGCACTACCTCAGTCCGCTGGTGACGCTCGGTGAGTGGCTGACCTATTCGCCCCCGCAGAAGGGTGGCAAGCCTGGCTTCGCGCTGACCGGCCCGAGCGCGGCCGCGGTGCGAGCGGCCAAGCACAGCAAGCGCGGGCACATCATGTCCTATGCCCCGCCGCCGCGGCTGAAGTCCTTCGCCGGCCAGCCGGTGCCGGGCGAGGGTGCCTGGCGGGTCCTGGGCACCGTGCAGGGCAAGCCTGCCATGTACGGCACCTACCTGCGGGCGAGCAGGGTCTACTCGTCCTACGTTGCCGGCATCGTGTCGATGAACCAGGATCTGCTGAAGTTCTACCTGCACCCGGGAGCCGAGGACCCGGGTCCGGGCAACTGGAAGTCGCTGAGTTACATCCCGCCGGGCGCTCGCCACGGCCTGCTGGCTACCTTCAACGGCGGGTTCCGGATCGACGTATCCGGCGGCGGCTTCTACCTGAACGGCGCGACTCGCGGCACGCTGACGCCGGGCACGGCGTCCGTCGTCTACCTCTGTAATGGCCACATCAAGATCGGCGTCTGGGACAAGACCGTCCGGATGAGCCGGCAGGTGTGCGGCGTGCGCCAGAACCTGCGCCTGATCGTGGCCCATGGCCAGGTGCCGGCCTCGGTGGACAACAACGTCACTACCGCCTGGGGCGCCACTCTCGGGGGCGGCTACTATGTCTGGCGCTCGGGTATCGGCATCACCAAGGACGGCCACGTGATCTTCGTCTACGGTCCGGAACTCAACGTGCGCGAGCTCGCTGAGTTGCTGAAGCGAGCCGGAGCGGTCAATGGCATGCAGCTCGACATCAATCCGGACTGGATGTCGTTCATGTACTACCTGCACGACAGCAGCGCCAGGCCACGGCCAGTGAACCTGCTGCCCACCCAGCTGCAGGCGCCGAACCGCTACTACTCGCCGGCCAGTCGCGACTTCACCGCGGTCTACGCCCGATGACAACCCGCATTCAGGTGACCGGCGACAGCCGGCCGGTGGCAGCGGCCGCCGTCGCACTTCCGGCGGAGGCCGGGCGCGCCGGGCTGGCAGGCCTGATCGTCGCTGCGATCCAGTCGGCCCGGCCCCGTCAGTGGCCGAAGAACCTGCTCGTCTTCGCCGCTCCGCTGGCGGGCGCGACGCTGGGCCGGGATGACGGGTTCGCCTACGCGCTGGTCGCAGCCGCCGCCTTCACCGCAGCGTCCGCGGCCGTCTATCTGGTCAACGACGTGATGGATGCCGAGCGCGACCGCACCCATCCGACGAAGCGGCAGCGACCGGTAGCATCGGGCCGGCTACCGCGCTGGCTGGCGCTGGTGCTGGCCGCCGCGGGCCTGGCCGCGGCCGTGGGCGCCAGCCTCGCGATCGGCGATGCCGGCCCTGGCGGCGGTCATCGGCACCTACGTCGTGCTGTCATTCCTGTACAGCTTCGGGCTCAAGCACGTGCCCTGGCTCGAGCTCTGCTTCGTCGCGTTCGGCTTCGTGCTGCGGGCGCTGGGCGGGGCGGTGGCGACCAGTATCCCGCCGTCAGCCTGGTTCCTGACTGTCTGCAGCCTCGGCGCGCTCATGGTCGCGGTCGGGAAGCGGTACACAGAGCTGTCGGTACTCGGCGCCGACGCGGCCGCGCACCGCCCGGTGATGCGCTGGTACCGGCTGCCGGTGCTGCGGGTCGGCCAGCGGATCATCTCGGTGCTCATGCTGATCGCCTACCTGGCCTGGGCCCTGTCGGCGCAGGACGACTGGATGCGCGGCTGGCACATCGCCAGCGTGGCGCCACTGGCACTGGCACTGATGCGCTTCGACGGGCTCACCGGGCTGGCCGAAGGCCGCCCGGTCGAAGACCTCATCACCAGGGATCCGATGATGATCTGCTGTGAATTGACCTGGCTGGCACTGTTCGCAATCGGCCTGTGACGTGGAAGTCTCCGCCATTCTGGCGGGGACGCGCAGTAACCAGCCGGGCCCGGCACGTAAGCTCGGCCCATGCTGAGAACCCGGCCGCGTGATCGATCCGCCCCATCGAGACGGCAGGCGGACTCCGCCGCGCCATCGCGGGTGCTGATGCTCGGCGGCACTAGTGAGATAGGGCTGGCGATCCTGGCAGCCCTCAGCCTGCCTGCCGATGCCGAGGTGCTGCTGGCCGGCCGCGACGAGGCCCGGCTGGCGGCCGCGGCAAAGGAACTGCCCTGCCGCGCCACCACCCTGGCCTATGACGCGACCGACCTGGACGCGCATCAAGCCGTGGTTGACGCCGCGTTCGCCGGCGGCCCTGTCGACCTGGTGATTTCCGCGGCCGGCGTGCTCATCGACCAGCACGAGCTGGACGCGAACCCGAGGCTGGCCGGCCAGCTCGTGGAGACGAACTTCACCGGCCACGTCACCAGCGTGCTTGCCGCAGCCGCGCACCTGCGGGCCGCCGGCCATGGCACGATCGTCATCTTGTCGTCCATCGCCGCGATCCGGCCGCGTAAGGCCAACTTTGTCTACGGCGCGGCCAAAGCAGGCCTGGATGCCTTCGGCCGCGGGCTCGCCGACTCCATGCACGGAACCGGCGTGCGGGTGCTGCTCGTCCGGCCGGGCTTCGTGACCGGGCGGATGACAGCTGGCATGACGCCCGCGCCGCTGGCGACCACCCCTGCCCGGGTCGGCGGCGCAGTAGCGGCCGGCCTGGCCGGGCACGCCGATATTGTCTGGGTGCCCCCGGCCCTGAGCGTGCTGGCCACCGTGCTCAGGCTGGTGCCGCGACCGCTGTGGCGCCGCATGCGCAGGTAGCGGCTGCAATGCGGGTACTTGTCGCCGAGGACGATCTCGGATTGCGGAACGTGCTGGCGCGTGGCCTGCGGGAGAACGATTACGTGGTCGACGCCGTCGCTGACGGCGACGAGGCCGTCCGGTACCTGCGCAGCTATGAGTACGAGCTGGCGGTGCTGGACTGGCGGATGCCGGGCACTACCGGGCTGGAGGTACTTCGCTGGATGCGGCGGCACCGGGTACCGACTGCCGTGCTCATGCTGACGGCCCGCGATGCGCACGCCGACCGTGTCACCGGGCTCGACGAGGGCGCTGACGACTACCTGGTCAAGCCCTTTGATTTCGGCGAGCTGCTGGCCCGGCTGCGGGCCCTCCAGCGCCGCCCGTCCACCGTCCAGCAGCCGGAGCTCGTGGTCGGCGACCTGCACTTCGACCCGGCGACCAGGCGGGTACGGATCGGCAGCCAGCAGCCCGAGCTGACCGCCACCGAGTTCGGCATCCTCGAAGTCCTGGTGCGGAGGTCGCCTGCGGTGGTCGCGCGCCGGTCGATCGCAGTGCACGTCTGGGATGACGAGGCTGACGCGATGGGATCTAACACCATTGACGTGCACCTGGCCCGGCTCCGCTCCAAGCTGGCCGGAGGCATGGTGCGGATCGAGACGGTCCGCGGCGTCGGCTACCGGATAGTCGGGCGGTAGGCGCCATGCGCCGCCCGCGCATCCCGCCGGAGATCGCGCACGCCGCCAGGGTCGCGCTGGCGGCCACCATGCTTGTCGGCATCGTCTACGCGGCCTGCGTGACGGTGCTGGACCAGGTCGTCTCGGCCAAGCTCGTCGAGTCGGTCGACGTCACGGCTGGCTGACCGGCTGTCCGATGCCAGGGAAGCCGGGCTGCCCGGCGCCACGGCCGATGATGACGACATCAGCACGACCCCGGTCTACCTGTGGCGGGTGACCGGATCGCGGCCGCACCATCCTGGCCGGCCTCGGTGCGCCAGCACTGCCGGCCGACTTCCGGCCGGTGGCCGGCCGGTCTGCGACCGTGCACCTGGCCGGCGGGCCGTTCCGGCTCTACACCACCCGCGCGAACGGGCTGACGCTGGTGGCGGGCCAGAGCCTGGCGAGCGTCGACCACCTGACGGCGGTGCTGCGCGACGGCGAGGCCCTGGTGGCGCCGGTGCTGCTGCTGGCGATGTTCGCCGGGGCGCTGGCGGTCGGAGTGCAGGCGCTAGCGCCAGTCGAGCAGTCGCGCCGGCGCCAGCTCGAGTTCACCGCGGACGCCTCGCACGAGCTGCGCACGCCGCTGAGCGTGATCAGCGCCGAGACCAGCATCGCGCTTAGCGCGCCGAGGAAGGCCGCCGAGTACCGCGCGGTGCTGAGCCGGATCGACAGCGAGAGCGACCGGCTGCAGAAGATCCTCCAGGACATGCTCTGGCTGGCCCGGTTCGACTCGGCCCCGCCGCAGCCCGGCAACGAACCGCTTGACCTGGCCACCATCGCGACCGGATGTGCCGACCGATTCCGCGCGCTGGCCGCTAGCCCAGCAGTTCGAGATCGAGGTAGTGATCGACGGGCTGGGCGCCCGCCTGGATCAGCGCGCCGCCGGAGTGGATCGACCGGCTCGCCGGGGTGCTGGTCGATAACGCCTGCCGGTATGCCGGCGCAGGCGGGCAGGTCCGGGTCAGCGTCGCGCCGCGCGGCAACCGCGTCAGCATCATCGTGGAAGACAGCGGGCCCGGCATCGCGCGCCGAGGCCAGGCCGAGGCTTTTCGACAGATTCCACCGGTCGACCGAGCAAGGCGGCAGCGCGGGCCTGGGCCTGGCCATCGCCGACTCGATCGTGCGCTCGACCGCCGGGCAGTGGCGGCTGGGCGACTCGGAGCTAGGCGGCGCGCTGTTTGAGGTCTCCTGGCGGCGCGTGCCGGTCCGCCAGCTGCACGGCTCCCGCCGTCAGCCGCTCAGCCGGCCCGGGCCGGCTGAGCCGCCAGAGCCGGCGGTCCGGCGGATCGAGCCAGGCGATCGCCACGTAGGCGGTGACCACGGCCACGATGACCAGCGGCATCACCGCTATCCCGTCCGAGGCCAGCAGCAGCGTGGCGAGCAGCACCGCGGTCATCGGCAGCCTGAGCATGGCGGCGACCATCGCGCCGATGCCCATGCCCATGGCCGCGACCAGCGGCAGCCCCGGCAGGTAGCGACAGCGCCGCGCCGGCCACGCCGCCGATGAAGATGGCCGGGAAGATCGGCCCGCCGCGGAAGCTGCTCAGCGAGACGCTGTAGGCGAGGGCCTTGCAGGCCAGCAGCAGCATCAGGGCGCCGATGGCGAAGCGTGGCGTGCTTGGCCACGAACGGGCCGATCTCGTTCTGCCCGGAGAACAGCACGTATTGCGCGCCCTTGCCGGTGACCTGGCTGAACAGCACCGCGAGCCCGGCTACCGCCAGCCCGGCCAGCGGCGTGGCGATCAGCAGCCGGGGCTGCACGACGGCCGCGCAGCCGCAGCGCGAAGCGCCGGATGGCGACTCCGACGAGCGCGGCGGCCAGGCCCACCAGCACCGCGTAGCCGATCTCGGCCAGGTTCGGCCTGGTGAAATGCGGCAGGCCGGGAATGGACAGCGAGAACTCGCCGAGCCCGGTCCAGTGCCCGAGGCCGGTGAAGACCAGCGCGCCGACACCGGCCGCGAGCAGGCCGGGCACCAGCACCAGTTCCAGCGTCGCGCCGCCGCAGCCCGGCCGCCTCCATCAGCAGGAATGCGCCGGTCAGCGGAGAGCCCAGCAAGGTGTGCGATGGCCGCGAAGCTGCCTGCGCTGGCGATGACCACCTTCGCCCGGTCCGCGCCCTCGCCGCTGGCCCGGCTGACGGCCCAGGCAGCGAGGCCGCCGCCCAGCGCGATCAGCGGGGCTTCCGGGCCCAGCACCGCTCCGAAGGCCAGCGTGGCGAGCGCGGCCAGGAAGATGCCCGGCAGTTCCGCTGGCCGCGGCGACGCCGCCCGGCGTGGAAGCCATCGGCTGGTGAGTGGCCGCCCGTTCCCGGCAGATACCTGATCACCAGCGCTACCAGCAGTCCAGCGACCGCCAGCAGCGGGAACGGCCACCAGGCAGGCGTACCGTCCAGGCCCAGTCCGGACGGCAGGCTGGAGTACAGCCAGTGCTGAAGCT
>CAWCHF010000018.1:0-54994 GCA_963795265.1 uncultured Actinomycetota bacterium | reverse complement strand
ACCGCCGACGCGTCCAGGTGCCCCTCCACACCGTCCGGCAGGGACAGCGAGGAGTGCGCCGCCATCGCGATCTCGGCGATGCCGCAGCCCTGCTCGGGATCACCGCGCACCCGCCACTGGCCGTCCAGCCAGTCCAGATCGCTCGCCGCCACTTCCAGCATCGCCGCCGCCACGATCCTGGCCCGGTCACGCACCCTGCGGGCGGCGATGACCGTGGCGGCGCCTGATACCGGCGTCGACCGCGACCCGTAGGTGCCCAGGCCGAACGGAGTGCGGTCGGTGTCGCCGTGCACGACCTCGACGTCGTCCGGCGACAGCCCGAGTTCGTGCGCCACGATCTGGGCGAACGTCGTCTCGTGCCCCTGACCCTGGGTCTGCGCGGAGATCCCGAGCACCGCCTTGCCGGTGGGGTGAATCCGCAGGTCCGCACCGTCGGCCATGCCGAGACCGAAGATGTCCATCTGCTCGCGCGGCCCGGCGCCGACGCCCTCGGTGAAGAAGCTCAGGCCGATCCCCATGTACTCACCGCGGGCCCGCCGCTCCGCTTGCTCCCGGCGCAGGCCGGCGTATCCGGCCATGTCCAGGGCCAGCTGGAGCGCGCGCGGGTAATCGCCGGAGTCGTACTGCCAGCCAGTCGGGCAGGTGTACGGGAACTGCTCCGGCCGCAGCAGGTTGCGCATCCGCAGCTCGGCCGGGTCGGCGCCGAGCTCTCTGGCCAGCATGTCCACCAGCCGCTCCACCAGGTAGACGGCCTCGGTGACGCGGAACGAGCAAGAGTACGCCACCCCGCCGGGCGCCTTGTTGGTGTACACGCCGGTCACCGCGCAGAACGCGGCCTGCAGGTCATAGGAGCCGGTGAAGATGTGGAAGAAGCCTGCCGGGAATCTGGATGGCTGCGCGGTCGCGTTAAACGCGCCGTGATCTGCCAGCACCGTCGCCCGCAAGCCGAGAATCCTGCCGTCCCGCGTCGCGGCGATCTCGCCGTGCATGTGGTAATCGCGCGCGAACGAGGTCGACATGAGGTTCTCGGACCGGTCCTCGACCCATTTGACCGGCCTGCCGGTGGCCATCGCGGCAGCGATCGCGCACAGGTAGCCGGGGTAGACCGGTGCCTTGTTGCCGAAGCCGCCGCCGAGATCGGGGGAGATTACCCGGATCTTGTGCTCGGGCAGGCCGGTAATCATGGCGTACAGGGTGCGGTGCGCGTGCGGCGCCTGGCTGGTCGACCAGACGGTGAGCTTCCCGGCTACCGCATCCCAGTCCGCGACGATTCCGCAGGTCTCCAGCGGCGCGGGATGGGAACGCGGGTAGAGCATGTCGGCGCCGACAACGACGTCCGCGGCCGCGAAGACGGCGGCAGTGGCGGCCTGGTCGCCCGCGGTCCAGTCGAAGATGCGGTTGTCCTGGCGGTCAGCCAGGTCGTCCCGCACGACTGGTGCACCCGGATCAAGTGCCGTCGTCGCGTCGATCACATGCGGCAGCGGCTCGTAATCAACCGCGATCAGCTCCAGCGCATCGCGCGCCGAGTACCGGTCCTGCGCGATGACGAAGGCGACCTCCTGGCCCTGGAAGCGCACCTTATCGGTAGCAAGAACGGCCTGGACGTCGGCGGACATCGTCGGCATCCAGGCCAGGCCCCTGGCCGCCAGGTCCGCGCCGGTCAGCACGCCCTCGACGCGCGGATGCGCTCGTGCGGCGGTGGCGTCGACCGAGCTGATCCGGGCGTGCGCGAGCGGGCTGCGCAGGATGGCTCCGTGCAGCATGCCCGGCAAGGTGATGTCATCGACAAAGGTGCCGCGGCCTCTGACGAAGCGTGCGTCCTCCTTGCGCGGCACCGAACCATAGCCGGTCACTGCGCGTGCCTGCTGGCCCAGAGCACCGACCGGACAATGTTCTCGTAGCCAGTGCATCGGCAGATCTGCCCGGAGATCGCCTCGCGGATCTCCGCCTCGGTGGGCTGCGGATTATGGTCAAGCAGCCAGCGGGCGGTGAGCATCATGCCGGGTGTGCAGAATCCGCACTGCAGCCCGTGGCACCTGGCGAAGCCCTGCTGAACGGGATCGAGCCGGCCCGGCTGACCAAGGCCTTCCACGGTCATGATGCGGCGACCGCCGGCCATGACGGCAAGCACCGTGCAGGACTTCACCGGCGTCCCGTCCAGCCAGACCACGCAGGCCCCGCAGTTAGAGGTGTCACACCCCCAGTGTGAGCCGGTCAGGCCCAGTTCATCACGCAGGAAGTGAATCAGCAGCAGCCGCGGCTCGACGTCCCTGATGTAGTCGGTGCCGTTGACGGTGACCGTGAGCATCATGACGACGGCCTGGCCCGCTGCACCGCGTCGCGCAGCGCCCTGGTGGTGAGCTCCATCGCCAGATGACGCTTGTAATCGGCCGGGCCGCGCTGATCAGACACCGGGCGGCAATGCGCGGCGGCTATCTCCCCGGCTTTGCGCAGATGCTCGGCATCGGCAGGCTTACCGCGCAGGTAGTCCTCGGCCTCGACAGCGGCGAAATTCGTCGCGCCGACGGCGGTAAGCCCGATGCCGGCCTCCGCGACACGGTCTCCGTCGAGCCAGACCACCGCTGCGGCCGCCCCGACCGGCCAGTCTCCGACCCGGCGCGCAACCTTCTGGTAGGCGCTGCCGCTGCCCCGCCGCACGGGGAGCCTGATCTCGACAAGCAACTCGGCCGGGCCGACCGTCGTCTCGTACGGCCCGGTATGGAACTCACGGGCGGAAACCTCCCGGCTGCCGTCCAGACCCTGGATCACCATGGTGCCCTTGAGCGCGGCGAATGCTGCCGACAGATCCTCCGACGGATCGGCCTGGCAGAGCGAGCCGCCCACAGTGCCCCAGTTCCGCACGATCGGATCGGCTATCACCCGTTCCGCATCATGCAGGATGGCGAAGTGCTCTCCTGCCAGGGCGGAATCCAGCAGCTGAGCGTGCCGGGTGAGCGCGCCGATCCGCAGTTCGTTCCCGGCTAGGTTAATAGCACAGAGGTTGGTGAGCTCGTTGATATCGATCAGCACTTCCGGCTGCACCAGGCGGAGCTTCATCATCGGTATCAGGCTGTGCCCGCCCGCCAGGATCCGGGCGTCGGGACCGTATCTGGCCAGCAGGGCGAGGGCATCCGGCACGCTAGCGGCCCGTTCGTACTCGACCTGCGCGGGAACCTGCACTGTCGCCCCCCTTGCTGGTATCGCGGGCATATTCCGGCTAACCACACGGGGGATCCCTGCAAGCAGCCCCGGTGGACCACACTGGACACTGCTATGACGCTAACCCAGCTCAACGCTTTCGTGCTGGTGGCCCGGCTCGGCTCGGTCACGGCGGCGGCAAGCGCGCTCGGCGTCAGCGAGCCTGCGGTGTCCCAGGCGCTCACCGCGCTGCGGCAGCATCTTGGCGACCAGCTGATCACCCGCGGACCAGCCGGGATGACACTGACGCCCGGCGGCTCCCGGCTGCTGGCCACCGCGTCGCAGATAGTCGTACTCGGCGCCGAGGCGCATGCCGCTGTCCGCGCCGCCCACGGAGCGCCCGAGCAGCTGCGCGTGGTCGCCACCTCAACCTTTGCCGAGTTCGTGGCCAGTCCGCTGATGGAAGCCTTCACCAGGCGCTTCGCCGGCTCTGTCGAGGTGTCCGCCGGAGTGGCGGTGTCTGACGAGATGGGCGTGCTGGTCGCGAACAGGCTCGCCGACGTGGCGATCGGCCCGAGCCTGACGAGCACGGATCCGGCCATGCCCGTCGTCAGCGAGCCGGTGTTCAAGTACCGGATCGTTGTCGTGACCGCTGGCCATGCGCGGCTGCGCGGGTCGGCCCGGCAATGGCGCTGGCTTGTGGACCCGGCGGGTGCGGATCCGTCCAGCGAGACCGGGCGGCTGCTGGCGCAGCTGGGCATCCCGGAGAGCAATATCGGCATGTTCCCGAGCCAGACCGCGGCGTGGACGGCGGCCGCCGACGGCGCCGGTGTCGCGCCCGCGGTCGAGCATCTGGTGTCCCAGCAGCTTCGGCGCGGCGAACTGTCCCTCGTCGACGTGCCAGGCCTGCCGATCGACGCATGCTGGTATGTCACCCTGCTAGAGCGCCAGCATCGCAGTACCGCTGCCACCGCGTTGCGGCGCTTCCTCGGCACTCCGGAGGCCATGCAGCTGATGCGAGCGCCGACGGCCGGGATCCCCCCGTCGAGGTTCCGCCCGCCGGTCTATGTCACGATCTGGAGCTAGACGGCGGCCCAGCCGCCAGGGCGTTCCCGCAGCCGACTTAAGCAACAGCTTATTGGCACGTTGCTAAGGCGCGCGGATCGGTGAATCATGCGGTACAAATCACTAGGACGACGTATGTCACGCCGTCCGACGGTCAGGAGCGTGCACATGCGGATCGAGTCCGACGGCCACAGCCGGGGCAATCCCCGCCTGTATGAGCTCATCGAGCATGCGCCCAAGACCGGCAAAAGCCCCACCGTGTGGGCCTGGCCCGAGCTGATCGACTACCTCAAGATTGCCGGCCAGCCAGTTTCCGGACCGTGGCCGCCGCACCAGGAGCCGCGGCCTGACCCCGAGTACGACTCGCTGCCGGTGGCAGTCCCCGACCCGGCCGCGGCGCCCGGCCGGCCCCGCCGGAGCCGGGCACGGCGGCAGGCACCGGCGCTGGCGGCGCTCCCTGACGCAGCCGTTCACGCACCCTTCCCGCAAACCGGAGGACATGCATGTACCCGTCGCGGTTCCGCTACGAGGCGCCGCACTCGCTGGACGAGGCAATCGGACTGCTGCGCGAGGGCGGCGACGATGCGAAGGTGCTAGCTGGCGGCCAGAGCCTCGTTCCCCTCATGAAGCTCAGGTTCGCCTCGCCGTCGCTCATCGTCGACATCAACAACATCCCCGGCCTCGCTTATCACCGCGCCGACGCGGACGGATCGCTGCGGGTCGGGGCGCTGTGCCGCCATGTCGACCTGGAGCGCTCGGAGCTGCTGCGCAGCACGCAGCCGACGATGGCCGCCGCGGCGCCGCTGATCGCTGACCCGATCGTGCGCAACCGTGGCACGCTCGTCGGGTCGCTGTGCCACGCCGACCCGCAGGGCGACTGGGCATCGGTCGTCACGGCGCTGGGCGGCTCGATCGTCGCGCAGGGACCACGCGGCCGCCGGGCCATCCCGATGTCCGGCTTCGTGACAGGCCCCTTCCAGAACCTGCTCGACCTGGACGAGATCGCGATCGAGGCGGTCATACCCGCTGCTGCCGGTACCAGGGCTGGCGGATACCTCAAGCTCGAGCGCCGGGTCGGCGACTTCGCCACGGTCGGCGTCGCGGTGGCCATCGAGACCTCCGGCGAGATAGTCACCAGGGCCGGCATCGGGCTCACCGGAGTCGGCGGCGCCACGATCAGCGCCGCCGACGCGGCGGCGGCACTGACCGGCAGGCCGCTGACGGCCGAGTCGATCAGCGAGGCAGCGCAACTCGCCGCGGCGGCGGCACGGCCGCGGACCGATCACCGGGGCAGCGCAGAGTACAAACGGCACATGGTGGCGACCTTCGTCGAGCGGATCCTCGGCAGCGCGAGCCGCGGGCACGGCGGCGACATGGCGGAGAGGGCAGCCTGACGATGACGATGGTCTATGAGGACCGCGGCGACGAAGCCTCGGCAGACGTACCGGTACGCCGGATCAAGTTCACCATCAATGGCCAGAAGAAGATCGCCGAGGTCGAGCCGCGGCTGCTGCTGGCGCACCTGATCCGGCGCGGCCTGGGCCTGACCGGCACGCACATGGGATGCGACACGACCAACTGCGGTGCATGCACCGTCCTGGTCGATGGCGCGGCGGTCAAGTCCTGCACCATGCTCGCGGTTCAGGTCGACGGGCATGAGATCAGCACCGTGGAGGGCCTTGCCACCGCGAGCGAACTGCATCCGCTGCAGGAAGGCTTCAAGGAGGAGCACGGTCTCCAGTGCGGCTTCTGCACGCCGGGCATGATGATGGCCGCGAAAGCCCTGCTGGACGACAACCCCGACCCCACCGAGGAAGAAGTGCGCTGGGCGCTGTCGGGCAACCTGTGCCGCTGCACCGGCTACCAGAACATCGTGAAGTCAGTGCTGTGGGCTGCCGAGAAGCTGCGGGCTTCCGGCGGCGAGTGATGCGCTCGCCCTCGGCCTACCAGGTCCGCTAGCTGGCTTACAGACGGGAAGCAGGAAATGTCTCAGGCAGTAGACGAGATCAAGATCGGCGGGATCGGCGCGAGCCGCAAGCGGGTGGAGGATAACCGGTTCATCCGGGGCCGGGGCAACTACACCGACGACATCGTGCTGCCCGGCATGCTGCACATGGAGATCCTCCGCAGTCCGCTGGCTCATGCCCGGATCAAGTCGATCGATGCCAGCAAGGCATGGGAGATTCCCGGCGTGCACCTGGTGCTGACCGGCGAGATGATGGCCACCCGCAACCTGGCGTGGATGCCGACGTTGTCGTACGACACCCAGGCAGTGCTGGCCACCGACAAGGTCCGCTTCCAGGGTCAGGAGGTCGCGTGCGTCATCGCCGACGACCCCTATATCGCCAAGGACGCCTGCGAGGCGATCGTCGTCGACTACGAGCCGCTTCCTGTCATCGTGAATCCCTGGCAGGCCGTCGCCGAGGGCGCACCAGTCATCAGGGATGACAAGGCGAACCAGCCCGATAACGTCATCTACGACTGGGAGGTCGGCGACGGCGCCGGCACTGAGCGGGCGTTCGCCGCGGCCGACCTGGTGTCAAAGCTGGAGCTGCACTATCCGCGATCGCACCCGTCACCGATTGAGTGCTGCGGGTCCATTGCCGACTTCGACCGGGCCACCTCAAAGCTCACCGTCTACATGACAACGCAGGCGCCGCACATCATCCGCGCCGCGGTCGCGCTGGTGGCTGAGCTGCCCGAGCACATGATCCGGATCATCTCGCCGGATATCGGCGGCGGCTTCGGCAACAAGGTGCCCGTCTACCCCGGCTATGTCTGCTCGATCCTGGCCTCGATTCTGCTCGAGCGGCCGGTCAAGTGGATCGAGGACAAGTCGGGCAACCTGATCTCGACGGGCTTCGCCCGCGATGTGTACCTCAAGGGCGAGATGGCGCTGCGCAAGGATGGCAAGATTCTCGCGATCCGGATGCACACCGACGCTGACCACGGCGCGTTCTTCTCTGACGCGCAGCCGAGCAAGTTCAAGATCGGCCTGATGCACTCGGCGTTCGCGGCCTACGACATTCCGGTCGCGCACCTCACCGCTCGCGGTACCTACAGCAACAAGGCACCTGGCGGGGTTGCCTACCGGTGCTCGTTCCGGGTCACCGAGGCGATGTTCTTCCAGGAGCGGATGGTCCAGGCGGCCGCCGACGACCTGGGCATGGACCAGGCCGCGTTCCGCCGGATGAACTTCGTCCGCGACGACCAGTTCCCGCACCGGACGCCATTCGGGTTCCTGCTGGACTCCGGGCAGTACGCCAAGTGCCTCGATGTCGGCCTGAAGGCGATCGACTACGACAACTTCCGGCTCCAGCAATCCGAAGCGCGCGCCCGTGGCCGGCTACTCGGCCTCGGCATCTCCACCATGACCGAGCCGCTCGGCGCCGGGAACAGCCGCGAGTACGACATCCTCGGCATCAAGATGTTCGATTCCGCCGAGCTCAAGGTGCACATGACCGGCAAGGCCATCGTGCGGACCGGGGCCAGGGGCCAGGGCCAGGGGCACGAGACCACCTGGGCTCAGATCGTGTCGCACGAACTCGGCATCCCAGCCGACGACATCGTGGTTGAGGAAGGCGACACCGATACCGCGCCGTTCGGCATGGGCACGTACGCCTCCCGCAGCACTCCGGTGGCAGGCGCCGCGGTAGCGATGGTGTCGCGCAAGATCCGGGCCAAGGCCCGGAAGCTGGCCGCGCACCTGCTGGAAGTGTCCGAGGAAGACGTCGAGTGGGAGCTCGGCCGGTTCTACGTGCGGAGCGCTCCTGATCGCGGGGTCACCATCCAGGAATGCGCCATGGCCGCCTACAGCAACATGCCCGACGGCATGGAGCCCGGACTGGAGAACACGGCATATTACGACCCGCCGAACCTGACCTGGCCGTTCGCGGTCTACATCGTCACCGTCGAGGTCGATCCGCAGACCGGTGTCTGGGACGTGCTCAAGATGGTCGCGGTTGACGACTGCGGCGTGCGGATCAACCCCATGATCGTGGAAGGCCAGATCATGGGCGGCCTGACCGAGGCCTACGCGATGTCCAACATGCAGTTCATCACCTTCGACGCCGAGGGCAACTGCGTGGGCGCGAACTACATGGACTACCTGCTGCCGACCGCCTGGGAGACGCCGGGCTTCGAGCTGCACAGCGAGGTCGTCACGCCGTGCCCGCACCACCCGATCGGCGCCAAGGGCATCGGCGAGTGCGCTGCGGTCGGCGGTCCCGCCGCTTTCGTCAACGCGGTCATGGACGCACTGACAGGGACAGGCGTGCGCAACATCGACATGCCGCTGCTGCCCGACCGGGTCTGGGAAGCCATCACCTACCGTCGCGACGTCTCGGGCGCGCCGCCGGTCCGATCGGATGACTAGCTGGTGACGATGGACAACGGCTGGGGAGTCCTCGCAGCGGCCACAGAGCTGGCGCGCAGCGGTGAACCGTTCGCGCTGGCGACGGTGGTATGGCGGCAGGGCCCGTCGTCGAGCCAGCAGGGCTCCCGCGCGATCATCACCGCGGCCGGAGAGCTGCACGGCTGGATCGGCGGCGCGTGCGCCGAGCCGACCGTCATCCGCGAAGCCCAGCAGGTCATCGCCACCGGGACCGCCCGCCTGCTGCTGCTCGGCAATGCCGACCAGTTCGGCGGTGCGGTGCCAGACGGCATGACTGCCGTGCCGATCTCCTGCCAGAGCGAAGGCGCGCTCGAGGTGTACATCGAGCCGGTGCTGCCTGTCCCGCACCTGGTGATAGTTGGCAAGTCACCGATGGCGCAGACGCTGGCCGCGCTCGCCGGGACGCTCGGCTGGCGCACCGACCTCGTCGACGGACCGGACTTCGAGTCAGCCCGAGCCGACGAGCGGTCGATGGTCGTCGTCGCCACCCAGGGCCACGACGACGAGTCGGTGATCGAGCGGGCCGCGGCGGCCGGCCCCGCGTACCTCGGGTTCGTCGGCTCGCACCGCCGCGGCGCGGCAGTGCTCGGTTACCTGGCCGATCGTGGCGTGCCGGCCGAGCAGCTTGGCCGGGTGCACGTCCCGGCTGGCCTGGACCTCGGCAGCACAACGCACCCGGAGATCGCCGTCGCGATCCTGGCTGAGCTTGTCCAGCTCCGGGCTGCGGGCGAGATCCTTCCCGGCAAGCCGGGTGGCGGGCGGCCGAAGGCGCACCGGAAGCGATCCCCGGCCGCCGCAGCGCGGGCCCGCGATGCAGCGCCAGCCGGGCAGGACGCTGCGCCAGCCGGGCAGGACGCGGCGCCGTCGCAGGCGACGGACCCGGTCTGTGGCATGGCCGTCGCGGTCGGGCCATCCGCTGTGACAGCGGAACACCACAGCAGTACTTATTACTTCTGCGGCGCAGGCTGCCGCCAGTCGTTCCGGCAGGATCCCGCGGCCTACCTGAAGAGAGACACCCGATGCTGATCAAGAATGATTTCGAGGTCGCTGAGCCGGTCGAGAAGGTCTGGCAGTTCTTCGAGAACATCCCGCAGGTGGCAACGTGCCTGCCGGGCGCAGAGCTGACCGAGGATCTGGGCGGGGAGAAGTACAAGGGCCGGGTCGCGGTGCGGATGGGGCCGGTGAAGCTGCAGTTCGGTGGCACGGCAGAGATTACCGAGCGCGACGAGGCCGCCAAGCGGGTCGTGGTGCACGCGGTCGGCGCGGAAGAGCGAGGCAGAGGCCAGGCAAGCATGGTCGTCACAGCCACGCTGGCCCGGTCCGGCCGCGGCACTAAGGTCGACGTGGCCCAGGATCTGCAGCTGTCCGGCGCTGCCGCGCAGTACGGCCGCGGCATGATCTCCGACGTCACCTCTGTCCTCATGCGCGACTTCTCGGCCAACATGCAGGATCGCATCGCGCGCATCGAGCGGGGCGAGTCCGCCGAGCAGATCGCCGCCGCGTCGGCAACCCCGGCCGGCGGCTTCACCCTCGGCCTGCGTGCCGTCCGGATGGCGCTCGCCCGTGTCTTCCGCCGTTTCTTTGTTCCTTACCACGCTGCGAGCTGAGGAGGACTAACCATGGTCTGGTGGTGGATAGGCAACGCAGTTCTGCTGCTGGTGATCTTCCCGGTAGTGATCTTCCTGCTGAACCGGGTGCTAGCCGCGGTTGAGCGGATCCGCGGCGCGACCGACGAGATTCTCAGCGGTGGCGTCGCGCTGATCGGTGAACTGCAAGGTGTGCCCGAGGCGCTGGCGACAACTGACGCCACCATCGGGGAAGTCTCTGTCGGAGCTGTCCGGTATGCGGGCTCGGTCGCGAAGCTTCTCGGCTGAAGCATCGCGTCGAGCAGAAGGGAAGTGCGTCATGCCGGCTGCTGCCTGGGTGACATTGATAATCGCCGCGCTGATCATCGCGATCACCGCGGTGGGCCTGCTGCGGGTCATCTTCCACCTGCGGGCGATCCGCGCAACGCTGGTCGCCACTACCGGTGGCGTGCAAGTGGTGGCTCAGCTGACCAGCACCGTGCCAGCGCGGCTGACCTCGGTGAACGACAACCTGAAGCCCGTCAGGGACTTCTGCGAGACGGTGTAGGCGACCATGACATCCTCATTCACAGCCGCCAGCGCAGCCGGGCACTTTAGTGATTTCGGCTGGATCCTTGGTTACGTCATCGGCGGCGTGATCGTGCTGGTCGTGGTGGCACTGGTAGTGCCGATCCTGCTGCTCGCGCGGTCCATCGGCAATGAAGCACCGAAGATCAACGACGCTCTCACCGACGCCGTGCACAATACGGCGCCGCTGGCCGCGCTGCGCACGACCATCGAGCACGCCACGATCATCATCGGCGGGCTGCAGCGCGGCCGCCAGAGGCTGGGAGGTTAGCCGATGCACACGCTGGCAATGTCCTCGAGCGAGCACACCTGGTGGGTCGTCACGATCATCATCGGGTTCGTGGTGGTGCTGGCCGTCGCCGCGCTGCTGAGCCTGCTCATCTACTTTGTCAAGATCATTGACCGGCGGGTAGTCGACGTGCGTGACACCCTGCAGGCCGCGGCTGCCAACACCGCCGAGACCGTGCTCATCCCGCAAGTGGCAGACGGTGTCGAGGCCGTGCTGGCCGAGGGCCTCAAGCACCACCTCTTCCTCGGACGCGTGCTCGGAAAGGTGAAGTCATGACCACCCTGGTCATCCTGACCGTCGTCGACATCGTCCTGCTCGTCGCCGGCCTGGCGTTTTACCTGTTCTGGGTCGGCACGCTGCTGACCCGGATCGCCGGGCATCTCGAAGAGTGCGCCGAGCTGGTCCGGACCATCGTCGGTCACGCCAAGCTGATCGGGCCCGGTGTTAACCACATCAACGAGACCGGCGGGGTGGTGGCCGGTGCGCTACCGCTGCTGTACGGGATGGCCGAGGGGATCGTGGCGGGAGTCACGCCGCGACCGGAGGAGCCCGCAGTGGCTGAGCCGGCCAGGCCAGCCTCGGGAACCCGTCGCTCGCGCCTGCATGACGCCGTGGGCTACGCCCCGCCGCAGTAGGTACTGTTCAGGAGCGTGCGACCAGTCCGGCCTACTGCTGGCCGGACTGATCCGGACCGCGGCGGGCCACCGGCCCGGTCGTCGGTGCGGTGTACCCGCCGATCCACTCGTCCCGCCAGGACGGATCAAACTGCTGCTCATTACAGCTCGGCCGGTAAATAGCCGTGAGTTCACGGGCAATCTGCTCGCGGTGCGGCCGGTTACCGCCAGGCACCTCGTAGGTGCAGATGTGCAACTTCCATTTGGACCCGGCCCGGCTTACCCAGCAGGCGGCGCGCGGATGCTGGAACGGGAACCGTTCCGCGGACAGATCGTCAGAGTGACCAACGTAGACGACCGCGTACCGGTCTGGCTTGCCTTCCGGGTCTGGCTTGTAGGCAATCGCGTAGACAGCCGCCCTCGCTGGCGCTGTCCAGCCAGCGAGCACGCGCGGGCCCTCGAAGGGATAACCAGCCAGCGAGCCCAGCCTGATCACAGCAGCTCATCCTCGTCCTCTGCCTCGCTCAGCGCCTCGGTCCGCACGACCGGGGCGGCCGGCAAGCCTGCGGCGGCAGCAGCGGCCAGGAAGGTCTGCGTTGCCAGTCCGATTGCCTCGTCCCGGCTGGCCGCCTCCACCACCAGCTGAGCGCCGTACCTGTTCGTGCCGATGCCGGTCGCGATGCCGTCACTAACAGCGATCGCGTCGGCCAGCTCCACGACTTCCTCCCTGGTCAGCACCCGGTCACCCGCGGCTTCGATGCCTACGCTCCACCTCACCGGTAACTCCTCATATTTCAGTCGGCAGTCCCGCTCGGCGGCTAGTCCAAGGCTGGCAGCAGCCCGGCAAGTTCCTCAAGGCTGGCGAGGTCGTGTCCCGACAGCAGCAGGTCTATGTTCGGTTCAGCGACCATCATGCCAAGGGTGCTCGGCCGGAAGTCACGATTATCGCCCTTGTGCGGGTTCAGCCAGACGATCTTGTGGCACAAGCGGGCGAGCCGCTCCATCGCGACGGCCAGCACCTCAGGGTCACCGCGGTCCAGGCCGTCGGAGCAGATCACGACGACACCACCGCGGCACAGACCGTTGCGCCCCCACTGCCGGACAAAACTGTCCAGCGAGGCGCCGATCCTGGTGCCGCCCTCCCAGTCGACCACAGCCTGCGCCGCCTGCTCGAGCGCGGCGTCCGGCCGCCGATGTTCCAGCGTCCTGGTGATCCTGGTGAGTCTGGTACCGAAGCAGAACACTTCTACCTTCGCCGCTGAATGCTTAGCGGAGTGGGCGAACTGGAGGAGATGCCGGGAGTAGTCAGCCATCGAGCCGGAAATGTCCAGGATCAGGATCAGCGGCCGCAGCCGGACACGTCGCTGCCGCCAGAACAACCTCGCCGGGTCGCCATGCATCCGCATCGACTCGCGGATCGTCCTGCGCAGATCGGGCGTGCGGCCGTCGCGGCCGCGCCGGGTCCGCCTGGTGCGGCGGCGCGGCGGCGTGAACTTGATCCGCGCCATGATCTTCCGCAGCGCCGCGGCCTCGTCGGGCGTGCAGGCGGCGAAGGACCGCTGCTTCAGCGCTTCGACGTCAGATGCCATCAGGCCGAGAAGTGCCTGCTCGGGCTCCTCGTTCTCGTTGCCTGGCTCGGTCGCAGGCATGGCCAGGGCGGCTTCAGTCTCGGCCACCGCACTGGCCCGCAGCACGGACAGCAGTTCCGAACTGCCGCTGGTCTCGGCCAGGAAGTACGTTCGGAAGATGCGATCGTAGGTAACGATGTCGTCAGATCTGCGGATGAGTGACGTCCGGCCAGCCCAGTAGAGATCGGTCAGGTCGCCGGGATCCAGCAGCCCAGCCGCCGCACAGTAGGTGAGCACATCGCCGGTTCCGACGGCGAGCCCGGCCGAGCGAAGGGCGCCCGCGAAGCCGACCAGGACGGCGGTAAAAGCGCTGCTGTCAGGCACCGGAGGTGAGTTCCGCCAGGTTATCCCTGACTAGGTCAAGATCGTCGCGATCCTTGATCACCGCGCCGAGAGTGTCCGCCGCCGACTGCGGCGTCAGGTCCTGCTCGCCGAGGAATTCCAGCGTGCGCACCCAGTCGATGGTCTCGGCGACGCCCGGCGGCTTGGCCAGCTCAAGCTGGCGCATCCGGTGGACGGCAGAAACGACTTTCCTGGTCAGTTCCGCAGCCGCGGAGGGCTCGCGCAGCAGCACGATCTCCGCCTCGCGCTCCGGCGACGGGTAGCCAATCCAGTGGTACAGGCAGCGGCGGCGGAGCGCGTCGTGCAGTTCCCTGGTCCGGTTGGAGGTCAGGATCACCGCGGGCGGCGTCTGCGCACTGATCGTGCCGACCTCCGGGATGGTGATCTGGAAATCCGACAGCACCTCGAGCAGGAACGCCTCGAACTCATCATCGGCGCGATCAATCTCGTCGATCAGCAGGACAGCCTGATCGCCCGCCCTGACCGCGGCGAGAAGAGGGCGCTCGAGCAGGAACTTCGGCCCGAACAACTTGTCCACGGCCTGATCATCAGCCGCCTGCCGGTCCGAGAGCGCGCGGATCTGGAGCATCTGGCGTGCGTAATCCCACTCATACATGGCCTGATTGGTGTCAATGCCCTCATAGCACTGCAACCGGATCAGGCGCCGTCCGAAGACGTTGGCCAGGACCTTGGCTACCTCGGTCTTGCCGACGCCGACCTCGCCTTCCAGCAGCACCGGCCGGTGCAGCGACAGGGAGACCAGAAGCGAGGTGGCCAGGCCGCGGTCGGCGAGATAGCCGCCGTCCCGCAGTTGCCCGGTCAGTTCCCCGACGGTCCTGGGGTAATCCACGCAGCGATTCTCCTCGCCGTCGGATGCACGGATCAGGCGCGGGACTCAGCCGGTCCCAGGACCAGATCCCGGACGCTGCCTTCGGACTGGGCGAGCTTGCCCTCACGGTGCAGCGTGGCGCGCCAGGCAGACCTGAGGTCTGCCTCGCCGGCGGCGAACTCGTCGAAACCGACGTCGGCCATCCTCTTGCAGGACTTGCCGTGTCCAGCAGCATCATCAAGCTCGACCTCGCGCTGCCCGCTACTGCGCCAGACCTCGCGCAGGACCTCGAGCGCTTCGCCAGAATCTGCGGCCATGCCGAAACCTCCAGCCGGAAGCCGCCACCGGACGGCGGCTCCTCGTCTGAGGCTACCTCCGGACCTTAGCCTGGGCGACCTCGGATTAAGCGTTCTCTTAATCGCTACTGGCTGGATCTGGTATGACCACGCGCACCACAAGGGCCTCGTCGTGGCTCGCTGCCCGGCTGGATCTGGCCCGCGGCGGGCCGCCGAGCCTGTCAGTGTTTCGCTGCCGGTATCGGCATGATGGACTTGGCGCCGGGACGCGACAGACGGGACAGCATTAATGGAACTGACGGTGGCTGCGAGCACAATGGCGACCATGCCGGACATCACCTTCCGCAGTGACATGACCGTCGAGCTGATCAAGCATGCGGCCTCGGATGCGGACGTCATCTGGGCGGCCCGGGTCTCGACGAAAGGAGAGCAGACGCTCGCCGATGTCGACGCCGACCCGGAGCGCTCGGCCGGGCTGATCAACTTCCTGATGCGGGACCGGCATGGCACCCCGTTCGAGCACTCGTCCATGACGTTCTACGTCAGCGCGCCGATCTTCGTGTTCCGCGAGTTCATGCGCCACCGCACGTTCAGCTACAACGAGGAGAGCGGCCGCTACCGTCAGCTCGACCCGGTGTTCTACCTGCCCGGCCCCGACCGGAAGCTGGTGCAGAGCGGGAAGCCGGGCGCATACGTATTCAGCGACGGCTCGCCCGAGCAGCACGCACTGGTGACTCGGTCGGTCCAGGACGCGTGCCGCCAGTCGTATAGCGCTTATCTGGCATGCTTGAGGCCGGCGTGGCCAGAGAGGTAGCCCGCACCGTGCTGCCGGTTGGCCTGTACTCATCGATGTATGCCACCTGCAACGCGCGCGCGCTGATGAACTTCCTGTCGCTGCGGGTGCGTCATCCGGAGTCGACGTTCCCGTCGTTCCCGCAGCGCGAGATCGAGATGGTAGCCGAGCAGATGGAAGCTCACTGGGCGCGGCTGATGCCGCTGACGCACGCCGCCTTCGAGCGCAACGGCCGGGTCTGCCCCTAGAGCCGCCATCGCGCTTGGTCGATCGGCCCGCACCCACCCGGCCCCCGGCAGTGCCCTTCAACACGGTGCTGGTTCCAGTCAGCCTGGCGCCATGTTCGCACGTCTGCGCCACCTGGTCAGACTCTGGTGACCAGGAGAATTAGCACGATAACGACCACGGCAGCGAGCAGGCAGCCCATGAGAATCGACCACGGCCTTGCTCCCTATCAAGGCCATGAGCTGCGACTCGCGTTTAGATGGCGGGGTCGGCAGATAGAACTTGGAGCCCTTGTCGCCTGGCCTGTGAGGTCCTGGGACGGGCGGCGGCGCAACGAATCGGGTAGTCGGCAGCGGCCCCTCTCGCCGTTCTTTCTTGGCCATCCGGCCTCCTACCTGTTCGGCTAGGACCGCGCAGCCGTCCTAGACGCGATGAACCAGCCTGTATGCCTGCGAGAACCTGGCGATGGAGTCGGCGGAACCGGCGCATTATCGCGTTAGGCCCAGCCAACTGCAGGATAGCGGGCTAGCCGTTGCAGCGGCTGAACCCTCCTCTTGAAGCTCTCTAACGCTCGGAGATCTCCGTGGTACACGGTGGTACACTCGCCTTATGGCGCTCGATCAGCCGACTAATGTCAGCATCCGCCAGCTCGTCGCGGACTCGGGATCCGTCACACGCGGCCTTCGGCAAGGGCATAGCTACACGCTGACTCTGAACGGGGAACCACTGGCGAGGATGATCCCGATCCGTCGCCGCCGAGGCGGTTCCCAGGGACGAAGTTCTCGCGATCTTCGCGACGGCCCCGGTGCTCGATATGAACGATCTGCGGGCTGATCTGGACGAGGCTGTCAGTCAGGACGTGCACGACCCGTACGAAAGTACTGGGCTGTGACCGTCCACGATGTTGCTGTCGTCGACACCAGTATCATCGCGGCGATCAAGCTTTTCGACCCGGCAGAGCTGCCCGACACTTTCCTCATCACGGCGGTCACGCTGGGCGAGTTGTCATACGGCCCGCATGCAACTGACGATCCGGCGAAGCGTGCCGGGCGAGTCGCGGTGCTGCAGCACGTGGAGGCTACCTTCGACCCCCTTCCGTACGACCAGAGCGCGGCACGCCTCTACGGCCAGATCTGCGCGGCCGTTCGCACGGCGGGACGCCAGCCCCGACGTAGAGCGTCCGATTTGATGATTGCCGCGACAGCGGCGAGTCACGAGTTGCCTCTCTATACGGCCAACCCGGACGACTTCACAGGGGCAGGCGGGCTTGTCGAAGTGGTCGCCGTTCACGGACGACCGAACGACTTCTGAGCTTCGACCACGGCTGAGACGAGCAACGGCTGGGTCCTACTGACCGTAGGGCCAGCTCGCATGGACTGGCCCGCGGTGAACCAGGTGGGCCTGGGAGGACTTGAACCTCCGGCCTCTTCCTTATCAGGGAAGACAGGCAGTCAAGGTCAGGACGGCCGCACCGCCCTCTAGCTGCACTTTTATCTCTCAGCGCGCCTCAGCACGCTCCACGGCATTTCGCATTGCTGCCGCACGCCTGCCGGACGGCGCTCGGCTCGTACGGCAGCTTCAGCATGCCCGCAACCAGATCAGCACCGCATAAGAAGGCGGGCCGCCGCATGCGCTCACAACGCTGCGACGGCCCTGGGAACCGACCTAACTGGAGGTCAGAACCATGCAGGACATCACCCCCCAGACCACGACTCAGCCGGGTCCAGGACGTCGCATCCTGTGCGACTTGTGCTGGGCCTCAGTCGGCAAGCCGTGCACCGTGTCCGGGCCGCCGGGTGACGACCTTGCCTGGCTCATCGCCGCGGTGAAGCTCGGCCTGATCGGCCGCGCCGAGCTCGCGGAGGCCCATTGCGGGCGTCGAGGTCCTGGCCGATCACGTCGTCATCATCGAGCGTGCCGCATGAGCACCGACGGGAGAGTCCAGGCGGCCAAGGAGTTCCTCTCCGCAGCCCGCTCGCAGAAGGTCAAGGTGCTGCCGTACTCGGTGCTGATGCGCGAGGACGCCGAGCTGCGCCCGCCTGCTCGGCGACGTCCTCGAGTGCGTGCCCGCGGCAGAACGGGCAGCCGCGCAACTGGCGCAGATCCAGCTGGTGATGCCCCGCTCCTACTGATCTGCGACGAGCCAGTGCTCGTGGACGTAGACGACCACGTGCGGCATCTGCGGCAGTGCGCCCTCAGCCAGGCGGAACGCCACCGGCTCAACCCGGAGCAGGACATCATCCACGTGTGGCCGACGAAACCATCAGGCGTGGATCAGGCGTCACTAGCCCACTCCTCGACGTTCTTGAGGTGCTAATCGGCGCGTTTGCTGCGGGCGATGATGACCTGCACGGCTGGGCCATCATGAAGGCCGCGAAGCGCTCTGGCCCCACCGTCTACGGGGTCCTCGACCGGCTCGAGGACATGGGCTGGATCATCGGGCACTGGGAGGACCAGCCATCCGAGCCGGGCAAGCCGCGCAGGCGGTTCTATTGCTTCACCGCGGAGGGAATCGCAGGCGCCCGCGAGACGCTGCTCGTGCGACGGCCAGAGGTGCTCCAGGCCGCACTGCACGCGCCAGGTCCGCTGCCACGCGCCTGGCGAGGCCTGCCGCGGCAGGCAGGTGCCAGCTGATGGGGCGCGCCCTGATGGTCATCGCCGGTGGCATCGTCATTCACATCCTCGGCAGCGACGCCGGGGAAACCAGCGCCTGGTGCGCGCGCAGAATCGTCCGCTGGTCAGCCCGCATCCGCTGCGCCGACCCGGTCCGCGCCGGAGTCCGCGCCGAAGAGCTGACCGCGCTCATAAGCGAGCGTCCGGGCAGCCTGTTCAAGCTCTTCACGGCACTCGGCTTCGCCGCCGGGGCGGTCATTTCGCGTGGTGCCCCCGCGCTCGGCAGGCGCTCGAGCAAGACGCGGCCGGCAGCAGGCACGCGCGCGGCAACATGGACCGGGCGGCCTCAGCGGAGGCTTCCGCGGTTACTGGCCTGGCCTTGCCGAGCCGCAGTACCCTCCGGGAGATCGCGTCCCACAAGACGGGCACACTGGCGAGCCCGCTCAGCCACGCCGGAACGTCGATCAGCAACTCGGCCGCAGAGCCAGACGCGCCCCAGCTGGACTGGGTTAAGGACTGCCGGACACGCCGGGTTCCGCCCGCCAGGTCGTCCTTCTCAATTGCGCTGGTCAACTCGTCGAAATCCAGTGCTCCGCCGACGCTGACAGCAAGCGAGAACTCCTCGACCAGGTTCTCGGGCGAGGGATGGCCGTCGTAGCCGCGCAGGCAGACAGTAAGCGTGTTGAGGTAGTGATTGGACACGAGCCTGATTATCGTGATCGCGGTTCGGCCAAAGATGCAGATTATGAACATTCCGTACACCGGCAGCGCAGTCCGCGCGTCCTATCACCAGCCCCGCAAACCGGAAGGCAGCTAGCAGCAGTGAAGTCCTTTGCTGTACTGGGCCGTGCTCGGTCGGCGGTTGCGTCCCTGCGGACTTCAGTGAAGAAGCGGCCGCTCGCCTGGGCGGCTGTCGCCGCCGCGGCTCTTGAGTTGTTAGCAGCGCTCTGGTTGCTGAGCGATACCTGGCACGGTTCACCAGTCGCTGCGCCTTTCACGCGGGTCGGCGGCCCTACGCGGGTCGAGACTGCGGTGGAAGCGTCGCGCTTCTGGCTGAAACCGCCAAAGCTCATCGTGGAGGTCTCGGACGGCACAAGCAAGACATGGATGCTAAAGGCAGCGCGGTGCGCCATGGTCAAGGACGCGCCGCTGTTGTTCACCTGGAAGGATCCGAAGCGAAATCGACGCGTAAATGCGACGATCGGCGCCTGGCAGGCAGTATCGCCAGGTTCCGCGCAACGTCAGCGGATCCGAGGTTGCGTGCTGCGCGGACCGACCGACCCCGGCCGGGTGTCAACACTCAATTCGCCGCTGCTTCCGCCTCCCGGAATCGCGCCCAGCGGCACGCTGAATCCGGTCGTCGTCTTCGCAGCGGTCTGGGCGCCTCAGGATCCAGCTGACGTTGCCGTTGGCATGGCGCTCGCCGCGCACCTGGCACGTGCGGACGGGGAGCCGGTGTCCCTTGTTGTCGTGCCCCGCTACTACCTCGAGACCGATCCTGGCCTGGAGAACCAGCTCCGGGGCCAGCGTGGCCTGGTCAAAGAGGGCGTCGTACTGGGTTCGACCAGCGTCATGCCGGAGGACACGCGCGCGTTGCTCCGCCAGTTCCTGAGATCGGCCGACCAGCAGGGCGTGCTGGCCCAGCTGGAAAACAGCTTCGGAACTGCCGGGATCTTGATAACGGCGCTAATAGGGCTGATCACCTTCGGGGTGGCGGCTGCGACGGCGCCACCACTCATCCGAGAACTTGTAGACAACCAGCGGTCAACGACCACTGCCGGTCAGGCGACAGCCAACCAGACGGCAATAAACCAAATCGAGCATGGAGGCGATATAACCGTGGCCAGGAACGATTGGCTCACCGACCTGCGTAAGGCGCGACAGGGGACGGTCACAATTTGGCTGCGCTCCGGGGGGAAGGTCACCGGCACAGTGAACGACCCAAATCCCGGCACCGTCGGTCCTCTGACGGCCTTGCGGCTTCATGATGTGACGCTCTTGCCAGACGGATCCGGGCAGGAGCAGCAAGCTCTCTACCTGCTGGTGCCACTGGACGACATCAAGCTGATCGGTGTCGACGTCAAGCCCGTGCAATCGCAGGCGGGCAACAGCGGGACGCAGTGACGATCGCGCTCGCCCACGTCCTCGCGGCACCGGCGTTCAACACCGCGTTCTACAGCGTTACCGCGACTGTGATCCCGGTGCTCTTCCTCGCCATAGCCGTACAGGGGCGGCTGTACGAGGACCTGGTGAAAGCCGGAGTCGAAGCATATAAGCGCAACAACCCTCCAGCCCGGCTCTTGCCGTCCCTCGGGTGGCTCCTCATGAAAGTGGTTGTCAGCAGCGTCTTGCTGTTCACCGTCGCGGCCATCTTGATGGCTGGGCGCCATCCGTGATCCAGAACGTAGTCGGCATTATTGAGGTCAGCCGAGGCCAGGCCCGCAGCTGCGGACGCCAGCCCCGTGCCGGTCACCGCTGGAGGTGAAGATGCCAGCACGACCTGACAGCATCATCGGGCGCCTCGCCGTGTCCTCACGTCACCGGCCAGCCCTCGTGCACATCACAGCGCGGCCGCGCGTCGCCCGGTTCCTTGTCGCTGCGGGAGCGCAGGAAGGCCCAACGACCGCGCGGCGCGGTAACGAGGCCGACGCTATTCGCGCGGAACTCACGGAACTTGCTATCTACTGCCGCCATCTCGCCGCGTACGCACGGAACCTGGCTATCCCGCGGCTGGACCAGCGGCTGCAGGCCTTTGACCGCATGCTCTCCGAACACCTTCTCGACGATAGGCCCCGCTCCATCAGCGGCACTCGCGGACCCTCGGCTTGATCTACCGCCAGACGCCGCTGGACCTGAGGGGTATCGACATGCGCGGCATCGGTCTGTCGGTTCCCGACCTTGAGCACGCGACCTGGGACAGTACTACCGTGTGGCCCAGCGAGACCATCGCCGGTTGGGTCCGGCTCGAATCGGCCCAGATCAGGCCGGGCGTCTACCAGGTCGGCAGAGGCCGCGACTTCCAGCACGACACCGAACTCGTCTGAACCCGGCCGCGACCCGCGGGTCATGCACTTGCAACACCAGCGTCGCAGGACTCCAGCGCGAGCAGCTTCGGATCGTTCCCATGATCACGATCGAGCACGCGACCGGCTGGACCTGACCCGGCTCCCTGTTGCCGGATGAAACGAAAGGCCGCCCCTCATGAACGCGAACGTCACGAGAAACGAGCCCTCTGACCTGCGACTTTGCCTCGTGGGCCTGGGAGGACTTGAACCTCCGGCCTCTTCCTTATCAGGGAAGCGCTCTAACCGTCTGAGCTACAGGCCCGCACGCGTGCCAGCCGCATCCGCATCAGGCACGCCGGGATAGGTTACCGCAAGCTGGGACCAGGTGCTCAGTCGGATTCCTTCAGCGTTACCTCAATGCCACCGGAGAACGTTGACAGCAGGTTGTAGATGATCGAGCCGACCGTGGCAAGGGCGGTCATGACGATCACGTTCACCGCGCCAACCAGCATGGTGTATCCCAGGACCCTCGATGCACTGAACCACCGGGAGGCGCTAGAGGCGGGGTGGTTCTTGTTGGTCGTCACCAGGCCCCAGGTCTGCTCGATCTTGGTGAACACACCCAGCTTCGACAGCGTGAAGAAGATGATGGCCACCGCGATGAACAGCACGACCCAGCCGACCAGCGAGATCAGGAAGCTGAACTTCATCACCGACCACGGCTCGATCCGCTCCAGGCTGAGCTGGGCGCGCCGGTTTGCTTGGCCGGACCTGCCGGACGTGCAGCCACCGGGGTGGGCCTCGGCCGCCTGGCCTGCGCACCCTTGGCGCCTGGCCGGGCGCTTCGCGGGCGGCTTGCTCCGGGTAAGGCCGGCAAACGACGAGGACAGCCGCGCTCCGATGCCGGGCGCTGCGCCATTGCCCGGCTGGGCCTGACGCACCGCCTCAGCCGGAAGCGGAACGGTCTGGCCCGCGCCGGGTGCGCCAGGTGTGCCTGGCGACGAGGAGGCGACGGGAACGAACGCCGGGCCGGGATCGGCGCTAGCCGGAAGCCTGGTCTCCGGCGGCACCGCGGAACGGACTGACCGGAACCCGGCAAGCCAGAACCGGACTGGCCGGAACCCGGCAGACCGGAACCCGACTGGCCGGAGCCGGATGCTGGCTTCGGCCCGGAGAACCCGGCCCCGGACCCGTGGCCGCCGGACGTGCCGACGATGAGCCTGAAACCTTGCCCGGACCCTTGACCACGGGGGCGCCGAGCGGGCTGCTGCTCGCCTTGGCAGCGGCTGGAGAGGCGGTCATCGCATCTGGCCCGCTCGCGGCGGCGCCGTTGGCCCCGCCTGCGTCGGCAGTGGTCGCGTCGGCACGCTGGTGTCAGCACTAGGGTGGTCCGCTGGGGATGATGCAGCCTCTGCCGGGCTCTGCCCTGAGGCCGCACCGTCTGAACCTTCGCCGGGCGCCCATGAGGGCGCCTGCACGCGGTTGTCCACCCCGTCCTCCTCTGCACCGTTGTCTGACACGAGGTTATCCCCAGTCAGTACTGTCTGATTCGCTCGAACCAGAACCTCTTCCAACGGCTATTGTCATGACGCCCGAGACTGCTCTTTTGTTGCGCCCGGGTGACTATCGATCTAGATGCTGCCCGATTACCGCGCAGCATCCCCCGTCACCGACCTGATTTTTGAGTTGCTTTCGGCACAATACTACGGTGCCAGGGCTCCACTACCTGGCATGATCCCAGCATGCGCCCCTGACGTCGACGACGTGACCACAATGGTTACGCTGCTTTGCCGTCGCGTTACCGCTGGCGGCGGGTCTGATCAGGGCGCGGGCCGTCAGTTGTCAGCCCCACCGTCGAGACCAGCCTCACTCTCGTCCGCCGCCGCGCCAGCATCATCGCTGTCCGCCTCGTCAGCCACACCAGTGCGGTCGTCCACCTCAAGGTCAGCGTCCACCTCAAGGTCAGCGTCCACATCAAGGTCACTGTCCGCATCGGCGACATCAATGGCTTCGGTGGCTTCTGCGTTCCTGGCAATTGCGACCAGGCTCTGGCCGGTTGTCAGGTTGACCAGGCGCACGCCCATGGTCTGGCGGCCGGACAGCTTGATCTCCGAAGCAGCCGTCCTGATCACGCCGCCGGCCGAGGTAATGGCGTATACCTCGTCGTCTGGGTGCACCATCAGTGCGCCGATGAGCTCACCGCTGGCCTCCACGATGCGGGCGGTGACGACCCCGAGACCACCCCGGCCCTGAACCGGATACTGGTCAGCCGGGGTGCGCTTGGCGTAGCCGCCGCCAGTGGCCACCAGCACGTCAGCCCCTTCGCCGACGACATGCATGCCAAGCAGCTGGTCGCCATCAGTGAAACGCATCCCGATGACGCCAGAAGTTGCCCGTCCCATCGGCCGGAGCGCGTCATCGGTAGCCCGGAACCTGATCGCCTGGGCATGCTTGCTGATGAGCAGCAGGTCCTGGTCCGGCGAGACGAGCCGGGCAGCGATGACCTCGTCGTCCTCGCGCAGGTTGATCGCGATGATGCCACCCGACCGCGACGAGTCGAAATCGCTCAGGCGCGACTTCTTGACCAGGCCGGACGACGTTGCCAGCACCAGGTAGGGAGCGACCTCGTAGTCGCGGAGCGCGAGGACCTCGGCAATGTGCTCGTCCGGCTGGAACGCCAGCAGGTTCGCCACGTGCTGACCCCGGGCGTCCCTGGCTGCCTCCGGCAGTTCGTAGGCCTTCGCCCGGTAGACCCGGCCCTTATTCGTGAAGAACAAGATCCAGTGGTGGGTGGTGGTCACGAAGAAGTGATCGACGATGTCGTCGGTCCGCAACTGGGCACCGCGCACGCCCTTGCCGCCGCGCCGCTGGGCCCGGTACAGGTCAGTCTTCGTGCGCTTGGCGTAGCCGCCGCGGGTAATGGTGACGACCACATCCTCTTCGGCGATCAGGTCTTCCATCGACATATCGCCGTCGTAGGCGATGATCTCGGTCCGCCGGTCGTCGCCGAATCTCTCGGTGATCTCGGCGAGCTCGGTGCTGACGACCTGCCGCTGCCGCTCGGGCGACGCCAGGATGGCCTCGTACTCGGCAATCTCCGCCATCAGCTGCTCGTACTCGTCGGTCAGCGCCTGGCGCTCCAGCGCCGCGAGCCTGCGCAACTGCATATCGAGGATGGCGCGGGCCTGGATCTCGTCGATATCCAGCAGCCCCATCAGGCCCTGTTGCGCCACTGCGGCCGACTCGCTGCCGCGGATCAGCGCGATCACAGCGTCGATCTGGTCGATCGCCTTCAGCAGCGCGCTGAGGATGTGGGCCCGCTCCTGTGCCTTGCGCAGCAGGAACTGGGTCCGCCGGACGATGACCTCGATCTGGTGGATGACCCAGTAGCGGATCATCTGATCCAGCCGCAGTGTCCGCGGCACCCCGTCGACCAGGGCGACCATGTTGGCACCGAAGGTGTCCTGCAGCTGCGTGTGCTTGTACAGGTTGTTCAGCACGACCTTGGCCACTGCGTCGCGCTTCAGCAGGATCACGATCCGGCGGCCAGCCCGTGCGCTGCTCTCGTCCTGCACGTTGGCGATGCCGGTGATCCGGCCGTCGGTGGCCAGCTCGGCGATCTTCTCGATCAGGCTGTCCGGGTTCACCTGGAACGGCAGCTCCGTCACCACCAGGCAGGTACGGCCCTTGTGGTCTTCTTCTGCCTCCACCACGGCGCGCATGGTGATCGAGCCGCGTCCGGTGCGGTAAGCGTCCTGGATGCCGCGCCGCCCGACGATCTGGGCCGCGGTCGGGAAGTCCGGCCCCTTCACCCGCTCGAGCAGCGCGTCCAGCAGCTCCTCGTCGGTGGCCTCGAAGTTCTGCAGGAGCCACTGCGCACCGGCGGCGACTTCGCGGAGATTGTGCGGCGGGATCTTGGTAGCCATCGCCACCGCGATCCCCTCAGAGCCATTGACCAGCAGGTTGGGAAACCGGGCTGGTAGCACGACGGGCTCGGCCGACCTGCCGTCGTAGTTCGGCCGGAAGTCGACGGTCTCCTTGTCGATGTCCCGCAGCATCTCCATGGCTAGCGGGGTCAGGCGGCACTCGGTGTACCGCATGGCGGCGGCCGGGTCGTTGCCGGGCGAGCCGAAGTTGCCCTGCCCGTCCACCAGCGGCATCCGCATCGCCCAGTCCTGAGCCAGCCGGACGAGGGTGTCGTAAATGGCCGAATCGCCGTGCGGGTGGTAGTTGCCCATCACCTCGCCGATGACGCGGGCGCACTTGGAGTAACCGCGGTCCGGCCGGAACATGCCGTCATACATCGCCCACAGGATGCGGGTGTGGACGGGCTTCAGGCCGTCCCTGACATCGGGTAGCGCCCGGCCGACGATGACCGACATCGCATAGTCGAGGAAGCTGCGCTGCATCTCGACCTGGATGTCAACGGGCTCAGTCCGGCCCCGGCCCTCGGACGGAGCATCCGGCGTAGTTACGTCAGGCACTTACGATTCCTTCCCTCATCCCGGCAGGCCGCGAAGCGACGGCGGCCGCCTGCCCGTGGCGGCCACGTTCCCTTCCTAGATGTCCAGGAACTTGACGTCCTTGGCGTTGCGCTGGATGAACGACCGGCGTGCCTCCACGTCCTCGCCCATCAGCACGGTGAACATCTCGTCTGCCTGCGCGGCGTCGTCCACGGTGACCTGCTTCAGCACCCGCTTGGCCGGATCCATCGTGGTGTCCCACAGTTCGGTGGCGTTCATCTCGCCAAGACCCTTGAACCGCTGTACGCCGTCCCGCGATCGCGGGTCCCTGCGGCCCTCGGCGATCCCGGCCTCAATGACGGCGTCACGTTCCTTGTCGGAGTAGGCGTAACCGGGCGGTACCCCGCGACCGTCCCACTTGATCTTGTAGAGCGGCGGTTGCGCCAGGTAGACATGACCCGCCTCGATCAGCGGCTTCATGAACCGGAACAGCAGCGTCAGCAGCAGCGTCGTGATGTGCTGGCCATCCACGTCCGCGTCCGCCATCAGGATGATGTGGAAGTAACGCAGCTTCGAGATGTCGAATTCGTCGTGGATCCCGGTGCCGAGCGCCGTGATCATCGACTGGACCTCGTTGTTCTTCAGGACCCGGTCGATTCTCGCCTTCTCGACGTTCAGGATCTTGCCGCGGATCGGCAGGATCGCCTGGAACTTCGAGTCGCGGCCGCCCTTTGCCGAGCCTCCGGCTGAGTCGCCCTCCACGATGTAGATCTCGCAGATCTCCGGATCGCCGGACTGGCAGTCGGCCAGCTTGCCGGGCAGCGCGGAACCGCCCATGGCGCTCTTGCGGGTGAGGTCACGAGCCTGGCGGGCGGCAATCCGGGCCCTGGCGGCCTGGCTGGCCTTGAGCACGATGGCCTTCGCCTCGCCGGGGTTGCGCTCAAACCAGTCCTTGAGGTGATCGTTGCAGATTCGCTGCACGAACGACTTGGCCTCGGTGTTGCCGAGCTTCTGCTTGGTCTGGCCCTCGAACTGCGGCTCGGACAGCTTCACGTGGATGATCGCGGTAAGGCCCTCACGGATGTCCTCGCCGAGCAGGTTGTCTTCCTTCTCGCGCAGGTACTTCTGGTCCCGTGCGTACCTGTTGACGATATTGGTGAGCGCCGCCCGGAAGCCTTCCTCGTGCGTGCCGCCCTCGGCGGTATTGATCGTGTTCGCGAACGTGTGCACGGACTCCGAGTAGGCGCCGGTCCACTGCATCGCGACCTCGGCTGCGATGCCTTCGCCCTCGTCGCCGAAGTCGATGACCGACGCGTGCACTGGCTCCTTGGAGGCGTTCAGGTAGCGGACGAAATCGGCAATGCCGCCCTCGTAGCGGTAGTTGACGATGTGCGGCCCGCCGTTAATGATGTGCTCTGGCCGCTCGTCGGTCAGGCTGATCGCCAGGCCGCGGTTGAGGAAAGCCATCTCCTGCAGCCGCCGGGACAGCGTCTCGAAAGACCAGTCGGTGGTCTCGAAGATCGCGTCATCCGGCCAGAAGGTGATGATCGTACCGGTCTCGTCGGTGGTCTCGCCCTTGGTCAGCGGGCTGATCGGATCGCCGCCCGCATAGGACTGGCGCCAGACGTGGCCGTCCTTCTTGATCTCCACATCAAGACGGCGCGATAGCGCATTGACGACGGAAATGCCGACGCCGTGCAGACCGCCCGATACCGCGTAGGACTGGCTGTCGAACTTGCCGCCCGCGTGCAGGGTGGTGAGCACCACCTCGACTGCGGGCCGGTTCTCCACCGGGTGGTTGTCGACCGGGATGCCCCGGCCGTTGTCGGCGCACCGGACCCCGCCGTCAGCCAGCAGGGTTACCTCGATCGTGTCGCAGAATCCTGCCAGCGCCTCGTCAACGGCGTTGTCCACAACCTCCTGAACCAGGTGATGCAGCCCGCGCTCGCCGGTTGATCCGATATACATTCCGGGACGCTTGCGGACGGCTTCCAGGCCCTCCAGAACCGTGATCGAACGTGCGTCATAGGACAAAGCAGAAGCTCCTCTAGGAACAGGGCAAACACGTAAGGCTTCGCCGACGCATCCCCCGTGTGGCGATAGCCCTAGTGCGCTTGTTCATTTTACCTGGACAGGTAGCCAGGCTCAGCCGTACGTGTCACGCGGGCCACGGCTGCCGCGTACCCGCCATTCACCCGGCTTTCTGGTGCTCGTCACCGGTCCGCGAACCTTGACCCGGACCACGCTGCCATCCCCTAGCTCGGCGTTGAGCCGCTTGACCAGCTGCCCCGCCAGCAGCCGTAGCTGGGTCGCCCAGGCCGTAGAGTCAGCCGACACCGTGAGCTCGCCGTCCGTGAGGGACTCTGGGCTGGTATGTGCGGCCAGGTCCGCTCCGACTATCTGCGCCCACCGGCCGAACACCGATCCGGTAGCCGCCGCCATCGTCCAGCCCTCCGCCGTGAGCAAGCCGTCTATCGCGCGGGCTAGCGGCTGAGGGTCGTCGCGGCGTTGCTGAGCCGGGAACCCGGGTCGTCCCCGCGGCACGCCCGCGCCGCCCCGAAACTGGCGCTGACCTGGGTATAACGCCACCTGGAGGCGGGGTCATTCCCGGCCCCGGCCTGGCTGTCGGCGGTGCCGCGGGCCGCGGGCTGGACGGGCCGCAGGCCCTTGGCCCGGGCGTCCGCAACGGCCGCGGCTAGCGCGTCCCGCGCCCTGGACAGGCTGACCTTGTCGCCGGTGTTGCTCGGCGTCGTCCGCGTTCCGGTCAGGCACTGGTGATCACCCCGCCCGCTACCCTGAATCGCGTGCCGGCCAGGCCAGCCGGCACGTCCTCCGGCACGGCCGCGGTGACCAGCACCTGGTCGGCATCGGCAACAAGATCAGCCAGCCGGCTCCGGCGCTCGCTGTCGAGTTCGGCGAACACGTCGTCGAGCATCAGCACCGGATCGTCGCCGCCGGAGCGGAGTAGCTGGTAGCCGGCCAGCCGGAGGGCCAGGGCTAGCGACCAGGACTCGCCATGGCTTGCGTAGCCGCGCGCGGGCAGGCCGCCGATGACCAGCTCGAGCTCATCACGGTGCGGTCCCACCAGGCACACGGCCCGCTCGAACTCGGCCCGGCGCCGCTCCGCCAGCGCCTCGCGCAGCAGCACCTCAATCTTCCCGGCCTCTAGTTCGCCTTCGGGGCCGGAGTCAGCTGGCGCCGGAGTGCTTCCGCCGCGAGCCTCGCCGTCACCGCGAGCCCGACCGTCACCGCGAGGCTGGCCGATGCCGCGGGCCTGCGCGACCGCCGACATCCGGTAACGCAGATCGGTGTCCCGCTCTGTCCCGGACACAGCGCTGTAGCAGCCGGCGACCAGGCCGCGTATCTCGGCCACCAGCCGAAGCCGGCCGCAGTCAGCTCCGCTCCGGCAACGACAAGCTGATCGTCCCAGACTTCCAGTGCCCCGGCCGGCAGGCCGCCCCTGGCCTTGGCCGACTTCAGCAGCGCGGTCCGCTGCCGCAGTACCCGGTCGTAGTCAGCCCGCACGCCCGCATACCGCGGCCGCATCGCCACCAGCAGGTCATCGAGGTACCGGCGGCGCTGGTCGGGGTCGCCTTTGACGACGGTGATGTCCTCAGGGGCGAACAGCACACAGCGAAGCACCCCGATCACGTCACGCGGCCGCGGTGCGGGCGCCCGGTTCAGCCGGACCCGGTTGGCACGGCCGGCGTTGATCTCTATCTCCACCAGGCTTTCCCGTCCGGCCGACGAGATGAGTCCGCGCACGATGGCCCGGTCTGCTCCCTGCCTGATCAGCGGCGCATCGGTGGCCACCCGATGTGAGGCGAAGGTGGCCAGGTAACCGGCGGCCTCGACCAGGTTGGTCTTGCCCTGGCCGTTGGCGCCGACGAAGGTGGTGACCCCCGGCCCGAGCATCACTTCCGCAGCCTCGTAGCTGCGGAAGTCGGTCAGCGAAAGCCGGGTCAGGTGCACGCCGCTGCTCCCAGCTAGCCGAGGCGGATCGGCATCAGCAGGTAACGGAACTCGGGGTTGCCGTCCGGTCCCGGCTTGCCGGTGAGCAGAGCAGGCTTGCCAGGTTCGGTGAAGGAGATGCGAACCACGTCAGAGTCGATCGCAGCCAGCCCGTCCAGCAGGTACTGCGGGTTGAAGGCAATCGACAGGTCGTCCCCGGAGAACTCCGCCTCGATGGTCTCCTCAGCCTGGGCCTCGTCGCCGGTACCCGCCTCCAGCATGAGCTGGCCGGCGCTGAAGGCCAGCCGGACCGGAGTGTTTCGCTCGGCCACCAGCGCAACCCGTTTCACCGACTCCGCGAGCAGGCTGGTGGACAGCTCGGCGGCCGCGTTCACGGTCTTCGGCAGCAGTGACTGGTACCGCGGGAACTCGCCGCTGAGCAGCCGGGTAGTGGTCCGGCGGCCGGCGCCCTCGAAGCCGATCATGCCGTCGCCGCCGTGCCCGTCCACGCCGGGCAGCGCGAGGGCAATAGCGACCTGGGCCCCGTTCGTCAGCGACTTCGCCGTATCGGCCAGGGCCTTGGCTGGCACCAGCATCGCGGCGGTCAGGTCCGGGCGTGCCGGTGTCCAGCGCAGCTCGCGCACGGCCAGCCGGTACCTGTCGGTGGACACCAGGGTCAGGGTTTCACCGTCAATCTCGATCCGGACGCCGGTCAGCGCGGGCAGCGTGTCGTCCCGGCCCGCCGCCGTAGCCGACTGGCTGACAGCCGTCGCGAACGCGTCGCTGCCGATCGAGCCGGCCGCCGGCGGCATCTCCGGCAGCGCCGGGTACTCGTCCTCGGGCATGGTCAGCAGCGTGAAGGTGGCACTGCCGCAGGTGAGCACGGCGCGGCCGTCCTCCGCCGTGATGTGCACGGGCTTGGCCGGCAGGCTACGGCTGATCTCGGCGAGCAGCCGTCCGGAGACCAGGGCGCTGCCGGGCTCAGCCGTGCTCACCGGCACTGTTGCCTGCGCGGAGATGTCGTAGTCGAAGCTGGACAGGACGAGCTCGTCGGTGGCCTGCAGGCGGATTCCGGCCAGCACGGGAACCGTCGGCCGGGCGGGCAGCGCGCGGGCGGTCCAGGCCACCGCCTCAGCGAGGATGTCACGCTCAAGGACGATCTTCACCGGTTGGCCTCCTTCTCTTGATCGGTTCTGCTCCGCTGGCCGGCGTCTGCTCCGGCGCGGCTTGGCTACTTGTGTTGTGAGCTATCGGCTATAAGAAAACTGGTAGTCGTCATAGGTACGGTGGATCCTGGGGATAACGCTCGTTCGTGCTGGTGGGGCTGCTGCGGCCGTGCACACGGGCTGTGGTCGGCCGGGGCGAAACCGGCACGCGGGCTGTGCATGGCGGCTGGCTGGGCGCTGGACACCGGCCCGTTACCCCCCGGTCGGATGCGGTTTTCCTCCGGATGTCCCAAGGACATCCACAGGTTTGTCCACAGCCTGTGTGCGTCGAATGCACCCAGCGCGTAGTTTGCGTACTCGGATGAATACACTCCGTATCCAGGCGGCGCTGACCTGCCATCGGAAACGGCATGATTAAGCACCAGGTCTTTACGCACCGACGTCACCCCGACAGGACCTGCTGCTTGATCCGGTTGGTGAGCTCGGTGACCTGGTTGTAGATCGACCGGCGCTCGGCCATCAGCGATCGGATCTTCCGCTCGGCATGCATCACCGTGGTGTGGTCCCGGCCGCCGAACTGCTGGCCGATCTTCGGCAGCGACATGTCGGTGAGTTCGCGGCACAGGTACATGGCGATCTGCCGGGCAGTCACCAGCACCCGGGACCGGGAGGTGCCGCACAGGTCATCGATGGACAACCCGAAGTAAGAAGCGGTCTGCCCCATGATCGTAGCTGCCGTGATGTCCGGGCCGTGCGTCTCCGGTATCAGGTCCTTGAGCACGAACTCGGCCAGCTGGAGGTCAACCGACTGGCGGTTCAGGCTGGCGAACGCGGTGACCCGGATCAGCGCCCCCTCAAGTTCGCGGATGTTGGTGGAGATCCGGCTGGCGATGTACTCCAGTGCCTCGGGCGGCGCGTTCAGTCGGTCTTGCACTGCCTTCTTGCGCAGGATGGCGATGCGGGTCTCAAGCTCGGGCGGCTGCACATCGGTCTGCAGACCCCACTCGAACCGGCTCCGCAGCCGGTCCTCCAGAGTGACCAGGCGCTTAGGCGCGCGGTCGGACGAGATGACGATCTGCTTCTCGGCGTTATGCAGCGTGTTGAAGGTGTGGAAGAACTCTTCCTGGGTGCCTTCCTTGTTCTCCAGGAACTGGATGTCGTCCACCAGCAGCACGTCGACGTCGCGGTACCGGCGCCGGAACCCGTCCTGCTTGCCGTCGCGGATCATATTGATGAAGTCGTTGGTGAACTCCTCCGAGCTCACGTACCGGACCTTCAGCCCCTGATAGAGGCTCTGCGCATAATGCCCGATGGCGTGCAGCAGGTGGGTCTTGCCCAGGCCGGAGTCGCCATAGACGAACAGCGGGTTGTAGGCCTTGGCGGGCGCCTCGGCGACGGCCACGGCTGCAGCGTGCGCGAACCGGTTGCTTGACCCGATGACGAACGTGTCGAAGGTGTACTTGGGGTTGAGCCTTGCCTGGCCCGGCCGGGGAACCTGCGGTCCGCCTGGCGGAGCGGTCGATGGGCGGTGCGGGATGGCTTCGTGGGCCTGCCCGCCATTAGCGTGCCCGACCGCTGCACCGGGCCCGCCCGCAGCCGGGCGTAGCTGCTGACCGAGATCCGGACGAGCGAGATCGGCGGCCTGATCGTGGCCGGCACTGCCGTTCTCGGAGGGGAACGGGGCCAGCCCCTCCATCGGCGCGGCATCGGCTCGGCCCAGGCCGTGCTGATCAGGACCGGCGGTGCCGAACTGCCGGGGCTGGTAGGGAGAGTCAGCGAGCCCGCCGTTGCGACTGTGCTGCGGGCCGGGTAGTCCGCCCAGGCCCGGCAGTGCGGGTCCGGGCTGTCTCAGCCCGGCCTGGCCGGGAAGCTGGCTGGCGGCGTCACCGGGCAAGTGCTGGGCGGGCTGGCCGAGATCTGCCGTAGCCGCGGGGTCGACAGTGACGGCGATCTGGATGCTGCGGGCCAGTTCCCGTGAGAGCGCATTAGTGATGAGGGCGCGCAACCGCGTCTCAAGCTGCTCCTTGACGAACTCGTTGGGAGCGGCGATGAGCGCGGTGTTCTCGACCAGGCCAAGCGGTCTGGTCAGCTGGAGCCAGGCGCGCTGATGGGCCTCGATCTGCATCCCGGCCAGGTCGGCGAGTGAACGGGACCATACTTCGGCGAGGTCGTCTTCGCTCATTCGGCCGGTCACCCGAGCCCCCCACATGTGATCAACAGGTTTTTCCACAGCTTGTGCACTTGCAAGTCCGCGCAGCCAGGCAGCTTTCCGGCCACTCGTCCCGCTCGCTTTCCGGTTGCCCGTCCGCGGGCCGGTTGCCCGTCGGCGCGGCGGCGCGAGGATGGGCCGGTGCTGCCGGGGACCGGTGGTGCTGCACCACCGTAGTCCCGGAGCAGGCAACCTCGGTTCGCTGTCCACAGCCTAGGGCTGGAGTTCGCGGTCCGTTCGGGAAATCGTATGGTCGGCGGCGGAGCATGCTATCGGGACCTCGGGTTTGACCGGTTACCCGGCCGCCAAGTAACTTGTAGTGGTCCGGTCGCCCCGGCGCAGCTGCGTCATGGCCTGATATGGGCCGGTGATAGTGCCGGAACCACCTGAACCGCGTCATTTACCGCACCACGGCCGAGCACAAGAACTGCCCAGTTAAAAAGTCGGACCTGCAGGAAGTCACAGCGCTCGCTGGATAGGCCTGCCGGAACCTGGAGTCCTCGTGAGCAAGCGTACATTTCAGCCGAACAACCGCCGTCGGGCGAAGACGCATGGCTTCCGGCTGCGCATGCGCACCCGAGCTGGCCGTGCGGTGCTGGCAGCCAGGCGCCGGAAGGGCCGCGCGCGCGTCAGCGTCTGACGGGCGCGCGGCGATGAGGTCGCGATGCTTCCCTCGGCAGCGCGCATGCGCCGCAAGACCGAGTTCAGCGCTGCCACGAAACGCGGCAGCAAGGCCGGCCGGTCGCTCGTGTCCGGCCATTTGCTGGTTCGGTCCGATCAGCCTGATCCCGCTCGGGTCGGCTTCGTCGTCAGCCGCCAGGTCGGCACGGCTGTAGTGCGGAATAGGGTTCGCCGGCGGCTACGCCACTTGGCCAGAGGGTACCTGGGGTCGCTGCCGGGAGGTAGCCTGCTTGTGTTGCGCGCGGCACCGCGGGCGGCAACGGCTTGCCAGGCGGATCTCGCCGCCGACCTCGACCTGGTAATCGGAGCTTTGCTTCGGCGGCAGGGTGAGGTGACGACCCGGTGACCAGCGAGCCTGACCGGAAATCTGGCGGAATGTCAGTAGCTGGCTGGCTGCTGGTCGGATTGCTCACCGGCTACCGGCGGTTTATCAGTCCGCTGCTTGGTCCGAAGTGCAGGTTCTACCCGTCCTGCAGTGCTTACGCGCTGGAGGCCGTGCAGCTGCACGGTGCATTGCGGGGCTCATGGCTGGCACTGCGCCGGCTCAGCCGGTGTCACCCGTTCCATGCCGGCGGAATCGATCCGGTACCGGGGACGCACCGGGGGGTTTCAGGCGTTGAAGTAACAGGCGGTCAGGCAACGAGCGCCGAAGTCGTGAGCCATAACTCATGAGCAAGCACAGCAACTCGTGAGCAAACAGCAGCAACTCATGAGCAAAGCACTAGGGAGCTAGCAGGTGTCGAATCCACTGGATTACCTCTACGAGGCAGTCGGCTGGGTCTTCACGCATATCTACGACTTGCTGAAGCCAGTCTTCGGTCCGACCAGCGGATGGACCTGGGCCCTGAGCATCGTGTTCCTGGTCGCGCTGATGCGCCTGATCATGGTGCCGCTGTTCATCAAGCAGATGCACACGACGCGCGCCATGTCGTCGCTGCAGCCGCAGATGGCCGCGCTGCGGAAGAAGTACAAGAACGACAAGCAGACGCTCAACCAGGAGACGATGAAGCTGTACCAGGAGGCGGGCGTCAACCCGCTGATGGGCTGCTTGCCATTCGTCCTCCAGTTGCCGCTGTTCTTCGGCCTGTTCAGCGTGCTGCGCGCGATTGCTGTCGGGGACGCCGAAGTACGGTCTGCCTGCGTCGATGGTGCAGGCGGGGACACAGGCGAAGATTCTGGGCGTTTCGATCGCCGACAAGGTTTTGTTCACGCACGGCGCGAACGTGCCATTGCACGCGAAACTGACGATTCTCGGCTTCGTGCTGATCAGCATGGCGACCACCTACCTGACGATTCGTCAGAGCATGAAGCGCGGGATGATGCCTGCCGCGACGCCGGACAACCCGATGGCGTCGTCGCAGAAGTACATGGCGTACATCATGCCGTTCTTCGCCCTGACCGGTCTGTACTGGCCGTTCGGTCTGGTCTTGTACTGGGTCACTACCAACGTCTGGACGCTCGGCCAGCAGTTCCTGCTGGCGAAGCGCTACCCCTATACGCCGCCAGCGCCAGTGGACGGCGCGGCGCCAGCGTCGGTCAGTCCCGCCGCGGCAAGGTCACTCACGGGCGGTTCAGGGCGGCAGGGTGCAACTGCCGGGCGTGGCCAGCAGGGCACTGGCCGGGCGGCGGCTAACGGCGCAGGTGCGAAGAGCACGGCACCAACTGCGGCTGGCGGGAGCGCTAAGGGCGGTGCGAGCGCTAAGGGCGGCAGCAGTGCGAAACGGGGCACAGGCGATACGAGTTCCGCGACGGCCGGGCCGGACGGAGCTTCGAACGGGATGCTGAAGCGATTCAGCCGTGGCCGGACGGAGCCCGAACCTGATCCGGAGCCCGAGGTTAAGCTCGTCAGGCATCAGACTCAGCGCCAGTCGCGCAGTAAGCGCTCGGGCAAGCGCTAAGCTTCGCGGCGCGGCTTAGGCACGAATGACGGTGTCGCGGATGAGCGGTGTCAAGGTAGGCCGCGTAACGGTGGACGCTGGCGCAATGGCGGCGGCTGCTGGCTCGGAGCTGCCCGGCACTGCCGGGTGCAACTGCCGGGCGCACGATAGGCGGCTGCCTGATATGCGGCGGTCCGTTGGCAGCAGGGCGGTCGGCGGGACTAAGCCGGTCAGAACAGATCGAGGAGGAGCCTGGCATGAGCCAGCAGGATGACATGGTGGCGGAGGAGGTCAGTCGCGACGATGAGGCTGGCGACCACGACGCTGGCACGCTCGTGACTGCGGGCTATCGGGGCGATGGCGACATGTCCGCAGATGACGATGCGGCGGACGATGAGGACGCGGACGACGATGCTGGCAGTGCGGCCCTCGACGCCGAGGCCGGCCGACCAGATGCGGCGGCTGAGCAGCCCAGAGTGTCCGCCGCCGACCTGGAGCTGGAAGGCGAGATAGCGGCCGATTACATCGAGGGCCTGCTCGACCTGGCAGATCTGGACGGCGACATCGACATGGATGTCGAAGGGGACCGCGCGGTCGTGTCGGTCGTTGGCGCCACGCTGGATGAACTTGTCGGCCGGCGCGGCGAGGTGCTGGAGGCGCTGCAGGAACTGACGAGGCTGGCCGTGCATCAGCACACCGGAGCCCGAACCCGGATGATGCTCGACGTCGGAGGCTACCGGCAACGGCGCAGAGCAGAGCTCGCCGAGGCGGGCCAGGAGGCCGCCGAGGAAGTACGCCAGACGGGCCAGCCGAAGCGGCTCTGGCCGATGAACCCGTTCGAGCGCAAGGTTGTGCATGATGCGGTGGCTGCGGCTGGCCTGCGCAGCGAGTCTGAAGGCGAGGAGCCGGACCGGCGCGTTGTCGTCCTGCCGGTCGGATGACTGGCGGCCAGTCGGTGCGCGGGTCGGTCGCGCGGCGGCGAGGCTGGGTGCTCTGGCTGCGGTTGCCGGGTTGAGGGGAAGGCCTGCTGGATGGCGGATGCGATGGAGCAGTCCGGGCCAGGTTCGGCTGGCGCGGAGCTTTTTGATGATGTCCTCCCGGTCGCGCGGAAGTACGCGAGTCTGCTGACTGGCCCGGGCGTCGAGCGCGGCGTGGTGGGACCGGCCGAGGCTGAGCGGATCTGGGACCGGCACCTGCTGAACTGCGCGGTGGTCGCACGACTGATTCCGTCCCGGTGCTCGCTCATTGACCTGGGCTCGGGTGCTGGTCTGCCAGGCATCGTGCTGGCCATGATGCTGCCAGGTGTGAAGGTCACCCTGCTTGAGGCGCTAGCCAGGCGAGTTGCCTTCCTGGAGGAATGCGTGGCCGAGCTAGGCCTTTCGAATGCGAAGGTGGTCCGAGGCCGCGCTGAGGATCTGGCCGGCCAGCTGCAGGCCGACGTAGTGTGCTCTCGGGCGGTCGCGCCCCTGGACAAACTGGCTGGCCTGAGTGTCGGGCTGGTACGACCCGGCGGACGAGTGCTGGCCATCAAAGGAGCGTCAGCGGATGCTGAACTGGTGCGGGCGCGGCCGGCGCTTGCTCGGCTCGGCGTCCTGGACGCCCGGGTCTCTCAGGTGGGTAGCGCCGATGGCAGCGTCACTGCAACAGTGGTGATGTTCACTGCCCCCGAGCGGCGTGGCAGCGGCGCTGGCGCCGGACGAGTTTCGGGCAAGCCTGCTGGCAAGCCAGGCGGTCAGGCTAGCGGGCAGCGTGGCCATCCGGGTGCTGCCGCTGCTGGCCGGAAGGCGCGGCCAAACAGCCGCCGCGGCGGAGGATAGGCGGACTTGCCGAAGCCCGCCTGGTGCGCGTACGGCTCGCTGAGGAGAACTGCCTTATGACGAACTCCGCGCCGGGCCTCGGCTGGCCGGATGGCCCGGTAACCACGGCCGATGCCGACACTGACGAGTTGCACGGGCTCCAGCAGGTCCTCAATGCCGGCGGCAGCGCGGAGGATGCGGCCGCGATGCGGCCTGGCCGGATCCCGGATCGGCTACGCGAGACGTGCCGTTCGGATTGGCCTTGGCTGGCCGCTAGCGCGATCGGGGCCGGTTCACGCCGGCCGCTGCTGGTTCGCCGGGCCCAGTCCCTGCTGCGGAGCCCGGAGCGACGTGTCGGCGGTGGTGTCAGATCGGGTCCGGCAGGCGCTGGCCCATGTTTCACGTGGAAACAGTGGCCGAGGCGGCGGCCCCGGCTGCTGGCACGGGCCGGGGACAGGCGCAGGTTGCTGCCACGGAGGGCTGGCCCGCGAGGCGGCGGCCACCGGATTTGCTGACCGGGCAGGCGAGAGTGAGGACAACGTGGTGATGCCAGCAATGTCCGGGTCATCGGCGGATACGCCGATCGCCAGGGCAGCCCAGGCTGCAGTGGTCGCACGCTCGGGCGGCGAGATGTGGCCGCGGCCATCGTCATGCCGGGTCATCACGATCGCCAACCAGAAGGGCGGCGTGGGGAAGACCACCACGGCGGTCAACCTGGCCGCAAGCCTAGCGATGCACGGGGCGCGAGTGCTGGTGATCGACCTGGATCCGCAGGGCAACGCGTCGACAGCGCTGGACGTTGACCATCACTCCGGGATCCCGTCTGTCTACAACGTCCTGGTTGACGAGCAGGCGCTGAGCTCGATCGTGCGCCCGGTGACCGGATTCAAGCACTTGTATTGCGCTCCGGCGGCGATCGACCTGGCAGGCGCGGAGATCGAGCTAGTTCCGCTGGTCGCCAGGGAGGCAAGGCTCTCGCGCGCGGTGGCGAGCTACGACTCCTCGAACCTCGATTACATCTTCATTGACTGCCCGCCCTCGCTTGGACTGCTCACCGTCAACGCACTGGTGGCCGCGCCGGAAGTGCTCATCCCGATCCAGTGCGAGTACTACGCGCTCGAGGGCCTTGAGCAGTTGCTGCGTACCGTCGAACTAGTCCGGAGCCACCTCAATCCGGGGCTGTCGGTGACGACGATCTTGCTGACCATGTACGACGGCAGGACTCGGCTGGCCTCACAGGTCGCCGATGAGGTCCGTGATCACTTCGGTGCCGTGGTGCTTGGCTCGGTGATCCCGCGCAGCGTACGGGTTTCAGAGGCGCCGAGCTACGGCCAGTCGGTGATGACGTACGATCCTGGCTCCACGGGCGCTCTCGCTTACCTCGAGGCAGCGCGCGAGCTTGCGCACCGGAATGTGCAGGCTCCGGCCGGCTGATAGCTGGCACTATTGCGAGTAAGTGCCGACGCGGCCGGTGGCGCGTACCGGCCGACGGCTCAGAACGGAGGACAGCCAGGGATGGCGCAGCCGAAGCGCGGACTAGGCAAGGGACTTGGTGCCCTGATCCCGACCGGACCACCCGCATCGGTGGCCATGCCGGGTGTGCCCGGAGCGCCAGCATTTCGCGTCACGGGTGACAGCGACGAGGCAGTTCCGATCTCCGGCGCCTACCTCGAGGAAATCCCGGTCGGCGCGATTCTGCCGAATCCCCGGCAGCCCCGGCAGGTGTTCGATGAGGACTCGCTAGCCGAGCTGGCTGCGTCCATCGATGCCGTGGGCTTGCTTCAGCCGGTCATCGTGCGCGAGACCGGGCCAGGCCGCTACGAGCTGATCATGGGCGAGCGCAGGTGGCGTGCCTGCCAGCTGGCCGGGGTCGCAGTTGTCCCGGCCATCGTCAGGCAGACCTCCGACGACGACCTGCTCAGGGACGCGCTGATCGAGAACCTGCACCGCGAGCAGCTCAACCCGCTCGAGGAGGCCGCGGCTTACCAGCAGCTGCTCGACGACTTCTCGGCCACGCACGAGGAGCTGGCCAGGCGCATCGGCCGATCTCGGCCTCACATCTCGAACACGATCCGGCTGCTGAACCTGCCGCCGGCGGTCCAGAAGCGAGTAGCTGCAGGCGTGCTCAGCGCCGGGCACGCGCGCGCTCTGCTGGGCGTGCAGGACCCGGCCGCGCAGGAACAGCTAGCGCGCCGCATCGTGGCCGAGGGCCTGTCCGTGCGAGCGGTCGAGGAGATAGTCGCGATGGGTGCTGTCCCGGTCAAGGGACCTCGTGCGCCTAGCGCGAAGGCGCCGGTGGCGCCGGGCTTGAAGGACCTGGCGGACAGGCTGTCCGATGTCTTCGAGACGCGTGTCAAAGTGGAACTCGGACAGCGCAAGGGCAAGATCGTGGTGGAGTTCGCCTCGCTGGACGACCTGGAGCGGATCGTTCGCAGCATGTCGCCGGGACTGGGGCCGTCCCGGCGCGGCTAAGGCATTGCCGGGTGCTGCAGGCTGGCGCCCCCGTGCCGTGCATGCCACCCCGCACGTCCCGGTGGGCGTGCGGTCCGGCCGGGGCTTGCTCACCGGGCTGCCGTCGCTAAGCTCTGCCCGTGGCAACTCTGATCGGCAGGACCTTTGGCAGCGACAACCATGCTGGCGTGCACCCTGAAGTGCTGGCAGCGATGGCCGCCGCGAACGCCGGTGACGCCGCCGCGTACGGCAATGATGAGCTGACTGGCGGCGTCCTGGACCAGCTGTGCCGGGTCTTCCGCGCGGACCAGGCCTACCTGGTCTTCAACGGAACGGCGGCCAACATCTTCGGGCTCAGCCTGATGCTGCGGCCGTATGAATCGGTCATCTGTGCGGAGTCGTCGCACCTGAACGTCGACGAGTGCGGTGCGGCCGAGCGGATCCTCGGCTGCAAGCTGCTAGCGGTGCCAACGCCAGACGGGAAGCTGACACCGGAGCTGGTGGCGGATCGCCTGACTGGCCGCGGCGACGAGCACAGGGCGCAGCCGCGGGTAGTGCAGATCGCCCAGGTTACCGAGATGGGCACCTGCTATTCGCTGGCCGAGTTGCAGGCGCTGTCGGCCTTCTGCAGCGAGCAGAAGCTGCTGCTCTACCTGGATGGCGCCCGGCTCGCCAATGCGGCGGCTCACCTGGGCTGTAGCCTGGCCGACATCGCCGCGTACGTCGATGTACTGAGTTTCGGCGGCACCAAGAACGGCGCCCTTGGAGTCGAGGCTGTGCTGGTGCGGACGCCCAGCCTGGCATCCGGCGGCGACTACCACCGCAAGCAGCTCATGCAGCTCGCGTCCAAGATGCGATTCCTGGCCGCGCAGATGGATGCACTGCTGGCCCGGGAGCTGTGGCTGACCGGAGCCAGGCACGCAAACGCGATGGCTCGCCGGCTCGCCGATGCGATCAGCCAGTCTGCCGAAGTCGCGCTCGCCTACCCGGTCGAGTCGAACGGCGTGTTCGCCACAATAAGCGTGGCTGCGGCCGCGAAGCTGCAGCGCGACTGGGGCTTCCATGTCTGGGCGGTGGAGCCAGGCAACCGGTGCACGGTCCGTCTGATGACCGCTTTCAATACCTCAGCGGACGAGGTCGATGCGCTGGCAGCGGCAGTGGGCCAGGCCGTTTCACGTGAAACCGCTCCGGCGGAGGCCTAGCCCGACGCGCCCGGCCAGCCGCCAAGAACCGACTCATCAGCAGGGTCCAGCCGCCCTCGGCCTGGGTACGATGAGCCTTGGGCCGGGGGGATCCGCTACTAGCCACCGCCTGGCTGCGCGGGACATCAGCGATGCCCCGCGCTGGCTTCTCGACCGCAGGGGTACCACGTGTCGCGCCGACTTGCGAGCATCACCTTGGACAATCTGGACGACCTGCCGCCGCGGTGCCGGCGCTGCGTCTTCTGGGAGCTAGATCCCATCAGCCAGGCAAGGGCGCTGGAGGTCGGCGATCCCGGCCTTGAGAAGGAGGCATGGATCTCCTCGGTACTGCTGGAATGGGGTAGCTGCGGCAAGATTGCCTACGTGGATGGGGTACCAGCCGGCTACCTGACGTTCGCGCCGCCGAGTTATGCGCCACGGTCGGTGGCATTCCCCACGAGCCCGGTGAGTGCGGACGCAGTGCTGCTGATGACGGCCCACGTGATGTCCGAGTTCGCGGGCGGAGGGCTGGGCCGGATGCTCGTCCAGGGCCTGGCCAAGGACCTGACGCGCCGGGGCATCAAGGCAATCGAGGCCTTCGGCGACATGAAGTGGTCCCAGCCTGCGTGCGTCGTGCCGGTCGACTATCTGCTATCGGTCGGCTTCAAGACGGTGCGGCCGCATCACCGCTACCCTCGGCTCCGGCTTGAGCTCAAGACAGCGCTCTCCTGGCGCGAAGACGTGGAAGTAGCTCTCGAGCGGCTGCTCGGCTCGATGTCGCCCGAGCGTTCCCTCCGCCTAGCTTGAGCCGGTCGGCTGGCTGAGCCGGTCAGCTGACTGAGCCATCTGCGCGATTCCCGCCTATCTCACCATATGCAGTCACTTACCGGTGAGCACTCCGCCAGCCTCGGAGCGCAGCGGCCAGCACCGGCATCGGCAGAACCGGACAGGCCTCGAAGCGGTCGCGATCGAATGCCGGTCCGCATCCTGACCAATGGCTAGCTGAACGGCGCTGAGATAGCCAGAGCCGCCAATATGCGCGACAAGTGTAACGCCGCCGCTTCCGGACGGACTGTGCAGAGCGGGCCTGACTTATGGGCGCCGACGGCACAGCTATCAGGAGGCAATTGCATGAGAGCACTTCACCGGCTCAGCGCCGCAGCCGTGCTGGGCACGGCCATCGCTACAGTGCTAGCCGGCCCGGCGCTGGCCGCGCCGACGCACTCGCAGGATCGCGGCCGCGGGCCGTTCGGACAGCATGGCGCGGATGCGGTGTTCGTCCAGACAGACAACCCGGCCGGAAACCAGATCATCGCCTACCGCCGCGAGCCCGACGGAACCCTTACCGATGGCGACGCACACTCGACGGGCGGGCTAGGCGGCATCCTGACGGGGTCTGTAGTGGATCATCTGGCGTCGCAGGGCTCGCTGCAGTTCGACCGCCGGCACGACCTCCTCGTCGCAGTCAATGCCGGCAGCAACACGGTCTCGGTCTTCGGTGCGTTCGGCGATGAGCTTCGGCTCCGGCAGGTAGTCAGCTCTGGCGGGACGTTCCCCGTCAGCGTTGCTATCCACCATGACCTCGTTTATGTTCTGAACGCCGAGAATGGCGGCTCGGTTCAGGGCTACCGGATCGCCGCCGGAGGCCTAGTGCCGCTAGCCGGATCGAATCGGGCGCTTGGCCTCGACCCGACAGCCACCCCGCAGTTCGTCAATACGCCCGGCCAGGTTGCGTTCACGCCGGACGGCTCCCAGCTCATAGTCACGACCAAGGCGAATGGCAGCGACATTGATGTCTTCGGCGTCCAGCCGGGCGGCGGCTTGAGCGCTGCACCAGTGGTCAACTCCGAGCCGGGCACGGTGCCGTTCGCCATCACCTTCGACCCGGCCGGGAACCTGGTAATCGCCGAAGCGGGCACCAACGCGCTGGCGACCTTCGCGCTCAGCTCAGCGGGCACCGTGACGCTGCTGCACGCGGTGCCGACAGGCCAGGCGGCTACCTGCTGGGTCACCGCCATCGGCAGCCTGCTCTTCGTGTCCAACGCAGGCAGCAATTCTGTCTCCAGCTACGCGGTCGGCCCCGGCGGCGCGCTGAGCCTGCAGGGCGCGACGAGCACCGACGCCGGTACAGTCGACTCAGCGGCAACTCCAGGAGGCCGTTTCCTCTACGTCCAGACTGGCGGTTCCGGGATGGTGGACGAGTTCACCGTTGAGCCGGCCGGTGGCCTGACCCAGTTCGGTAGCGTCCTTGTTCCCGGCGCGGTCGGCGGCGAGGGGATCGCGGTGGGCTGACGGATTGACAGCCATCCATTGACAGTGATTGGTGGCTCGCGGTCTGTGAAAGTGACGGCGGGCCGCGGCCACCAATCCGGGCCAGCACAGTCGCGGTGCCTGCCAGGCTCGAGGCCGCGACAGGCTCGAGGCCGCGACAGGCTGGCCCAGACGGGCGACCCAGGCAGCGGCGTCGTCCGGTCTACCGAGCCAGGCGCGGCCAGGCGGCCGTGGCACAGAGAGGCTAGCGAGGCTGCACACAGCCCATATTGATCCCGACGCCGAACTGCTCGATCGCCTGCGCGCCGGCGATGAGCAGGCTTTTGTCGTACTTGTCCAGCGTTATCGAACCTCCATGCTGCGCCTGGCGGCGGGCTACGTGCCGAGTCAGGCTGTAGCCGAGGAAGTCGTGCAGGACACCTGGCTGGGATTCCTGCGCGGCCTCAGCGGATTTGAGGGGCGGTCGTCTGTGCGAACCTGGCTCTTCCGCATCCTGGTGAACAGGGCGGTATCGGCCGGTGCCAGGGAAAGGCGCTCAACCGCCGTCGCAGACCTGGAAGCCGCGGTAGATCCGGCCAGGTTCGACCTAGCCGGAAACTGGTCGGTGCCGCCGCAGCACTGGGTTGATCTGGTCGATGATCAGATCGCCGCGAAGGCGATGGCCGGGCGAGTCACGCTAGCGATCGCGGACCTGCCTGCCAGGCAGCGCGAGGTAGTCACCCTCCGGGATATTGAGGGCCTGAGCAGCGAGGAGGTGTGCGGGGTGCTGGAGATCACCGAAGCCAACCAGCGGGTCCTGCTGCACCGGGGCCGAAGTCGGCTGCGCCAGCTGCTTGAGTCGGAATTCGGGAGCGCGTGATGCGGTCATTGCGGAAGCTATCCCGCCGTGATGAGCTGGTGTGCCAGCAGGCCGTCGAGCTAGTCACCGACTACCTGGAGGGAACGCTGCGACGACGGGACCGCGGCCGGTTTGAGCGGCATCTTGCTGGCTGTCCGAACTGCACCGAGTACCTCGCGCAGATGCGCGCCACTATCGCGGTCACCGGCCGGCTCACCGTCGACGACCTCTCCCCGCAGATGCAAGCCGACTTCATCGACCTCTACCGCCGCTGGCAGCATGACGACGACCCGGACTAGATCTCTCGCAGCTTGCTAGCCGGCCCGGCAACCGGCCGGCTAGCGCACCGGCTAAATGAAGTCGGCAAGCTCGCGCAGCAGGGCTGACTTCGGCTTGGCACCGACGATCTCCTTGACGACCTCGCCGCCCTTGAAGACGCTCATGGTCGGGATGTTCATGATGCCGTAGCGCTGGGTTACGACGGGGTTCTCGTCGACGTTCAGCTTCACGATGGCGATCTTCTCGCCGTGCTCACTGGCGATCTCTTCCAGCACCGGGCCCACCATCCGGCACGGTCCGCACCACTCGGCCCAGTAGTCGACGACGACCGGCTTGTCGGACTTCAGCACCTCGGCCTCGAAGGTCGCGTCGGTTACTGCCTTGGTTGCACCCACTGTCGGAACTTCCTTCCTTCTGCGTGACTCCGGCCTGCCGGCCTGGCAGGCGGTCATGTGCTAGCGGCCCTCCGGGCCCGATGGATCAGGACTCGTGATCGGCCAGCCAGCGCTCGGCGTCAAGCGCGGCGGCGCAACCCGTCCCGGCGGCAGTAACTGCCTGCCGGTAGGTCCTGTCCACAACGTCGCCGGCGGCGAACACGCCGTCGATGGCAGTCCGCGTTGACGGCTGCTCGACCAGCAGATACCCATCAGCGTCGGTCGCCAGCTGACCGGTGAACAGTTCACTGCGCGGGTCATGCCCAACTGCGACGAACATGCCGCTGACCTCGAGCAAGCTCTCTTCGCCAGTCTTGACGTTCCGTAGCCGCAGGCCGGTGACCCGGTCCTCGCCCAGCACCTCGGCGACCTCACTGTCCCAGGCGAACCGGATCTTGGGATTAGCGAGCGCACGGTCCTGCATGATCTTCGATGCCCGCAGGCTATCGCGCCGGTGCACGACGGTGACGCTGCGAGCGAACCGGGTGAGGAATGTCGCCTCCTCCATGGCCGAGTCACCGCCGCCGATCACCGCGATGTCCTGCTCGCGGAAGAAGAAGCCGTCACAGGTGGCACACCAGGACACGCCGTGTCCGGACAGCCGCTTCTCACCAGGCACGCCCAGCTCCCGGTAGCTGGACCCGGTCGCCACGATGACGGTCTTGGCGAGGTAGCTGTCCTCACCCACCTTGACCAGCTTCGGGCTGGACTTGAGATCCACCTCGGTCACGTCGTCGGCGACGAGTTCGGCACCGAATCGCTCGGCCTGCTTCCGCAGCTGGTCCATGAGATCAGGACCAAGCACTCCATCCGGGAAACCAGGGAAGTTCTCCACGTCCGTGGTGTTCATCAGGGCGCCACCGGACGTCACCGAACCCTCAAAGACGAGAGGACGCAGCCGCGCCCTGGCCGCATAGAGTGCGGCGGTATAGCCTGACGGCCCAGAGCCGATGATGATGACGTCCCGAACCTCGGTCACTTGCTTCTGCCCCTCTCGGAAATGCACCGGCATCAACCACCAGCCGGGCCTGGAGATTCCCAGTGGGCCAGCCTAGGTGTGCGCCACCTTCGTGTGATCGAGTACCTGGGTATTTGCCGCTGTGCAGCTATCCCGCACGGCCCAGACCTCCGCCGATCCTGCCTTGGCGGCGGCGATAATGACAATGATCGCGGGTTGCCCGTCGAACTTGGCGAGGTCAATGAGCAGCACAGCCTTGCCGGCCGCGATCGCGCTGACGCAACCGGTGAGCTGGCCCTTACTAGGGCTGCCGGTGCTGGGCGCCACGGTTGCCTGCGGTGCGGCCCGCGTCGAGCTCGCCGCCCCGGTGCCGGGGATGACGCCGCTGTGGCGGGCCGCCGTGAGCGCTGCGACCGCGTACCTGCCCAGGTTATGGCCGGTGAAGTTCGTGCCAGAGGTGACCGTATGCAGGATCTTCGTGGCGCCGCCATAGTGATAGGGAACCGTTCGAGGCCGGCATTCAGATGCTGCGTGGGCACGTGGGCGGACCCGGCCGAGCTCGCGCTCTGGTTCGTAGCCGGGCCGGAGTTGACCTCGGCGGCGATCACGTATCCGCCGCCGCCAATGACTACGAGGGCTCCTGCCGCGGTGACCAGACGGCTCGCAGGTCCGGATAGCCCGAATATCCGCCAGCCTTGCCCGCTCGGGCGGGAATGACGGCTTCTGGCAGGCAGCTCGCGTCGTCCGGCCTCGGTCGCGGGCGCGCTAGCCAGCCGGTGAGCGGACTCGGCAGCCAGCGCGGTCTCGATCCGGCTCGACATGAGCTCGGGCATGGGCGCGACAGATACGCTCGCCAGCGTGCTCGAAACGCTCGCCAGCTGGTTGCTGACATCTGTGCACTGGGTGCAGCCTGCCAGGTGCGCGCCGATCTTGGCGGCCCGGCGCGGCCTGAGCACCCCGGCAGCAAGGTCGGCCAGCTCATCCGTACTAGCGTGACGCTTCACGGCGTGTCATCACCCCCCTCCTGCGCAGGTTGGACGCGCTGCTCCGCAACTCGGTTCCGACCTTCCTGACTCGGGACGGACGCCGGCCGCAAATGCGCGAGGCGAGGCAGCAGGCGTGCCCGCCCCCTGGCGGCGCGGCTCTTGACCGTTCCTTCCGAGACGCCGAGCACTTCGGCCGCATCCGCGATCGAGTAGCCGAGCATGTCTACCAGGACCAGAGCAGCCTGCTGCTCAGGCACGAGATGCCGCAGGGCGGCCATCACATCCATCGCGGTGTCCGTGGTGCCGGACGGGTCGGAAACCGGCCGGCCGGTGGCCAGTGCGTCGAGCGCATCGTCGTCCTGAGCGCTGGCGGTAGGCCGCGCTGCGCGCCTGCGCATCCGATCAAGGCACGCATTTACCACAATCCGGTGCAGCCAGGTTGTTACCGCCGAATCACCGCGGAAACTGGACGCCCGCCGGAACGCCGAGACCATGGCGTCCTGAAGGGCGTCTGCCGCATCCTCGGGGTCGTTCAGAGTCCGGATGGCCACCGCCCAGAGCCGATCCTTGTGCCTCTTGAACAGCACACCGAAGGCGTCAGGGTCGCCGTCAATATGCATCCGGAGCAGTTCAGCGTCGGTCGGCCCGCCGTCTTCCTGGGGTTCTGCGAGATCAGCCCGGGCAGTCGACGTCGATCCGCCGGCCGGGGCCTGCTGCGCTGCCTCCAGGCCGCCGGGAATGTCAGACTCGGCAGGCTGCCGTGGCTCGGGCAGCGGAACCCGGCCGGAAGCCTGCTCGTGTGGCTCCGTCTTGCCGCCTCCCCCCGCCATCGTCATTCTCGCCGCGAATGATGATGACAAAGTTCGCGACGGCCCGACAGTACTCCGGATTGCTCTGGCGCCGCCTAGCGGGCAGCCATCCGCGCCCGGTTTGACCCTCTGTATCAGGCAGTGATCCGACATTAAGTGAACCGTCAGGCGATGCCGCGGACGTAGACGCGGTGGATCGCGGCGAAGTACGGGAGACTCGGGTTGGGCGCCCGCGGCTCGCGCGGAAGCCGGATGAACCAGATCAGCACATATCGGCCGGATACCGGGCTACTCACGGTGAACGTCGTATTCCCGGCCACCGCTGTGGGGCCGACGACAGTGTGCATGGTGCTAATGGTCCCGGCGCTCCGGCCCGCGGAATCGCCGACCATGATCTTCACGATCGCGCCCGGAGCGCTGCCGAACAGCACTCGAAGCGCCGTAATCTGGACAGACTTGCCCATGTCCAGCATCAGCCCAACCCCAGCCTTGAGGTGGCCGAATCTGGCGGTTGTGTAGTACTGGGTGTTCCAGCCACCCCCGGTGCCGGCGAGCACGCTCGGTGCCTGGTCCGAATTCTCGTTGCCGGTATCGCTGGGGTTCAGCGGATCGAAGCCCGAGGCAGCCTGCGGCCGCAATGCGACCACCTGGGTGCTGGGGCTACCCGGTGCCGAGGAGCCACCGCCTGACGGGGTGCCGGGGTGATGCTTGCCGAGCAGGTGGACCGCGGCCGTCGCGCCGACGACGGCGACGACAACAGCGACGGTGAGCGCTGCCAGCCTGCGAACGTTGCTGCGCCTGCTTTGCCCGCCAGCCTGATACTCGGAGCCGACCCGGGCTCTCCTGGTGCTGGCCGTCATTACCTCGCCAGTCGCCGGGCTGGCCCCGATTCTGCTGACCGCGGCCCTGATCACCGCGAGTCGCCTGATACCGGGCCTGCTGCCGCTGCACTGCCATCCGGTCGGCGTCACCGCGAGCTCCGCGGCTGGCAGCGGCCGCCGGGGGCACCTGCAGCGGCGGGATCACGGCGGCGAGCGTGCTGGCCAGCTGCGCTGGAGAGCTGAACGGTGGCTGGCCATCGCGCCCTGGCATGGCCAGCGCCCGCCCGGCGATTTCGTCTAGCGTCGTAGGTACGCCCGCGCGAACTTGCCTGGGCCGCCGCAGCTGACCGTCTGACAGCGGCGCTGCCGCCAGACCGGGACATTCCGGGCCTGGCCAGAGGCCCGTCAGCGCCGCGTACAGCAGCTCACCGATGCTCTGGGTATCGGCCAGCGCCGGATCCTCGGCGGTAGCACCAGACAATGCCGCGTCGATGCCGAGACCGGTGACCTTGACGCCGCCGCCGGTTGTCCACCGCACCGAGTCGGGCAGCAGGCACAAATGTGCCAGGCCGGCCGCGTGCGCACCAGCGAGCGCGGAGGCGACCTCCGCCACGATCCGTGCCCCGGCCATCGGATCCATCGGCCCGGCCGAGAGCAGGTCGGTCAGCGTGTCGCCGACGGGCCACTCCAGCACGATGTACGCGTGATCCCAGTCATCCTCGACGTCGAACACCTGAGTGAGGCGGGTATCGGTCAGCCGGCTGGCAGCGCGAGCGGCCGTCACGACCTCCTGCAGCCGCGGGAATCCGGCCGCGAACGTGATCACGCTAACCGGCCTGGCGAGTATCTCGTCGATAGCCTTCCAGGCAGACCAGCCTCCGGCCGCGGCTAGCCGGTCCTCTAGCCGGTACCGGCCGCCGAGCTTCGTACCCGGTTCTGATGTGAACGTGCTCATGGTGTTGGTTCAAGGGCGCGCGCGTGCCCTCGAACCTCCCCTCGCGGGCCGTAGGTGGTCAACAGTCCCAGATAAGACAATGACGTGCTCGCCTCCATGCTAAGGCGCATCGCGACCGGGTGGCAGGGCGAGCGGCCCGCCACTCGCAAACCGTTACCGGCCGGAGACGTCGGCTGGCCGCTCATCGGCGCAGCCTTGCCATGACTGTACGTGTCAGGCTGGTTAGCTCTTCTATCCGCAGCGCCCTGGCGAATGCCAGGTACAACAGGACCGCCAGGCCGCCCCCGATGATCACGGTGACATAGGCGTTCGAGCTGAGCAGGCCGACCAGAATCGCGATCAGGGCGGCTGGCAGCGTGGCGGAATGCATCCTGACCAGAGACCGGCCGATGAGCCAGCCGTCCAGCCCCCGCAGCCGGCGGCTCAGGATCCGCCAGGCCAGCACGGTGCCGAGCAGGTTAGCCAGGCCAAACCCGATGCCCAGGCCGACGATGACGTCGCTGCCGTGCAAGACGGCCAGCGCGAAGTAGTTGGCGGCGATGTTCATGACCATTGTCGCCAGTCCGATGATTGCCGGGGTCTTGCTGTCGTGCAGCGAGTAGAAGACCCGCAGCTGGAGCTGGAACAACATGTACGGCAGCAGGCCGAGACAGAACGCGGCGAAGGTCAGGCCCGTGTAGCGGCGCATCTACCGCGCTGAAGTTGTGGTGCGCGAACAGCACCCGCGCTAGCGGCGCGCCGAGCACCGCGAGCACCAGCGAGCACGGCACCACGATGGCCGAGGCGAGCCGGACTCCGGTCGAGAAGTCCTGCCTGACCAGGCCATACCGCCGCTCCGATGCGTGCGTGCTCATACGCGGCAGGAGGGCGGTGATCACCGAGATGCCTACGATCGCGTAAGGCATCTGGAAGAGCTGCCAGGCATAGCTGTAGTAGGTCACCCCGGACCGCGAGGAGGCAACGTTGGCGAGCCGGACCGTGACAAAGAACGCGACCTGAGTGGCGGCGATGTAGCAGAACATCCAGCCCGCCATCTGACCGATTTCCATGGCCTCGGACCGGAGGAACTGGAACTGCGGCCGCCAGCGGAATCCGACCCGGCGCAGCGACGGCACCAGGGCGGCGGTCTGCGCGACGATTCCGAGGGTGGTGCCGATCCCGAGCAGCTGAACCTCGCCGGCGCTGATATGCGAGAGCTGGCCTGCGAAAGGCCCGGCGATGGTCATGTAGAGGATCAGAACCATGATCACGACGACGTTATTGATGACGGGCGTCCACATCGGCGCGGCGAAGCTTCGCCGGGCGTTCAGGATCGCGCTGATCAGCGAGCTCATGCCGTAGAAAAAGATCTGCGGTATGAAGAAGTACGCGAACGTCACCATGACGCTGAGCTGGCGGCCGGTCATGCCGCCCTTGTACAGGTTCGCCAGCGGTGCGGCCACGAGCGTCGCCACCACCGTGATGGCGAGCAGCGCGACGGTGATCAAGGTGAAGATCCGCTGGTCGTAAGCCTCGCCGCCGTCTTTATCGCGCTGCGCGGCAGTGACGATCAGCGGCACGATGACGCTGGTGAGGATGCCGCCAAGGGCAAGGTTGTAGACGACGTTGGGCAGCGTGTTCGCCGTGTTGTAGGAGTTGGACAACAGCGCGCCGCCGAGCACGAAGGCTTGCGCGAGAGTCCGCAGGAACCCGGTCAGGCGCGACGCGAGCGTGCCCGCCGCCATCACCCCGCTGGACCTGACGATCGACATCGTGCCGGTGTCATCGCGGCGGCGGCCGGCTGGCAGTGGCCTGGTCGGCCCAGGCCGGGCCTGCCTGACTGCGTCGGTGTACGTGCTACCCGGGCTCGTCAGCCCTGGGCTGGCAGGCCCGGGCCTGGCGGCACCGGCACCACCTGGTCTCGGCCCGCCCGCGTAGTCGGCCGGCGGCCGCGCACTGACTCGGCGCATCCCGGCGGGCCGCTGGCCGTCGGGCCGTCGCGGACCCTCCGGCCCGCGCGAGCCATCAGGCCGGCGCAGCCCATCCGCGCCGCGCCTGCCGCCGGGCGCGCGTTGCGTGTCGGGCCAGTCCTGGCCGTCCGGGCGCGCAGGCCTGCCTTGCTGCGCTTGCCAGCCGGGCGCGCCCTGAGCGTCCGGCTGGTATCCGCCGGGCTGGGGCCCGTCCGGCTCGAAACCCGCTGGCCCGCGCCGGTCAGGCCGGGTCCCCGCCGCCTTCTCGGCCCGGCAGGCGACGGCTGCGGCCGCCGCTACGGGTATCCCGGTCCGGGCGCTCGCGAACGGGACCGTCGAGCCCGTCATCCCAGTTAGCCGCGTCCCGTCCGGGGCTGCGTGGCTCCCCATTGACCGGCGGTTCCTCCCAGACCGGGCCGCGAGCCCGGCCGCGGCGGCTGGGCGGCCGGGGTGCCAGCGGGTCATCGCCACGGCCGGAGCGAGCGTGGCGGCCACCGGACCGATCATCCCGCCGGTTAGCCCGGTCGTCGTCCGGCCAGCCATAGTCAGCGGCGGCAGCGGAGGCCCCGTTCCCGTCCTGGTGCTCGTGATTGTCATAAGGAAACGCAGTGCCCGGCTGCGCCTGCCGGTCGAACCTGGCGTCATCACCCCAGTCCACGTCCGAGAGATCGATGTGCCAGCCGGTGTCGTCGTAGTGCGGCCCGGCGTACCAGTCTTGCCCCGCGCTCCAGCCCGGCACCGCAGGCTGGGCACGCCAGCCCTGCGAATCGCCGCCCGCGTACGGGTCAGGCTCGGACTCGGGGGTGGTCAATCGGTCTCCCTCTGTCACAGTCCGGGTGGGCAGGCTGCGCCCAGCTCGCTGTGCTCAGGCACGACGGTAGCCGGTTCGCCCGCCAGTTCGCCTCCTTCGCGGGTGTCGCCGGGCGCACGCTCGCCGTCGGGGACCTTATTGCCCGCCTGGTCACGACCCATGCCTTCAGGACTCCGCCGGCCGCGTCGCCGCCCGTGCCGGCCGGCACGGGCCTGCCGTGGTGGACTGCGCGAGCCGCCGACGCGATCAGGAACACGCCCAGGGCGCACGCAAAGATGATCATCCCTAGGACGCCTACTTGCGTGGCCTGCACGGTCATCCGCGCGGCCGCGGATGGCAGCAGCTGCCCGTGCTGGGTTTCCAGCCGCATGGTGATTGTGGTCGAGCCGACTTCCGCGGCCTGAATGTGCAGCTTTATGGTCCGCGGACTGTGCGCCGGAATGGTCACGACCGCGGGATCCTCGACGATCTTGACTCCGGTCGCCTGGCTGAACGACAGTCTCATCCTGACCTTGATCGCGAAGCCAAGGCGGTTGTCGATCGAAACCGGCACGCTGCCTTTCAGCCCGCCGAGGGTGATCCGGATGCCGGCCTTGCCCGCCACGATCTGGACACGGTTCTGCTCCTTCGCGACCGTCGACGCGAGCTTTGTCAGCATGGCCTCGGCGGTGCCGCGTGACGTGCCGTTCCACGCCGACGACTCGACTGCCGAGCATGGCCAGGTACAGATCCGGGTTGGGCACAGCCTGGATGCTGACCAGCTCGTGAAGGCGCGGGCCGATGAGTTCTAGCTGGCTGAGCTCCTTGCGGGGATAGGAAGGCTCGCCCGGATTGCCAGCCGGCAGGTATGCGGTGGGGATCGACTTCCTGCTCGCCAGGGCCGTCAGGCTTACCGGGCTGAGCCAGGGCGCTGAGGCAGTGCCGGCGAGCACGCGGGTGGCCAGGTTCGCCGGCGGCTGCCAGCGGGCCGGTGGCGCAACCACGATCGGCTGGCCGGGCTGCTGCACTGCCAGCAACGCGGTGTCCGCCAGGAACGCCTGCGACGTCGCAAATGCCGAGCCCGGCGTCGTGCCCGCCGAGCCGAGCAGCGTGCTCAGGTTGTCATTGGCCAGCAGCAGTGTCGAGTAGCTGCCAGCCCCGTTCGTGGCCCGCACGACAGTGCCCTGAGCACGCGGGAGGGCAGCGCGGCTGAGCACCACGGTGCGGACGCGCACCTGATACCCGGCCAGGTCCTCGATCGTGGCGTACCCGGCGCTGCCGCCGGCCTGGCCAGGCTATCCCGGCCGCTTGCGCTGAGCCGCCGGACTGCCGGCTGGCCGTCGGTGCGACGTCGCGGTGCAGGATCCGCTGCGCTACCGCGCGACCGAGGCGGAAGGCGTCCTTGACGTCGCCCTGATGGTTCTGCCGGATCAGCGCTACCACGTTCGGGTCGCCGTACGGCACGACGAAAAGCGGCTGGCCCGCTGTGGCGGCGGACAGGGATGCCAGCCAGGTAGTCGCCGCCTGGGCCAGCCCGGAGCTGTCGCCCGGCAGGTCGTCAGCGCCTTGGCGTTAGCAAGCAGGGCCGGGTCGACCGCCCAGGTGATGCCCGCTATCCCGGCCAGGCTCTGGCCGGCTCGCCACGCGCCGCCTTGCCCTGCGCCGACCGGCCAGCCGTTGCCTCTGCCCTGCTCGCCGTGGTCGCCGTCGCAGCGCCACGCTCACCCACCCCAACTAGGTCGGCGAGCCGGCCGCCCGGACTCAGACTGCGGCCCAGCGCCCGCGCCGCCGGGCCGGTGCAAGGGTTCTGCCACGGTGGCCCGAGCAGTGGCTTGTCGATCAGTGGCCACACCCAGGAGATCTGCTCCGGCGCGGGCCGGGTTGATGCGTACGGGCTCTTCTTAGCCGGCACGTAGGGCAGGTAGCTAATGCTTGCTGCCAGCACCGCGTTCGCCGGATTATGTGCCACCACGGCCAGCGGGTAGACGCCGAACTGCGTCATGCCGATCTTGCTGGCGCGGAAATGCAGCTCCCAGTGCACCGAATGACCCGGCGGGATCCGGCCCGACCGCCACCGGACGCCTGCCAGCGCGTGGATGCCGGCCAGATCGTAGTACGGGAAAACCGTGCCCGGTGACACCGTGCTGACCTGCGTGGCGGATGCGTACAGCTGCACGATCAGCCCGCTGACGGTGGCGTTGGAACTGTTCGTGAGCGACCCGGACACCGCGAGTACCGAGCGGGGGCCAGCCCACCGCGGACTCATGGCGGTAATCGCAACGCTCGCCGCCGAATTGGTGCCCCGGGCAGCGGCAGCGGTGGCGGTGGCGCTGGCGGTGGTGGCCGCGCTCGCGCTCGCGCCGGACAGGAGCGCGGCGGCAACGCCAGGCCAGCCAGGGCGAGGGCGGCGACCGCGACTCCGCCGAGTCGGCGCAGTATCAGCCCGCTACGTCCCGCTGCGGGTCCCGGACCTGAAGATGGGCGATATCCGGGCAGGAGGGGCATGCTGAAAATGCTATGGCCGATCGCAGAGTGCCTGAGGCACCGCACGGCGATGAGAGCCGGCGGTAGTCGGCGGCAGTATCCTGCGACAGGTCCCCCCGGGGGTCTCTTCCGCTTCCCGGTCCTCATCAGGCTACGCCAGACATCTATCCTCAATACCCGTGCCAGATCCAGAATCGCTGAACGAGCGCCAGCTGCGTGCCGCGGCTGCGCTGCTCAAGGCTGTGTCACCGGCCGCCAACGA
>CAWCHF010000017.1:0-91834 GCA_963795265.1 uncultured Actinomycetota bacterium | reverse complement strand
CGTTACCAGCAGCAGTGCGGTATTCGCGAGGACGACGGCGAAGCCGACCAGCCAGACGCCGCCGAGCGCGGCGAGGGCCAGGATCGCGGGGTGCTGCCACTGGCTGGCCCCGTACACCGCCCACGGGCCGCCGAACCCCTGCCAGGAGCGGACCCAGTCGGCCACCAGCCAGCAGCTCGGCACCACGGCGAGTGCAGCGAGCGCGCGCAGCGGCGTGATCGGCGGGCGCAGCAGTCCCCAGGTAGCGGCGCCGAACATGGTCCAGAGCGCGCCGATGAACACCGCGATGAGCAGCAGCCCGGGCCCAGATTGGGTGCCAGCCAGTCCAGAGCGGCGAGCAGGAACCCGGTGCCGAACCACCACCCGCGCACCGCCGCCTCCCTGGCCGACGGTGCTGAGCGAACAGCAGCATGCCGGGGACCAGCCCGAACCACGCGACGCACTCCAGGTTCGGCGCCGGGAAGGCCAGCACGGGCAGAGCCCCGCGAGCACCAATACGGCATAGCCGAACGGGCGCCAGAATGCCACGCCATTGTCGCCCCACTCTATTGTGCGGCCCCCTGTCGGCAGGCCGCGGCGCTTCGCTGCGCCGCGCGCACGGCCTGCGCCAGCGCCCAGCAGCCAGCGCCGCGATGGCCAGCGCCAGCACGCTCTCTGGCCACTCGCCGAGCCGTTCGGCCAGCGTGGCTTTGCTCAGCAGCGGTACCCGCGCCTCGAGCAGGACCCGCTGCCAGGTCCGGCTCTGGCTGATCAGCGCCCCGTCGGGCGCGATGATCGCGCTGACCCCGGTCGTGACCCACGACGACCAGAGCGGTCGTACTCGATAGCGCGGATCCGGGCCATAGCCAGCTGCTGCAGGGTCTCGCCGAGCTGGCCGTCCAGCTCGAAGTCAGCGTCGTTGGTCTGCTCGGTGAGCAGGTTCGCGCCGGCGGTGACCTCGGAGGAGACCAGGTTGTCGAAGCCGACCTCGTAGCAGATCACGTCGCCGAGCCTGACCTTGCCGATGCGGAACACCACCGCCTTGTGCCCGGCGGTGAAGTTCACCGGCTGCAGCGACGGCAGCGAGGAGAACCAGCTGATCAGCCCGCGGAACGGGATGTCCTCGCCGAACGGCACGAGCCGGCGCTTCACGTAGATCGCGACGGGCCCCGTGCCGGGTCGCCATAGCACGCCGGCGTTGCGCACTGGATTCTGCAGCAGGGTGCCGATGAGCACCGGCCGGCCGATCGCGGCGACCGCGCCGGAGATGGTGGCGTAGATGTAAGGGTTGACCGCTGGATCCTGGTCGGCGGAGTTCTCCGGCCATATGACCACGTCGGGAGCCGCCGCGTGCCCGCCTTAACCTGGCCGCCAGCTGCTCGGTGGCAGCGGCGTGGTTCCCGGTGACGTCCGTGTCGGGCAGCTGGTTCGCCAGCTTCCGTGAGTGCGGGACGTTGCCCTGCACCGCCGCCACGACCGCGGTCGGCGCGCCCGTACCCGGCCCGCCCGACGGCGGCGGCCATCCCGCGGCGGCCGCCCGGCTGCGGCGGCCAAGCCGGCCAGCGGGCCGGTCCGGCCCGCCGCACGGTCGCTGATCAGGGGCCAGCACCAGCCAGGCCAGGCAGGCGCCGGCCAGCGCCAGGAGGAACGTCAGCAACGGCGGGCCGCCGATGGCCACCCAGCGGGCAGTGGGCGCCTGGGCCTGGCTCATCGCCAGCCTGCCCCATGGGAAGCGCCCACGGCCAGCGGCCACGGACGGCCTCCACAGCGACCCACCAGCAGGCGACCCAGACCGGCCAGGCTCGCAGCCGCAGCATCAGCCACTGCCCGGCAGCAGGCCGAAGATCACGGTCTCGGCGACCGCAAGCGCGGCCCACGCGTACCAGGCCACGTTGACCAGCCACGACAGCAGCGGAACGAAGAACGCCAGGCCGAAGCGAGCCGCCACGGCAGCGCCGTCGCAGGCTCCGCCGCCACAACGCCAGCACCAGCAGCGCCGGGCCAACCACAGCCAACGGCCAGATTCCGGTGGGCGGGAACGCTGCGCTCGAGCGCCAGCCCTCCAGCGAGCTGACGAGCCAGCAGGGCACACCCCGTCGGCGCGACGCCTACCGGAGCAGCGGCCTGTGCCTGCCGGCGCGCTGGCGTGTCCGCGGCCTGGGTGAGTGGCCCGGGCTGCGCCTGGTCGGCATCGCACCATCCTGCCTCCGCAGCACGCAGCCCCCGGAGCCGACTGCGCATCACGGCGCAGGCCTGCCTCGCCGGTCTGCGGCCGGTACCTCCCAAGGCATCCGGGCCGTCAAAGCGAAGTAGCCAGACCTGCGGGGAGCTGCGCCCCCCGGCACTCCCCACAAAAACGGAGCCACCGCCCCCAATGCGAGGCGGGCTTTGGGGGAGGGGCATGAGCAGCGCGGCGCGGAGCACGTGCGCGGCTTCGGGATCCCGTCTGCCACGGCGGTGACGGTTGCGAAATGCAATTTCCCTGATTCGATGGGATTGCAGCTATCCTTCGTGATAGCCTCGTCACCGTCTGTTGATCACGAATAGGGTAATAGCGGCTTCCGGCATTATTTGCGAGGTCCGGCACATGATCAAGATCCGTTACACAGACCTTCCTGCCGGGTTACATATCGGCGGTGGCCCGCGCAAGGACACCGTTATCTACCTGCTGCCCGGGCTGACCGCCGCGCAACGGCAGGCTGCCCTGCGCAGGGCGCGGAGCAGTGCCCGCATGGGCCACGGCCCGCGGCTGCCGCGTCCCGCGCGTCTTGCGGCGCCGTGATGGTGGACCGGATGCGGACGACGCTCCGGAATGGCGCCGCGGCCATGCGTGGCCACCCGGCTCCTCCTCCCGCCACTGTATCGTCCTGTCGGCTGCCATCGCCTTACATCCTTCTGGTTCGGTCGACATCAGGATTCACGATTGCCCCCGGCAGGCCAGTCGGCAGCCCCGCCGCGGCGCAGTCGCTACCCCGGACCACGCATGCCGCGGCCGGTCGCCGCTCGGGAGCGCAGCGGGTCGCAGCCGGCGCCGCAGCCGGGCTGCAGCATCCGGATCCTCCTCGCCGGGCATTCGCACCGCGGCCGACGCCAGCTTCCGGGCAGCCGACGGCCTCCCGTCCCCTCCCGCCACGCCGGCCCCGTCGTCGTCGCCCGAGCCCGAGCCCGCCGCCGTCGGCCGCACCCTCGTCCGTCGGCGTCGGCGATCAGCTCGGCCGCTCAACTTGACGGGTTCCGGCTCGGGCTTGCCCGGTGCGGCGGGGTGTGCCGTGGTCCCGGCCCGCCGGCTGTGTGCCAGTCGCTGTACCTCGGCTGGCCCGGGGCAAGAGCGTTCAAGACGGCTCGGCACATCCGGTCAATATGGCAGCATGTGATCCCGGCCCATGGCGACGTCATCGAGCCGACCGGAGGGAGACCAGGGTGAGCCGCCGGGGCTGGACGCTGTTCGCAGCGATGAGCATGATCTGGGGCATTCCCTATCTGCTGATCAAGGTCGCGGTGGGCGGGGTGCCGGTCGCCCGTGCTCGTGCTTGCCCGGGTCGGGATCGGCGCGGCGCTGTTGCTGCCCGTGGCCATCCGCCGACAGCAGCTCGGCGTGCTGCTGCCGCACTGGCGCTGGCTGGCTGGTGTTCGCGTGCGTCGAGATCATCGCGCCGTGGCTGCTGCTGTCCGAGGCCGAGACCCGAGCTGTCCAGCTCGATGAGCGGGCTGCTCGTTGCCTCGGTGCCGATCATCGTGGCCGTGCTCGCGCGGCTGACCGGTGGCACCGACCGCTCAACGCGACCCGGTGGGCGGGTCTGCTGGTCGGCCTTGGCGGCGTTGCGCTGCTGGCGGCTCGGCGGCGGCGCGGCGGCGACGCGACTTCGGTCGCCGAGGTGCTGCTGGTCGCGCTGTGCTACGCGACCGGTCCGCTGATCGCCAGCCAGCAAGCTCGGCGACCTGCCGCCGCTGGGGATGACCGCTGTGTGCCTTGGCCTTCGCGGCGGTGGTCTACGCGCCGCTCGCCGCGCTGACCTGGCCGTCGGCGGTGCCGGCCGGCGGGTGCTGGCTGCGCTGGCGGGCCTGGCGGTCGTCTGCACGGCTGTGGCGTTCCTCAGTTTCTTTCGGCTGATCGCGGAAGTAGGCCCGGCCAGGGCCAGCGTGATCACCTACGTCAATCCCGCCGTCGCCGTTGTGCTCGGTGTCCTCGTGCTCGGCGAGCAGCTTACCGCGTCGATGGCCGTGGCATTCGCGCTGATCCTGGGCGGCTCGGTACTCGCGACCCGCGCCGGAGGACGCGGTGCACCAGGGCCGCAAGCGGCCGGGGGAGGACTGGCGACTTGCCGGACCCGGAGCAGCCCGCGGCCATCTCAGCCGCCGCGTGCTCGGAGCCGCCCGGCTAGACTCGCGCGAGGTGATTGACCTCAAAGCTGCCCGGCAGGATCCCGACCGGTACCGCGCCGCGCTGGCCCGGCGAGGCGCGGCCAAGGACTTCGACGCGCTGCTCGCCGCCGACGCCAGCTGGCGTGTGCACACCGAGCGGGCCGAGGCGCTCCGCGCCGCGCAGAAGAGTCTCGTCCAAGGGCAAGCCGGGACCCGGCGAGATCGAGCAGCTGCGCGGACTCGCCGACGAGTTGGCCGCAGGCGACAGAGCCGAGCAGGCGCAGGCCGCCCAGCGAGCGGGACGATCTGCTCGCCAGGATCCCGAACCTGCCCGATCGCCACCGCCGCCGACGGCATGGACGAGGAAGACGCCCAGCTGGTGCGGGACCTGGGGCGAGCGGCCGAAGTTCGGCTTCGAGCCGCACGACACGCCCGGAGATCTGCGCTCGGCCCGCGGCTGGATCGACATGGCCAGGGGGGCGCGGCTGTCCGGCTCCCGGTTCGCCTACCGGATCGGCGACGTCGCGCTGGCCGAGATGGCGCTGTACCGGTTCGTCATCGACAAGCTGACCGGCCAGGGTTTCCTGCTCGTGCTGCCGCCGATCCTGGCCGGCGAGCGGTGCCATGTACGGCACCGGCTTCCTGCCGACCGAGGAGTCCAACCTCTACCACCTGGAGAAGGACGACCTCTACCTGACCGGCACCTCCGAGGTGGCGCTGGCCGGGATCCACGCCGAGGAGCGGCTGGAGGAGGAGCAGCTGCCAGCCATGTACGCCGCGTTTCACCACGAACTTCCGGCGCGAGGCCGGAGCGGCCGGCAAGGACACCAAGGGCATGTTCCGGGTGCACCAGTTCGACAAGGTCGAGATGTACGTCTACTGCGTGCCCGAGCAGTCCAGGGAGTTTCACGACCAGCTGCTCGCGTACGAGGAGGAGATCGCCCAGGAGCTGGGCCTGCCCTACCGGGTGATGAACATCGCGGTCGGCGACCTCGGCGCGCCCGGCCGCGAAGAAGTACGACATCGAGGCGTGGTTCCCGGTCCAGGAGCGCTACCGGGAGATCACCTCCTGCTCGAACACCACCGACTACCAGGCGCGGCGGCTGAACATCCGGTTCCGCCGGGACGGCAAGCTGGAGTTCGTGCACACGCTCAACGGCACCGGCGCGACCGCCCGGGCACTGCTCTCGATCATGGAGAACTTCCAGGACGAGCGGCGGCACGGTCGCCGTCCCCGAGGTGCTGCAGCGGTTCGGCGCCCCGGCGACGATCGGCACCCCGCCGGCGGCTAGCCGCCCGCCGGCCGCCGGCACCGTGCCGGTCGGCCCCGGTGCCTGCGGCGCCAGCCCGAGCCGCTCAGCAACGCGGTGCCGTCGGGTACGCCGAGGCCGGTGCACGCGTCCCAGCCCGGTCCCGCGCTGGTAGGCGCCGTTGTTTCCGCTGGTGATGTCGCGCAGGCCGGGCGCCGGCCGCGCCGGCAGTCACGCCCGCGTACAGCTGCTCCTGGACCAGCCCGAGCGTGTGGCCCGCGCCCTGGGCCAGCCGGGCGATCAGCGCGGCCCAGAGCGGGGCGACGGCGCTGGTGCCGCCGATCACCGTCTACTGGCCGTCGACCAGGACCTGATAGCCGGTATCCGGGTCGGCGTTGCCCGCCACGTCAGGCACGCCGCGGCCGGTCTTGCCCGCCGGCGCCGGCCGGCACGCCGGCGCTGGCCTGCCAGGCCGGCAGCGCGAACGTCGTCGCTGACCCCGCCGCCGGTCGCGCCGCCGCTCGAGCCGTCGTTCCAGACGGTCTCGCGAGCTGATCGCGCCCGGTGGCCGGATCGGCCTGCAGGCTGGTGCCGCCGCAGGCCAGCGCGTGCGGGCTGGAAGCGGGGAAGTCCACGTGCGGCTGGCCGCCGGTGACGCCGTCGCTGCTGCCGTTGTCGCCGGCCGCCACGCAGACGGTGACGCCCAGCGCCGCACCGTCGGCGCATCGCCGCGTCAAGCGCGGTCATGGACTGAGCGGTCCAGCGAGCCTCCGCCTGGCCCCAGCTGATGCTGACCGCCGCGGGCGTCGGCGTGGCATGCACCGCGGTGGTCACGGCGTCGATGAAGCCCTGGTCGGTGTTGGGCGCGAAATAGACCAGCTGCGCCGCACCGGGCGCGACGAGCCCGCACGACCTCGATGTCCAGCAGTACCTCGCCGTCCGCGCCGTTGGGTGCCTGGCCGGCGACGTTCGCTGGCGCCGTCAACGCCGACGCGCGGTGACGGACGGCGGCGAGATGCCCAGGCCGGCGAAGTAGCTGTCCAGGTCGGTGTCGCGAGAAGCCGCCGCCTAGCTCGATGATGGCGACCATCTGCCCGGTGCCGTCGGTTCCGGCCGGGAACTGATAGAGCTGCGCCACCTGGGGCGGCGTGTAGGAGACCTGCTGAGCCGCCGCGGCGGCGGCCGCGAACCTGACATGCGGCGACGCCTGCGGGCGGTTGTCGAGGCCGAGCACGGCCACGATGATGCCGTCGAGCTCGGCCGGGATATACAGGCTGCCGGTCCGGTACCGGTGCGTGACCGGCGCGCCGTCCGGGCCAGGGCTGGTGACCAGGCTCAGCTCGGTGCCGAAGGCGGCCGCGATGCGCCGAGCCTGCCCGGCCACCGTCATCCGCCGCGCGCCCGGCTCGCTGCTCGTGACCTCGATGGCCGGGTCCAGCCCGGTCAGGACCTGCGCGATCAGGTCGTGGTCGCTCACCTGGCCACCGTGGCGCAGCCGCAGATCCTGCCGTGACAGCCGACCGAGGAATCCATCCGGGGTTCGCGGCAGGCTGGCCGCACGGCGGGTGATCAGAGTGACCTGGATCCGCTCGTTCTGATCCAGCGCCCCGGCGGGCTGCACTGCGGTGGCCGCCCCCCGCTCGCTGCCTGGTAGCGGGACTAACGACGCACCTGTCATGGCAAGCCTCTCGGTGAGTTACAGCGGTACTGGCGCCTGGTTAGCGGATCCTCCCGAATCCAGTAAAGCGCTCCGCTCGGCTGCTCGCATTACTTCTCGCGCCTCCTGGCGATCTGCAGCGCCGCGCCCCAGTGCCGCCGCAGCTTGCCATCGGACCTGAGGGCGAGCCGGCGGCGGATCTCCGCGTACAGCCGGTCACGCTGCCACCGGGCCATGTCGATGTGACTGGAGAAGGTGTCGAGCAGCGCAATGTACTGACCGGCGTCATAGTCGACGGCCCAGTCGAACTGGCGGACCGTGGTGACGGAGAAGAGCCCGCTGGCCTCGATGTCAGCACACTCGTCGGGCACCTCACCTGGTTCCGGGAAGCGGGTTCCCGGCGGCAGCCCCTCGCCGATCTCGTCATAAACCGGCTGGATCTCCCCGAAGAAGGGATCCCCCGCTGGCGGGACGACGTGCGTCGCCGTCCAGATCGCCAGGTGACCGTCCGGGCGAAGCGACTGCCAGGCGCGCTGGTACCGGACGGCGGGATCAGTCCAGTGCCAGGACGTGGCCGCGAAGATGAGGGCTGGCGGCTCGGGCCGTCGGGACGCCAGTCCTCGAAGAACGACTGCCGCACCCGGACCTCCGGGTAGCCGGCCAGGTTGTGCCTGGCCTGCGCGGCCAGTTGCGGACCAGGCTCCAGGCAGGTGATGGCGAATCCCATCCGGGCCAGCGGCAGCGTCGCCTTGCCGGTGCCGCAGCCGACCTCTAGCAGGCTGTCGGCCGGGCCGAGGTTTATGGCGGCAACCAGGTAGTCATAAAGGTCCGCCGGGTAATCGGGCCGGGCCCGGTGATAGGAGCTGGCCGCGTGCTCGAATGTGGCCCGCAGCCGCTCCCTGTCGGCTCGCTGGCGGCCGGTCAAGAAAGGCTGGCCGTCCCAGTCTCGACCGCGCGCTGGACGGGCAAGCTGACCGGGACCACGTGCTGAGCATACCGGCGTCGGCGGATAGTGCGTCAGCCGATTTCGGCGCGTTCCCGGATGGCGGGCTGCTGGAGCGACGCGCTCCAGCGTTCCTCGATCCTGCCGTATCGCCAGATCAGCACCGCGGCGACCCAGGTGACGATAAACAGCCCCACGATGGCGAACCCGGCGACATTGAGATTGAAGTCGCGCATGAAGCTCCAGAAGCCGCCGGCCCGACGCAGGCCGGTGACCTGCGTGGAGATCAGGCTGAGCGTCTCGATGCCGCCGACCACGAAGCAGATGCCAACCGATAGGCCGGTGATCGCGAGGTTGTAGTAGACCTTGCGGACCGGATTGAGGAATGCCCACCCGTACGCCAGGTTCATGAACACGCAGTCGGTGGTGTCCATGATCGTCATCCCGGCGGTGAACAGGACCGGCAGGCAGATAATCGCGTACCACGGGATGTGCTGCAACGCCAGGAACGCCGTCGTGCCGAGGAATAGCACCTCGGTGGTGGTGTCGAAGCCCAGGCCGAACAGAACACCGACCGGATAGAGCTGCCACTCCCTGCTGATCACGCGCATCCACTTGCCGAAGAACCGGAAGAAGAAACCGCGGTTGTCCAGTTGCCGCTCAAGCTCTGCCTCGTCGAACTCGCCGCGCCGCATGCTGCGGAACACCCTGACGATGCCCGCCAGGATCACCAGGTTCAGCGCTCCGATCAGGAACAGGAACGTGGCCGACACGATCGTCCCGACCAGGCCGCCGAACTTCTCCAGGCCCGAGCCGCTGTTCGTGAACTGCCGGAAGACCACCTTCTCGGCGAAGATGATGGCCACGCCGACGCCCACGACGACAGTCGAATGGCCCAGCGAGAAGAAGTACCCGAACGAGAACGGACGCGGCTTGTCCGTGCCCTGACGGTCGTTCATGACCTTCCGGGTGCAGTTGTCTATGGCGGCGAGATGGTCGGCGTCAAAGGCGTGGCGCAGGCCGAGGGTGTAGGTCAGGACGCTGATGCCGATGCCGAGGCCCTTGTAGTGAGCGGGCACCACGAACGCGATGAAGATCGCGAAGCCCAGCAGGTGCAAGCCGAGGATGGAGCCGTACATCAGCGAGACACGGCGGCGCTCGGTCGGACTCATGGCCGCGAACGACTGCCGGATCATCCGGCCGAGCCGGGGCTGGTGAGCGGTGGGCAGGTCCGACATTGTCTGCACGCTAATCTAGTTGCACATCACTTGCAAGTACGTCAGCTACGCGCAAAGCCGTGCGGACCTGGGCCTAGGCTGGTGGCAGCGGGTGCCAGAGGCAGGAGAGACAACGATGACGACCTACCAGGCAGCTGAGGCGGTCCCTCAGGCAGCCGGGCTCACCAGCACCGGGCGCCGTTCCCGGCACAGTCGTGACCGTCGGCAGTGGTCCGCTGACGGCAGCGGACGTCGTTGCGGTTGCCCGCGGTGGCGCGCCGATTGAGCTTGCCGCCGACGCGCTCGCGTCGATCCGCCTCGGCAGGGAGATCATCGAGGCCCTAGCGCGCGACGCCGAGCCGCACTACGGCGTGTCGACAGGGTTCGGCGCACTCGCCACCCGGCACATCCCGGCCGGGCTGCGTGCCCAGCTTCAGGCCAGCCTGGTCCGCAGCCACGCGGCCGGCTCAGGTCCTGAAGTGGAGCGCGAGGTCGTCAGGGCGCTGATGCTGCTGCGGCTCGCGACGCTGGCCACCGGACGCACGGGCGCTCGCGAGGAGACGGCGAAGGCTTACGCGGCGCTGCTCAACGCCGGGATCACCCCGGTGGTCCATGAATATGGCAGTCTCGGCTGCTCAGGCGACCTGGCTCCGCTGGCGCACTGCGCCCTGGTGATCATGGGCGAGGGAGTTGTCAGGGACGCTGCCGGGCAGGAACGCCCCGCGGCCGAGGCACTGGCGGAAGCGGGGATCGCACCCGTCCAGCTGCGCGAGAAGGAGGGCCTCGCGCTGATCAACGGCACCGACGGCATGCTGGGCATGCTGATCCTGGCTATCGCGGACCTCCGCGACCTGCTGAAAGTTGCGGACATTACGGCCGCCATGAGCGTCGAGGGCCTGCTTGGCTCCGATGCGCCGTTCGCCGCCGATCTTCAGGATCTGCGCCCTCATCCGGGCCAGGCGGTCGCCGCGGCCAATATGACCGCGCTGCTAGCGGGCAGCGAGATCGTGGCGAGCCACCAGGGGCCGGACTGCACGAGGGTGCAGGACGCTTACTCGCTCCGGTGCGCGCCGCAAGTCGCGGGAGCTGCCAGGGACACCGCCGATCATGCTGCCCTGGTGGCGTCACGGGAACTGGCCTCGGCCATTGACAACCCGGTCATCACGGCTGACGGCCGGGTGGAGTCGAACGGCAATTTCCACGGCGCCCCGCTGGGCTACGTGCTGGACTTCCTCGCTATCGCTGCCGCTGATCTCGCCAGCATGTCGGAGCGCCGGACTGACCGCTTCCTTGACGTTGCACGGAGTCAGGGCCTGGCCCCGTTCCTTGCTCATGACCCTGGCGTTGATTCCGGGCACATGATCGCGCAGTACACCCAGGCGGCGATCGTTTCCGAGCTCAAGCGGCTGGCCATGCCCGCCAGCGTGGACTCGATCCCGAGTTCGGCGATGCAGGAAGACCACGTGTCCATGGGGTGGTCAGCCGCGCGTAAGCTCCGCCGCTCGATAGACGGCCTGACCAGGGTGCTGGCGATCGAGTTGCTGACCGCAGCCCGGGGCATCGACCTGCGTGCGCCGCTGGCGCCGGCCGCTGCCACCGGCGCGGTCATCGCGGGCCTGCGAGACAGCACGCCGGGTCCGGGCGCCGACCGTTTCCTGGCACCGGAGATCGAGGCCGCCGTCCGGTACGTGGCGGACGGCGGCGCGCTGCGGGCGGCCGAGGCGATCACCGGCCCGCTCGGCTAGCCCGTACCTGGCGCCGGCTAGCCGCGGCCAGGTACCGCCTTGTAACGCACCCGCCTCACCCTGGCTGCGGGAGTTAACGGCGGGCCGACGGCTGATGTGAGGGCTCACATTGTCCTCACACGGTCGTCTCACGACCCGCGCTGCATTGTGGGGTCATCGGGAATTCCAGAACCCTGGACCCGGACCTGACAGCAGCGAAAGGGCAGCTCCCATGAACACCGATAGTGATCCAGGCGGCGGACCGGTTCGGCTGCCGGGCTTCGCCGGCCAGGACCCGGCCGACGCCGGAACCCCGTTCCCGCCACCCGCCGAGTCTGCTCAATTCGAGCGGGCCACCCGAGCGCGTACCGATGGCGTGCGCCGAGTCCGGCGGATGTCGAACTGGACCGCTGCCGCGCTGATCGCAGGGACCGGGGCGGCCACCGTGGCGCTGGCACACAATGCCTTCCCGGTGTCGGCACCGGCGACCTCGGCGGCGAGCACGACCGGGTCCGGCACCACCTCGGCCACGTCCGGCGGCCCGCAGCTGTCGCATTCGGTGGCGACATCCAGCGGCTCGTCGGTGATCGTGACGACCACCACCCATACAGCCAGCGGCAAGGTCATCGTCACCCACGTCCGGCACGTCAAGCCCTACCACGACAACTGATGGCCATGCAGACATCCATTGATGAGCTGGCGCCAGCACCGTGGCTGCGGGTCGCGACTGGCGATGCCGCCGTCGCGGTGGCAGAGCGCGCCGCACTCGGGACCAGTGCCAGAGTCGCGGTGTGGCCGCCGCAGCACCTCGGACCTGCGCTGACCGCGGTCGACAGCGTCATCAGCGCGCTGGATCAGCAGGCCAGCCGGTTCCGGCAGGACTCGGAAATTTCGTGGATTCATCGCAGTGGCGATGGCCTGTTCGTCCTGAGCACCGGGCTAGCGGAGGCGATCAGGGTCGCGCTCGGCGCAGCTCGGTGGACTGGCGGGCTGGTGGACCCGACGGTCGGCGATGCGCTGGTCGAGCTTGGCTATGACCGCGATTTCGCCGCGATCGAGCCAGACCGGCGAGATCCGCCCGGCAGGCCCGCTCCGGTGCCAGGATGGCAGGCCGTCCGGCTCGACGGCGCCCTGCTCCGGCTGCCGCCCGGCATCATCCTCGACCTGGGCGCGACCGCCAAGGGTCTGGGCTCCGACCGGGCGGTGCGGGCAGCCATGGCCGCCAGCGGCCAGGCTGGCGGCGTCCTCGTCAGCCTCGGTGGTGATATGGCGGTCGCTGGTCAGCCGCCGTCCGGTGGCTGGCCTGTGCTGGTTGAGGACGACGCAGAGCTGGCAGGCACGGCAGACCTGGCAGGCACGGCAGACCTGGCAGGCACTGCAGACCAAGCTGGCACTTCGACCCCGGCGGCCCCGGCCGGCGGGCAGGTGGTGCGGCTGCCGGCCGGAGCGATCGCGACCTCCTCCACCGGTTGTCGCCAGTGGCGGCGGGCTGGCCGCACCCTGCATCACATCGTGGATCCGCGCACCGGCAGGCCGGCCGAGGGGCCATGGCAGACGGTCAGCGTGGCCGCCGCGACATGCGCTGACGCGAACGCCGCGGCGACTGCTGCCATCGTGGCCGGCGACCGCGCCCAGCAATGGCTCGCCGCGACCGGACTGCCGGCCCGGCTGGTGGGGCGCGACGGCAGGGTGCGATACGCGGGCGGGTGGCCGGACGCTGACGGCGCCCGGATCGAGGTGCCACCGGGAAGTCACGTCTATAGCAGGGCATAACCGGAAACCTGCCGTGCGGACGGCCCTCATGATCAGGACCTGTGACCCTGACTGCGTCGGGGGCCCCGGCTGAGACTGGCCTTACCCATGCGAACACGCGAGTCGCCCGAGGAGGCATCCGATGGTCAGCGCGGCTGCTGCTGCCGCAGGTTCTCAGGGCCTCTGGTTCGTGTCGCGAGCCAGTGGCCTGGCGCTACTGGTGCTGTTCAGCGTCGTCGTCGTGCTAGGCGTGTGCGCCAGGCTGGGTTCAGCGCCGCAGGGCTGGCCGCGGTTCGTCCTCGCTGAAGTGCACCGGACGCTCGCCCTCTTCCTGGTCGCGTTCCTCGCGCTGCACGTCGTGACCGCAATTCTGGATCCCTTCGTGTCGATCGGCTGGGCGGCTACCGTGCTGCCCTTCCTGTCCGGCTACCGGACGCTCGCGATCGGGCTGGGCACGCTTGCTGTCGATCTTGGCGCGGCCGTGCTGATTACCAGTCTGGTTCGCCGCCATCTGGGATTCCGAGCCTGGCGGACGGTGCACTGGCTGGCCTACCTAGCCTGGCCGGTGGCGTTCGTGCACTCGCTGACGGCAGGCAACGACCTCGGCATCTGGTGGGTAGCGCTGATGGAGTGGGGATCAGCCGCGCTGGTGGCTACCGCGGTGCTCGCGCGTGTGCTGAGCACCGCCAGGCACCAGACCGGTCCGGCCGCGCCCGGGTACCGGCAGTCCGCGGCGTATGACTGGATCACCCCGCGGGAGCACACGCATTTGTAGCGAACTGCCGCTGCTGGCCTGATCAAAGCGAAGGTAACGAGGTCGTGGGCGAGCCCGCGGTCGGGGCCTGCTCGCGGCTCTGCGGGACCAGATCAGCGGCGCGGACTGAGCGCGGCCGCGATGGCGGTGCCCAGTGCCCTGGCGACCGGCGGCGGGAACGCGTTGCCCACCTGGCGGTAGGCCGCCGTCTTACTGCCGCTGAAGGCCCAGCTATCCGGGAAGCCCTGCAGCCTGGCAACCATGCGCGTCGTCAGCTTCGGCGGACGACTCACCGGGAAGTCGGGTCCGGGCGGCTCCGCGGCGACTCCGAGCCCGTCGACGCCGAGTTCCAGCCAGGCCGCCCGTGCCCTGGTCGGTCCCAGGTCCGGACCGCCGTGCTTCTTGCTGCCGCCCACGATCGTGGGCGCCACCCGGCGGCCCCTGGCCGCCCAGTCGGCCGCGCCCGGCCAGCCGCCTGACGCCATCAGGTCGGCCAGCGTGTCACCGACGGTTGGCGGGGGACCGGGCAGCGGGTCCGGCCAGCGAAATCTTCCGGCCCAGCGCTGGTCAATGGCGACGAGCACGAACCTCGGGCGCAACTGCGGGACACCGTGATCACTGGCATTGACCAGCTGCCACCAGGTCCGGTATCCGAGCTCGTCGAGTCGCCTGAGCACCTGCTCCCGGTAATCGTCGAACCTGGTCGTGCCCAGACCGCGGACGTTTTCCAGCAGCGCGGCGCGCGGCTGGATCTCGCCGATCAGCCGGAGCGCCGCCGGGAACAGGTCGCGTTCGTCATCGCGGCCACGCTGCTTTCCGGCAACTGAGAACGGCGGGCAGGGCACGCCGCCCGCGAACAAGTCGGTGCCGGTGAACGCGTGCCCATCCAGATTGGCCACGTCATCTTCGATGATCTTCCAGTCGGCACCGCGATTGAGCCGCAGGGTTTCGCAGGCGTCGGCGTCGAGCTCGACGGCCGCCGCATGGGTGAACCCAGCCTGCTCGAGACCGAGAGCCTGGCCGCCGGCGCCCGCGCAGATTTCCACGACCGTCAGCTCGCGCACGCATCCTCCAGGGGCCGCTACCCGGCTGATTCTGCTAGCAGGTGCTGTCGCGGCGCGTTTCCCACGCCGCAGCCGCCGTGATCGTGCGCGCGGTCTGGGCAGCGCAGGCGATCGCTTCATCGGGGGTCAGCCCGGCCAGGTCAGTCAGCGTGAAGAGCGCTTCCGCGCTCACGACCATGGCAAGCGCATGCTTGAGCGACTGGAACGCGGCTGGGTCGCGTCGGCCGAGGGAGTCCTCCAGCGGAGCCAGCGCGTAATCGATAAGACCGAACCGCTGGCCCGGCCGCTGGGCCGCATTGCCTGGCTTGGTGATCGAAGCGGCGATCATCGCCCGGACGGCGCCCTGATAGGCCTGCACGTGGGTCAGCAGGTACTCGGTCGCGAAGCCGATCCGCGTCACCGGGTCGTCGCTGCTGGCCACCGGCTCGAGCGCCGCAGCGGGGCTAGGCCAGACGCCCGCGAGCGCCTCGCGCAGCAGGGATGCCAGATCAGGAAAGTAGCGATACGCGGTCGCCTCCGACACGAGCGCGGCCTTCGCGACCGCAGGCATGGTGAAATCGGCGCCGCTGGTCACCAGGTCGCGGGCCGCGTCGACAATCGCCGAGCGGGTGCGCTGCTTCTGATTTGCCCGCCCGTCTCGTACCTGCCCTGTCATCTTGCCATTGTCAGTGTCGGTCGACGCATCGTCAAGTTCACTCTCCTTATAAGAGCCGACTTGCATAACGGGAGCCGAGCCTCTAACGTGGCCGTCGTGAGAGTTAACTCTCACAGACTCGCCGCTACTGAAGGAGTGCGCTATGGCAACGTCGAAGCAGATCACCCGGGTGCTGACGATCGAGGGCATCGGACCGGTGCCGGTGACCGTCACCGAGCTCGGAACCGGGCAGCCGGTCCTGCTCCTGCACGGGGGAGCAGGTCCGTTCTCGGTCGCCGCATTCGCGGAATCGCTGGCCGCTGCACACGCGCGGGTGCTAGCTCCGGTCCATCCGGGCTTCGACGGCACACCGCGTCCCGGTCAGCTAGACAGCATCAAGGCCCTGGCCGCGGTGTACCTGCAGCTGATGGAGGATCTCGAGCTGACCGATGTGTGCGTTATCGGCAACTCGATCGGCGGCTGGATCGCGGCGGAGATAGCACTGGCCGACAGCGCCAGGCCGGCCCGCCGCGTCAGCAGCGTGGTGCTAGTCGATGCAGCCGGGCTGGAACTTGATGCCACGCCCATCGTCGACTTCTTCTCCCTCTCCGCGGCCGAGGTGACCGAGCTGAGCTGGTATGAACCTGCTCTGCACCGGATCGACCCCGCGACCCTGACCGATCAGCAGCAGGCAGCACGAGCGGCTAACGGTGCCGCGCTTCTCGCCTACGCGGGCCGGTCCAGCGCGGATGCTGGCTTGCTCGGCCGGCTGCCGGCGATCTCGATCCCCGCACTTGTCGTCTGGGGCGCAGCCGACCGGATCGTGCCGCTGGCGCACGGCCGGGCGTACGCTGACGCCATTCCGGGTGCCGAGCTGCACGTCATCGCCACTGCTGGCCATCTGCCACAGCTGGAGACACCGGCGGACCTGCTCGCCTTGGTGGGCGGCTTCGCGCTCGGCGCCGCGCGCAGCGTTGCCAGCTGATGGCCGTATTTCGGCAGCAGACCTCACGGGGCCTGCGACAGGCAGATCTGCCGCCGTCAGCGGTCTCACGACAGACAGGGAGCATGGGATGGCGAACGTCTCGATAGTCGGCCCGGGCGATGGCGAGCTCACGCTGGCGGGCCCGGTTCAGATGCGGATCCTCGAGGACGGCAGTACCACTTCGCACCGCCTGGGGCTTGGCGAGATAACAATCGCGCCGCACACTCACGGCCCGCCGCAGCACCGCCACGCGCAGCACGACGAGGGCTTCTATGTGGTGTCCGGGACCGCCGTGTTCACCGTCGGCGACACGACCTACGAGGCGGCCCGTGGCACGCTGGTGATGATCCCGCCAGGCGCGCCGCACACGTTTGCGAACGCTGGCGACGAGCCGGCCGTGCTGATCAATACGTTCACGCCCGACTTGTACGTGCAGTACTTCCGGGACCTGCGGGAGATGATCCAGGCCGGCCAGCCGCTATCCGATGACACCATGACCGGCGTCATGGCGCGCTACGGCACGTTGCCGGCTACCACGTTCGCTGACGGCGGGTCCTGACCCGCCTCGGTGCGAGCATGGCGGCGGGCCGGCCAGGTACAGCGCGCAACGCTGGCCTGGCCGGCCCGCTGGGCAACCTCCGCTGCCTCTTTAGAAGCGCGGGGTTGCGGTCGTGATGTCGTAACTCGATCCCCAGTACCACTGCGTGGCGTCGGCACCAGGCACCATGTGCGGGTAACCGGTCGGGTCCGCGATCCAGTACCGGACCTGGGCTCGCATCTGCGGCGGCAGGGTGGCCACCGCGGCCTGCACGGCGGGCCAGTCCGACTGCATCGTGTACAGCCGGGCCAGGGCGTGCGGGTCAGCGGTCAGCTTCGCCCGCACCCAGCCAGCCGCCATCGTCGGCGTGGCGTCGCCCGGCTCGATGTCCAGCGCCGAGGCGTGCGGGTCGGAGCCATTGGTGTCGATCCACAGCACCCGACGTCCGGCCACCTGTGCCGCCGGGACGGCGTAACCGCCGGTGGCGTACGTGGCGACCAGGTGATGCGCGGGGATCGCGCCCGGCGTGACCGAGTCGTAGATGAGGTAGGGCCGGGCGGTCCTGGCCGGCGCGTGCCGCCTGGCCGCGGCGGCTGGCCGCCTCGCTGCGCTGGCCCGGTGCGGCGAACTGGCCGGGCGCATCCCGTGGGGGCGCCGCCCCGCTGCCCGGGCGGGTGCCGGGTGCCGGGCGGGGGTGTGCCTGGCAGGGGTGTGCTTTGCCGTGCCGCGCGAGGCGGCTGCCTGCTTTGCCCCGGCCGGGTGTGCGGTGGCCGGATGCCGGACCACTGCGCGGGCAACCGCGGTATGCCGTCCGGCAGCCGCTACGGCGTGCGGCGCCGTCAGCGCGGCCGGGGATGCGGCGCGCGAGGTAGCCAGCGGGAGCGGCGACGAATGCGCGGCGCCACCGGTGCTCACGGACGCGCTGACAGGCGCGTTAGCGAGCGGAGTTGCGGTGCCAGTGCTGGCCACGGTCGCGGCGCTAGCGGTACCCGCCCCGGCGAGGGCCAGGGCTGCGCTGACGTAGAGGAGGGACTTCTTCCGGCCTTGGACGGCGCTGTTAACGCGGTCAGCTCCGGCAGTGATCAGGGCCTTGCCGCGATCACGGGCGGCACTGGGCAGCCGAACATGGGGGGGCATGAGGTTCCTTTCCCAGGGTGTCCTCGCCGCCCGATCCCAGCCAGAGCCGGGCACGGGGATGAGAGCGCCAGGCGGGGGGTGCCGGGCGTTCTCGGGCACGCGGGGGGTGCGCGCCTCGCGGGTTCAGGGCGGGCCGGGCTGGGCCGCCGCTACGGCGGTCCAGCAATGGCCTTGAGTCGGGGACCGGCCAGCTGGTGGCGTAGCCCCCCGGTGAGGATCTGCACGTATAACGCCACGCTGAGTAGCGACGCATCCCGGTATGACCCTTGTCACTACCGCTGAGTAACGGGAATAAAGCGCACTGTAACCGGCATTGCACACCGCACCGTACCGCAAATCATGATCTATCAGTCGATAACTAACAATCAGGTGAGTGCCCGCCCTGGCCCGACTGCCAGTACGCGGCCGGCCGACAGTAACCGGGCTGGCATCGCCGGTGCCGTTCCGGTTGGCTGCCGGGACCTTTGCCCCTGACCACGTCGGCAGGCGGTGCGAGATCGTTAGCAGGCGTAATCTCGACCGGTGCCGAAGTTCGCCACCGCCGGTATCTGGTCGGCATGTTTCTCGGTTTCTGGCTGCGTCCCGAGTGTGGGATGGTGGTGCTGAATGACAGGTGACAGGCTGCACCGGGTTCTCGCAGCCCTGGGCAACGGCACAGATGCGTGGTCGTCTGCCCAGTTGTGCGGGACGTGCCCGGAGATCGTAGGGGTGAGCGGGGCTGGCGTCATGCTGATGTCGGGCGACATCCCCCGGGGATCGCTGTGTACCACCGATGAGGTGAGCTACCTGATCGAGGACCTGCAGTACACCCTTGGCGAGGGCCCATGCATTGATGCGCATCGGCAGGACCAGGTGGTGCTCGAGCCGAACCTGGCCAACCCGGCGGCGCGCCGGTGGCCAGCCTTCTCGCCGCCCGTGCTGGAGGCGGGGGCCAGGGCCATCTTCGGATTCCCGCTGCGAGTGGGCACAGCCCGGCTCGGGGCGCTCAACCTCTACCGGACCGTGCCCGGCCCGCTGACAAGTGATCAGCACGCAGACGCGATGGTTATCGCTGATGTCACCGCCCGCTGGGTGGTGGAGGCACAGGCCGGCGCGCCGTTCGGCACGGTCGCAGAGGAACTGGAGGTTAGCGCGGAGTTCCATTTCACCGTGCACAACGCAGCGGGGATCGTGTCGGTGCAGGAGGACATCAGCGTGACCGAAGCGCTCATCCGGCTGCGGGCGCACGCCTTTAGCGTGGACAGCCCGCTTGCCGAGGTGGCGCAGCAAGTAATCGCCCGCACCCTGCGCCTGGGATAACCCGGGCGCTTCGGCGTGGCGACTGACGTGGCAGGCATAGCCCGGCCCGGACTCGGCCGGTGGCAGGAGAGGTGAGTTCAGATGACCCGAGAAGCCGACGTGGTCCAGTCGCTGGTGGAGATGGCTGACACCCTCGTTGAAGATTACGACGTCGTCGACATGCTGACCGGGCTAACGGATCGCTGTGTCAGCCTGCTCGGTGTATCCGCCGCCGGAGTGGTGCTGGCGTCGCCAGCCGGCGCACTGGGACTTGTGGCCTCGTCCAGCGAGGCGATGCGACTGCTGGAGCTGTTCGAGCTGCAGGCGCAGGAAGGTCCGTGCCTGGATGCCTTCCGCACAGGCGAGCCTGTCGCACAGGAGAACCTTGAGGCGGGAACAGGGCGGTGGCCGTCGTTTGCCACGGCGGCGATGGAAGCCGGGTTCCAGTCGGTGCTGGCGCTGCCGCTGCGGCTGCGGCGGGTGACGCTGGGAGCGCTGAACCTCTTCCGCGCTACTCGCGAACCGATGGCCGAGGCCGACCTCATCGTTGCTCGCGCCTTCGCGGACCTCGCTGCCCTCAGTGTGAGCCAGCATCGCGCCAGCACTGAGGCGCAGCGCCTGAATGAGCAGCTGTCTGTAGCCCTGAACAGCCGCGTGATAATTGAGCAGGCCAAGGGAGTCATCTCGGAGCGGGCCGGAGTCGGGCTCGCCGAAGCGTTCGTCCGGCTCCGGACCTATGCCCGCAACGGCAATTTCCGTCTCACCGATGTGGCTCAGGCCGCAATCGACGGCACACTCGATCCGCGAGCGTGGGCCCAGCCTCCACCCCCGCGTCGCGCCTGAGCCTCGCCGTTGAGCGGAGTACGCCACAGGGGGGATCACTGGCACTTGTCGTCAGATGATCAGCAGTAATCAAATGCAGCGCCGCGCGGTGCCTGGGCTCAGAGGATTTCGCAACGCCCTAGAAGGGGAGGCGTCCCCTTGGCCGGCCTCCGGCTGCGGGCTTAGGTTGACGTCGGCGACGCCGGCGGTTCCGGTGCGGGACACGCGGAGTGCGCCGTGCAGCGGGGAGGAAGATCTCGATGACGAGGAAATCCTGGCTGGCCAGCCTGGCGGCGCTGGGCGTGGCGCTCGCCGTTCCCGCTGCGGCATCGGCCAGCACGCAGCGCACGCCCCAGCGCGGCGAGACGAAGGTGACGTCCCGTACCTGGGCCGGATACGTGGCGCTCGCCGACAAAGGCACGAAATTCCGCTACGCGGCGGCCGACTTCGTCATTGAGTGGCCCATCTGCCCCGGATTCGGACCGGGGGACTCCGCTTCCTTCTACCAGTGGGCAGGGCTTGGTGGCTACAACCACGGCGCGGCCCAGCAGATCGGCGTGCGGGAAATCTGCGCGCCGGCCATCGGGTACGGGGGCTACACCGAGTTCGACGCGTTGTACCGGGACGCATCCAGTCAGGTCCACGTATTTCTGTCCTGTCTCCCGGCGCTGAACACCTGCCCGCGCGGACCCAATCCTGGTGATGAGGTCAAGGTCTCGGTCTACTACAACGGCAAGAGCTACCGGCTGTTGTACGACGACGTGACCGGCCGAGTGCAACGAGAGTTCTTCGTGCGGTGCTCGGCGTGCCGCAACAACTCCGCCGAGGTCATCAACCAGGGCGACTACCAGGCAGCCGGCTCCCCCGTCCACACAATGACAGTCGACTTTTTCGGTGTCCGGGTCACCAGCGCCAGCGGGAAGCACGGCACAGTCGCCCCCCAGCCTCGGTACTGGACCTCCGCCGAGATCATCATGGTGGACTCCGGCGGCCACGACCTGGCAGTTCCAGCCGCGCTGCTCAGGCAGGGACGAGCGTTCCACGTGGACGTCTCGACCCCCAGCGGCTGCGGCTGCTGACCAGCACGGGCCCGGCCTCGTCGGCTGGTGACGAGCGCTTCCATGAGTGCCAGTTGCCTTGACACGGACATGCCGGTTAGAGAATTCTAACGGTTAGTGGATTCTAACAGAGATGCCGTCCCGTGGGGCGCGCTAGCTGACGGCACGCGCCTGGCCATCGTGGCCCGCCTGGCCGAGGGGCCCCGGGCCGTGGGGAAACTCGCGGCCGGGCTGCCGGTGAGCCGGTCAGCTGTGTCGCAGCATCTCAAGATTCTCAAGGACGCCGGGCTTGTGGAGGACGCCGCCGAGGGGACGCGGCGGATCTACCGGCTCAACCCGGTCGCGCTGGCGGCGTTGCGGGACCAGCTTGACACGTACTGGCAGCGGGCGCTGGCCGGGTATGCCGAGGCGGCTGAAGCTCCAGACATAGATACCAGGGAGGCCTGATGGCTCAGACCGATGCGGCGACAGTCCGCAAGAACGTCGTGATTGACGCGCCGATCGAGCTTGCTTTCACGGTCTTTACCGACCGATTCGGGGACTTCAAGCCGCCCGAGCACAACATGCTCGGGGCGCCGATCGCTGAAACGGTGTTCGAGCCCCGGGTGGGCGGAAGCATCGTGGACCGGGCGGCGGATGGCAGCGAGTGCCGGTGGGCGCGGATCCTGGCCTTTGACCCGCCGGAACGGGTGGTGTTCAGCTGGGATATCAGCCCGCGATGGACGATCGAGACTGACCAGGCTCAGACCAGCGAGGTTGAGGTGCGGTTCTACGCCGAGTCGGCTACCCGCACGCGGGTGGAGCTGGAGCACAGGCACCTGGACCGGCACGGACCCGGGTGGGAGGCGATCACCGACGGCCTGGACGGGCCGGAGGGCTGGCCGTTGTACCTGGACCGGTTCGCCGCGCTGGTGAAGGAGGGCCGCTGACGTGCCGCCGATCGTAACCAGCGCCGAGATCGAGCGCCCGGCCGCGGAGGTCTTCGCCTACGCCACCGACCCGGCCCGGTTCAGCGAGTGGCAGCACGGCGTGGTGGACGGGCATATGGACGGCCCGGGGAACGGCAGCCAAGCGCCTGCTGTCGGCGCGAAATGCGTGACCACGCGGCGGATCGGCGGAGCCAACCGCCCCTCCACCTCCGAACTGGTGCACATCGACCCGCCTCGGACCTGGGGCGTGCGTGGCATGGACGGTCCGATCCGCGCGGCTGTCGACGTCCTGGTCGAGCCCGTGACCGGTGCCATTTCCCGGCTGACCATCAGCGTCGACTTCACCGGCCACGGCATCGGCAAGATCCTCGTCCCGCTGATGGTCCGCCGGGATGCACGCAAGGAGATGCCAGGCAACCTGGCCGCGCTCAAGCAGCGGATGGAAGCGGGCTAGCCGTCCGCACGCGCCCGAGAGAGGATTCGCCCATGCATGACCGCCCCCTGGGCTGACGGGCGCGTGTGCAGTGCGCAGGATAAGCGCGGGATCGCCTCGGCCCGCGGGCTATAGAGTCAGCTCAGCAGGCGGCAGGAGGCATCCCGATGCAGGTATCAGCTGACAGCACCACTCCCTCGCGTACCGGGCTGATGCGTCTGATCAGGCCGTGGGAGTACCGGCACGCCCAGGCCGTGGCGACGTGCGCTTTACTGCCGGTGGCTTCCAGCTCGGCGTCGGCCTCGTCCTGCTGTCCCTCGCTCGGAAGGCAGGCACGGACCGAGAGCGGCGCAAATGCTATCGGTGGTCAGCCTTGTTCCTCGGGATGGCCGCGTTGCAACTCACCGGCGGAGTCATGGATGTGGCTGCCGCCCGCTCCGCTCCTCCGCCGCCCGGCCGCCCGGACGCCACCCGGCACCGGCCGCAGAAACCAGAAACCCCGAACCCTGATCATGGGTTCGGGGTCATCCCGATGTCCTGAGACACCACCTGGGTGGAGCTGAGGGGATTTGAACCCCTGACCCCCTCGATGCGAACGAGGTGCGCTACCGGACTGCGCTACAGCCCCTGGAACGCCAGTCAGCGTAGCAAATGCTGCGACTTCTCGCTCTCGCCGCTCGCTCAGCTGCCCGGCCGCGTGAGCCAGCCCCATCCGGCGAGCACCCGATCCTTGCTGAGCTGGCTCAGACGGGCGCGCACCGCGGGCCAGCCGGCGGCGGGGCGGTCTGTCGGCCGTAGCGGTTCGGCCGGGGCGGTCTGTCGGCCATATCGGTCAGTCGCCGACAGCTCGGATGGTCGCGTCTGCGTACTGGTCGTACAGCTGATCGCCGACCCTGGCCGAGATGTCGATGATCTCCGCAGAGTGCTCCTCGGCGGTTGCTTCCCGGACAGTGTGCGCGCGCTGGCGGGCGGTCTGGACTCGCAATTCCATGGCCGCCCGCCGGCGCGCTTGCTCGGCGTCCGCGAGCGCGGCCTCGCGGAGGAGGAGGAGATACATGCCGAGCATTCCTGCTGGCGGGACGCAGGCCCACCAGGACGTGAGCTTGAGAACGGTGCACGCCGCCGCGGCCGCGCAGAGCACCACCAGCAGCGTGAGCAGCCGCCTGCGCGCCTGCAGCACGCGTGAACGGGGCAGCACCGCCACGGACCGCGACTCCGCCGCGCCGGGCCACGGCTCCGCCCCGCCGGGCCACGGCTCCGCCGCAGCAGGCCACGGCTCTGCGTCAGCAGGCCACGGCTCTGCCGCAGGCCGCGCGGGATCGGAGCGGCTAGCCGTCGCAGCGGCTGCGGTGGCGCTCGTCCTGCCGTTATCAGCTGCGGCCTGCTCGTAGCTGTCCTCGTCCTCATCAGCGTCTTGCGAATAGTCCGCCTCGTACGCGGGGATCGGATCTGGCAGCGTCTGAGGTCGGCGCAGCCACCTGGGCACCAGCACGAATGCCCAGATAGCGACGATGCCTACGTAGAGGAAGGCGCTGCTCAATGGCACGCCCCGTAATCGGCCATGAGATGCGCTGATTGCCGGGCCTGCCGTCTGCGCCGTGCGGAATCTGGCGAGGCCACGTCACGCACGGTAAGGGGCGCGGCCGGAATTGACGAGCATTCGGCCCGGTGTGTCGCGAGATCTGCGTTAGCCGGCGTGCAGCCGGGCAGCCGTCACATTGCCGCGCCATCGTGGCATAAGGCCATTCGGCACGTCCTCGACGGTCAGCGCATAGCAGATGTGATCTTGCCAGGCGCCGTCGATGTGCAGGGAGCGGCGGCGAACGCCCTCCTCGCGGAACCCGAGTTTCTCGACCACCCGTCGGCTCGCCGTGTTCTCCGGACGGATCGTCGCCTCGACCCGGTGCAGGCCGACTCCGAAGAAGCACTGGTCCAGTGCCAGCGCCAGTGCGGTCGGGATGACACCCCGGCCGGCGAACGCCTCGTCGATCCAGTAGCCAACCTGAGCAGACCGGGCCGAGCCCCAGACGATGCTGCCGATGGTGAGCTGGCCGGCGAACTGCCCGTCATAGGTGACTACCCATGGCAGCGCGAGCCCCTGCCTGGCTTCCCGCCGCATCGTCCTGGCCATCGCCATGTAGGGCCCGAGGCTGGACCTGTACAGCGGCGTCTCCGGGTTGGTCGGCTCCCACGGCCGCAGCCAGGAGGCATTGCGCACTCTCGCGTCGCGCCAGGTAGAGGCGTCGCTGACCCTGATCGGGCGCAGGCTGACCGGGGCGTCAAGAAGCGTCGGCTCGCTGAGCGTTACCCATCCGCGCGATCGTGCCACAGGACAATCATCGCGTGACGATGCCCCGCTTCGCCATCGGGTCGCACGACGAAACCACGTGCGCACCGAATGTGGCGGATTGCCGGTCAGGACGGCGGGCGGTTCTCGCTGCTCTCCGGACGCGGGTGATCTCCGCCGCCGGCCTGGTCAATCGCGTGTGCCAGCAGCTGGCCGAGCACGCCCATGCCGTCCCGGACGCCTCCGGTCGAGCCCGGCAGGTTAACGATCAGCGTGGTGCCTGCCAGCCCGGCGACGCCGCGGGAGAGGGCAGCTGCCGGCACTCCTGCTGCGGTCCCGGCCGCGCGGATGGCCTCCGGTATGCCGGGGATCTCCCGGTCGAGCACGAGCCTGGTCATTTCCGGAGTCTGGTCGCCCGGCGTCAGCCCGGTGCCGCCGGTCGTCACGACTACGTCGTAACCGGCCGCGATAGCGTCCGACAGCGCAGCCTGGACAGCTGCGCCATCCGGGACTACGACCGGGCCATCGACAGTGCAGCCGGCCTCGCGCAGCAGCCCGGCGAGAACCGGGCCGGACTTGTCGGCATAGACACCGGCCGCTGCCCGGTTGGAGACCGTCACAGCTAGCGCTCGGATCACGGGCGTTGCCACCTTCCGGTCTTGCCGCCGGTCTTCTCCTCAACCCGCACGTCCGAGATGACTGCCGCCGGGTCGACTGCCTTGATCATGTCGATCAGCGCCAGCGCCGCCACGCTGACCGCGGTCAGCGCCTCCATCTCCACGCCGGTCCGGTCAGCTGTCCGCGCCGTGCAGGCGATCCGCACGCCATCGTCGGTGACCTCGAGGTCGACTGAGACCGAATGCAGGCCGATCGGGTGGCACAGCGGGATCAGCTCGGGCGTCCGCTTGGCGCCCTGGATTCCGGCGATCCGGGCCACGGCGAGCGCGTCGCCCTTGGGCACGTTGCCCTCGCGCAGCGCCGCGACAGCGGCCGCCGACAGCCGGACCGTGCCGGTCGCGGTGGCCGACCGCGCCGTCACCTCCTTGCCCGAAACGTCCACCATGTGGGCCTGCCCGGCCGCGTTCAGATGGCTGAGCTGCGGCTCGGTCACGGCAGCCGCCGGACTTCTACGGTGGTCCCTGCGTCCAGCGAGGTGACCTGCTCCGGGATGACCACCAGCGCGTTCGCCCTGGCCAGCGACGCGAGCTGGTGGGATGCCTGGCCGGAGACTGGCGTTACCTGTCCGGCCGCGCTGTCCAGTACGCCGCGCAGGAAGGAGCGCTTGCCCGCCGGGGACAGCACCGGCTGAGTCAGGGCAGCGTGTTCGGGCTGGCCCCGTTCCCCTGAATAATCCTGCAGCGCGTCGAGGGCGGGCCGGACGAACAAGAAGAACGAGACGTAGGCGCTGACCGGGTTGCCGGGCAGGGTGAAAATCGGGCGTGCTGGCCGCGCCGACAGTGCCGAACCCTTGCGGCATGCCCGGCTGCATCGCGACTTTGCGGAAGCTGACTGTGCCCAGCGTCGCGAGCGCTGCCTTGACCACGTCGTGCTCGCCGCCCATGCTGACGCCGCCGCTGGTGATCAGGAGGTCGGCGTCGGCCAGCGCGTCCTGGACCGCGGTCAGGACGGCGTCGGTCCGGTCCGGCACGATGGGGTGCCGGCGGGCGTCGCAGCCCGCATCCCGCGCGGCTGCCGCCAGCATCGTCGCGTTGGACTCCCAGATCTGGCCGGGCACCAGCTGGGCGCCAGGCTCGACCAGCTCGTTACCGGTCGAGACCACCGTGACCCGCGGCCTCGGCCTGGCCTGCACCGTGCCGTGGCCGGCCGCCGCGAGCAAGCCCAGGTGCACGGCACCCAGCCGCGTTCCGGCTGTCAGCAGCAGGTCGCCGGGGCGAGCGTCACCCCCGGCCTGCCGGACCGACGCCCCGGCCGCGACCGGTTCGCGGATCGCGACCTGCCGCGTGCCGCCGTCGGTCAGCTCGACCGGGACCACCGCGTCGGCTGCCGGCTGGCATCGGCGCGCCCGTCATGATCCTGATGCAGGTACCGGGAACGAGTTCGCGTGGGGCGGTGTCGCCGGCAGCCAGCTCGCCGTCGACCGGGAGGAGGACCGGCGTCCCCTCGCTGGCTCCGGCCACGTCGCAGGCGCGTACCGCGTAGCCGTCCATGGCCGAGTTGTCGAAGGACGGCAGCAGCCACTCGGCGGTGACGTCGGCGGCGAGGACGGCACCGAACGCATCGGCCAGCGCAAGCTGGCGCACCGGCAACGGCCGGATGGCGGCCGTTATGTCGGCAAGGTAGGTCTCCACGGAGTCCATGACGGCCTGCCCGGTGTGCTCGGCGGTGGTCATCGCAGCCTACTGACCTCTCCCGGCGGCTTACAGGCCTGCCTCGGGCGTGAGATTAGCGACGTACTCGCGCAGCCACGGCACGAACTCGGGTGCGACGTCGGGCCGCTGACAGGCGAACTGGATCAGGGTCTGCAGGTAGTCGAACTTGTTGCCGGTGTCGTACCGGCGCCCGCGGAACAGCACGCCGTGTACCCCGCCGCCGTCGTTGCCGTGGCCGCGATCGGTCCTGGCCAGCGCCCGCAGCGCGTCGGTGAGCTGGATCTCGCCGCCACGACCGGGCTTGGTGTTCCTGAGCACATCGAAGATGGCCGGATCGCAGACGTACCGGCCCACGACGATCCAGTTCGACGGAGCGTCGCCGACGGCTGGCTTTTCCACCAGGTCGGTAACGGCCACCACGTCGTCCGCGTCGGTTGGCTTGATGGTGGCGACGCCGTAGGCGGACACCTGCTCTGGCTCGACCTCCATCAGCGCTACGATGCTGCCGCCGTACCGGCGCCTCGCCTCGAGCATCCGCGCTAGCAAGCAGTCCCTGACGTCGATGAAGTCGTCGCCGAGCAGGACGGCGAACGGCTCGTTGCCCACGTGGTCGGCCGCACACAGCACCGCATGACCCAGGCCAAGTGCCTGGCCCTGCCGGACGTAGTGCATGGATGCGATCTGACTGGAATGGCGGATGCTGGCCAGCCCGTTCTCGTCACCTTTTGCGGTCAGAGCGTCCTCTAGCTCAATATTACGGTCGAAATGGTCCTCGATGTTGGTCTTGCCGCGAGCGGTCACCATGAGCACGTCGGTCAGGCCAGCCGCGGCGGCCTCTTCGACCACATACTGAATTACCGGCGTGTCGATGACAGGCAACATCTCCTTGGGCATTGCCTTGGTGGCTGGCACGAACCTGGTGCCAAGCCCGGCCGCCGGGATGACCGCTTTGGTGATGGACCTGTAATCAGCCATGCTGAGAACCTTAACTAGCGAGCGGGGGATGCGTGTGCGCGGCTCAGGTTCGGACCGGGAACCGGCCAGGTCAGGCCGTGTTTCACCGGTGGCAGGTGATGCTCACGTGGCAGGTGAGTCGCTGCTGGCCGCGAAGGCATCCGTGCGGGCCGGGATCCTGGCCGCACGGCGCGCGATGGACGCCGCCAGGCGCGCCGAAGCTGGCCATGGACTCCGGGATGCCGTGCTGGAGCTGCCCGAGATGCAGATGGCGGGGACGGTCGCGGCCTATATCTCGGTCGGGACGGAGCCTGATACCCGCGGGCTGGTCTTTGCCCTGTGGAAACGCGGCACTTATGTGCTGCTGCCGCTACTGAGACCGGACGGTGACCTGGACTGGGCCTCCTATGAAGGGCCCGACTCGCTGGCTCCGGGCCCGCGGGGGCTGCTTGAGCCGACCGAGCCTGGTCGCGGCGTGACCGCGATCACAAGCGCCGACCTGGTGATCGTGCCCGCGCTGGCAGCCGACCGGGCCGGGAACCGGCTGGGCCGGGGCGGCGGCAGCTATGACAGGGCCCTGGCCAGGGTCGGGCCGCGGATCTTGACTGTCGCGCTGCTGTATGACGGCGAGCTGACCGGCGAGGCTGCCAGCCGGACCGCTCGACCAGCCAGTGCGCGCCGTGGCGCTGCCCGGCGAAGGAATCATCAGGCTCGGCTAGCCGTTGCTACCATTTAGCAGTTGACAGCGGCGAGTGCTAATGCCGCAGAGGGAGGAAACGTGCCGACGTATCAGTACGCCTGCACCGATTGCGGAGACCGGTCCGAGGTCGTGCAGCGGTTCACCGATGACCCGCTGACGGTCTGCAGCGCCTGCGGCGGCAAGCTCCGCAAGATCTTCTCGCCGGTTGGCATCGTCTTCAAGGGCTCTGGTTTTTACCGTACGGACAGCAGGAAGGCCGCCAGCACGGTCAGCGCGGGCAAGGACTCGCCGTCCGGTCCGGCAACGGCTCGTCCGGGAGTTCGGAATCCAAGAATCGGATCATCGAGCAGTTCGTCCGGAGATTCGGGCTCGTCCGGTAGCTCGTCGGGCGGTTCGTCCGGCTCGGCGGCCAGCGAGAAGAAGTCCTCGTCGGTCACCACCACCTCGACCAGCGCCAGCTGAGGCGTGCCGCTCCGGCTCGGCGCGATTGACGGCCGGGTGGCTCGCGGCTGGCAGGCAGCGTGCTTGCCGGCGGCAACAGGGCGGTGCAGCCGATAAATTTGCCGCGTGGACGAGCGCGCGGAAATCGGGGTCATCGGCGGTTCTGGCTTCTACGAGTTCCTGGACTCGGCCGACGAGGTAGTAGTCGAGACTCCTTTCGGCAGGCCCAGTGATCCCCTGGTCGTCGGCTCGGTTGCCGGCAAGCGCGTTGCGTTCCTGCCGCGGCACGGGCGTGATCACCAGTACCCGCCGCACAAGATCCCGTACCGGGCGAACCTGTGGGCGCTGCGCTCGGTCGGCGTCCGGCAGATTCTGGCCCCGAGCGCAGTCGGATCGCTGACGACCTCTTACGGCCCTGGCACGCTGGTCGTGCCTGATCAACTGGTAGACCGGACGACCGGACGGGTGCAGACCTTCTACGACCGGGACAGCGCTGTGCATGTCCAGTTCGCGGACCCGTACTGTCCCGTCGGCCGGGCGCGCGCGGTCACCGCAGCACGCTCGGCCGGCTGGGTACCCGCCGCGTCGGGCACGCTGGTGGTGATCGACGGGCCGCGGTTCTCCACCCGGGCGGAGTCGCGCTGGTACGCGGCACAGGGCTGGACCCTCATCGGCATGACCGGCCATCCGGAGGCCGTGCTGGCCCGCGAACTCGCACTGTGCTACACCGCGATCGCACTGGTGACCGACACTGACGCCGGCGTCGAGGAGGGCGACGGCGTAACCCACGACGAGGTGTTCCGGGTTTTCTCGGCGAACGTCACCCGGCTGCGGGACCTGATGGTAACGATCATCGAGGGCCTGCCAGCCGAACGAACCTGCAGCTGCCCGAACGTCCTCGACGGCCTGAAGCTGCCCATCGAGCTGCCGTAGCCAGCGTGTCGTTAGCCCCGCGGTGCATGTCGGCTAGCCATACCGACCAAGTTGCCTTCGCTGTCCTTGATGAAGGCCATCCACTCTTCCCAGCCGGGCTCGCCGAACTGGCCGTCGGCGTCAGCGAAGATCCGGTGCGGTTCGCTGTCAATCGTCACGCCCGCGGCCCGCAGCTTCTCGGCGACCGCCCGGACATCATCCACCCGGAGGTAGATCAGCGCGCTTGGCGCAGCCCTGTCGAGCAGCAGCCGGGTGCGGCCCAGCCGGAAGAACGCCAGTCCTGGCGGGTCGACCCGGGCGATCGGCTCGAGGCCGAGGACGTCGGAGTAAAACGCGACGGCCCGGTCAAGGTCGTCCGCGTGCTGCGCTACCTGATGCAGTTCCATCTCCTGGACCCCGTTACGTTGACAATCCGAAACTACGTAGCGTTGCTATCGATTTCGCATAGGGATGCTATACATAATGGGTGGCCGACAGCAATCCGCCATCCGTGGACGCGGCAGCGGCTGCGCTGAACTCCGGCGCCATCCACCTGCTGCGTAGCCTGGCCGCGGTGGACCAGCTGGCCGGCCTGACGCCCGCGCGGCTGTCAGCGCTATCGGTCGTCGTGTTCGGCGGGCCGCTGACGCTCGGCTCGCTCGCCGCCGCGGAGGGTGTCGCCGGGCCGACGATGACCAGGATCGTGGACGGCCTGGTCGCGGCCGGGCTCGCCGAGCGGCGCCCTGATCCGGCCGATGGCCGCGCCGTGCTGATCGCCGCGACCACGGCGGGGGATGAGCTGATGCGAGCCGCGGCCGGACGACGAATCTGCGTGATCGCTGCCGCGATCTCCGGCTTGCAGGCCGTCGACAAGCGCCGCCTGATCGCCGCGGCCGGGCTGCTTGACCAGCTCGCCGGAACTATCCGCGGCGGAAAGCTGACGGATGCACCTGAGCGGCGAACGGAGCCCTAATCGAGATCGCCGTGCTCAATCCTGGCCAGCCGCTGCTCGCGAACGAGCTGGTCGAACTCGTGCTCCACCCGGACGCTGCCGGTCGCCATCGCGGCGAAGACGCCGGTCACGTCGCGCATGCTGACGACGCCGAGCAGCTTGCCGTCCGCCACGACTGGCAGGTGGCGGATCCAGCGCGCCGCCATTTCCCTGGCGGCGTCCTGCAGCGGCATATCCGGCGGCACGGTATACACCTCTGCGGTCATGGCGTCATCGATCGAGGTCTTGTCCGGGTCGGCACCCAGGGCGACCGCGCGGAGCAGATCGCGTTCGGTAATGATGCCGGCGAGCTGCCCGTTCTCGGCGATGACGAGCGACCCGGTCTGCTGACGCCACATTCGCTCGGCGGCCGACCGGATGCTGTCGTGCGGTGACTCGGTGATCGTCGCCTGAGTCATCACGTCTCTTACCTGCACAGCGCTGCTCCCGTCCGGGCCGGTCCGCTTGATTCCACCCTATGGTCAGGGCTGACGTGGCTGCCGCCCTGTGTCAGGTTGAGCTAGGCCCGGACATGTCGGCGGGGCTGGATGCCGAGGCTGTGACGAGGCGAATTACCGGCTAGGCTTGGTGCGGCCCTCGGCGGTGCGTGCATGCGCCGGGCCGGTCCGGCCCCGATAGCTCAGGCGGATAGAGCGACTGCCTCCTAAGCAGTAGGCCGCAGGTTCGAGTCCTGCTCGGGGCGCAGCCTTTTATCGCAGGTCAGGCGGGTCGCGGCCCCTGACGGGTGCTTCTCCGCTGTCGTTAATTTGTCCGTCTCGTGCCACAGGCGTGCCACACGATTCTCCGGCGAGGTCCCGCTGGGCTCGCTGCGAGACGGCCTCGGCCAGGGTTCGCTGGCGGTCATCGGTGGAGTGCAGATAGATCAGCGCGGCCCGGCTGCTGGCATGGCCCATGCGCTCCATCAGCTCGCGGAGCGCGGCCCCTCGCCGAGGGGATCAGGAAGGAGGCGGTGTCGACCGTGCGCAGTGCAGGGAAGTCGTTGCCCTCCAGTTCCTGGGCGCCGAGGATCTGGCCGGCTGCGGACACGACAAAGCTGACCCGCCAGGCCTCGGGCCGCCACGTCCCGTAGGCCTTCCAGTACCCCTGGTGCACGACGAGGCCGCGCGCGACGCGCTCGTCCCCGGTCGCATACCGGGTGGCCGCCGGGTCCAGTTCCACGTCATCGGGCAGCAGATCGGCGATGGCCGGCTGGTCGGCCTCCGTCATCGGGCGAAGGGTGAGATCGGGCGTGTCAATCCGCAGATCGAACAACGGCCAGTAACGGTGCGCCATCACGCCACGCTACGGCGGTCCGCCGCCAGCACGACACACTAGGCAGCGCTTAAACGCCATCGCGGCAAGAGCGGACGTGTCTGCGGGCAGCTGGCCAACTTGGGCTGACAGGTTCAGGTCATCCACTGGTGGCCGTCGATGAGCTCGCGGGCCGCGTCCAGGTGACCGGCGTGACATGCGGTCTCGGTGATGACGTGCAGAATGACCGCACGAAGGTTGGGCAGCCTCCAGTCGGGCCAGATCTCGGCCGGCCAGATTGCTGGAGGCTGGTCCAGCGGGGTCGCTGCGATGACGGCGTCAGCGAGCTCGATCTCCTGCCGGTAGGCCTCCAGCACGGCCGCAGCCGGCGCGTCCGGCGCAACGTGCCAGATGGCTTCGGCTTTGGCTTCGTCGGCAGAAGCGCTGACGCACACGGAGTCGCCGCCGGCGATGCCGCGGAACCAGAACCGCTCGTCGCTGATTGTCAGGTGCTGGACCATGCCCAGGCAACTCCAGCCTGATGGCAGGACCGGTCGGCGAAGCTGGTCGTCGGCGAGGCCCTCGAGGATGCCCAGCACGTGGTTGCGCTGGATGGTCAGTGAGGCGAGCAGGGCGCTGGTCTCCGGCTGGATGTCCTGGGTGATCATTGCGGCCTCCCTGGCTCAGCTGCTGTGGTGTTCGTGATTGTCGTACCTTGTCTTCACTGCCACGACGAACACGGTCGCCAGATATGGACACCAGATCATCCGCGACCCGCCCCCACACTCAAGCCATCCTCCAGGCGGCATGACAGCGCGTTCGTCCTAGCACTTCAATGGGCCGATCCCCGGGCCGAGGTGGGTGGGCGGGCCGTGAGTTCAGCGCGGTCGTGCCTGCATCGGCAAAGTCTTGGCGCTGCCGGTTCACCAGCCCCAGCGACGAGCTGACAAGTCTTTCGGCTCTGCTGACCTCAGGCGGTGCGCGAGGGCCGAGGCTGGTGTCAGCCGTGGCGGGGACAGGCCCGCTAGCCGGTCACGTCGCCGCAGCCGCTTCCCTGGCCGATGGCCTGCAACTGCACGGCACTGACCGGCACCGCGGTGATGGTCCGGAAGTTGACCTGACCACCCGACTGGCCGAACTGCGCGATATAGATCCACTGACCGTTGCTGCCGATGAGGTTCCCGTCCATATAGCCAGACTGCTCGGGGCCGCCGCTGGAGACGGGATGGAAGAACTTAGGACTGCACAGCTTCACCGGCGGCAGCAGGAAGGCGCCCGACACCGAGCACAGGCACGGGATCAGCGCCACGGAGAGCGAGGCGACGAGCAGGGTGCGCCCCGCAGTTGTCTGCATACGCCAGTTCGGGAACTCCGCTGAGCGGTCGTAGAGCGCGCGCACGACGTACAGCGTCCCAGCCGCAGTCGCGAAGCTCAGCAGGCCGCAGCAGGCCCATATCGCGGGCAATGGTTGGAGACTGCCCGCAACGATGCGGTAGGTGAACAGGAGGACCAGAAGCGGTACCGCGCCCAGGACGAGGCCCACGGCAAACGCCACCGCCACTGTGGCGATGAGGAAGTGCGCACCCTTCTTGTTGAGATATCGCTCCTGAAGCCAGGTGCGCCCGCTGAGCCAGGCAATGAGTGGGCCAAGCACGGCGCCTGCTGCCAGACACGGCACCACGACCTGGCCGACTGCGGTGATGATCAGCGGATCGTGCGGAAGCTGACCGAGCACCGTCGTCCACGGCACTCGCAGAAACCAGAGCTTCAGGCCGAGTGACAGACCGCCAGCGGCGTAGATCAGGGCGACGGCCAGCGCCAGCGCGGCTGTCGCCTGCGCGAGCAGCGACTCGGCAATCGACGACGGTCGGTCCGCGGGCCCGGCTCGCGGGCCGTCCTGACCGGAGTCGTCCGCGCTCGGGCGTTGCGCAGGAACTTCCGCCGCCGTCGTGCCGCCTTCGCGCGTCGGAATCTCGGCACCATCGACCATGGCGACATCATGTCGCCCTTCCGGCGCTGGGTGAATACTTCCGCGAGAGGACCGTCCGCGATCACGGCCAGCCGGCCAGATATCCGGCCTCGCGTGTCTAGACCACCGCAGCGCGGCACCCGCGGACAACCTGCTGCCGACCAAGCGCACTCACTGGCGGCTCTGTTGTACCGTCACACCGGTGGCAGATCCGGACGTTGGTTGGCCTAGGAGGTGGCGAAGTGTGCGGCCATCCCATGGGCATGGAGCGTGCCACCCAGCTACTTGACCCCGGCGGCCCTGCCGAGCAGCGCAAGGATGATCACTAGTACGACAACAAGCCACGGCGCGAGGGAGACGATCCAGAAGCGCTTTCTTCTTTGCGCCATGGCACGGCCAAGGGGCGGTCAGGGTAGTGCCGAGGATCGCGTTGAGCACCACTGTTGCGAAGACACCCCAGCCGTCGGACGACCAAGGGCTGTCCCAGCTTCGGAGTATGACGACCGCCACCGCGACCACCATCACGAGCAGCGCGCCCCCGATCACGGTCCCGGCAATTGTGACGACGAGCGTCCTCATGTCGGCCTGCGTGAAGCTGGCCCAGAAGGACGGCTCTATCGCGTTCCCTTCGGGCTCCTTGGCAGCGGCTGACTCTGGATCCTCGGTTAAGCTCACGCACCGGTTGACGCGCACGCTGGGCCCGCGGGTTACGCACTTCTTAGTGCCAGCCTGAACGCCAGCACATCGGCCGGCAGGACTTCCTCCGGTGACTTGCCCACCACCGTGAAGAACACCTTCAGGTCATACGCCGCAGCCAGCACGGTGTTCGGCCGGGCCCGCCCGGCCAGGAACTCCAGATAGTCATCGGCCAGCGGTACCCCGACCCGGACATCCAGCCCGTCGGAACGGTCAGCTGAACGAGTCACGCGCAGATCATCAGCATGCACAGCAAAGCCACCCATCGTCACAGACGACCCAACCTCACCAAGGCTGGCCGAGATGACTGGAAGATCACAGGCATAACATGCAGGATCGCCAATCTCGATGCCGTATACCGTCGGCGGCAGGAGCGAACCATCATCCCTGGCTCTCCGCGACCGCAAGAACTAATCGATCCGCTGCTGCGCACCTTGCCATCGGCCACCGTCTCGTCCGAGGCCCGTAGTCGTCGTTACGTGCGTTTATGCGAGACTTATTGATCATGGACCTGTCGGGCATCGAAGAATGCCAGACGAGACAGCAGCGCCAGAACAAGCGCGGCAGCCCGGCGGATAGCGCGTCACGGCGGACGGCGAGTGACACCGGCGACACCATCGGGGAGCGGGCTGCCGGACCGATCCAGCCGGAAATTCTCCGTCGGACGGCGCCGGGGGGTCCAGATGCCGCAGCCCTGTTCGTCGTGTCGGCAAGTAGCGAGATGACGGCAAATAAGAAGGCAGGTTGAGACATGACTGGCTGGGAGAAGCGGATCGGCGCGATCACTTTGTTTGTCGAGGATGTGGCTGCGTCGAAGAGGTTCTACCGGGACGTATTCGACCTCGCGCCGTTCGACGATGGCGAGACTAACGTCGGGTTCAAGCTGACGGACCTGTACTTCTTCCTGACACAGTCATCGACTGCGCCTGACATGATTGCGCCGCTGGCCGCGGGTGCGGCCGGGAACGGGCCGCGGCACGTATTCGCGGTCATCGTCGACGACGTCGACGCGGTCGCGGCCGAGCTGAGCGAAAAGGGCGTGGCCCTGGTGAACGGCCCGGAGGACCGCAGCTGGGGTATGCGCACATTGAACTTCGCCGATCCCGACGGCTACATCTGGGAGATCGCCCAGGAGATCGGCGGCCAGTAACTTGCATTGAGCGATAGACGTCGAATGCGCGAGAAAGAATATGCGCATCCGCGCATGAGTATGCGCCAATCCGAACTCGCTCACATCGGCATTATGCCGGTGATCCTTGTCAAGTTGATCATGGCTTGTTCCGGTAGTGGCGTGCCGCTGTGGCGGGGGTGGTGTTGAGGAGTTCGCCGATCTGGGTCCAGGTGAGTTCCTGGTCGCGGGCGTCATGGACGGCCTCGGGCAGGAGCTGCTGGGCCTGGGCGATGAGGCTGGCCAGGGCGTGCGGGCGGACGGCGGAGTCGCCGAGCCAGTAGGGCGTGCGCTGCCGGGCGAGGCTGTCGACCGCGTCAGTGAGGACCTGAAGGCTGTCGGGGCCGGTGGCGGGTGGGGGCAGCTGGCCGGGCCGGGTGAGACGCAATGCGGGCTGGTTCATGAGGCGTCCTGGTCGACTCGGGCGAGCAGCGCGGCGAATAGCTGCCCGCGGTGGTCCTGGTGCTTGTTGATGGCGTGGTCGTGCTGGGCCTGCAGGGTCGGCCGGAACTCGATGCTGGTCTGGAAGAAGGTGCAGGTTTCGCAGATCGACTCGAACGCGCAGTCCAGCTCGGGGGACGGGTGCAGTAGCCGTTGCGGCTGGCCGTAGAGGGCGTCGACCTGCGCGAAGATTGCCAGCGGAAGCACGCCGAGTCGCCGATCTGGCCCGTCGCGATGCACGACATATCTCGGATGCCCGAACTACAGCCGCTCGTCTACAGGCCGGCTTGCGCGACCAGCCGTCCTGAGTTGATGGCTGCGATGAACGTTTTGTAGTCCCGTTCGTTCTGGTCGGCGTAGGCGGCGGAGAAGTCCGCGATCGCCCGGTCGAAGGCATTTCCGTTGCCGAGGTAGGAGGCGATGGCGATCCGGTCGCCCCAGCGGGCGTGCGCGCGGGCGAGGGTCGCGCCGCAGATCCGCGAGTACAGGGTGGCCCCGGGCACCAACATGGTGTCGGTGTCTGCGCTGCCCTTCCAGTCGTGGAACTGGCGCACGTAATAGTCGCGGATGACGCCGTCGATCCCTTTCATGCGAATCCAGCCCAGGAAGATGTCGGTCGCCGCCTGCATCAACCGCTGGCCCGCTACCACGCGCTGACCGTGGTGAGGGTAGGTGCTCTTGCCTGCGAAACGTTCGAGAACGGAGGCTTGCGCCTCTTTGACCTGCAGGAACAGCGGGTCGTTGTGATCGCGGCCCACCATCAGCATGATGTAGCAGCGTGTCCCCACGCTGCCCACGCCCACCATCTTGTACGCCGTATGGACGTAGCGGTACTCCTCAAGAGGGTGGTGCTGGTGCCCGAGAGTGCGCCGGTATGAGCTGAGCAGCTTCTTGATCAGCGGAGCAGGGTCCTCCCATTCCGATCCCGGTTTGACGAGATCCTCGATCGGGATGATGACGGGCGGGTCGGCGACGATCCGCAACTCGCCATCGACCTCCTCGGCTCGTTTGGTGAACACCCGGGTGCTGTCGCGAGTCCTCGCCTTCGCGACCATTTCCTGAACCGCCCGGCCCTCGCCCTTGCTGACTCGTTTGACGCGGACTTCCTTGCGGACCAGGTTGAGCAGCATCCCGGCTTCCAGGTGGTCATACCACGCGTCCAGGCCTCCCATCCCGGCGGCCTGGCGCATACGGTCGCGGTACTCAGCTACCCCGGCCATGACGACGGCGCGCCGGTCAGCCGGGAGTAAAACCCCGGTCACGTCCCATGACCTCGAAACTAGCCGCGAGGCGCTTGACGTCCCACTCCCACGGACCGGGCAGGGTCTCATCGAAATCGTTGATGTCGAAAATCATCCGGCGCTCGGGCGAGCCGAACAGGCCGAAGTTCGACAGGTGAGCATCGCCGCACAACTGCACAGTCACCCCCGACACCGGACTTGCCGCCAGGTCAGCCGCCATGATCAGCGCGGCGCCCCGGTAGAACGTGAACGGCGACACCAGCATCCGCCCATAGCGGATGGCACCAGTTCCGGAACCCGGCTCTCGGCCTGCTCCTCCAGCAGCACGATCGGATCCGCGCGGTCTGGTGCGGGCTCCCATCGTCCGTGGCCCGACCTGGGCGCTTGCCTGCGAGCGGCCCGGCCCCTGGCCAGACGCTGATCCACGGTCAGGTGCTGACGTCTCCAGGCCGACGCAAAGGGGGCACTGCGCGCGCCGTCGCCTCCGGCGAGTCCCGTTCCGGTGGAGTATGCGCTGATAGCCATGCTGGCCCCCAGTCGTTTTGTCTGCGCGGTGAAAATTGCTCTCGCTCAGCACACCAGCCGATTTTGCAGCGTTTCCACTGGCAGTTTCATTCCGGTAACTCTCGTCTGCACAAGGGTAAGCCTGCACGCGCCCAGGCGGTATCTCGCGCAAACCGGCGCAGTCGCGCCGACTGGTGCGAACGATTAGTTGGCGGCGCGGACGGGTCCCGACCGCGCAGGCGCATTGCCAGCCGGTAGCTCTGTGGCTCGTCGCTGGCCTGCGCGGTCCGTCTTCCGCGACGCGCCTTGAGGGAAGCCAGCCAATCCTGCTGGCTATGACGCAGGGTGCATCCGCAGTTCACGGGGTTTGTCGCAGCCCTTCTGGCAACGGGGTTAGCGCCGCGCGGCGATACTTTCGGGCGGTCAGCTTCGATGGCCCGGTGGGGCAGCTGAATGCGACGCCTGGATGTCCAGATCCCTGCACCCGAAGGCCACAGCAACGGGACGCTGCACCTTCCCGATGGGATTGCCCGTGACCGGGCTCGTGGGGCGCATCCCAGTGCCGGGCGTTCGCTTCGGTGTTGTAGGTCGGGTTGTCGGGCACCGCGTATCCGTGGCGGGCGGGGTAGAACTCGAGGGTGAGACCAGCGCAGAGCTTGGCCGTTCCCACTGATCCTTGCCCCCGTCATGGAGGACCGGGCTGAGCTGGAGCGCTACCGTATCGCCGTGCCCGGTGCTGAGATCACCGGGTGTCGGCTCACGATGCCGGAACCTGTCCGCCTGGTCCGGCTGCGTGCGCGTATGGCACCGGGACCGTCACTCGACTGGCACCTGGCCCGCACGGTGGAACTTGAGAGCGGTCTCGACCACCTCGCCTGCGAGGATTTTGTGGCTGAGAACTGCAGTCGACCGGTGCGTGAGGTCGCTCTCGACGTGCTCGTCCGGGCCGGGTGGGTTCCGCCTGAGGCGGTAGCCACCCGGCTGGTAAGCGACGAGCTGACCTGAGCTGATCGGCCATGCCCGGCAGGGAGAAGCGCCGCAAGCTAGCTGTGAGCGTGGCCTGGAGCGTGGCCAGTCTCCACGACGATGCCACCACCGGAAGCTCGTACTGGTCATCACGATCCGTAATCAGTTCTTCCGTTGCGAGCTGCACTCCTACCCGCCGTTCGGGCGCCTGGGGAGGCGCACATGCCTGGCCCGGTGCTCGCGCGTGTCGGGTAATCGGCGCGGCTGCATTGGGCTGGCTACGTGGCCGAGTTGATCGCCTGCACCCAGGCCTGGAGCCGGATCCCCGCGACCGCTGAGCGCCCAGTGGAGCGCCAGCCAGGCCAGTCGCGGCGAGTGCGCGCGCTCATCGACACGAGCGGCAACCCTGAGCGGGCGCTTCCGCGGCGTTCGGCTCTCCGGCAAGGTTCTCTGCCGGGTCAGAGCAGTCTCGTTCTGGCGCGGCTCGGCTCTGCAAATATGTACTGGCAGCCGCGCGGCTGCTGCAGGAGCCTTCGCCGACAGGTAATCATCCCGCGGTGGCCCTCCTGCCAATGCAGAGGATCAACGCCCCTAACGTGCTGCAGGCGCGTTTATCGTCGGCAGCCCAGAGCGTCAGGCTGCGATTAGCGGGTGCGCGTGGGCCTGCTCGTAGAGGGGCTCGGGGGCTAGATCGATGCCGTTGGGCCATGCGATGGTGCCTGCCTCGGCGTCGACTGTTACCTGGGCGAAGTAGGCCGGGTCGTTGAGCGGTTGCAGGACGCCTGTCCACTGCTCAGCTGAGAAGTCGACGTCACCGACGGTACCGTCGCTGAACAGCAGCCGCAGCACGCGCTCGCCTATTACTGCTACGCCTGTCACGATCGGCAGGTAGCTCTCACTCACGCGCACCATTCTAGGGCAGGGGCGGGATGGGGAGCATGGGCTGGCTGTCGCGGGCCCGTTCCCAGTTCGCGAGAACTCGCCGGAACAGCGCCAGGGCCGAGATAGAACAGAAGTCGGGCCGCCAGCGCGCCGAGCACCGGACGAGCGGCCAGCCGCAATCACCAGCGGCATCCTGGCAGGCTGTTCGCCAACAACTCCCGGCTGCCAGCGACCAGGCCCGAGGCAAGCGGGCCACGAGCAGTGAACACTCGACTCGCGGCAAGCGGACGTTGCTCAGGGAATCTCACTTGGCCCTCGTTGGCTAGTCCGGTCATCATGGCCTGGTGAAAGAGGACGCCGAGACCGTCGTGCTGTGGCGCCCTACGGGCCCGGACGAGCTGGCCCTGGTCGAGGCCTCGGGCTGGCGGCCTGGCCGCCGCGGCTGCCCGAGCAGCCAATCTTCTACCCGGTCCTGAATGAGGAATACGCCACCAAGATCGCACGGGAGTGGAACGTGGCGGCGTCAGGTTCGGGATACGTGACCCGCTTCGAGGTCCGCAGGTCCTTCCTCGACAACTACCAGGTACACCAGGTCGGCGGTCAGTCCATCCTTGAGTACTGGATTCCCGCTGAGGACTTGTCGGCGCTCAATGCGAGCATCGTCGGTCAGATCAAGCTCGTCGCGGAGTATCACTAGCCGAACCCGCAGCGGCGGATCAGTGCGCCGCTCGTTGCCGACATTGTGCAGGGACACACCGCTGACAGAATGCTCGTGTGTCGACCTATGCACTAGACGCCACTCGGGCTCGGATCGTCACGGCCTTTCTGCGGGACGGCAACCGGGTGTTGCTGTGCCACCGATCTCCCCAGCGCCGTTGGTACCCCGACGTGTGGGACCTACCCGGTGGACATGTGGAACCGGGCGAGCTTCCCGGCGCGGCGCTTGTTCGGGAGTTGCACGAGGAGCTCGGGATCGACGTCGCGGCGCCGGTCGGCCAGCCCCTCTTGCACATCCATGCCGATGCGTTCGACATGCAAGTCTGGCTGATCGAGAGTTGGACGGGAGCTCCGGTCAATGTCGCGTTGGACGAACACGATGCCATCGGGTGGTTCCAGGAGAACCAACTCGCAGGACTGCGCCTCGCTCGTGACAGCTATCTTGCGATGTTCACCGAGGCACTCGCCGGGCGCTGAGCCTGATCACCACCGGCGGCGCCCTGTCATCGGCATGAGCCATGAGCGGTAAAACTGGAATCCGCGCGCTCTGCCAGTCACGTGCGCCGCCGCCAGGTCGTCTGGAGTGCTGGTGGTTCGACGCCGCCCGGCCAACACGGTCCGAGTTAGGGTTCGCGCGCTTTCTTCATAGCCCCCACAAGGCGGAGATGGGAGCGGCAAGTATGCGGTCGCCGAAGGGCAGGACGTCGTTGCCAGCGTAGAGGGCGATTCCGGCGATGAACTTTTCTCCGAGAGCGTCGCGCATCTGGGCGAGCCAGCGGAACCATTCGGGTTTCGCGGTCTGGTGGCTTTTGACTTCCACGCCGACGACACGCCCGTCGGCGGATTCCAGGACGATGTCAACCTCTGCACCGGAGCGGTCCTGCCAGTGGAACATGGCGACGTCGGTGGCCGCCCAGGTGAGTTGCCGCGCGGAGTTCGGCGAAGACGAAGGTTTCGACGAGCTGGCCTGTCGCGGGTTCTTCGGGGTCAGCCAGCGCGGCAGGGGTCTTGCCGAGCAGCCAGGCGGCCAGCCCCGGATCGGTCAGGAAGACCTTGGGGTGTCTTTTGACCCGGCGGGTTAGGTTGCGTGACCAGGCCGGCAAGGTGGTGAGCAGGTGGATGGTCTCCAGCCACGCCCGATGGTCATAGACGGCCTGCCGCTCAAGCGGTGCGTCGTCGATGATGCCCTGCATGACCAGCTCGCAGCCGGTGCGCGCGGCGAACAGCCGCAGGAGCTGGCCCATTTCGGCGACCTTGCGGATGCCCGATATCTCGACCACGTCGCGCTGGATCGTGGTGCGCACGTAGTCCCGGAACCATCCCGGCCGCTGGCGGGCGGCGAGGCGCTGAACCTCCGGGTAACCGCCGGCGCATACCCGGTCGAGCAGGTCGTGCCGGCTGAAGCGGCCGGGCTGGTAGGTGCTGAACGCGGCTGGCCCCTCGAACGCGCCGTCGATGAATCTGTCGGGCTTGCCGCTGATTTCGCCCTGGGTGAAGGGCCATACCTCGACGAAGCCAGCCCGGCCCGCGAGCGACTCGGAGATGGTGGGGACGGTCAGGAAGTTCGACGAGCCGGTCAGCACGAACTGGCCGGGGGTGGGGTCGTGGTCGACGGCAAGCTTGATCGCGCGTACCAGCGGTTCTCCAGCTCGCTGGACTTCATCAATGACGAGCGGCCGCTGGCCGAGTGCCAGGAAACCGACGGGATCGGTGAGCGCGGAGTCCAGGGTGCCCTGATCATCCAGGCTTCGCAGCGTCCCTTCGCCAAGCTGGCTTTGGACTAGCGTGGTCTTGCCTGCCTGGCGCGGCCCGGTCACCACAGTCACCCGGCGGGCGGAGACCATGTCCTGGTAGCGACCCGCGACAGCTCGTTCGAGCATCGGTGACATGCTCACTATCATACAGAACGCCGACGCTCGAATCATACAGAACGCCAGACTCGAACCATACACAACGCCGATCGCCGGCCATACGGTTCGCCGCCTGAAGACGGGCGGTTCCGGCAGAGACAGATGTGAGGATGCTCGTACGGCGACAAGACACGTGAAAGCCAAACTGGGAGCCAACGTCAGCAGGGCCTGGGCGGCTTCAGGCGGCATAGGCGATTGTCGCCGCAGGTCAGCGCCATGTAGGGCGGCGGTGGGCGTTGTCTGGCCTGGTTCGGGTTTGCCTCCTAAGCAGTAGGCCGCAGGTTCGAGTCCTGCTCGGGGCGCCAGACGGGCATGTAGGGAGAATTTTCCGCCATTTGTGCCCAATGGCACCTCAAACTGCCTGCGAGCAGTCGCTCTTTCGCGAATTCACCGCAGGACTGTAAGCATCGGCGGCATGAGCGGCATGCTCGTAGAAGGCCGCTGCGCAAGTAGCGAAGGGGTCCGGGTTCCACATCCAGGCAATCGGCGTGCCGGTGGAAACCCTGTGTTCTACCGTGGGCACGTGAGGATAGATGTGCGGACCTCGATTGAGATTGATCGTCCTCGCGCTGTCATCGCCGCTTACGCCGCGGATCCAGACAACGCCACCACGTGGTACTCGAACATCAAATCCGTGGAATGGAAGACCCCTAAGCCCCTCGACGTCGGTTCCAGGATGGCTTTCGTGGCCCACTTCATGGGGCGACGTCTGAGCTACACGTATGAGGTACGCGAGCTGGTCGAAGGCGAGCGGTTCGTCATGGGTACCCAGCAGGGGCCGTTCCCGATGGAGACGACCTACTCATGGCGGGACTCGGGGCCCGGCAGCACGCGCATGGAGCTGAGGAACCGTGGAGAACCCTCCGGCTTCTCCAAGCTAGTCGCGCCGTTCATCGGGGCTGCGATGCGCAGGGCTAACAATAAGGACCTCGCTCGGTTAAAGGCCGTCCTCGAGGCACAGACCCACAACAACTGAAGGCCACCGACGGTCGAGGCCTCCCAATCGCCGACCTATCGCGCTGAGAGCGGCACATGAGTGCGACTGCAACGCGCGCCAAGCCGCCGATTTGGTCGTCAACGCGACCAGCCGCGGCCGTGGCTAGGCGTTCCGAACCGGATGATCGGTTCCGGATGGGCCAGGCTCTGCTCGCGAGTAGGGCTGGCCGAGTCCACGCGGTTGCCTGCCAGCTCTCGCGCCACTTCGAGGCGGCCAGCGTGCAACGGTCCCTTCTGGTGGTTGCTGCGCGCATAGCCGGTCATTAGTGTGAATGGAGCGTGCGAGGGCGCTGCCAGTCCGCGGGCAGGGATTTTCCCACCTCGAGCAGCAACGTCAGCGCACGGGACAAGACCAGCCTCTTTCCGGCCGGGCAAGCGGACCTCGGCGATGAAGGAGGTTGCGATGTCCGATCGTCATTTCGAGCTGCCGGCCCATCCGAACCTGGAGTACTACCGCAAGCAGGCCAAGCACCTGCAGCACACGTACGAGACGGGCGATGCGGCAGCCCAGGCCCGGGTGGCCGACGTGCTGGGCGACCGGGCCGCTGGGCGGTTCCTGCTCAGCGACGCCCAGTTCGTACTGGCCCAGGAACACGGATTCCGGACCTGGGCCGAGTTCCGCGCGCACATCCAGAGCCAGAGCACAACCGGCGACCAGCCGGTCTCCGGGCTGGACGCGGATGCGGATCGAGCACCTACGCCTCGATGGCCGATGCCCTGCTCACCGATCTGCGCCGCAACGACCCAGGCGCGCTGCAACGGCTGCGGGCCTATGTGCCCAGGCACGCCGCCGCCACCGACGCCTCCACCGCCGAGCTTCGCGACGCGCGGCTGATCATCGCCCGGGAGCTCGGCTTCCCGACCTGGCGGGAGCTCGTGTCGGGTGCCGAGAAAGCCAAGGCGCGATCTCGACGAACGCCAGGAGAAGTGCCGGCGCCTGCGCCCGCAGGCCGAAGCCCTGCTGGCCGGCGACACCGGCCGGCTGGCCCGGCTGACCGCCGAGCAGGCCGACACCCTGCTGCAGATGCTCGCCTACCCCGAGGCGATCCCCGGTGCCCGGCTCGGCGAGGAACTCGGCGTGCCGCGCGCCGCAGTCGATGTGCTGATCGGCAAGGCGACCAACCTGGACCTCCCGCTTACCTGGGCCGCCTTTTCCAACCGGGTGGAGTATGTGCGCCTGCTGCTCGGCGCCGGCGCCGACCCCGGCACCCGGACGGGCGGCATCACGCCGCTGGAGAACGCCATCTACCACGGCCACACGCAGGTCGTCGACCTGCTCGCCGAACACGGCATCGTCCCCCAGGCGCTCTGGACCTACGCCGCGTGCGGCCGGCTGGATCTTGTCGCGGGCCTGTTTCGATGCGGACGGCAGGCTGCGGCCCGACGTCGCGCCGTCGCGCCCCAACCCCGCCGACGTCGGCCCTTTCCCGCCCCGGATCCCGGCGACCTCCGATCCGGAGGAGATCATGGCCGAGGCGTTCGTCCACGCCTGCCAGCACGGCCGGACCGAGGTCGTGCGCTGGTTCCTTGACCTCGGCGTCAGCCCCGACGTCGCGCCCTACCTCGGGCGGACCGGCCTGCACTGGGCGATCATGCACAGTCAGCTCGAGGTGATCCGCTTGCTCCTGGAGCGCGGTGCCGACCCGTCCATCCGCGACGAGCTCTTCCAAGCCGACGCCGACGGCTGGCTGCACATGCATCTTCGCCACTCGCTGGCACGATCCCGTGATCCAGCAACTCCACGACCTGCTCGAGTCCCGATCGCGCTGAGTTACCGCTGCGGGTCCCGAGCAGGCGGAGTCCGTCCGCAGACCGAACGACCAGCGCGGTCCGACCTGGGGCCGCCACCTGCAACAAGTGGCGGGAAGCGCACCGTTGAAGAACCGAGCCGGCGGTTCACCTGCTGCACTGGTTCCGCTGCCGGTGCGGCGCGGCGATTTTCCCGTGACATCGGGGCCGATCATCCGCTTCTGCCGTGGTGACCATCGCGAGCCAGCTCACGTGAACCGGCGGATCTGCATATGGTCGGCCACCCTGGCAGTGCGGTGCCCGCGGCGCACTAAATCGGCGTTAGGCGCGCTCCATGGCGCTGGTGGCAGAACGCACGCTCGTCGGCACGAGCGGACTTGCCGCGCCTCAATGTGGCCATTGCAGATCGCCGGTTCGGCGCGGCAATCATCTCTGACGCATGAGCGGGGAGGACGTGCTTATCGGAAGCGGATCCAGCGGCGTGCGCTGCGATCCCGCGAGCCCGCCGCGGTGCCGTCCAGTATCGGGTCGATGAACGGGCGGACCACGGCTAGTGCGCCGTCAAGCGTGCGCGCAGTGTCGAGCAGGGAACGGCGGGCCTCGGCTGCGTACCCGCGTTCCCATAGTGCGGGGTCAGGGACGTCGAAGTGCCTGGGTACTGTCAGGCCCCGTCGGTCGAACTCCGATCGCAGCGCAAAGGACTGGGCTTCCGCAGAGACCGACGCCCCGTTGACGATAGCTACCAAATCGACGAGGTCACGGTAGCGAGTCGATGGTCGCCGCGCCTCGCCGTGTTCCTCGTAGGTCGCAGCGATCTTGTCGGCGACGTGGTCTGCTAGCGGGTACGCGCGATATCCGTGCTGTTCCACCTCCGGGATGACGCCTTGGGCCAGCGGAGGCACTGCAATCTGGCTGACCGGTCATCCGGATGCCTGATCCGACAAGGTCGACGTGGAACGCAAGCCATGTCGTGGTGCCGATGCGGCCATCTACTGGAAGCCGGACGGCGTTGTTGCTGACTGGTGTCCGGCCGCCGATCTCGAAGCTGAACCAGTCGCCAGCGTCGTTGACCGCCGCCCGGCGGAGCGCGGTCTCCGCGGCTTCTCGCTCCACCTCCAGGTAGAGGTCAATATCGAGAGTTCCGCGCACGCCAAGGTCGCGGGCGAGAAGGGCGGTAGCTCCTTTGATGATCCATCTGTCGTCAGCGAGGTAAAGCCGCTCTATCAGCCGGTCGTAGGCGACCTGCCGCTGCAGTTGCTGCAGGGTCCATCGCCCCTCTTTGGCCGCTTCCTTGAGCCGGTCGGTAAGTGCCCGGCGGAAAGCTGCCGGAGTCGCGTATCGGCTGCGGGCGCTCACGTCTTTATCCCGGCAGCCTGGTCGACGTGTGCCCGCGCCTTGTCCATCCACTGATCCTTTTCGGGATCACTGGCCAGGTCCAGGAACCAGTCAAGCAGTTCAAGGCCTGCTCCCTTGGCGAGCCCGAACCGGGCTGCATGAGGCGCGAGGCTGTCCGCGAAGGAACCCGGATCGTCATAAGCCAGTCGGATCGCGTCATCGATGAGCTGGGCTATTCCCTCAGGATCCTCGTGGTCCCGCAGCAGATCTGACGCGATGCGCGAGGGTCGGGTGACTGGAAGACCACGCAGGCTGGCCACCTCTCGATCGTCAATGAGCCGAAGGTGGACGCGGACGTCCGGCCGCCTGGTCTGCTTGCGCTTCGTCATGGTGAACTCGTGCCGGTCAGCCGGGAAGTGCCCCAGCCCGTACACCGCTGCCGCCGACCGATGAGACACGATGCCCTGGTCGGCGGTACGTTCCCATGCCGGGACGCCGGGCGCGAGCTGAAGCCATGCGGCGCGGAGGTCAAGATGGTCCGGGATGGGCGCGACGACGAGCCGGTAGACACCTGTCGCTACCCGGTCGAGGCCACCGCCCGGCGCAGTCAGGCGCTCCAGTGTCGTGGTGCCGACCCCTGCCTCCCGGACCTGCTGTCGCGTGACAAGACCCCACTGATCCTGGGTGAGTTCCTGGAGTCGGAGCAGCGCCGATTGTCTCTTCACTACTTCATAATACCCCGTACAAGGGGTCTATTGAAGCAAAGAGCCAGCGGATCATCACCTTTGACGCTGTCTCGCTGGTCCGTCCCGCTGAGAGCCAAACTGGGAGCCAACATCAGCAGGCCCGAGGCGTCGTCAGCCGTCGTCAGGCGAATGTCGTGCCAGGTCAGATCCATGTGATGCGACGGTGGGCGTTGTCCGGCCTGGTTCGGTTTGCCTCCTAAGCAGTAGGCCGCAGGTTCGAGTCCTGCTCGGGGCGCCATACCAGCACGTGGAGAAAATTAAGCTTCAGGCGCCACGGCGTGCCGCTGAGCGACCCCCGCTTCCCCGGACCCATGGCAACGACGCTCCGGTCTCATCTGCTGACGATGATCCCGACAGCGTGAATCGAGCTAGGGGTGGTCGCGGCGACGGGCAGGGGGCTCGGCGATGATGCTGACCTGGGTATCCGGCTGATACGTGTAAGCCGCCTCGCGCACGCTCTCGTGGGACTCCAGTGCGGCGCCCAGCGCGCCACCGAGTGTCGCGATCGAGGTGGCCAGCCACGCGAGCCGGACCTGGTCGGCCACGCCCGCGGCGCCGCGCAGCGCGCTGCTCAGCAGGTCCGCTGGCACAAGCAGCAGCGCCGCCGCGAGCATGGTGACGAACAAGGCGGCGTAGAGCACCGCCACGCCGATTCCGACCGTGGCCGCGGTGACGATGTTGAACAAGACGACCTGCCCGCGAGCGGCCGGGTGCGGGCTCCGCTCCCAGAGCCCGGTTGCGACCACGATCGTCACGCTGGTGACGCCCACCGAGCCGAGAGCGATGATTGTCAGCCGAAGCAGCCCAAGGTACTCGGCGAGCCGCCAGATGTCGCTCGTTACCAGTGCGAACACGCCAGCCGCGAACGCCGCGACTAGCGCGCGTGTCAGCCGCAGCGCGAGCCGCCACGGGCGGTTGGCGCGGAGCATGCCCAGCAGCAGCCAGATGTTCCCGGTGACGACCCGCGTGGCAAAGCCGACGCCATTGTCTCCCTGATCAATGCGCCTGCCCAGTTCGCGCATGCGCCGGCCGACCCTGTCGGCGCGCGGGCTCGGCGGCTCGCCGGTGCCCGCTGCCTGCATCGTGTCGCCCAGCATGTGCCCGACCAGGCGGACGATCGTCTCGACCGCGCGCTTCCGCACCGCGACCGGGCCGAGGGCAGGCATGGACAGGACCGCGACGCCATGCGTCGCGCTGGCATGCGCGATCACGGGCCGCCGCGCGGTCTGCAGGGGGAGGTCGGTAATGCAGACCGCCAGCTGCCAGCCGCGGTCGAGAAGCGTCCGGCGGCCTGCCGAGATCACCTCGCTGAGGACGGTCGGCGGTTCGACGAGCCGGTCCGAGACGAATTCCACCCTCCACCGAGCCCAGGGCAACTGCACCGCTAGCAGGTCAGCGATATCCGGCAGCTGATGTTCCGTGAGTTCCGACGCGGGCCCTGGCGATGCAAGCATGCCGACGACCAGTTCCGGCTGCTGCGTTAGGTCGGGAGAGTTCGCCGCAGAGGTCTCGACCGTGCCCTCCTCTCGCGCCGTCCCCGGCGAGGACGACTACCACGATGCTCCGCTACAGGGTTGCATGCCGAGTTGCTTGCGGCCTACGTCGGCGGGGATGGCGCGTTTGGATTCGGTACCAATGCCCAAGCAGAGCAGATCCGCGCATCGATGGGATCGCTGCTCACCGATGGGCATAGCCTCATGTAATAGACCCTGTGCGGCACCAGAGTGCTTCTCCGCGGAGACGCGCTGGCCGCCGGTTGCCACCGGCAGGACCGGTCCGTCAGCACCATGAGCACGCACCCCCAAGACCGAAAAATCATGAATAACCATGCAACCTTGGCCTGAACGCCGGGCTGAGCCCGATCACCATGCCGGAGCTGCTACGGCTGCTGCGTGACACCGTCATCGCCCCGGCGAGACCCTCACCGGCTGCACTGGTCCATCTGGCGACGCCGCCGCCAGCACTACGCCCGCGAAGCCCACCAGCGCTGGAATGCCTACGCCGGGACAACACCATGATCCCAGCGAACCGCAGTTGCCTACCAGGCAGGACATCGAGAGGCGTCGCCTCGTGGTTTGACCAGCTGTGCGCCCTGGGCACGTCAGAACCTGAACCGGTCACAAAAGGAATCGTTGTGCAAGCTATAACCGTGCGAGACCGAGCCGCTGGCGCCGCCGGGCTCACGCTATCCGACATCCCGCATCCCCATGCGGCCGAAAACGACGTTATCGTGCGCGTCTACGCGGCCGGGTTCACCCCGGGAGAGCTGGACTGGCCGGGCACGTGGACCGATCGCGCCGGCCGCGACCGAACCCCGAGCGTGCCCGGACACGAGCTGTCGGGTGTTGTCAGCGAACTGGGCTACGGCACCACCGGCTTGACCGTGGGCCAGCGCGTGTTCGGGCTGGCCGACTGGACCCGCGACGGGTCGCTGGCTGAGTACACGGCGGTAGAGGCCCGCAACCTCGCCCCGCTCCCGGCGGACCTCGACTACACCGTGGCCGCTGCCGTGCCCATCTCCGGGCTGACCGCCTGGCAGGGCCTCTTCGACCACGCAAGACTAAAGACCGGCCAAACCGTCCTGATCCACGGCGCCGCGGGCGCCGTCGGGTCCATGGCGGTGCAACTCGCGCACGAGCTGGGCGCCCGGGTAATCGGCACCGGTCGCGCCGCGGACCGGGAGGCCGCCCTCGGCCTGGGCGCGGACGTATTCGTAGACCTCCAGGCCGACCGGCTGGAGGAGACAGGCGAGGTCGACGTGGTGTTCGACGTCATCGGGGGCGAGGTCCTCGAACGCTCGGTCCCGCTGGTGCGCGCCGGCGGAACGCTGGTCACGATCATCGGCCTGCCAAAGGTGCGGCCCGCCGACGGCCGGGCGATCTTCTTTGTCGTCGAGCCGGACCGGCTCCGGCTGGCGGACCTCGCCGAGCGGGTGCGGTCCGGGCGGCTGCAGCCGATCATCGGGGTCGTGCGGCCGCTGGCCGAGGCACCATCCGCCTTCGCGCCCGATCGACGGATGCCCGGCAAGACGATCATCCGCGTCACGGAAGGCGAATAACGGAAGGCGCGAGATCCGAACGGTCGGTGGATCGGTCCCGGGCGACCCTGCTGCACTTGCCCATCTGACGACGCCACCACCAGCACCGCGCCCGCCAAGTCCATCAGCGCTGGACTGCCCACGCCGAGACAACACCATGATCACAAGGAACGACAGCTGACGTACATGAGCCCAGGTGAACATGCGGGTCGGCGCATAAGCATGCGAACAGGCAACGCGCGCTATTCGGCACGAGGTGAGCAGGCGCTCGCGTCCGTGGGGGTGATGGGAGCGCAGGGTCGGCTTGGCGTGCCGGGCCGGTTTGGTCAGGCTACGAGTTCGCGGAGTCGCTGGACGTCGGCGGAGATCTTCTCGATGGTGCTCTGCACAGTCTCGTCCTTGTGCGCGTTGAGGCCGGAGAGGATCCATCCGCGGATGAGGCCGGACGGCGGCACGTCCAGGCGGGCGGCTAGGCGCTCGATCTCGGCCAGGTCCTCGGGGGAGAGGCGGGTGGCCACGGTGACCGACTTATTCGGTCGCGTGAAGACGGCACCGGGCGGCATCGGCTGGTCGGCGGTGGCATCGGCTTCGGAGGCAATCTGCTCGACTACCTGCTTGGGGTCACTCATGGCGCTGGGTCCCTTCAGCGTAGATCCGGCGGTCGGTGCTATTCGCGCGCCAGCCGTTGGCGCCCCACCATGATCCTGGCCTGTCCTCGCGCCGGACGAGGATGACCACCAGGACCGCGGCCGCAGACGGCGAGAAGCCGGACGGTTTACAATTGTAAACAGCCCCTGTCCAGCCCACCTCGGAGGCCGGCCCCGAGACAGCAGCACTCATCTGGCACAGCGGTTCAAGGAGCTCAACGGCGTCACGCCGAAGCGGCTGGCCCGCACCTACCGCTTCGCCGCCACTGTGTTCTCGATCAACCCCGCCGGACCGATCGACTGGGTTGACCTCGCCGGTGCCGCAGGCTACTTCGACCAGGCCCACTTCGGCCACGAGTTCCGGGCGTTCACGTGGCTCACGCCGACCCGGTACGTCGAAGTCCGGCGGCGGTTCCTGCGCGAACATCCCGGCCACGTGCTGGACAGCTGGCCGCTGCCGGCCGATTGATTTCTTACAAGAGCGAACAGCTCACGACACCCTAAATTGGGGGGCACCCCAAAATCAAAGGAGAGCCCCGTGGGCAAGGTGGTCATGTACGCCTCGGTGTCGGTGGACGGCTTCGTCGCGGACGAGGACGACCAGCCCGGACCGCTGTTCGACTGGTTGTCCAACGGTGACGTGCCGTTGGACGAGAGCGGCGAGTTGAAGGTGTCACAGACGTCCTACGACTACACCCGGCCGTACTGGGACCAGATCGGGGCGACAATCGCCGGCCGCCACGTCTTCGACATGACGGACGGCTGGGACGGGAAGCCTCCGGGCGGGGTCGACCACGTGGTCGTCGTGACTCACCGGCCGAAACCCGAGGGCTGGGACCCCGAGGCGCCGTTTCACTTCGTCGACGGCGTCGAGGCAGCCCTGGCCAAGGCGCAGGAGCTCGCGGGTGACCGCATCGTCGAGGTCGCCGCCGGGGACGTCGGTGGCCAGGTGTTTGCCGCGGGCCTGATCGACGAGGTGCGCATGGACGTCGTACCCGTCGTGTTCGGGTCTGGCAAGCGCTACTTCGGGTCGGTCCACGCACAGCACCGGTTGGAGGAACCTGACGTGGTGATTCAGGGGAACCGGGTGCTTCACCTGCGCTATCGGGTGCGTCGCTGACCGATCTGAGCGCGTACGCGAAGAAGTCCACTGCGAACGGTGACAACGAGAACCCGTGCAGGTCAGGTCGATCCGGGGTGCCTATAACCGATCAAGCTGGACTGCAGAAGCCTGATCGAACCGAGCCTTGCTTGAAGCTTTGGCGCTCGCGCGGCTGGGTCGTGGCAGCTGCAAAGCCGGAGCGCTGATACTTGAGTGCAGAGTGCGGTACTCGAGTATCGCTAGTGATACTGAGGTATCACTCGCGCGTGGATATCTCTGATCCGGCGACTCTGCTGGCCGGGGGCCTGACGATGCCGCTCCTGCATGCCCTGTCCAGCCGTGCCTCTCCGGCGACCGCGGCGCAGCTGCGCCGGGCTGCGGCTGCGGGTACCGAGGCAGGCGTCAGGCGCGCACTGGGCAGGCTCGCACTGCACGGGCTGGTGACCGCGGAGGAGATCGGCGACCGGGTCGTTTACTTGCTCAACCGCGACCACGTGCTGTATCCGGCGGCGACCGCACTTCTGCGCGCAGAGGACGAGCTTCCCCGTCGGCTGCGCGGCGAGATCTCGGCCTGGCAGATCCCGCCCGTCGCCGCGGCGCTGTACGGCTCGGCGGCGCGTCGTGACGGGGACGCCGTCAGCGATATCGACATCCTGCTGGTCAGGCCCGCGAACCTGGGGTCGCCGGAGCGTGATCTGTGGCATGACCAGGTCCACCGGCTGCGCAGCCAGGTGCAGCGCTGGACCGGCAATCGCTGCCAGGTCACTGATCGGACCTCGGCGGCGCTACAGCGACTATCGCGCGCGCGAGCCCATCGTTGCTGGGTGGCGCAAGGACGCTCTGAGCCTGGCCGGCGCCGACATCACCGAGCTTCTGGGCCAGACGTGACCGGCCGCGCCGGCCGTCGGCCATGCACTGCCGGGGATGCTCACACACGCGCGGCGCACGCCCGCGCGTACCTGGAAGTTGCCAAGCTGATCCGCGGCGATGCCGACAAGCCCGAGGACCTTAACTTCAACCACGTGGCGGTCGGTGACGCGGTCCTGGCCGCGTTCGCGGCTAGTGACGCCTTGTGCTGCAGACTGCGGGGCGAACGGTCGCGCGGACAAGACCACCGGGACGCCTTTGCCCTGCTGGAACAGGTCCGCTTCGGGACAGGCACTGACGAAGTGCAGGCGCAGCGTGCCCGTGATCTGGCTCGGGCGCTGGCCACCGCCCTCGACCTGAAGGACGACTCTCATTACGGCACCCTCATGGTCCGCGCCACCGAGCTGTGACGGCTCATCCGCGCTACCGAAGTCCTTGTGTCGGCTGCATTAGAGCTGACCTGATTTGGAGGCAACCGCTGATCCGGCCGAGCGGCCGGACCAGCGGGTCACGAGTGAACACGCGAGTCGCGGCAGAACGAGTGTCACGTTGCGCTGCTGCAACAATCCGATGGCTTCGCGCTCGCCCGGGCCGTACGAAGGCCGAGGTGGACGCTCTCGGCTCGGTGATCGCCAAGGTCGTCGAGCGGCTCGGCGCGGCGCGGTAATGGCCTCGGGTCCGTCAGCCGAGCTTGGATGCGATGAGCAGGAACCGGTGCCCTGTGGTCATGACCGGCCACGCGCTGGCGTCCTGGTGCAGGGCGCGGAGGCTGTCCCGGTATTTGTCGAGGCTGTACCCCGGGATTGACCAGCTCACGGCGTTCAGGTAGTACACGACGGCCGCGATGTCGTAGAAGTAAATGCGTTCATCGGCTCTAGCAGCTTCTTCGGTCACTAGACCTGCTTCGGTGACCTGCCGTTCGGCCAGCCCGATCCAGCTGTCCGGCTCCTCCGGCATCTCGATGCCAATCATCTGGGCCAGGTCGTCGTTGTCGTGGTAATCGACCTGCTGAGTCACGAACGTGCCACCCGGCGCGAGAACGCGGCTTACCTCGACAGCGAGGAATGACTCGTGCCGGTTGCATATCAGGTCCAACGACCCATCGCGGAACGGCAGCCGGCCGCCGTCGTCAGCCCCATCCTGGTCCATGTTGTCGCGGGCTGCCTCGTTCTGGATCACCGGGATGCCTAGCGGGGGCAGGCGCTGTCCGGCCACCAGAACATTCGGCGGCCATGCCTCGGTCGCGACGGTTCTGTCTGCCCGGGTCGGCAGTCGGGACAGTACTTCGCCGCCACCCGTGCCCATGTCCAGCATCGTCCGGGCACCGTCGGCCAGGCCCGCGACTCGGGCGCTGTAGTCCCACGGCAGCGGTTCACCCCTGGACCGGCGGTCCAGCCAGGAGAAGTCCCAGCCGGAGAACGGCGCGGTCATCGCCTCCATCACCAGCTCGTCGAAATCCGCCACCCGAAACAGCCTGCCAGGACGGCGCCTGGGAGCGCTACGGCAATTCCGCCGGAAAGATTCACGACGCTGCCGGCCATCAGCTGGCGTGACCGCCCACCAACGTGACTGTCAATATGTACTAAGATTTCTTCTGGTTCAGATGGGCGCACTACGAGCGTCCTGTACCTCTCGGGCGGGCTCGCCTAGCGCTGCCGATTCATAGCGCATATCATGATTAAGGTGGCTTTCCTGGCTCCGCGTGCGGGCTTCCCGTGGTGGCCATCCACGGCTTTGGCGGCCGTCCGCGTGATGTAAGGCGGTGCAGAGATAGCGGCTTCGGCCCGGTCGGACAGGGACACCGGGCGCAAGCAGTGGACGATTCTCGTCGCGTGCGGTCTGCTGTTTGCCGTTGGCGCGACGATGCTCGTGTGGGGCGCTTACACCCTGTCTCGGGCTGGTGAGTTCGGGGCGGCTGCGTACCGCTTCTCCGGCAGCCACCCAGACGTGGACCTCGCCCCAGGACTCTTCGAGCTGGCATTCGTCGGCGGAGCAATCGTCAGCATGCTGTTCGCATTCACCTTCACGCTGCTCGGGTATTTCGATCTGCGAGGCGTGCAGGCAGCACGAGTAATGACCTGGCTCATAAGCTGCGCTGGACTGGCGTTCGTGTATGTCACCTACCAGGAGACTGCCGAACCGTACATGTTCCCTGGCGATATGCGCACTAGCAGTCTTATCCCGATGAGACACCTGACGCCGTGGCGGTACTCCGGCTGGTACCACGCTATTACAGTCGGCTTCGGATACGTCAGCCTGGCAAGCCTGCTCTTGGCGATGGTGCTGCTCGCGCTCCCAGGCTCAGGATCGCACTTTCGCGCTGGCTGGGCAGCCGCGCACGTGAGTCCCTGACAGGCTGCGCCACGTCCATCGCCATTCGCCTCGCGACGACTGTCGACTAGCGATGTGAGTGAGGAAGCTGAGACCCGTGTGATTGTCAATATGTACCGTGAGACTTCGGTCAGGTCCGGGCATTTCAGCCGAGGCCGGCGACTTTGCGGACAGCTGTCAGGAATCGGTTGCTGAGGCTGTTGCAGTGTGCGGCTGCATGGCGCTGGCGGAGTGGCTGGGTGACGCATCCCATCAGGCCGGACCACGCGATGATGCTGAAGTCGCGGCCTTGATAGGTGTAGGTAATCCGGATGCCCGCCGCTCCGTAGTTCGCGCCAGCGCGGTAGCCGGTGAACCCGAAGATGATGCGGCTCTCGCCATAGGAAAGAATCGCACCGCGGAATCTGCCGACCGGAACGGCTGGAGGCCAGTTAGTGCCGATACCGACCATGTTGAGTGTTGTGCCGACGCCTATGTGGGCCAGCACGCCAGCGGGATATCCGGGTACCGGCACAATCGATGCGCTCACCAGCGTCACCGGCTGGTGACTGGAGTTGAAGACAAAAGCGGTACCGTCGACCGGCTGACCGGGCGCCGCAGGGATACCCGCAGAGTCGACGACGGGCTGGCCCTGTTCCGCCAGTGTCTGAAGAGGGCCAGCCATGTCGCCGCATCCGGATATGAGGCTCCCGCCGACTGCGAGCGCGCAGGCGACCGCCAGCGCCACCTTGGAAGCTGATCCCAGACGCTTTGGGAGCATCTCATAGCCTTCCTGCTATTCGAACTAATTACCAGGTGTTGTTATATACCGTCTGCACATTCGGCATGTAGGTAGTTCCGCACACCGATTGATTGCCGCTGGTTTGATTGAGGTAGTTGTCGTAAAGGTCGTTGGAGAATCCGCTGGTGCTTGAGAATGTGAAGCCGAGCCACTGCTGCGCGGACGTTATTGTCTCTGCTCTACCCCTGTCACTTTGGAAATGGCCGCCCTTTTGCACCGTCGCGAGGCCATACGGGTCGTCGCTACAGTCACCGTATGGGTTCCGCGCAGGTACCGAAGCAAAGCTCTCCAGGAAGGAGTCGCCAGCGTCATGGTCTGCCTGCACCTTGTATGGCCCGTTCGGAGGACAGGCTGCGGCTCCGTTGTCCTGGTATTCCTGGTAATACATATGGCTCTGGACATAGCGCAGCGTTCCCTGGCCGACAGTGAAGCCAGAGTTGGTGCCGATAGAGTTAGTGATAGTCAGAGTGCCACTGGATGTGAACCCGTTTGTGGCGGTGCCGCTGAGGCCTATGGAGATCGTGCTGTCAGCATTCGTGCTGTATTCGAAGTCCTCCGTCATTCCGGTCAGGTCAGCAACGTGAACTTGCCCTATCCTGGTGATGCCCTCCCATTCGTTTCCGTAAGCCGCCCAAGTGCACGTGGTGTTGTCAGCAGGGCTCGCAGACCGCGCCGACCTCGGCAGCTGCCTCATCGATGAGAACCGGCTCACCCGAACCATGTGGCGGTTCAGCTCAGCCTTCACGCCTATATTGCCGGCAGCCGCTGACGCCGACACGGGAACCGGCACGTATTCCGTAGTGAAACGGCCACCCGACCGCACCTGCACGAGCATTTCGGCAAAGCCGTGCCCCTGTCGTTCAGCCTGCGTTACCACCGCGGAGCGCGGAACGGCGATCGTGAAGGAGGCCGCGCCTGCGGGGAACGCTTTTGGCCGCGACAGGCACGTCGGTCAGCATCTGCGGAATACCGTGCCGCCCGCGTGCGAGGCGATCTCGACCTGAACCGTGACAGTCACAGGCGCCGATGTCCGTGGCAGCGCGCCCGTGAGCGTGACGGCATGACCTGTGACCGCAGAAGGGTTACCGGTTGCGGCGATGGCCCCCGCAGGGGGGGCCAGAACGCCCCCTGCGATGGCAAGGGCCATCAGGCCTGTGGTGGCGCGGTAGCGATTTCTCATGTGGAGTCACGGACTCCTTCGGATGAATGATCATGCATTTTCATGTTCACCTGTCGGCTGAGATGACGTCGGAGCCAGCATCGTCGCGGCTGCCTTCAGCCGATGCGACCTCGCTGGTACTGGAGCCTGCGAGACCGCCTTGCAGCTACCCCTGCGACTGAACATCAAACTGGGTCTCCATATGCGAATTAATCCCCTATATGCTGTTCGCGGAGCGATACTGTCTCGCGGCGGTTAGGCATCTGTCAAGACCAGACACACGACCCGTAATCCCGCGGCCGTGTACAGGTCCTGGCGGCTCGCCGAAGTGGCAGCGCCAGGTGATGAAGCGGCTACGGCGCGCACGGCGACGTTGCTACGACCCCGGTTCCGCTGATCGGACCCGCGACTATATTCTCGCAGTCGAGGGACCGGCGACGGTCGGAGAAAGCGGGCCGACTAGCTAGCAGACAAGCCTTCTCAGTGACCTAGAGAAAATAGCGCGCAATAGTACATAACCTCAGGCCAGGCAGGATCCACTCACGCGATGAGCGGCTACCGGATGTTGCTGTGACCTAGACGCCCCCGTCGGGCATCAGCTACGGGAGCGACTCGATGCTGGCGTGGGCGTCATTGCCCTGGTCTATCCTCGGCGGATGGGAATTGAGGTGCTGCCAGCGATCGGGCGATGGGAGGACTTCGCCTCGTTCATGGTGCCGCGCAAGCCGGGTGGCGGCGGATGCGTCTGCATGGTGTACCGCAATTCCAGCCTGGACATGCCCGGACGCATCGCTCACATGCGCGACCTCTGCCACAGCGAACCGGGTCCCGGCGTCCTGGCCTACGTCGACGGTGAGGTGGCCGGCTGGTGCTCGGTCGCGCCGAAGCTCACCTATCGCGCCCTGGTCAACTCGCGAACGATCCCGCATATCCAGGACACCGGCGCGTGGTCGGTGGTCTGCTTCGTGGTACGGCCAGGGTTTCGCCGCCAGGGGCTCATGCACTACCTGCTTGATGGCGCGGTCGGCCATGCGCTCGCGATGGGCGCGCATGCGCTGGAAGGCTACCCGGTGGACCCCGGCGCCGGGCGCATTGACCAGACCAGCGGTTACGTCGGCACCGTTCAGCTGTTCGAGGCGCACGGGTTCAACCGCGTCCGCCAGACCACTGGGCGACGAGGTGGCAAATCCCGCTGGCTCATGCGCCGCGAGCTACCGTGACTGCCCGGACGCCAGCTCCATCGCGAGCGACAGTCATCCCGCGAACGACTGGACCGGGGGAGTCGCGTCGTGGTCGTTAACGTGCCGCTGAGCTCGCGGCGCTAGGGGTGAACAACCTCCAGTGCCCCTCGGAGACGACTTCGACGTTGCCATCGGTCACCTTGATGGCGGTCTGGTCGTCGATCGCGTACGTCGGCGCCGGTATCCTCGCGGCCCATTGTTCTGCGATGGCCATGTCTTGGTGATCCGTGTTGTCCACGTGCGGAATGATCGCAAAATCCACCAGTCCGACTCCCTCAGCCTTGACCAGGATCATGCGGAGTTCGCCATCGGGCGTATCGAACACGATGTCTTCCGTCGACAGCGCATCGCCGCTGCCGCGGCGCGGTTCACGGTAAGTCTCGGCAAAGGTGGAAGTTGCCGCGATGCTCCCGGCGCTCACCCCCAGGTAGACCGTCTCACTAGGCAGCGTCGGCAAGACGTCTGCAAGCCCGGACCGTCGCATCCAGTACGACAAGAACACTGGATCGCCGCCCCACACCAGCAGGGCGTCGGTCTCCTGGATCGCCGGGACCCAGCATTCTTCGTCGATGCTGGGCAGCACGGATAGCTCCAGCACTCCCAAGGACTTCCAGCCCAATCCGGCGAAGGGACTTTTGCTCCTCCCGCAGATCGCCTCCCATGCGTGGCCAGCACCGCCGGGGAAGGGGTATATCGCGGTCGGAATGACGAGGGCGCTGGACTCCTCAATCGGCTTGCCCAGTAGGCCGAGAAGCGCGTCGCGGATGCTCGTGTTCACGGCGCCAGAAGACGTCAGCAGAAGTTTGATGGCGTTCCCTCTTTATCTAGCAGCGACATGAGTTCATTCTCCAGCCTGCCGAAGCCGCAGTCCTGGACGTCGTGCCTGCTGATGTGGTCACGGCCGCAGCCAATGCAGGTCTGGCGCTGCCGTTCGATCAGACGTCGTCGACGTCACCGTCGGCTATCAGCCTCGCGGAGCATCTCGTCGAGTTCGGGGTCGTGCCCGATTTCCCGGACTTCTTGCGCGCACCGGCAGGCGACGGCGATCCTGGCAGCCCATTCCAGCGCCGCCTCGCACGAAGGCACCTCGACGAGCGTGAATCCGCCGATGGTCTCCGGGCAGGGGCCGTCGGTGACCGTCCCGTCGATGGCCACGATGCTCGCTGGCTGGTTTACCAGCCCGCCGGCAGACACATACACACCAGCGTTGATGACCTCCTGGACCACCGCGCGCGCCGCCCGGGCCACATCAGGCCCTTCCTCGTCAGGGACGTGGTCCATCGCGTGGGCACCGAACGAGATCAGGTACTGCGTCATCCCATGACTCCCATGTCCTGGCGACACCTTCCGGCCGCCTCTCGCCTCATCTACGAACGCCTCGCTCCGGTTCCGACAGCCTGCCAGAAGGAATTTCTCACAGGACCTCCGCCGTTCCGCCCCGCGGGCGTCACGGGAGCGAGCTGCGCTCGCCACGTCGGCTAGGAATCGGCCGCTGCTTGCCGCGGCCGGCCTCCCCGAAGGCCAAACGGCCGGATCGGTTCTGTCCTACCGTCTGGATATGCCTGCCAGGAACATGCCCACGCCCCAGGACGCAGCCGCCGCCCGCCGGATCTTGCTTGACGGGCTGGCCGGTGATAGCGACTTGTCCAAACTGGCGGGCGAGCTAGCGCCGCTGCATCCCCGGAACAACACCTTCCCTGGCGAGGTCTTGCTCGACGTGGCAGCTGACGTACTGGACTGTGCGGGGCCAGCCGCTCCGAGCCGCTGGCGCTGGAAGGGATGCGGGAGCGGTTGCTGCCCGAGTTGGCTTTCCACGGCAGGCAGAACAAGAAGCTTCAGTTCGCGATCCTGGCAGCGGCGGCGCTGCGCGGCGGAACGGAGCCGGACTGGCTCGACGAGGTCGCCTGGTGGCAGACCGATGACTTCTGGCAGTACGCCCTGTACGCGGCGGTCGCTTATATCCGCGCCGCGGCTGGCCGAGTCGGCGTGCCGGTGCGCCAGGTATGCCAGGAACTGGCCCGGCGCGACGGCCTTCGGCCCGAATGAGTCGTCGCTGTGCACCCTGATGTGCGCCGCGGAGGCGGCCAGCCGGCGACCAGGCCAGGGCAGCCTGGCCGAGTTTGACCGAACCGGAGGTACGAAGTGGCTCAGACTTGGCTGTCGATCCGGGTTGACCTGATCGAGGGTCACGGCGAGGAGTACTGGCCGCGGCCAGGACGAATCTTCGCGGCCGCGCGCAGCCACACCTTCAAACAGCTCGCCGACGCTATCGACGACGCGTTCGCCCGCTGGGACCGCTCGCATCTGCAGGACTTCACCCTCGCCGACGGCAGGCGCTTGTGCGATCCGGACCCGGACTGGGAGATCGAGGGCGAGGTCACCGAGGATTACCGGCGAGTGAGGTTGTCGCGGCTGCAGCCGGGAGAGCAGTTCGCCTACGTGTTCGATCTCGGCGACGACTGGGCCCACCTGTGCACCGTTGGCGCGCGGCGGATCGATCCGGTCGAGGTCCTGGGGATCGTGCCGGACACGCCACTGCCGTACTGGGGCTGGGGCGACATTCCCGACCAGTACCGCCGCCGCTGGGACGACGACGACGGTGAGTCGTCCCCGCCCGTGAAGCCTGGGCTCACTGACCTTCCACCGCTCCGACCGCAGTGGGGCCGGAGTAACTGGCAGGAGGGTGCCCCAGGCCGGTGATGTCGCCGGATTAGTCACGAATAGCGGCAGCCGGAGTCGCCCTGACTAGCAACAACAAGACCGGAGCCCGTCCGGTATGCCTTGCGCCAAGTGCTCGAATCGCTGTCTCGCCCGACTGTCAGGCAGCGGGAAGAACGCCTCATCCGGTTTCTGGAGGATGAGATCTGGCCGCTGCTCCCGCCGGATCAACTCGGTAAGCCGCTGTCCAAGGCCGAACGCGAGCAGATCCTGAGGTTCGGTGAAGACGGCGCATGATCATCGACTCGTCGGCGGTACTGGCGGCTATCGGCAAAGAACCAGGCCATGAACGCATCGTCCATGAGCTCGCAACCCGGCGCGCCGACCCAGCTAGAAACGGGAATCGTGCTGACGGCTCGGCTTGGGCCAAGGGGCCGGACGGTACTGGCGCGCTTCCTGCAGGAGAACGCCATCCAGACGGTGGCGTTCGACGAGCGCCATGCGGCCGTGGCGCTCGACGCTTATTCCCGTTTCGGCAAGGGTCCGGCGGCCTTGAATTCCTGCGATTGCTGTACTTATGCGACCGCTTCCATCACCGGCGAAAAGCTGCTGTGCGTCGGGAACGACTTCCGCCAGCCGGACCTGCCCCTGGTCAGCTTTGACGATGGTGACGACGCTGGCCAGAGTATTTGCACGGCCTGAACGCCGGGCCCCTTCGCGCTCGCTGGAACAGGGCCAGCGCCGATATTCGGGATAGCTCCTTTGCGGGCACGCCGGGGTCACCTCGGGAGCAGGTCGAGGTCGCGCACGCTGAAGCCGTGGTGCGCCCACTCCTCATTCAGGACTACGTGCACGCACTCAAGCACCGACTTCCCTCTGGCGTACGGCGGCCAGCCCCGGCCCGCCGGTACCGGCGCGGGCGCCGACAGCTCATCGACCGTCACGGTCGACAGCCACCGATCCAGCTCGGCGCCCTGCTTCTCGCGCACGGCCAGCACCTCGTCGAGGCTCGGGGACGCCGCCCGATCCAGGCCCTGTTCCTCCTGGTCAGGAACGAACTCGGACGCCAGCCCGATCGCGGTGAACGGCTTGGTCGATCCCAGGCAGCAGCGACGGAACCACGAGTCGTGCACGAACACCAGATGGCGCAAAGTCTCTACCGCCGACCACTCGCCGCCGACCCGCTGGTGTTCGGAACCTTTGGGCAAACCTCCGAGCTGCTCGAGCGTCGCCGCCCAGTCCGCCCGCAGCTGCCGAGAAGCCTGCCGCAGGTCGACCGGATCGGCCGAGCGGATCAGCAGCCGCACTGGATGCTGCCGGTCGAGCTCGGCCTCGACGTACGCGGCCACCTCGACACCGTTGACCACCAGGTTGCTCACCAGCCCGTCGATGACGGCGTCCTGCATCACCACCCCGATCAGACGGGCGCGAGTCAAATCGCACTCCCGGAACTCGGCATCAGTCAGGTCCTGGTCCTCGAATCTCGCCATGCCGGGCAGTATGCACCAGCACTCCGACACTGCGCGGACCGGCGGGGTTGAGAATCGGTCGCCTACGTGGCCGATCCGTGTGCTGCGCATCCCTGGGGCGATGGTCGGCGTCACCGAGAACAGAACTGGTCTATCTGGCGGAGGCCACTGCGTGGAGGTTGTCAGCGAAAGCACGCCGAGTCGCCGATCTGCGCGATGAAGCCACGCACTGCCCACTCCCGTCCGCGGCTACTGAGGATGTTCACGCGGGACGCTGCCGCCCGCGAGCCTCTGCACAGGACGATAAGCAGGCGTATATCCCGGCTAACGCGAGGCGTTTGCCGGTAAGGATTCTCCGACGAAGTCGAGAACCGCTGTGATGAACTCCGGGGCGCCGAGGGCCGTCAAGTGGTCGCCGGGTACCAGGACGAGATGCCCGTGAGGCAGCAGGGCAGCGAGCGAGCCCGCCGAGGTGCCGCGGCTGTCCCGGTCGCCGACAACGACCAGCGTGGGCGCGGAGACCTGCCGCAAAGCGTCGGCGGGCGTCGCCACGAAGGTGTCGAGGACGAGCCCGACGGCCCGCGCGTCAACCCCGCTCTGCCTGATCCAGTCGGCGGTGGCCTCCTCGGGCGACCCGGCTGGGCACGCGGCTCCCTCGGCGACGGCGGCAAGTATCCGGCGGTGCCCGTTAGTCCGGTCGCTCTCGGCATCGAGCGCATCGAGGCCCTGCCCGCCCACGATCGCGTGAGCTGGGCGGCTGCCACGGGCGAGCAAGCGCAGCACGAGCTTGCCGCCCATGGAATAGCCGCCGAGGTCGTAGTCGTCGAGCCCTAGGTGCCTGATGAGCGCGAGCATGTCATCGGCGAGAATGTCGGGCGGGTAACAGGCGGAATCGTGTGGTCGTCCGCTGTCCCCGTGCCCGCGCAGATCAGGCAGGATGACCCGGTAACCGCTCTCGGCAAGCGCAGGGACCAGGCCCTGACTGGCCAGCAGCGCCCCGCTGCCCATGAGTCCGTGCAGCAGGACCAACGGCCGCCCCGACCCGACCTCCCGCCACGCCAGTTCTACGCCATCGGGACGAGAGAATAGATGCACCGGCAGGTCCGTCATGAGCACTGGTCTACCACGCGCCTAGGACTACGTCTCGATGTCGGGATTGCGCAGCTGACGGTGAGTTCGAGGGTGGCTCGCCATACCACCCGCGCTGTGTGAGCACTGGTGGGAGCTAAGGGAATGGGCAGCAACGGCGCCTACTCCTCGATGGCGCCGCCGATCCGCCGAAGATGCCGGCGGAAGGTGTAGGACGGCTCGGCCGCCCGCTTCGCCAGGTAGTCCTCGAAGGCCGTCTGCTGGCGCAGGGTCTCACCGGCCCCGATCCTGCGGGCCTGTTCCCGTTCGGTCTGCCTGATCTCATGCGCCGCCGCCAGCACTTCCGCTGCCTTATCGGAGGCGACGAACAACACCCCGTCGGCGTCGCCAAGCACGATGTCGGCCGCGGTGACAGTGAACGACCCGAACCGGGCGCTGTTCAGCGCGTCGGGCTCCCGCTCGTCCAGCCGCACCGGCCCGGCCGGGCAGCTGCCATAGCTGAACACCGGAAGGCCGATCTCCGCCAGTTCCGGCGTATCGCGGTGCAACCCCCAAACCACGAGCCCGCCCACTCCTGCCGCTCGGGCCTCCAGCACCACCAGGTCGCCGACGCATGCCTCGTCCGCCCGCCCGCCGTTGTCCACGACCAGCACATCCCCCTGCCCAGCGCGGCTGAACGCCTCCAAGAACACATCAACGCTGCCGTAATGGCGCGCGGGCAACGCACGTCCTGCGATCTGCCGGCCCGCAACGACAGCTGCGATGCCGGGAGACGCGGCGCGCAGCGGCACATCGCAGCGAATGCAGGCATCGGCAACCAGCGGCGAGGACAGATCAGCGAAGTTCTCCAGCATGCCCGCTCCTCCCGGCACGAACCCATTCACCCGCAGACCAGCCGCCTCGCGCCAGCGTATCGATCAGGCCAGCCCGAGCGACACCAACCGGATTATGATCCAGCCATGAGCGAGCCGGGTAACGCGCTTCCAGGTTTCTTTTATGCGCCAGGCAGTCAGGACGAGTCGGTCCCCGCGACTGGCCTGGATGAGATTGCAGCAGCTGAGTCAACGGCCCGGACCGCGCCGGATGAGCCGGTCCAGCCGGCCGAGCCGGCGGCCTCGATGGCGCCCGCTGTGCAGGAGACCGGGGTGGCCGAGCCGGCGGCCTGGATCTCGCCCGCTGTGCAGGAAAACGGGGTGGCCGAGCCGGCGGCCTCGATCGCGCCTGCCGAGCAGGAAAACGGGGTGGCCGAGCCGGCGCCCGGCCCGTCCGCGCCGCCTGCCAGCTCCGACGTCGCAGCTATTTCCGGCGCTATACCCGCAGGCTCCGCTGCCGACAACGATGGCAGCTTCTCCGTTGTCAATCCCGACGGATCAACGACGACGCGGTTGCCCGACGGTTCGTATCGGACCGTCGTCACCCTCCCCGGCGGAGCGACAATCGTGACCTCAACCCAACCACCGGGTGCAGCGCCCACTCCGAATGAACCACGCGGGCGGCGCTGGCGGAAAGGAAGTAGGTGACGAAGCCAGGCGGCGCGCCTGTCGCGACGCGGCGAGCACAAGGGGTGCACTACGAGCGGCGGCGACGAGTGTCGGGCCTAACCTGCGAGGTGGCTGCCGGTGGTGGCATCGACCTGAGCACTGCTCTGGCCGCGAGGACGGCTGACCTGATCAGCGGCTCAGCAGCACGATGAACATCCCGACTGCGTAACACCTTGCCCAGATCCTCCGCCCGCCTGTCAAGGCTGGGTTTACGTCAGGTCCGCTAGCAGGTTCGGATGTGTCGGAATCGGCGAGCGGTAATCCTGGCCTCAGCTGGCCCACCTTGAAGGGCGGCTCGTCAACGGTTAGCTTGAGGCATCACGATCACCAGTCGTGTCCAGGCCGCGCACTACCGTTGAGCTGCGAGTACTGAGGGGGTCTAGTGCCTCGGAAGTTCGCCATCTACGTTGCCGCAATCCTGCTAGTGCTGATGATGGCTCCCGCGCACGTGGTGCTGGCAGCCGCGCGGAGCGCCGCGGCGCAGGCGTGCAGGAGCTGGGTACATACGACAAGCCCTAACGCCGGGACCGGCGATAACAACCTCTACGGGGTCTCTGGTACCTCCCCGCATGATGCCTGGGCTGTCGGCGAGTACTTCGTCGGTGTTAACACCGACACGCTTATCGAGCACTGGAACGGCACGTCCTGGAAGGTGGTACCGAGCCCGAATAAGGGCACAGGCGATTTGCTGTACGGTGTCTACGCCGTGTCGGCGACAGACGTCTGGGCGGCAGGCAGCTATTACAACGGCACGGTCGGCCAGACCCTCGTCGAGCACTGGAACGGCACGTCCTGGAAAGTCGTCCCGAGCCCGAACAGGGGTGCCGGCACCAACGAGATCTTCTCGGTGCGGGGCACATCCGGGCACGACATCTGGGCCGCGGGCGACACTGTTACGAGCTACCCGACCACCCGGACTCTGCTGCTGCACTGGAACGGGCATCGCTGGCAGATCGCCGCTAGCCCGAGCGTGCCAGCCGCGCCCAATCTGCTCAGCGCGGTGCGGCCGGTGTCCCCGGCCAGCGCATGGGCGGTCGGGCGTTATGTTTCCACATCGGTGTCCAAGACGCTGATCCTGCACTGGGCCAGAGGTCACTGGCGAATCGTCGCCAGCCCTAACGTCGGCACCGTTACCAATGCGCTCAGCAGCGTGCTCGCCACCTCTGCGGGCAACGCCTGGACCGTCGGCGCCTACAACAACGGCACCGTCGACAGGACCCTCATCCTGCACTGGAACGGACATCACTGGCTGAGGTCGGCTAGCCCGGACGTCGGGGCAGGCAGTAATGACCTCAGGTCACTCGGGGGAACGTCGTCCGCGAACATATACGCGGTGGGCCTCGCCATCGGAAGCACTACCTCCAAGGCGCTCATCCTGCACTGGAACGGCAGGCACTGGCGCGTCGAGGCGGCCCGGAACCCGGGAACAAGCGGCAATGACCTCGACGCCGTCTTCGCGCAGTCGCCTGCCAGCGTCTGGGCGGTGGGCAGCTACAACGACGGCGGCTTCAACCGGACGCTCATCGAACACTGCCGCTAGGCGCCGCTGGCCTCGACGTCGGAGCGCATGGAACCGGCGTACCAGCAAGTCGTCGAAAGACATCCGGCCGGCGGTGTCGGATCGGGGCAAGGGATTTCGTAGCAGGGGTGAGAGCCGCCCGCGAGCGGCCCCGAACCACAGGAGATGATCCGAGATGCAGTACCTGGTTTCCGTGATCGACGACACAACCGGCCTGGCCACCCCGGACGAGATGGCGGCCATCGACGCGTTCAACGACCGGCTCCGGGCGGAGGGGCACTGGGTCTTCGCGGGTGGCCTCGCGGCGCCCAGCTCCGCCACCGTCATCGACAACCGAGGCGACGAGGCGATGTTCACCGACGGGCCCTTCCTGGAGTCGAAGGAGTATCTCGCTGGGTTCTGGATCCTCGAGGCCGCCGACCTCGATGTGGCGCTCAAGCTCGCCGCCGAGGGGTCGAGGCACTGCAACCGGCGGATCGAGGTGCGGCCGTTCCTGTGAGCGTGGTCGACGTCCGGGAGGCGATCACCCAGGCACACCACGAGGAGTGGGGTCGGGTGGTCGCCTCGCTTACCAGGCGTTTCGGTGACCTCGACATCGCCGAGGAGGCGGCGGCCGAGGCGTTCGCGACCGCCGTCCAGCGGTGGCCGGCCGACGGCGTACCGCCCAACCCGGGCGCCTGGCCGACGACCACCGCCAACCGCAAGGCCGTCGACCGGATCCGGCGCGAGAACAAGCGTGACGACAAGCAGAAGGAGGCTCAGCTGTTGTACGACGACGACCCGCCGGCGCCTCTCGGCGTCATCGATGACGAGCGGCTCCGGCTGATCTTCACCTGCTGTCACCCGGCGCTGGCGATGGAGACCCGCGTGGCGCTCACGCTGCGAATGGTCGCCGGCCTGACCGTGCCCGAGATCGCCCGTGCCTTCCTGGTGCAGGAGACCGCCATGAGCCAGCGGATCACCCGCGCGAAAGCCAAGATCAAGGCGGCTCGCATCCCTTATCGAGTGCCGTCCGCGGACGATCTCCCGGCACGTGTCTCCGGCGTGCTCGCCGTCCTGTTCCTCGTCTTCAACGAGGGCTACCTGGCGACCGGCCCCGACGCCGACCCCGTGCGTCATGACCTGATCGCCGAGGCGATCCGGCTCACTCGCCTGATCCGTGCCCTCATGCCGGAGGACGGGGAGGTGGCCGGGCTGCTCGCGCTGATGCTTCTCACTGAGGCCCGCCGCACCGCCCGGGTTTCGGCGAGCGGCGAACTGGTCACGCTCGCCGAACAGGACCGTGGGACCTGGGACGCCGCGCTGATTGCCGAGGGTCACCTGCTCGTGCGCGAGCGCCTGGCCGCCCGGGTGCCGGCGGGTCGCTACCAGATCCTCGCAGCGATCAGCGCTGTGCACACCTCCGCCCGCGACGTGCGTGACACCGACTGGTCGCAGGTCGTGGCTCTCTATGACCAGCTCGTCCGCATCGACCGCTCGCCGATCGTCGCCCTCAACCGGGCCGTCGCGGTGGCCGAGATTGACGGCCCGCAGGTGGCACTGGCGGCCGTCGACCGCCTTCAGGACAAGCTGGCCGGTTATCACGCCTACCATGCGACCCGCGCCGACCTGCTACGCCTGCTGGGCCGCAGTCAGCAGTCGCGTGCGGCGTACGACAAGGCCATCGAACTGGCGGGCAACACCGCCGAGGTCGCCTACCTGACACGCCGCCGCGACCAGCTGGGGTAACGCCTGCGAACCCCGATCGAAAACCTGGGCAAAGCGACCGCCGGCACGGCGCGAGCTGCACCAGGCGACTGTCCCGCCAGCCGGGGCGGGATGCCCGGAGCTTCGCCGCCCGTGGGCGGGGAACAACAAGGTGCACACATCGGGCAGGCTAGGGGGGCCAGCATGACGACTTATGTGTCCTTGATCAACTGGACCGAGCAGGGCATCAGGAACTTCCGCGATACCACTCAGCGTGCCGAGGATTTCTCCCGGCTGGTGGAAAGCTCGGGCGGCAGGGTCCGGGAACTGCTGTGGACGGTCGGCGAGTATGACCTAGTCTGCGTCGCGGATTTCCCCGACGACGAGACTGGCGTCGCGGCGCTGCTCCGGGTCGGCTCGACGGGCAACATCCGCAGCAATACTCTTCGTGCCTTCAATGCCGAGGAGATGGCAGGCATCATCCGGCGTGCTGGCTGACCTGCCCATTTCGCCTGCTGACGGATCCGTTCGCAGCGTTTCACCTTCTGCACGCTCGAAATCCGCGTGGCGACAAGGAGGACTTGCACCGCTGCTGCCCTCAGCGCACCCTGGCAAGTGCAGTGATTGACGCGGGCAAATCGAGGAGACTTGGCGGCTCCCTGATGCGATGCGTGCACCCACTGCCTTAATGTTCGCTCGAGCGTGTAGAGGGGACTGACGGTGGACGACGTTTCGGACGTGCTGATAGTCGGCGGCGGTATCGCGGGCCGCCTTGGCATGCGCCCTGGCGTCGGCCGGACGGAGTGTGACGGTCCTGGAGTCGAGCGTCGAATACGAAGACCACGTCGGAGGTGAGTCCCTGATGCCGTGGGGCGTGAAGGAAGCCCGGAATCTGGGTGTCGAGCAGGTTCTGCTCGACGCGGGGGCGCATGTGGCTCCGACGTGGCTGCAATACGTCGAAGGTTCCGATGAGCCCGCGATGCTCCCGATGTCGATGATGATCGAGGGGTTGTCCTGGTTGGCGACGCGGCAGGACATAACGACCCCATCGTCGGTCAGGGCCTGTCGATCGCACTGCGGGACGCTCGGATCGTCCGGGACCTGATTCTCGACGCCGCCGGCCAGCCAGCTGACTTCGCGCCGTACGGGCAGGAACGATTCGAGCGCATGCGAACGCTGCGGCTGATCGCCGATGTCGTCTCGGTAACCTTCGCCGAGGACGCTGATAACCGCGCGGCCCGCAGGGCCTTCCTGGGCGAGAAGATGGCCAGCATGGACAGCGAGGTATTCCCGCTTGTGGTCGGGTTCATGGCCGGTCCCGAGACGGTTCCTGATCATCTGGTGCAGCCAGCGATCCTGGACCAGATCAGGAACGCCTAACAGGCCGGACCGACGCCGCCGAATGCGTGCCGGTAGGCGGTCGGGGTGGTCTTCAGGTGCCGCCGGAAGTGGAGCCGGAGGTTGTCGGTGCTGCCGAGCCCGCTGCCGCCGACGCGGCCACTTGGCGGACTTCGGCTACCGCACGCGCGGCCGCGCCGCGCTGTCCAGCTCGTCTGGTCCGGCACTGGTGCGCCGACGGACCGGACGTCCGGCGACGCCTTCGCGGTCGGCTTCATCGGCCTGGCACGGGCTCGGCGTGGGTGCTGAGGGCAGCGCCGCTGATTTGGCCGCGAAATCTCGTGTCAGCGCTTCTCGGTACGCGTCTGTGCAGTTCATGGCTTGGCCTGCTCGACGGGGCGGCGCAGCTCCTGGATGCGGACCAGGTTGCCGGCGGGATCGCGGAAGGCGCAGTCGCGGATACCGTACGGCTGGTCGGTCGGCTCCTGGACGACTTCTGCGTCGCCGGACTGCAGCCGCTCAAAAGTGCCGTCGAGATCCGTGGTGGCCAGCAGGATCCAGCCATAGGTGCCCTTGGCCATCATCTCGGTGATGGCGCGGCGTTCGTCGTCGGTGATGCCGGGATCGACGGCTGGCGGCGCCAGCAGGATGGATGTGCCGGGCTGGCCGGGCGGGCCAACGGTGATCCAGCGCATCTTGCCTCGCCCGACGTCGTTGCGGACCTCGAAGCCGAGAGTGTCGCGATAAAAGATCAGCGAGGCTTCCGGATCGTCGTGCGGGAGGAAGCTCGCGTGAATGGTGATGTCCATGTGCGCCAGGCTAGCCGCGGCTCCGGCACTGGCGCTTCTCGATTCCTGATCGGCCGGGGAACGAGGCCATGGATCACACCGTCACGAGCTTGTCAGAGCTCCGATTCGATTACCTATGCGACAGGTGCCCAGGCATCGGCCGTGAGACGCTGGTCACCGCTCATGCGGTCTATCGCGGTCGCCAAGGTTTCGCCAACGTTGGCGCAACGTGGTGACAATGGCGCCGTCGTAGAACTGTCCCCGAAGACATTCGCTAGTTCGGGAGGTTCCGATGAAGACTGCAGCTGACAGAGCTACCTCCGGGCCGGGTCCGGCCGATGGCGTGCTTGTCGACCCGGCATGGCTGGCCGCGCACCTCAACGATCCCGGTGTCCGCGTGGTCGAAGTCGACGTCAGCCCGGCCGCCTACAACGAAGCTGCGCCGGGTGTTCGGCACCGGCGCCGTGGACGGGCGGTCCACGGTCCGGCTGTGCCTGCCCGATGCCTGGGTCGATCTGGAAGCCGCCGCCGAGGCCATTCACCGGGCTGAATCCGCGGTCGCGCAGCACGACGGGGTACGAGCGTGGGGACCTGCGCTGACCGCATTGTTCGTGGCCGAGCGTGACTTCCTTCCGGGCGAGGACGCCGTCTGGATCGACGGGATACGCCACCAGCTGACCGAAGTCCGGGTGCGAGCGCTGGAGGCGTACGCGGCGGCCGGGCTTGGCCTCGGCGTAACCGAACTCGCCGCGGCGGTCCGAGCAGGCCAGAACTGACCAGGCTGGCGCCGCCGCGGGAGAGCGGCTACCGGTACCTCATGCAGGCCCTTGCTGCCCAGAACAATCTGGCCGAAGCCATCAGCACCTACAGCGAGCTGAGCGAGCGCCTGCGCGACCAGCTCGGTGTCTCACCCAGCCCGGCCACCCGCCAGCTCCACGACCGGCTCCTCGCCGCAACCTGAACGATCCACCGATCAGCTCTCGGGCAGCGCGGCGAAATCACGCTTGGTATTCTTATACCATCCCATCCCAGAAATCGGGTTCTTCCATCGGCCCTTCATATCCTTCAATGCGCTGTCGTGCGTGTTATCGCCGTTTGCGACCGCATCCCTGAGGTGCCGGTCTTGCGACTTTATGACTTCGTCAGCAGTATTTCCCTCGTGCAGGAGGTCACAGGGTCCGCCCAGTTGCTTACAGGTCATCGTCTTCATCAGACTCGACGCCCTTCTGTGTATTCGCCCGTCAGCCGGGGCGATGTGAATCGGATCGAATAGTGCAGTTCCTGGCTGCACAGATCGATCCTAGAAGTGCCACCCGTGCTGCGCTTCTCCGATCCTGCTCAGTCCCTGCCGCGGTTGCGTCGCTACCGTGCTAGGCACATGTAGCAATAACGCCGGAAGCGCGCGCGGGCCACTGGTGGTCGCGCACGCTGGCAAGGGAAGGAGTCGATCTGGGTGGCTGGCACCGCAACGAGCCATTGTCGAACTGCCCGAGCACCTCGGAGCGCGTCCGGCACGGCCGGCCGCTCCGCACGACACCCGAAAGCAAGGCGGAAGTCCTGATGGCCAAGCTGATCTACTCGGCGATCGCCTCGGCGGACGGCTACGTCGAAGACGCCGCAGGCACGTTCGACTGGGCGGCGCCCGACGAAGAACTGCTCCGTTTCGTTAACGAACTCGAGCGGCCGGTGGGCACCTATCTGTACGGCCGCCGGATGTACGAGACGATGCTGTACTGGGAGACAGCCCACACGGCGCCCGGTCAGCCACCTTCGGTCCGGGACTTCACCGGAATCTGGCAGGCAGCCGGGAAGATCGTGTTCTCAACGACGCTTCAATCGGTGTCCACCGCCAGGACGCGGATTGAACGGACCTTCGATCCCGGCGCGATCCGGCAGCTGAAGTCGGCCACCGAGCACGTCATGACGGTGGGCGGAGCCAATCTGGCCGGCCAGGCCATCAAAGCTGGCCTGGTCGACGAGTTGCAGTTGCTCCTGGTGCCCGTGGTCGTCGGAGCTGGCAAGCGAGCGCTGCCTGCCGGTGTCCGCGCCGACCTGGAACTTCTCGACACGCGCCGGTTCGCCAGCGGTGCTGTCTACCTGAGGTACCGCCCCAAGCTGGCCTGAGCATCGCAGGAGCGCCATGACCGCGTTCGCCGTGCCCCGGTACCTGACCGAGACGGCAAGCAGGCATCACCTCGTCCGCGACTGGATCGCCGATCTGCCGTCGATCGTGGCTGATCTCGCTGACCGGTGGTCGCTTCAGGTAGGCGAGCCGTTCGAGCCGGGCGGGCAGTGCTCGTGGACGGCACCGGCCACCGATTCCGGCGGCGTCGCGCTAGTGATCAAGGTCGGGTTCCGGTCCGTCGGCGGTGAAGAGCGAGACGAGGCAGCTGGGCTGCGGATCTGGGACGGCAACGGGGCCGTTCGCCTGCACGCCGCGCAGGAGAGCGAGTCTTCGTACGCGCTGCTGATCGAGCGGTGCGTGCCGGGCACTTCGCTGGGCCAGACGCTGCCCGAGCCTGACCAGGATCCGGTTGTGACCGGGCTGCTGCGCCTGCTGTGGGCGCAGCGTTATGCGACTTACCCGTTCCGCCCGCTAGCGGAGATGTGCGCGGCGTGGGCTGATGAATTCGAGCGAGAGTACGCCGTTGCAGGCGCCGACGACCGGATCGATCCCGGCCTCGCCAGGGCCGGGCATCGCGATGTTCCGGACGCTGCCTGAGAGCGCCTGGCAGCCAGGTGCTGCTATGCACCGATCTGCACGCCGGCAACGTGCTGGCCGCTCAGCGGGCACCATGGCTGATCATTGATCCGAAGCCATACATCGGCGATCCGGCCTACGACGTTCTGCAGCACATGCTCAACTGCGAGGACAGGCTGGCCGCCGACCCCGCGGGACTGGCGAACCGGATGGCCGACCTGGCCGGAGTCGGATCCGGCCAGGGTCCGGCACTGGCTGTTCGCCCGTAGCGTGCAGGAATCGATCGGCTGGCCGCTCATGCGGCACGTGGCCGCCCGCCTGGCGCCTGGATAGCCGGGTGGGCGGGGCCCGGCGACACAACGATGCGGCCTGCTAGCGCAGGCCGCATCGGTAGGGACTCGACCGAGGAACGGACCGTTACGCGGTCTTGTCGGCCGTGGGGGTCCCGGCCGCAACGCGGCTGAGGAGTTCGCGGATGGGGGTGTGCAGGCCGCGCTCGTGGTGGTGGCGCTGGCGGTAGCCGGCGATCAGGCCGTCGACGCCGATCCAGCTCGAGGTCCGCCAGAAGGTCAGGATGACGATGGCGAACAGTGCGTAGAAGGCGCACACGCTCGCCGTTCCCGACATCACGTAGGTGAACAGCAGCGCCAGGCTGCCGAGCGCCGCGATGCGGGTGAACATGCCGAGGCAGAGCGCGATGCCGATCGCGAACTCGGCGACCGCGACGAGAACGGCGATCCAGCCCGCGTTCGGGACCACGAAGCTGTGCAGGAAGCTGCCCCACCAGGTGTAGGCGGGCGCACCGTGCGAGGCGAAGCCGGCCACGGCGGCGCCGTTGTTGTGCATGAATCCAGCGTTCTCCGCGCCCCACAGCTTGGCAACGCCAGCCTGGATCCACATGATGCCGAGCCAGACGCGCATCGCTGTCCAGCCGATCGCCATGATCTTGGACTGCTTCACCCACTCCCACACTTTGAGGTTGGTGCGTGCAGTCGGCTCACCGAGAAATTCGATTGGGCTTGCCATTCGAATCCTCCTTCTTTCCTTCGCTCATGAGCCCGGTTCCTGCGGGTTCTGAGACCAGCCTGCACTGGCCGGGGCGGCCGCCGACACGAACGAATGTCCCGACTACCCAGGACTAATGGCACCAGGTGACAAAAATAGAAAGGCCAGTTAAGGGCCGGGAACGGAGTCAGCAACGGCACGCTGCGACGATTGGTTCGGACCGGGCCTTCAGCGGGCCGGAGTGCGAGCCGCGGCGCCACTGTGCGATGCTCGCCGGCCGGCGGCGGCGCCGGCTAAGCGCACACGTCAGCAACTCGTTCGGAGCGCCACCGCAGCCGGGAGAGCAGCTCGGCCAGCGCCGCGCGGCAGGCGGGGCCCGTTCGGCCGCGGCCGGGCCCCGCCAGCAGCTAGCTACCTCCTAATAAGAGTTAACGGGTCGGCCGTGCGGCAGACTCGGGTCTGGTAGCCGCCGGCAGGTGAGCACTGTTGCCTCCTGGGCTCCTTCGGGAAGCCCTTGCTGACAGATCGTGCCCCTGCCGGTGGCCGGGAGAGTAGATCGCTGCTGGGATGTCGTGCCCGCCGGATCGGCGTGAGCACTGGTTTATTAGGTCGCTGATGGTTCTCCCGCAGGCTGCCGTGGATTGCCGGCTTCGAGGCGGGAGAGCGCGTGCTGTTTGTGGGAGATGACTGGGCCGAGGATCATCACGACGTCGAGCTGATGGACGCGTCGGGACGGATGCTGGCCAGGGCGCGGCTGCCCGAGGGCGCGGCGGGGATGGCCCGGCTGCACGCGATGATCGGCGAGCATCTCGGCGAGGACGCCGAGGACGCCGAGGTAGCCGTCGGGATCGAGACTGACCGGGGCCTGTGGGTTCAGGCGCTGGTCGCGGCCGGGTATCAGGTGTTCGGGATCAACCCGCTGCAGGCGGCCCGGTACCGGGACCGGCACGGGGTGTCGGGAGCCAAGAGCGACACCGGCTGACGCGCACGTCCTGGCGGACATGGTGCGCACCGACTCGCATCAGCTGCGGCCGGTGGCCGGGGACAGCGCCGGCCGCGCAGGCGGTCAAGGTGGTGGCCCGGGCGCATAAGACGCTGATCTGGGAGCGGACCCGGCACGTCCAGCGGCTGCGCCACCAGCTGCGGGACTTCTTCCCCGCAGCGCTGGAGGCGTTCGAGGACCTGGACGCCCCCGACACCCTGGAGCTGCTGGCCAAGGCGCCCGACCCGGCGTCGGCGGCCAGGCTGACCACCGCGCAGATCGCGCCGCGCTCAAGCGCGCCCGCCGCCGTGACCGCGGCAAGACCGCCGCGATCAGGCGGCGCTGCGCGCGAGCAGCTGCCCAGCCGCCGGTCACCGCCGCCTGCGCCGCGGTAGTCCGTCGCTGACCGCGGTGATCACCACCCTCAACGAGCAGATCAAGGTCCTGGAGGGTCAGGTGGCCGCGCATTTTCAGTCAGCACCCGGACGCTGAGATCATCGTCCCAGCCCGGCCTGGGACCGGTCCTCGGCGCCCGGGTGCTGCGAGTTCGGCGACGACCCGCATCGCTACGCCCCGCGAAGGCCCGCAAGAACTACGCGGCCACCAGCCCGATCACCCGCCAGTCCGGGAAGAAGAAAACCGTCATGGCCCGGTACGTGCACAACGACCGGCTCCGCGACGCCCTCGACGGCCAGGCCTTCGCCGCCCTCAACGCCTCGCCCGGCGCCCGCGCCTGCTACGACGCCCAGCGCGCCGCCGGCTCGGCCACCGCGCCGCCCTCCGCCAGCTCGCCAACCGGCTCGTCGGCATCCTGCACGGCTGCCTCAAAGACCCGCACCCTCTACGACGAGGCCACCGCCTGGCCACAGCACGCCAGCCAGCAAATCAAGACTGCGGCTTGACATTTAAGCTCCTGGGATGTCTGTCAGGCGACGTGTCACCAGGCCACGGCAGCTGGTAGGCGCGGTAGCTGTTCACCCCAGCCGGGAACTCCGCGTTGAACCGAAGTTCTCCGGAACGGCTGAACTCGGAGAAGTACGGCAGCGCGCCCCAGCCGACGAAGACATCGCCATTGCGCGTGGTCTGGGCATTGCCCTGTGACGCCGCCGACAGGCCTTCGGGCTGGTTTTCCGACGACACCAGCGTCGCGACCTTGGTGCGGAAGTTCAGCCGCACCGTCACCGCCCGGCTGTACGACAGCAACGGCGCGCCCGACGAGTCGTTGTCGAAGAACGTGAACAGGTCAGGTCCGACCTGCTCCGGGTCATGCTGCCAGGCGAAGATCTCACCCGCGCTGTCCAGCGTCTGGCCAGGCGCGGCAGCCAGGGGAAAACTGCTGTCCTTGCCGCCGAGCTGCCACCTGATGTCCCCGGTGCGGTGGCTTACGTCGTACGCCGTCCAGGTGTTGCGCGCGTCGATCAGCAGGCTGCCGTCCCTGGCGACGTGCACGGCATTGACGTGGAACCAGTCCCACGGCGTGCTGGCCGACGCCGGCAGCGGCTGCTCGCTCTGGCTATAGGGCACGTGGTCCGCACTGTTCCACTGGAACAGCACCTTGCCGGTCTTGATGTCGATCTCCTGCACGATCCCGTCGATCACAGTCTGATCGGCCGGACCGCCGATCGACGTGAGGTCAGCGGTCGCGGTCGCGTAGCTGAGCACGAGCGCTGTGTTCCACGGCGTGATCAGGAATTCATGCCCGTCCGTCGTGTAGCCGTTGCCCGCCTGTACTTCGGCGATCTGCTGGTAATGGTCGTTGTAGATGTAGTCGGCGCCGGACGACAGGCCGCCGAGCCCAGTGCCCTGCCACCAGGTGAGCACCCGCCGGCCGTCGTAGGTCTGGGTCCGGAAATCGGCCGCTTCCTGGCCAGCCGGGACAGCGTGGAACCAGACCACGTTCCCCTCATGGTCCAGGATCTCCGGGCCGCTGGCATACGTCTTCTGGTCGCCGAACGGGGAGATGAAGATGTCGCCGTCCGCCTTGCTGGCGCTGCCGGTCAGGACGGTAACCGGCGGCGGAGCGGTCGGTGCCGGGGCCGCTGACGCCGGGCTGGAAGCGAGCAGCGCCGGGCCTGCGGCCGTGAGAGCGGCGGCCGCGAGGGTCGCAGCCGGCCAGCGCAGCGGACGCGATCGTCTAGACGGGCGAGACGTTCTGGGCATGCGAAATTTACCTTCCGTCGTCGGTGGGGGTGGGCAGCAGAGCCGTTCCCTGGTGCCCTAGCGGCCAGCATACATAATTCCTAGTAAGTCGGCTAGATAACTATGAAATTAGAATCGGCAGGGTGGTCAGAGGCCTCATGCCTGCCGTATTCGCCACGAGGCGTACTTGTCTTGATACCGGACCGCGTAAGTACATGTATTCGGATATTGCCGCCTGCCGGGACGCTTCGCAGGCCGGCGTGTCGCACCATCTGGTGCTAGTGCCGATTCGCGGCCTGCTAACGTGCGACAAGTCAGGCGCCTGTGTGTCGTCCGGGCGCAACTACGTCAGAAAGCAACGCGTGAACGGAAGCATCACTCGCTGCAGCCAGGGTGGTTTCTCAGCTCACATGCGCAGCGTGGTGCGGGCCGCGCTTGTGGCCGCCGTCCTAACCTTCGCAACTATCGCTTTCACCGCCAGTGGTCCGGCCCGCGCGGACGTCACGGCCACGGCTACTCACAAAGCCCACAAGAATCACAAGGCGCATAAGGCCAGGGAGTACGCGGCTGCTGCCGCCAGGATGCGCATGCGCGTCTGGCATTTCGCGATGCGGCAGCATGGCAAGCCGTACATCTGGGGTGGCACCGGCCCGGCCGGCTTCGACTGCTCCGGCCTGGTCTACGCGGCCTACCGGGCGGCGGGCATCCCGCTACCGCGGACTACCTACGGCATGCTCGGCAGCTGGCGGCTGGTCCGCATCCCCAAGTCGCGAGCTCGCCGCGGCGACCTGGCCTTTTTCGGCCCTGGTCACGTCGAGCTCTACGAGTGGGGTAAGTGGACCTTCGGCGCGGCCGACTACGGCAGTCCGATCGGGTTCCATGCCATGAACGCCTGGTGGCACCCGACCATGTACTTCCGGGTTCGCCGGTAGAGACACGGCACTGACGGCACCCCCCGGCCCGCAGTCTCGGGCGCGGGGTGCCGGTCGCCGTATTCGCGCCGACGGCCGCTCTTCACCTTGCGGCCGGTTATCCGTCATCTCCATGTTCACGATGATTCGGTCCGGAGTGTGAGAGTTCCGGATGATACGGGCGGCCGACGTCGCCCGGCGTCGTCGTCGAACAGGAGAATCATGAACCGTACTGCACGGGCAGCGCACCGGGTCGCGGTCATCGGGACTGCCGGCGCTGCCGCGCTCGCGCTGGCGCTCGTCCCGGCGATCTCTGCGTCCGCCCATAGTCGTGACTTCCGCGAGTTGCCCGTGCCGCCGGGGGCGATCAGCCATGTCATCGTCATTGACCTGGAGAACGAGAGCTACAGCGCGACGTTCGGTCCGTCCTCGCCCGCCACTTACCTGAACGACACGCTGCTGCCGCAGGGCGAGCTGATCCAGCATTACAACGCGGTCGGTCATGTCAGCGCCGACAACTACATCGCGCAGGTCTCCGGCCAGGCGCCTAATCAGGTGACGAGCAGTGACTGCGTCACCAGCATCACCTCCCTGAGCGGGACATTCAACGACGTGACGCCGGGCACGCTCGACCCGGACCAGGCGCTGTATCCCGGCCAGGTCGACGGCCAGGGCTGCGTGTTCCCGCGCCAGGTGCTGACGATCGGCAACCAGCTGGACCGCGCCTACCCGTGGAGCATTGGCAGCGACTGGCGTGAGTACGCCGAGGACATGGGTAACGACGCGGCCAGGGACGGCGGCCAGGCTGACCCGCTCGGCGGCACCGACTGTGCCCATCCGAGCCAGGTGAACGGCATCGGTGCCGACGACACCAACAACGCGCAGGGCCCGAACGCGACCGGCGGTCAGGTCAAGTCGGCGATCACCGACCAGTACGCCAACCGGCACAACCCGTTCATCTATTTCCACTCGGTGATTGACAATCAGTGGCTGTGCAACCACGACGTTGTCCCGCTCGGGACTGCGACCACGAACACCGACGGGTCGGTCGGCTACCAGGGTCACCTGGCCCGGGATCTGGCGCACGTGCGGACCACGCCCCGGTTCGCCTTCATCACGCCGAACCTGTGCGATGACGGTCACGACGCCACCTGCGCCGGAACCAACGACGCTGGCGGCACGACCGGCGGCCTGGTCGGCGCTGACGACTTCCTGCGCACCTGGATGCCGCTGATCCTGAACTCGCCCGCCTACCGAAGCGGGCACACGCTCGTCATGATCACCTTCGACGAGGGCGGGGTGACCGACACCGCGTCCGCCGGCAACGAGCAGCCGGGCCCGAATAGCGCTAACCCTGGTTACTCGCCGCTGCTCAACACTCCGGTCGCGGCGTTCGGCGGCGCCACTTACTACCAGCTGCTGGGCATCAAGGGCCTGACGCCCGGCCAGGAGCCCGTGGCCGGCACCATGCCGGGTGGCGGCCAGGTTGGCGCGGTACTGCTGAACCCAGATCTGGATCACGGCTGGCAGCGTCGACAGCACGGGTTCCTACAACCACTACTCGGCGCTACGAACGTTCGAGGACCTGCTCGGCATCAGGTCCGGCGGCGCCGACGGGGACGGGCACCTCGGCTTCGCGGCAACCGCCACCGACTTCGGCGCGGACGTCTTCAACGCGCGCCCGTCGCACCCTCAGCCGTAGCTTCGTCAGCCGCTCATGGGTGCGGAGTTGCCTAGCTCATAGGCCACAGGCAACTCCGCATTCATAGGGCCGGTTGCGCGGCGGAGGCGCGCTCGGCGAGGCCATCAAGCGCCGCCGCGTAGTTGCCGGGCACCCGGACGTCGAGTACCAGCTGCCCGGCAGTGACGCGGAGCGTGAACTCGAAGAACGAGCAGCACGCCGACTCGGCTACTGCCAGTTCTGCGGCGCGGGCCGCGGCGGCAGGCGTGGATATCAGCCCGAGTCGCAGCAAGTCCGGCCGTACCCGGTCGATGGTGACCACGAAATCGGCGAAGAGGCGGGTGAAGTCCGCAAGCCGCTCCGGTAGCCGTGCCGCGGGCAGCGTGCACGCATCCGGCAGCCGGGCCTGGGGGGTGCTACTGGATTCCATGTCCTGACAGTAACTCCGGTCCGCGCAGCGCTTATCCTCGCCGGGTGAATGATCGCCTGGCTGGCTACCTGTCGGTGCTCGAACGAGACGGCCAGTCTGCCGTGCGCGATGCACGGCTGGTCCGTGGTCAGTTTCACGATGTCGTGCTCGCAGGTGACGTCGCCTACCGATTCCCTCGCGACGAGCAATCCAGGCGAGCGCTGCCCGCGCGGCTGGCCCTGCTGGCGGTGCTCGTACAGGCTCGGCTGCCGGTGGCGATTCCCGCTCCGCTGGATAGCGATCATCTGGACCGGCCGCTGGGCAGTTGCTATGCGGCGGTGACGCGGATCGACGGCGAGCCGGCCGAGCACGATGCGACGCTGGCGCCACAGGCGGAGGTCGCGCTGGCCCGTGGGCTGGCCGGCTTGCTGGACAAGCTGGCCGCGCTCGGCGCCGACGAGGTGATCAGGCGAACGGTCACGGTAGCCGCCCCCGACCACTGGCTCCGGTGGGCCAGCCAGGTGCGGGAGGTGCTGTTCCCGTTGATGACACCGGCCGGGCGTGAGCAGGCGGCGCGGGAACTGGCTGCCGTCTGTGCTGTTGATCCGGTCGGCCCGGCTCTGGTGCACTCTGACCTTGGCGGCGGGAACCTGCTGCTGACCGGGGACGGTGACCTCCGGACCGTGACCGGCGTGCTCGACTGGGACGGCGCTCAGATCGGCAACCAGGCCAGCGACCTCGCCTCGGTCGCCGCCACGTTCGGCTGGCGGCTGGCCGGCCGTCTCGAGACCGAACGAGCCCGCCAGGAGCCGGCGCTCGGCGCGGCGCGGATAATCGCGGCTACCTTCGCCCTGCAGCAGGCGCTTCCGGCCGCGCTGAGCGGCGACAGCGAGAGCCTTGCGGACGGCCTGAGCGGCTATCAGTGAGGCCTGCACCCGGCGGCCTGCCTGGCCGGCCGTGAGCCAAGCCGCGAGGATGAGCAATTGTGACCGGTGAGCGCGACGAATGGCACCGCTGGCTGCTCGAAACCCGGCACGGCGGTGATCCCGCCTACCGCGAGCCGCGGTGAGGACAGGCTGGCCGTGGCCTACCTGACCGCCAGCTAGTCCGGCAATGGGCCGGCCGCCGGGCCGCCGGACGCAGCGTCTCCTGTCACCGGTTCGGCGTCTGTCTGCAGGAACGGAGCAAGTTCCTGGTAGCTCCACCGCCAGCTGCCGGAGCGCAGGTCGTCGGCCACTGCTTCAACCCAGGCAAGCTCAGCTGCGGTGACCGCGCGCTTGTACTCGTCATCCATCAGCACGACTCTGGGCAGGGTGGCGGCGACGCCCGTCAGGTCGGCCTCAATGCTGGCCAGCTCGCTGCGCAATGCCGCAGCCCGGCGGTCGAGCACGGCCAGTGCCTCCTGCGGACTGAGCAACATGATGAAGGACAGCGCGGCCGGAAACTGCGGGAACTCGTTGCGCGGCCGGGCGAGCATGCTCGTCAGCCAGTCGTGCGCAGTCTGCCGTCCGGCCTCGGTTAGCTCGTAGACGGTCCGTTCCGGATAGAGCTGGTCCCGCTCGGTCTGCCGGACGGCAACCAGCCCAGCCTGATCGAGGCGCTTGATCGTCTTGTACAGATTGGCCCGCTGGCCGACGTTGATAACCGCGTCCTTGCCCCAGAGCTTGAGCAGACGCTGCATGGCGTACGGGTGCAGCGGTCCGGCATGCAGCAGGCTCAGCACCGCCAGCGCAAGCGGCGACGGGCGCAGCTGGTTATCCATGAAATCAGCCTACTAGTCGACACCGCACTAGTCGCACCATCGCGATCCCTGCAGCGCCGGCCGCCGCCGCGGTAGCCGCCGACTCACTAGTCTCCTCGATATAAGTTGTCAGATAACTAGTAGCCAAGCTACTATCGCTTGAGTGACGCCAACGAGATAGGTCTTAAGGGCCATCGAGGGGAGCTACGAGAATGACTTGCCACGATCGGGGACCACGCCGATGAGTACGCAGACCGCAGCCATCCCGCTGCTCGAGGCGCGTGACCTGACAGTGCGATTCGGCAAGGTGACCGCGCTTGACGGGCTTGACCTGGTCGCGCCGCGTGGCCAGGTGCTGGCGATCCTCGGCCCGAACGGCGCAGGCAAGACCACCTTCGTCCGGACCGTTGCCACCCTGCTCCGGCCGACCAGCGGAGAGCTGCTGGTGCGCGGGCACGACGTCGGCCGCGATCCGGTCCGGGTCCGGCGCGACATCGGCCTGGCGGGCCAGTTCGCCGCGGTCGAGCCCACCATGACAGGCCGGGAGAACCTGGAGATGACAGCCAGGCTGTTCGGACACAGCCTGGCTGCGGCCAGACAGGCAGCCATCACCGTGATCGAGCAGCTTGGCCTCGGCGCGGTGGCAGACCGGCGCAGCGGCAGTTACTCGGGCGGCCAGCGACGCCGGCTCGACCTCGGTGCCAGCCTCGTCGGCGGACCACGGCTGCTGCTGCTGGACGAGCCGACGACGGGGCTTGATCCGGCCGGCCGCCGGGAAGTCTGGGACGCCGTGCGGATGCTGGTGTCGGCTGGCACCGATGTGCTGCTGACCACGCATTACCTCGATGAGGCCAACGAGCTCGCTGACCAGGTCGTGGTCATCGACCACGGCCGCGCCATAGCCGCCGGCCCGCTGGCCGACCTCAAGGCGAGCATCGGCGGGGACGTCATCGAGGTGGCGGTCAGCGACGCTGCCGCGCTCGGCACCGTCGCGCAGATCCTCCAGAACATCACCACGAGCCCGGCCAGGATCGACCCGGCCGGGCGGCACGCGACGGTGCCGGCCCGCGGCGGGATAGCCGAGCTTGCCACCGTCATCGGCTGCCTGCGGGAAGCCGCGATCACCGTCGAGGAAATTGGCGTGCGGCGGCCGAATCTGGACGAGGTCTTCCTGACAATCACCGATGCGTCAGCCGGGAACCCGGCTGCGACTGGCCAGCTAGCAGAGCGGAGTGCGCGATGACGATGACCCAGCCGGCGACCCAGCCGATGATCCAGCCGATCAGCGCCGGCCACGCCGCCGGGCGCCACCACGGCCACCATGCAGGTGGCCGTGCGGGCGCTGCGGAAATACGTCAGGACACCCGGCCTGAGCATCATGGGCATCGTGCAGTCCGTGCTGTTCCTGTTCTGCTTCCGGTACGTCTTCGGCGGTGCCATCCAGGCGGGCGGCACCAGCTACGTTGACTTCCTGGTGCCCGCGTACGTGGCCACGATCGTGCTGTTCACTGGCGGCGGCATCGCGGTGGCCGTCGCCGAGGACCGGGTGCAGGGCTTCACCGACAGGCTGCTGTCGCTGCCGGTTCCGCGCTATTCCCTGGTGCTGGGGCGCATGCTGGCAGACTCCACCACCAACGTGTGGTCGATCGTCTCGACTGCCGCCTTCGGCTTCCTGTTCGGCTTCCGGCTGCCGGGATCGCTGCTCGGCGGGCTTGCCGCCTTCGGGCTGTGCCTGGTCTACGCCGTCGTCTTCACCATCGTGTTCATCGTGATGGGCTTGTTCGCGCCCAACGGACAGGCGGCACAAGGCATGTCGCTGATCGCGTTTGTCTTCGCGTTCATCTCCAGCGCCTACGTGCCGGCCACCTCGATGCCGGGCTGGCTGCAGCCATTCTCGAAGTACCAGCCGATCACGCCGATGGTCGATGCCGTTCGCTCGCTGCTCGTCGGCTCCAGCAGCGACGTGGGCGTCGCGCTCGCCTGGTCGGCGGTGCTGGTGCTGGTGTTCACTCCGATCGCGGTGCTCCGTTACCGGCGTGCCTGACTGGCCGCCGTCAGCTGAAGCGCCCGGCGATCTTGCGGAAAGTGCGCGGTGCGACGCCGTGCAGCAAGGCCGGGAGCCGCAGCCAGGCCGGCACGTACACCACCGGGAGGTCCCTGGCGGCGGCGTCGGTTATCGCCGCGGCCACCCGGTCAGCCGGGACCGGGGCCGGCCAGTGCCGCTGATAGGCCGCGCCGCGCCGGCTGAAGAACGGCGTGTCGACCACGCCAGGCAGCACCAGCGAAACGCCGACGCCGCGGTCGGCGAGCTCATAATCGAGGGACTCGGCCAGGCAGTTGAGCGCTGCCTTGGTGGCCGCGTAGACCGCTTCGTGGCGAACCCCGATGGCGCCTGCGATGGATGACACGAAGATCAGCCGGCCAGGCGCCCCTGGCCGCCATCGCAGGCGCCAGGAGCCTGGCGAGCTGCACGGGCGCGAGCAGGTTGAGGGTCACGATCTCGGTGGCTGTGGCAGGCGGCAGGTCGCCGATAGGTCCAGCCCAGCCAGCGCCGGCATTGCAGACCAGCAAGTCGATCCGGCCGGCCGCCGCCAGCGCCTGCTGGACGAGCCGGTCTGGCCCGGCTGGCTCAGTCAGGTCGGCTGGCAGCGCGACGGCTCCGCTTCGGGCCGCGACGGCACGCAGCCGTTCTTCATTCCGTCCGGTTACGAGCAGCCGGGCACCGGCCCTCGCTAAATGATCGGCCGTCGCTGCGCCGATACCTGAAGAAGCACCCGTGACCAGCGCGACAGCGCCGGTCAGTCGCACGGAACGCCTCCGCTGCTAATGAGCTCACCCCCGCGGCGCCAGCTCCAGCGCGTCAGGCCGAGACTGAGACGCCTCCGGCCACGCTGGTGTCCTGGCCAGCCCAGCATCGCACGATGTCGCGCATCGACAGCAGGCCAGTCACCTCCTGCCCGTCCACAACCACAAGATGGCGGAAGTTCCCGGCCATCATGGCGGCGGCAGCCTGCTCCAGTGTCCAGTCGGGTGATGCGAACACCACGTCAGCGGTGCGGTGGTTGGCCACCAGTTCCGTATCCGCGTCCTGGCCGGCTCCCAGGGAGTCGAGAATGTCTCGTTCTGTCAGGATCCCGATGCCGGGGTGCGAGGAGTCGACAACTACCGCAGCCCCGACCCGCTGACCGGACATCAGGCGGGCAGCCTGGCGCAGAGTGTGCGCCGGACCGACGCTAAGGACAACCTTGGTCATGCCGTCCCGGACGTTCATGCTGCATCGCTCCTCTCGCACACAGCCGCCATGCCCACTGCAATCATGGCCTGAAGATTGTGCGCTTGTGACTGCCAATGCTGTCCAGCATCCGCCCGAATCAGGCTCAGGGCAAGTCCTGACTGCCCTGCGCTAGCAGGCTCAGCACCTCAGAGTGCAGCAGGCCGTTCGTGCACACCGCGCTGCCTCCGTCCGGTCGCGGCGTGCCCGCGAGGTCGGTGAATGCACCGCCGGCCTCCTCGACGATGATCTGGAGCGCGGCGAGATCCCAGAGCGACACGTCCGTCTCCGCGGATATGTCAACGGCGCCCTCGGCGACCAGCACGTGAGACCAGAAATCGCCATAAGCACGCGTCCGCCACACCTTGCGGGTCAGCCCGACCAGGTCATTCAGCCGGCCCGCACGCTCCCAGCTGACCAGCCCGGAGAAGGACAGGGAGGCATCGGCCAGGCTCTGCACCCCGGAGACCCGGCAGGCCGTTGCCTTGGTCATGCTGCGCCCGGTCCAGGCGCCGCCGTCCCTGGCCGCCCACCACCGGCGGCCTAGCGCCGGCGCACTCACCACCCCCATGATGACCTCGTCCTCCGCCATCAGCCCGATGAGCGTCGCCCAGACCGGCACGCCGCGGATGAAGTTCTTGGTCCCGTCAATGGGGTCGATGACCCAGCAGCGCTGGCTGGAGCCAGTACGGCCGAATTCCTCGCCGAGTACCGCATCCCGCGGCCGGGACCTGCCGAGCACATTGCGCAGCGACTCTTCGACCGCCAGGTCGGCGTCGGACACCGGTGACAGGTCGGGTTTGGCGTCAACCCGCAGGTCGAGTGAGCGGAACCTGCGCATGGTGATGTCGTCCGCAGCGTCCGCCAGGACGTGCGCGAATCCGAGGTCGCCGTCAAAACCCGCCATGGCGGCAAACGCTAGCGCTTACTGCCCCACAATGGCCATTCCTGGCCGCCGGCTGCTAGCCCGCAGTTGCCGCTCAGTTGCCGCCAGGTGGTTGCCGTGGCGCTCGGCGAGTGGTGGCCTGCGGCGGGATCGGTTGCCGGCAGCCCGGCACGGGCTAGGGCTCGGTGCCGTCGGCCGGGTCAATGCCCTCGCGACTGCGCAGCAGCCGGCGCAGCGAGTCCAGCCTGGCCGCAGCTGAGCCGCCGTGCTCGGCGACCCAGGCGTCCAGCGCGCAGCCCGCTTCAAGGTGGGTGCAGCCGGGCGGGCAGTTCGCTATCGCGTCGGCGAACTCCCCGAACGCGGAGACGACCCGGTCGGCGGCCACGTACGCCAGGCCGAAGCTGCGCAGGCCCGGCGTGTCGATGATCCAGCCGCCGTCCGGCAGCGGCAGCGCGATAGCGGACGACGAGGTGTGCCGCCCGCGGCCCGGTCACCGGGCTGACCGACCCGACAGCGCGGTCGGCGTCCGGCAGCAGCGCATTGACCAGGGTCGACTTGCCGACGCCCGAGTGGCCGACCAGAACGCTGATGCGGCCGGTCAGCAGCGCCCGCAGGTCGTCGAGCGCGGTACCGAACGGCCGGCTCAGCACCACGAACCGGACGCCCGAGCGGCTCGTACGCGGCGATGAGCTCGTCCGGCCCGGCCAGGTCGGCTTTGGTCAGGCACAGCAGCGGCTCGAGCCCGGCGTCGAACGCGGCGACCAGGAACCTGTCGATCAGCCTTGGCCGCGGCGGCGGGTCGGCAAGCGCAGACACGATCACGAGCTGGTCGGCGTTCGCGACGACGATCCGCTCGGCCGGATCGTCGTCCTCCGCCGACCGGCGCAGCACCGACGTCCGCGGCTGGACGCGCACGATCCGGGCCAGCGTGCCGGGCTGGCCGGACACGTCGCCGATCAGGCTGACCCAGTCGCCGACCACGACACCGTGACGGCCGAGCTCGCGCGCCTTCATCGCGGTGACCGCCCGGTCACCGACCCAGCAGCGGTACCGGCCGCGGTCGACGCCGGCCACGAACGCCTCGATCGCGTCCTCATGGGCCGGCCGTCTCCTGGTGCGCGGCCTGGAACCCTTGCCGGGCCGGACCCGCACGTCGTCTTCATCGAGTCCGGCGTGGCCGACTACCCGGCTCAGGGCGCCTGCCTCCAGCATCTGCTGCCATAGCGCGCTGAACGCCGGGAACGTCTTGCCGACGGTCGCCGCGTTGCGGACGCGCAGGCCCGGCACGGCGAGGCCGAGGACGGCGGCGGCCATCACCAGCCGGTGATCATCGTGGCTGTCGAACGGGTCGGAGCCGGCCCGCAGCGGCCGCGGCTGCACGCTGCAGGCCGTCCGGAAGCTCGGTGACCTGGCCGCCGAGCGCGCCGATCTCGGCCGCCAGCGCGGCAAGCCGGTCGCTCTCGTGCAGCCGCATGTGCCCGATGCCGGTGAACTCCGACGGCGAGTCGGCCAGCGCGGCCAGCGCGGTCAGCACCGGCGCCAGCTCGCTGACGTCGCGCAGGTCGGCGCGTGATGCCCCGGATCCGGCCGGTGCCCTCGATCCGCATGCCCGGCCGGGGTGAGCGTCGCAGCTCGCGCCCATCTGGCGCAGACACGTCCAGGATCTGGCCCGCCGGCTGCAGGCTCGTGGCGGGCCAGCCAGGCATGGTCACCGTCCGCCGGTGACCAGGGCCGCGGCGAGGAACGGGGCCGCATTCGACAGGTCAGGCTCGACCGTGATCGTGCCGGGCGCGAGGCGTCCCGGCCGGATCCGCCAGAGGTCGGGCGCCACCCTGCTGCCGTTCCCGGCCGCGCCGCGCCCGGCTCGAGCCGTGCTCGACGGCCGCGCCTGCGCTGGTCAGCATGGCCGACGGTCATCGCGATGTGCGGCGCTGACGGGATCCGCTCGCCACGGTGGATGATCTCGCAGGCCGCGCTCGATACCGCGGCGCCGCCAGCATCAGCCCGGACACCAGCTGCGACGACGATGACGCGTCGAGGGTGACGGTGCCGCCGCGGACCCGGCCACGGCCGTGCACGATGAAGGGAACGGCACCCCGGCCGCCGTCGCTGATCGTCGACGCCCGCCTGCCGGAGCCCGGCGAGCAGCTGACCGACCGGGCGCTGCGGACGCGCGGGATCGCCGGTGAACTCGACGTCGGCTGTCGCGAGGGCAGCCGCGGGCGGAACGAACCTGCAGCACGGTTCCGGCATTCCCGACATCGACCGTGGCCTGGCCGGCGCGCGCCAGCCCGGCGTGCACCGTCCAGGCTGGCGGACCGAGCGGTGCCGGCGACGTTCGACAGCCGCGCCGAGCGCGCCGATGGCCGCTGCCATCAGTTCGGTGTCGCGGGCCCGCAGCGGGCCTACTATCAGGGTGGGCGTGTCCGCCAGGGCCGCAAGGATCAGCGCCCTGTTGGTGATCGACTTGGAGCCAGGCAAGCGCACGCTGGCACGGCACAGCGGCGCCGGCGCCAGCGGCGCCGCCCAGCCGTTGTCGGCTTGGCCCGAGGCGTGCATGCCTCCAGAGAGTACTGGCTCGGCGGCACGTCTGGACGTGGCCGGCCGCGCGGAGCGACAATCAGAGCACCCGCGGGGCCGCGAGACCGGAATGAGTCCGGAAATCTCGGCAAGGTTTGGCATAGCCGGATCTTGGCTATGAAATTCTGAGCGACTTCTGAACGTGCCTTCTAACCAGGTGAGGATATGTGCGGCCGGTATGCATCGACGCGAAAGCGCATAGAGCTCCTTGAGGAGTTCAGCGTGCAGCGCGACATGGTGGCCGAGCCGCTGGCGCCTGACTACAACGTCGCGCCAACCAAGCCTGTCTACGCAGTGCTCAGCCGCGAGCAGGATCCGGCCCAGCTCGACGACGCCCCTGGTGCTGGCACCGGGACTGGCGGGCGGACCGGTGCCAGTGGGTCCGGGCAGGCTGAACGGCAGCTACGGGTGGTCCGGTGGGGCCTGGTGCCGTTCTGGGCCAAGGACGTCAAGATCGGCAGCCGGATGATCAATGCCCGGGCTGAGACGGTCGCGGAGAAGCCGGCCTTCCGCCGCGCCTTCGGGAAGCGCCGCTGCTTGCTGCCTGCCGACGGGTATTACGAATGGCAGGTCCGGCCGGGTGCGGCAAAGCAGCCGATCTACATCAGCCGCAAGGACGGACGGTCGCTCGCCTTCGCGGGACTGTACGAGCTGTGGCGCGATCCTGAAGTGGCCAGGGACGATCAGGATGCCTGGCTCTGGACCGCCACCGTCATCACTACCAGCGCGCCCGACGAGCTTGGCATGATCCACGACCGGATGCCGATGATCATCGACCCGGCCCGCTGGTCAGACTGGCTCGATCCGGCCAACGGCGATGTGGCGGACCTGCGGGCGCTGCTGGCGCCAGCGGCGGTCAGCGGTCTGATGACGTATCCGGTATCGACCGCGGTGAACTCGGTCCGTAACAACGGGCCGCAGCTCATTGAGCCAGCGGGCGCTGCGCCGGTAGCGCCGTTAGCAGCGGCCCGGACCGGAGCGGCAGACGCCGGGCCGGACCACGGAGCCAGTGGCACGCAGGGCAGCCAGGCGCTGTTCTAGGCCAGCAAGATGGCCGGACGGCGCATTACCCCGAGAGCGCGGCCGGCCAGTTGCGGAAGGAGGCGGGGATCGCATGGATGCCAAGTCGGCACGTGAGCGGCTGGAGGAGATTCGCACCGAGCTGGACAGGTCCATCATGGTGCTGAACGCGTCAGGCGACCAGCCGCAGTTGTCGGCTGACTATCCCCAGGATCCGGCGGATGCTGGCGCTAACCTGTCGGAGAACGAGCGGTCCGAGGCCGTGCTCGCCGTGGCCAGGAAGCAGCGCTCGGACGTGCTGGCCGCGCTGCACCGCATCGATCTGGGCACCTACGGCACCTGCGTGGACTGCGGCTCGCTGGTGCCCGAGGGGCGGCTGGAAGCCAAGCCCGAGGCCGCCCGTTGCGTGGCCTGCCAGGGCAAGCTGGACCGGCTGCGGAGGTAGCGTTCCGGGGCGGAATGAAGATGCAGGTCATCGTGTTTCACCGCACGTGTCTCTAGCCAGCTGCCAGACCCGTCCTGATCCGATCCAGGGCGGTCGCGCGCGATGTGATGACGGTCGGCGTTGTATCCTCCCCGCGAGGCGGATTGCAGGCTGGTTGGCTGCAGCCCTCGATCCCGGAAGGGGTGGGTCCGGTCCCCGAGACACTTCAGCAGCGCAGTAAGCGGTTCGAAGACGACGTGCTGCCCTACCTTGACCAGCTTTACGCGGCGGGAATGCGGATGACTCGCAATCCGGCCGATGCTGAGGATCTGGTGCAAGAGACGTTTGCCAAGGCATATGCCTCTTTCCACCAGTTTCAGGCTGGTACGAATCTGAAGGCATGGCTATTCCGAATCCTCACGAATACGTTCATCAACAACTATCGCAAGCGACAGCGTGAGCCGCAGCGGTCCGGGACCGAGGAAATCGAGGACTGGCAGCTTGCCAGGGCTGCCTCGCACACCTCGGGCGGCCTGAAGTCGGCCGAGACCGAGGCGCTGGAGCGGCTGCCGGACTCGGACATCAAGGCCGCACTGCAGGCGCTGCCTGAGGATTTCCGGCTGGCTGTGTACCTCGCTGATGTCGAGGGCTTCTCTTATAAGGAGATTGCCGACATCATGGGCACCCCGATAGGAACGGTGATGTCGCGCCTGCACCGTGGCCGCCGGCAACTCCGCGACCTGCTTCAGGACTACGCGGCGGATCAGGGCATCCTGGCCTCGGCGCCCGCCGCCTCCACCACGGCGCAGTCGCCGGACGACGCGTCAGGGAAGGACGACGCGAGATGAGCTGCGGCAGACCGCACGACGTACCGTGCACCGAGGTGCTCGCGACGGTGTACTCCTACCTCGATGGCGAGATGGAGGAGAGCGACTACCAGCAGATCCGGGTACACCTCGACGAATGCGGGCCGTGCTTGCGCGAGTACGGCCTGGAGGAGATCGTCAAGAAGCTGGTGCACAAGTGCTGCGGCCAGGAAGCCGTGCCAGGGGAGCTGCGGGCGAAGGTCATGACCCGGATCGCGGCTGTGCGGTCGGAGATCGAGACAACCGAGGTGCTGGCGGAGTAG